>JBIIIC010000029.1:0-34316 GCA_044235095.1 Prochlorococcaceae cyanobacterium | reverse complement strand
GGCAACAACCAGACGTTGTCTGGATCAATGAACCGCCAGATGACACAACAGCCGAGGAGGAGTTACTCTTTCGGCAGGCGGCCTAAATGGCGCCAACCGGCGACATCTTTCCTGAAAGTCACCGCCGCAATCCGTCTCCAGAAGGAGCGTTCAGCGGCCTCCTGGCGGGCATTGGCTTCTCTCAGAAATGGCGCCACAGCCGCCAGGTTGAGCAGCCAGTGGTTGAACCAGGCCAGCGGCCAGAACAGGGGGCGCTCAAAATCAACGAACAGCACCACCCGATAACCCGTGGTGTCATTCCAGACCTGATGGTTGTAGGTGTCGTCAAACACGAGGCACTTGCCTTCCTTCCAGGTGTGCACTTCATCGGCGATGCGGATCCGGCAGCGTTCCGCGGGCTCCGGCACGATCAGCCCCAGGTGCAGCCGCAGCACCCCAGCCCAGGCACCCCGATGGGGAGGGATGTGCTTGCCCGGAGAGAGGATGGAAAAGAACGCGGTGGTGCAGCCGGGGATCTCCTGGAGCACGCGCATGGTTTCCGGACAGCGCCGAGCATTTTCGGTGCAGTTCATCCCCACGCCTTTGAGAAAGAAGGTTTTCCAGTCGTCGTCTTTCTGAATTCCTCGCACCTCCCGCAGGATGTCCTGGAAATTGGGCATCTCGGATCGGTAGACCATCACGGCATCGAGTTCACGACGCACGCGTTGCCAATCAGCCTCAACCCGATCAATCCACGGAAATTGCTCGGCCGCGAAGACCGGGCGGTCGCCGTGAACGGCGAACCGGCAGACCAGCCACTCCAGGGCCGAGTGGAGGTTGCGGCGCAGCCTGGCCTTGCGGGTGCGGGCAGGGAAGGTCCAGTGGCGTCGAGGTCGCGTCACAACAGGTCTGGTGCCTGAAGCCCCGATTCTCCATGGCGGGTTGCCTGCACCGGGTGAGCCATGGCAACCCCGTTGGCCTGGGTGGGCATCCCCTGTTCCCACGGAGGGATTTTGCTCCTGGAACCCCTAGGATTGGCAGGTCTTGTCAGCAGTGGCGTGGCCTTCGCTTCGGCGGGTGGCCGCAGGCGCCGCCGGCTGGCGCTATCCCCCCAGGAGGAGGTGCCCGTGAGTCACAGTCAACGCATGCAGGGTCTGCAGATCGCGGAGAAAGCCGGCTGATAGCGGCGCCTGATCCCTGATCACTCGGTTCTGCGGCACACGCGGACCCGGCGAGAGCCCCCGAAGCCAGCCCTGGTTTCGGGGGCATCGTTTTTGGACGGCGTGTTCTCTGGCACACGCTCCCTGGAGGCCAGCTGGTATTGGGTCGACGATGTGCTCGGCGCATTGCGCCCTTTCCGTGTGAGGAACCCATGAAACTCTTCCAGCAACTGCTGGTGGCTCCTGCAGCCCTTGGCCTGCTGGCCCCCGTGGCCGCAACCGCTTCTGAGCTCAACCTGGACGGCGTCAACAAGTACGCCTCCGAGGAGCAAGTCACCAGCATCTCCCAGTTCTCCGACGTCAAGCCGACCGACTGGGCCTACCAGGCTCTCTCCAACCTGATCGAGCGCTACGGCTGCGTTGCCGGTTATCCCGACGGCACCTACAAGGGTGGCCGCGCCATGACCCGCTTCGAAGCTGCCGCTCTGCTGAACGCCTGCCTCGACCGCGTCACCGAAGTGACCGACGAGCTCAAGCGCCTGATGGCCGAGTTCGAGAAGGAACTCGCCGTGCTCAAGGGCCGCGTGGATGGCCTCGAGGCCAAAGTGGGTGAACTGGAAGCCAATCAGTTCTCCACCACCACCAAGCTGAAGGGTATTGCCACCTTCGTGATCGGCGGTGCTTCCAACCCCATCCCCGGTGTGGTTCAGGATCCTGTCACCGGTGACATCGTTGTCGAGGGTGGTGGTGAGCAAGTCACCTTCAACTACGACGTTCGTCTGATCTTCGACACCAGCTTCACCGGCAAGGACCTGCTGCGCACCACCCTGCGCTCCGGTAACTTCGGCAGCTCCGCCTTCGGCGCTGGCCCGACCGCCCTTGAAGTGGCCTTCGACGAAGGCGTGGATGCCGATGTGGTGTCGATCAACCGCCTCTTCTACCAGTTCCCGATCGGCAGCAGCATCACCGCCACCGTGGGTGCCAAGGTCCGTCAGGACGACATGCTGGGCATGTGGCCGAGCGTCTATCCCTCGGATAGCGTGCTCGACATGTTCACCTACGCCGGTGCTCCCGGTGCTTACAACCTGAACCTGGGTGGCGGCGTCGGTCTCACCTGGAAGGATCAGGGTGTGAACGTGAGCGTGAACTACGTCTCCAACGAGGCTGTGGTTGGCGACAGCCAGCTGGGTCTTGGCAAGGCTGACACCGTGACCGCCCAGGTGGGCTACACCGCCAGCAACTGGGGTGCCGCCTTCGTCTACACCTACACCAACTCCGACGGCCAGGCCATCCTTGCCCCCGGCAGTACCGCGCTGGTCAACTTCGGTTCCCTGTTGCCTTACGAGAGCAACAACATCGGCTTCAGCGGCTACTGGCAGCCCTCTGAAGCTGGCTGGGTTCCCTCGATCAGCGCTGGCTTCGGCTACGGCCGCGCCAACACCAACATCATCGGCGATGTGGACCTCTGGTCCTGGATGGTCGGCCTGCAGTGGTCCGACATGTTCGTCAAGGGCAACGACTTCGGTATCGGTCTCGGCATGCCCCAGTGGGCTGACGAATCCGGTGCCGAAGGCAACTTCGCCATGGAGTTCTGGTACAAGTTCCAGGTCACCGACAACATCAGCGTGACCCCGGCCTTCTTCTTCATCGATGGCCGTGGTGCTGGTGTCTCCAACGGTGTGAGCGACACCACCGTGGGCGGCCTGCTCAAGACCACCTTCAAGTTCTGATTTCCAGAACACTTAGGGCTGGCTTCCTCACACATTTCCAGCCCTTCTTTTCACTTCTCACATTCTCTCCTCGATCAACCCCGGCTGTGTCCGGGGTTTTTTTATGGCGAATCCGGGCCAGAGCCTTCGTAGGCTGAGCCTCAATGGGCTGAGGGAGGAGCGGAGCTGGCGGAGCGCAATCCTTACGCCGTGCTGGGTGTGTCGCCGGCTGCCACGGCGGCGGAAATCAAGGCCGCCTATCGCAGGCTGGTGAAACAGCACCACCCCGATGCCGGTGGTGACGAGGTGGAAATCCTGGCCCTCAATGCCGCCTGGGAACTGCTGGGCGATGCCGACCGCCGCCGCCAGTACGACCGGCGCCATGCCACCAAGTCACCATCACGTGGTGCCGCTGCTGCCCCGGCAGGGGCCGCTGGCGGCCCCATTCCCCAGAGGGCCGCTCAGCCTTCAGCCGTGGCCAGCGAGCAGGAGATGCTGGATTGGCTGCAGCAGATCTACGCGCCCATCGATCGGCAACTGGCCCAGGTGATCAATCCCTTCCCGGCCCAGCTCAAGGCCCTTTCAGCTGATCCCTACGACGACACCTTGATGGAGGTGTTCTGCAACTTTCTGGAGGTCAGCCAGGCGCGTCTGCTGAAGGTGGAAGCGATTTACCGATCACGCTCCTGTCCGGCAGGGGTGGAGCGTTTCAGCCTCGATCTCTATCACTGCCTGAGCCTGGTGAAGGATGCCCTCGCCGACCTGGAGCGCTACACGATGGGCTACGTGGATTCCTACCTGCGCGACGGCCGTGAACTGCTGCGCAAGGCGAAGGCCTGGCGCAGTCAGCTGCAGGCCGATTGTCGCCAGTTGCGACGCTGAGGATGCAGGCGGTGGTGCAGGCCGTGGCTAGCTGGGGAAGGGCTCCAGTTGATCCAGGCGCAGCCACACATCGGGCACGGGTCGCCGCCAGCGCAGCTGGGCGTGATCACCGGTCACGGCCAGGATTTCGCCTGGCCCTTCAAAGATGTAGGCCGGCGCTTCGCTGTCGCTGGCCTCGGCCTCCAGGCTGCGGGCGTAGGCCTGGCGGTTGACCCGCACCAGGCTGCCTTTCTTGAGTGCGGCCTGTGCAGGTGCTGGTTTGGCGGGGGCTGCGGATGAGGCTTCAGTGGCGGCGGGCTCGGCGGCCATCGGAGCACGGCGGATAGCCTGCAGGCTAAGTGCTGCCACACCTCCACGTGCGCTTGCTGTTGCTGGGCTGCTCGGGCTTTGTGGGCCGCGAGCTGGTGCCCTTCCTGCTCGAGCTTGGCCATGAGCTCACACTCGTGAGTCGCAGGGCCCATCCCTTTCCCCAGCTCAGCGGTGAGCGACTCAATTGCCTGCAGTTTGATCCCGCTGATCCCGCCAGCTGGCAGCACGACCAGCTGGACGCGGCCCTGCGCAGCGCTGATGGGGTGGTCAACCTGGCCGGTGAACCGATCGCGGAGCAACGCTGGACTCCAGTCCATCGTCAGCAGCTGCTCGACAGTCGGGTGCGCACCACCGAGCTGCTGGTTGCGGCCATGGCGGCGCTCGATCAGCCCCCCCAGGTGTTGGTGAACGGCTCGGCCGTTGGTTTCTACGGCACCAGCCGGGATGGGTGTTTCACCGAGGCCAGTGGCCCCGGTACCGACTTCCTGGCGGAGATCTGCCGGCGCTGGGAGGCTGCCGCCGCCCAGGTGCCCTCAGCCTGCCGGCTGGTGGTGGTGCGGATCGGCATCGTGCTCGGCCCTGATGGAGGCGCCCTGGGCAAGATGCTGCCCGTGTTCCGGATGGGCTTTGGCGGGCCGGTGGGCTCCGGCCGCCAGTGGATGAGCTGGATCCACCGCCACGACCTCTGCCGTCTGATTGCCACTGCGCTGGAGGATCCCGCCTACCGCGGCACCTACAACGCCGTGGCTCCCAACCCCACCAGCATGGGCGAGTTCGCCTCGGCCCTGGGCAAGACGCTCGGACGCCCCAGCCTGTTGCCGGTGCCGGCGCCGATTCTGCAGCTGCTGCTGGGTGATGGTGCCCAGGTGGTGCTGGAGGGCCAGCAGGTGGTGCCTGAGCGCCTGCAGCAGCAGGGCTTCAGCTTCCACTATCCCGAGCTCAGCGCAGCCCTCGCCGCTGCCACCAGCCCACGACCCCGCTGAGCAGTGCCGCTGCCATCAACAGCCCGATCGCCGGGGTGAACACCGGTTCCCACAGCTGCTGAAACAGCTCCAGGGGAGCCTCGATCTTCTGGCTGTGCAGGGCCAACGCTACGCCAAACCACAGGGCCCCGGCGATCACCACAAACACGTCCACCACCAGCAGGGTGTCGACGGCGTTCTTGGCGCGCGTGAGTGGGGAAGGGGATTCAGCCATCGGGTTCAGCCTCAGCCATCACGTCAGAGAGTGCCTGCAGTCAGCAGGTCCATGATCGCCCCCGCCTGGCGTGCGCTGGCACCGGCAGGGCCGAGTCGCTCGTTGGCAATCGCCTGCAGATGCCGTTGCAGGGCTGGGGCGCGTTGTGGATCGCGGAGTTCTTCGAGCTTTGCGGCGACCAGGGCGGCACTGGCCTCCAGCTGCTGATGGCTGCCGTGGCGGCCCGGCGCACAGGCCACGCCCGGGCCCAGCAGGCGGCGCTGGGCCTCGGCAAAGCCCTCCGTGAACTGGGGACCGGCGCCCACGATCTGCACCACCGGCTTGGCCAGGGCCACCGCCTGCTCGGTGGCGGTGCCGGCGGCTGCCAGCACCAGATCGGCCTCCCCCAGCCAGCGGCCAAAGGCGTGCCAGCCCAGCTGCACGGCCCGCTCCCCGCAGCGCAACAGTGCCTCCCCATCCCACCGCCAGCCCGCCGGCAGCGGCAGGTCATGCAGCTGGGCTCCGCTCAGCTCGGGGACCAGGGCGGCCTGCCAGAGGAGCTGGCGTTCGCTCTCTGCGGAGGCCGGCATCCTGGCCAGCACCGCCAGCATCAGCAGCAGGTTGCGGCCAGCCTCCGGCAGTCGGCTCCCCGGGAGCAGCAAGACCCGCTGCACGCCGCGCTCGCCGCCTCCAGATCCAGCCTGGAGGCCATCCACGAAAGGATTGCCCAGAAACCGAACCCGCCGCCCCAGCTGCCGGCTCAGATCGGTGGCGGTGAGCGCGTCGCGGCTCCAGATCGCCCGGATCCTGGCCCGGCGGAGCAGCCAGCCGCAGGGCCAGGGCAGCTGCAGCCGGCCTTCGTAGTGACTCGAATAGGCCACCAGGTAGATGGCCCCGGGCCGTCGGCTCAGCCAGACGGCCAGCGCTGCCAGCAGGTCGCCGACACCCACCACCAGCTGGTAGTGCCGTCGCCGGCGCCACAGCAGCACCAGTCGCTGCAGAACGTAAAAGGGTTGACCCTCCAGGAGATCCGTGAGCTGACCCCAGAGACTGGTGTAGCCCAGGCCGCCGGTGCTCCCCTGGCTGGTGCGGCCCAGCACCGGGATGCCGACGCGTCGATAGGCGTGGCCGTGTCCCACCAGCGGCAGGGCCTCCACGTTCAGTCCACGGCCGCGCAACGCGCAGGCCAGGCGCGCACCGCTGAGGTCTTCGCCGTGGCCGTTGCTGACCAGCAGGACCTGGTTCAACCTCTCTGTGTTCCCACGGGTTGTGCTGCCACCGGCTGTGCCTCAACCCGCCAGCCAGGCTTGCACCTTGTGCATGGCTGCCCAGCCCGGCTTGCGGTTGAGGCCATCGGCGATCGAGTCGTGGAGTTCCTGGCCCAGCTCGGGAGCCATCACCATCACCCGCTGCACGATCTCGATGTGCTCACGCACGCCCTTGGTGCCTGTCTCGAGCATGGCGAGACTGAGATTCACCCGGGCCTGCGGATCCTGGGGATTGAGTTTCACCGCCGTGCGGGCTGTGCGGAGGGCGTCAAGCGGTTGGTCGTTGAGCAGCTGCAGCCACGCCAGGCAGGTCCAGCCGGCCGATTGGCCGGGAGCCTGGCGGGTGATGGCCTGGAAGTCGTCGATCAGCTGATCGAGAGGTGCTCCTTCGCTGTAGCGGGCCAGGGCCCTCTCAAACAGTGAAGACTCGTCGAGCGATGAGGCTTCGCTGGATTCGGTGTTGGATTCGGGGTTGGTGGCAGTCATCTGCACGGCGGGCCTGTCGTGCTCTCAGATTGCCACCCGGGCCCTTGCGGCCCCGTGCTCACACCGCAAACGAGCTGCCGCAGCCGCAGGTCTGGGTGGCGTTGGGATTGGTGAAGTTGAAGCCGCCGCCGATCAGGGCAGTGGAGAAATCCAGCTGCATCCCATAGATGTAAAGCAGGCTCTTGGGATCGCACACCACCTCGAAGCTGGGGGCCCCGGCGGGCTCGTAGGTGTAGCGCTCGTCGTCGCCCAGGATCTCGGCCGCATCGATGAAGTCCATCGTGTAGCTCATGCCGCTGCAGCCCCCTGAACGCACCCCCACCCGCAGCACCTTGCCCGTGCCCTGCTGCTGCATGAGCGCCGCCAGCTGCTTCATGGCCGGCTCGGTGATCTGAATGCCCTTGCCGTCTCTGGCGGTGAACGTGGCCTGGGTGGTTTGGGCTGTTGGCTGCGGGGCCGTCTCCAGGGATGCGGTTTCGGTGCTCATCACGGGCTGACGCCTTTCACCCCACTGTATGGAGGCTCACTGGGGGCTGCCTGGTCGCTGCAGGCACCCACTGATCGCCGCTCTGTTCCCTGCCGGTGCCTCCTCCTCCATAGAGTCGCCCCACGTTCGAGTTGCAGGCGGTGCGCGTCGCCATCGTGGGTGCGGGATTGGCCGGTTTGGCTGCCGCCGTGGATCTGGTCGACGCGGGCCACCAGGTGGATCTCTATGAGGCCCGCCCGTTCATGGGCGGCAAGGTGGGCAGCTGGGTGGATGAGGGCGGCAACCACATCGAGATGGGGTTGCATGTGTTCTTCTTCAACTACGCCAACCTGTTCGCCCTGCTGCGCAAGGTGGGGGCGTTTGAAAACCTCCTGCCCAAGGACCACACCCACCTGTTCGTGAACACAGGCGGTGATCTGCGCGAGCTGGATTTCCGCTTTGCCCTGGGTGCTCCGTTTAACGGCCTGAAGGCGTTCTTCACCACCCCCCAGCTCGACTGGCTCGACAAGCTGCGCAATGCCCTGGCCCTGGGCACCAGCCCGATCGTGCGCGGGCTGGTGGACTACGAGGGCGCGATGAAGACCATCCGGGCCCTGGACCGGATCAGCTTCCAGGAGTGGTTCGTGGGCCACGGTGGCAGTGAGCAGAGCATCCGGCGGATGTGGAATCCGATCGCCTACGCCCTGGGCTTCATCGATTGTGAGGCGATCTCGGCCCGCTGCATGCTCACCATCTTCATGATGTTCGCGGCGAAAACCGAGGCCTCCAAGCTCAACCTGCTCAAGGGCTCGCCGCACCGCTGGCTCACCGGCCCGATCCTGGAGTACATCCAGCAGCGCGGCGGTCGGCTCCATCTGCGCCACCGTGTCACCGAGGTGTTGTTCGAGGAAGGGGCTGCCGGCGCCGCCACCACTGCCGATGGCCAGCCAGCCACCCGGGTCAGCGGCCTCAGGCTCGGCACCCCTGAGGGAGACATCACAGTGGAAGCCGACTCCTACCTGGCCGCCTGCGACGTGCCCGGTATCCAGCGGATGATCCCGGAGGCCTGGCGCCGCTGGCCCCTGTTCGACAACATCTACAGGCTCGAGGCCGTGCCGGTGGCCACGGTGCAGCTGCGCTACGACGGCTGGGTGACCGAACTGGGCGACAGCTCCGCCGCCGCTGCGGCCCGCGCCGATGTGAACCAGCCCACGGGCCTCGACAATCTGCTGTACACGGCCGACGCCGACTTCAGCTGCTTCGCCGATCTGGCCCTGGCCAGCCCGGTCGATTACCGCAAGGAGGGCCTGGGGTCGCTGCTGCAGTGCGTGCTCACCCCCGGCGATCCCTGGATCCCGAAGAAAACGGAGGAGATCGTCGCCCACACCGACGCCCAGGTTCGGGCTCTGTTTCCATCTGCTGCCGGTCTCAAGCTGGTGTGGAGCAACGTGGTGAAGCTGGCCCAGTCGCTCTATCGCGAGGCCCCTGGCATGGAGCCCTACCGGCCCGATCAGCGCACGCCGGTGTCCAACTTCTTCCTGGCCGGCAGCTACACCAGGCAGGACTACATCGATTCGATGGAGGGCGCCACCATGAGCGGCCGGCTCGCGGCGGCTGCCATCCTGGGCAAGCAGGCCCAGCTCGCCACTGGCGCCGCCACTGGCCACTGAGCCCAGTCACTTGAGCGCAGTCACTGAGGAGACTCCCCATGGGCCGTTGGCTCGAGCACAGCGTGACCACCGAGATCAATGCCCCCGTGGAGCGGGTCTGGGCTGTGTGGAGCGATCTGGAGGCGATGCCCAAGTGGATGCGCTGGATCGAATCGGTGGTCACCCAGCCGAATGATCCCGATCTGACCGACTGGACCCTGGCGGCCCAGGGCTTCCGCTTTCACTGGAAGGCCCGCATCACCCAGCGGGTGGAGGCCCAGCAACTGCACTGGGAGTCGGTGGGAGGCCTGCCCACCAAGGGAGCGGTGCGCTTCTATCCCCAGCCCGGTGGCAGCACCGCCGTGAAGCTGAGCGTGAGTTATGAGCTGCCTGGGGTGTTGGCACCCCTGATGGAACCAAGCATTCTGGGGGGCATGGTCACCAAGGAACTGCAGGCCAATCTGGACCGTTTCCGTGACCTGGTCGAACAGCGCGACGTCTAGACGGGGTCTGGGGCTGAACAGAGGCCTGACGCCACCGCAGCCCTGGCTCCAGTTGAGCGCTCCGGCTCTCCTGGCTGTGCCCCTGCTGGCTCTGCCTCTTCTGGCTGGCTGCATGGCCGCGCCGCCGGAGGTCTCGCCCCAGCTGCTGCCACCGTCTGGGCGCACGCCCCAGGTCGGCGCCAGCCCAGCTCCATCCGTTCAGGTGCCGTCCAGCGTCGGGCTCACACCCTTGCCCGCTGCCAGGGCTGTTGTGGCGTCGGTGCCGGTGGGCAGGACTGATCCCTTCCTGCCTGCCCGTGTTGCCCCTGCCAGGGGGGGAGGAACGGGTGCCGTGGCCAACCAGCTGCCGCCCGCCCTGCCCGAGGGCTTTCGCTTTCAGGGGGTGCTGCGCTCTGACGGCGCCGCCCAGGCCCTGGTGCAGTTTGGGGCCGATAGCGGTGCACTGCGGGTGGGGGACCGAGGTGGCCGTACCACCAACCTGCTCCCGCCAGGCTGGAGCGTGACGGCCATCGATGTGGAGCGAAGCCGCCTGTTGCTGAGGCAGGGCCAGCACACGATCAAGGTTGAGATTTGAGCGCATCGGCGCAGGCGGCCACCAGCCCCTGCAGGTCATAGGGATCGGCCTCCGCATCCACCCTGCCCAGCAGTTCCTGGCAACGGGCGCTGGTCTGGGGGCCGATCGACACGATCGCCACCCCCGCCAGTCGCTGGCGCCACGCCGCGCCGAAGGCCCCCTCCAGCAGGGCGGCGGTGTGGCGCACGGTTTTACCGCTGCTGAAGGTGATGGCATCGAGCTCGCCGTGCTCAAGGGCCGCCACCGCGGCGCTGGGCAGGCCATCGGGGCAGCGGGTCTCGTAGGCCGCCACCTCCACCACGCGTGCACCGGCGGCGGCAAAGGCCTCGGCCAGCAGCGTGCGCCCGCCGCTCTGCACCCGCGGCAGCAGCAGTCGCAGTCCCCAGCCCGACACGGGGAAGTGCTCGATCAAGCTGTCGGCCACAAAGGCCGGTGGCACGAAATCGGCAGGGGCGCCGAGCTCCACCAGCAGGGCGGCTGTCTTGCGGCCCACGGCCGCGATCCTGAGGCTGCGGGGCCGGGCCGCCAGGCTGCTGCCGCGCCGCTGCAGCCGCTGCTGTACGGCCTCCACCCCGTTGGCGCTGGAGAATACCAACCAGTGGAAGCTTTCCAGTTCGGCCAGGGCATCGTCGAGCGGGCCCCATTCATCCGGGGGGGTGACCACCAGGGCAGGTAGGTCCACCACGCTGGCGCCGCTGGCCGCGAACAGCCGCTGGGCCTCCCCCAGCTGGCTCTCGGCGCGGGTCACGCCGATGCGGCGACCCTCCAGCGGGCCATCGGCTGCGGGGCTGGGCGCGGAGGTGGGCTGATCGGATAAGGGCGACACAGGTGCAGCGGGCAGGGCGGGGCTCAGGGGTCCAGTTTCACCAGGCCGCTGGCCCGTTGGCGCAGAGTCTCGGCCTCGCCGCTGCGTCCCTGCTGGGCCAGCAGGCTGACGGCCTGGCGAAAGCTGCCGCGGGCGCCGGCAATGTCGCCGCTCAGCAGCAGCGCCACGGCCAGGTTCTGGTGGGCTTCGGCGTGGTCAGGGTCCAGGGCCAGGGCCTGGCGGTAGGCGCTGATCGCCTTGACCAGTTGCCCCTGCTGGCGGGCGATCAGGCCCCGGTTGAACCAGCCCAGGGCCAGCTCCGGTGCTGCTGCCGTTACCGCCTGCGTCAGTGCAGCGGCCTCAGCCAGCTCGCCCTGGCCCAGCAGCAGGGCCGCCAGGTTGAGTCGGGCCGCTGCAGTGAGTCGTTTATCGAGGGGCAGGGCGATCGCCTGGCGGTAGAGCGCCGTGGCCCGGGCTGGCTCGGGATCGGTCAGCGCCATGGCCAGGTGCAGCAGCAGCTCGTAGTGCTCCGGTGTGCCAGGCGCCACCTGGGCCAGCCCCTGTTCCAGCAGGCTGATGGCGCGCTCCCTGTGGCCCTCGCTCAGCTCCAGGCCGCCGAGCTTGGCGCAGGCATAGGGATCACCTGGCTGGCGTTCCAGCTCCGCCTCCATCGCCTGGCGCAGTCGCTGAGCCTTGTCTGAGCTCGCGAGCAGCTCGGGGCGGTAGCCGTCGTGCAGCAGCGCCACCACCGGGCAATCGGCCAGGCGCCAGTGGGGTTCCTGCTGCAGCAGGGCGGTCACGCTGTCGTCGACCATGGAGTGATAGGGCCGGCTCCAGCAGATCGCCGCATGGCGCCGGAACAGCCGGCTCACGCTGGAGTAGGGCGACTGGCGGGCCCCCAGTTCGCGCCGCAGCAGGTTGACCAGCAGCAGATCGGGCTCGGCCATCAGGGCCCGCAGGGGCTCGCGGGCCTCCGGCGTGAGCTGCTCATCGGCATCGAGCACCAGCACCCAGTCGCCCTGCACCAGGCTGAGAGCGTGGTTGCGGGCCGGGGCGAAGTCGCCCGGCCACTCCAGCTGGTGCACCACAGCGCCGCAGCGCTCGGCGATCGCCACCGTGGCGTCGCTGGAGCCGGTGTCGACCAGCACCATCTCATCCACGAAGCCCGCCACCGAAGCCAGGCAGGCCTCGATGCGCTCGGCCTCGTTGCGCACCACCATCGAGAGGCTGAGCATGGGGATCGGGTCAGTCGGTGAAGCCGCCGCCGATGCTGGCCGAGCCCAGCCCCAGCCTCTCCAGCAGAGCCTGCTGGGCCGCCGGCATCTGGCCGGGGCTGTAAGCCGCTGGCAGATCGGCCGGCAGGAGGGGGCGCAGCTCGTCCCACAGGTAGGGACTTCCATAAACCGCCAGTCCCGCCAGCCGGCCGGCCTGCAGCAACTGCCGTACCGCCGCCGGCCAGGGCTCAGCACTGCCAGCGCTGCCGCGGAAAGGATTGCCCCGAATAAACAGCTGCAGCAGCACCGGGCCATCGCCCAGCCGATCCAGGGCCAGGGGTGCCTCGCGATCGTGGTTCCAGGGCGAGAGACCCTGGGGGCTCAGCAGGCAGTGCTGCCAGCCCCGTGCCTGCGGCAGGGCCAGGGCGGGGGCGTCGGCGGGCAGGAACGGGCTCGCCAGGGGGTTGTCGAGCCGGATCAGGTTGAGGCCGGCCGGAGCCGGGGGCAGCGAGCTGGGCAGGGTGCCGCCGCGGTGCTCGAGGCTGGCGGTCAGCAGCTCCTGAATCAGCGCCGTGTCGGGCTCGGTAGCGGCGAGTGGAGCGGGGGCGGGCTCGGTGTCTGGCGCGTTGGCCCCGGGGGGCAGCCCGTCCAACGCCTCCCGGCGGCGCATGGCCGATCGCTCCAGCTGGGCCTGGCTCAGCCGCCCCGAAGTCACCGCCGCGGCGATCGCCTCGATGGCTTCGCCGGCATCGGCCGGCATCAGCACCAGGTCGGCGCCGGCCTCCAGGGCCAGTACTGCCGCTTCACCGGCTCCGTAGCGACCCGCAATCGCCTCCATCACCAGGGCGTCGGTGACGATCAGCCCGCCGAAGCCCAGCTCCTGCCGAAGCAGTCCGTTCAGCACGGCAGGCGAGAGAGTGGCAGGGCGCTCGGGATCGAGGGCTGGCAGCAGCAGGTGGGCTGTCATCACGCTGCTCACCCCCGCGGCGATGGCGGTGGCAAAGGGCGGCAGCTCCACTGCTGCCAGTCGCTCGCGGCTGTGGGGCAGCAGCGGCAGCTCCAGATGGGAGTCGGTGCTGGTGTCGCCGTGGCCGGGGAAGTGCTTGGCGCAGGTGAGCACACCGGCGCTGCGGGCACCGGAGATGAAGGCGGCCGCCAGGGCGCCGGCGGGGCCGGGCTCCTCGGCGAAGGCGCGCACGTTGATCACCGGATTGGCCGGGTTGTTGTTCACATCGCACACCGGCGCCAGCAGCCAGTTGAGCCCCAGCCGGCGGGCATCGCGGCCGCAGCAACGCCCGTAGCGCTCGGCCAGCTCCAGGGCCCTCTCTGGATCGCGGCGGTGCAGGCGGCCCAGGGCCAGGGGGGGGACCAACCAGCTGGCGCCTTCAAAGCGCTGCCCCACCCCCTCCTCCACGTCGGCGCAGAGCAGCAGTGACCTCGGGGCTCCATCCGCTTCCCGGGCCCACTGCTGCAGCTGCCGGCAGCGCAGGGTCACCTCGGCGGCGCTGCCCCCCAGGAGGATCACGCCACCCACGCCCTGCTCCAGCAGCTGGCGCAGTTCCGCGTTGGCGAGCTCCCAGCGGGGGTAGCGGCGCTGGTGATCGGCCAGGAAGCCGCTGGCCCGCACCACCAGCAAGCTGGCAATCAGGCGCAGCAGCTGGGGGTCGTGGCTGTCGTTCATTCCGCGGGGGCGTCGGCCGGTTCGTCGGCCTCGCGCGTTTCGCGCTGCTCGCGCTCCCGCTCCAGACGGTTGAGCAGGCCGAGCACCGCCGTCCCCTGCTCCAGGCCCCGATCCAGCACGAACACCACCTCCGGGGTTCGCCGCATCTTCAGGCGGCGGCTCAGCTCCCCCTTCACGTAGGGAGTGGCGGATTTCAGCCCGGCCAGGGCCTGCTGCCGGGTGGCCTCATCGCCATACACGCTCACATGGATGCGGCAGTGCTGCAGATCGCCGGCCACGTCCACATTGGTCACACTCACCAGGCCCTGGGCAACGCGGTCGTCCTTGATGCCGTTCACCAGCAGTTCGCACACCTCGCGGCGGATCAGCGAGGCCACCCGTTCCACCCGTCGACCCTGGGCCATGCCTGTGTCGCTCCCTAGACCACCGGCGTTGTGCTCACCATCGCACGCAGCACCAGCCCCAGGCTGAGGACCCCACTCACGCCAGCCCCGATCAGGGCCACGGCCGTCACCGGGTTGCTGGCCCGCGCCGCCACAGGTTCGAACACTGAATTGGCCACCCCCAGACCGAAGGCGATCAGGTAGCGCGGATAGCGGGTGACGTTGAGGAAGAAGTCTTTCATCGCTCGACTGGATATCGCCTGCTCGAGAACGTCGCGGGTCTGTGCTGGCTACTCTGCCGCCTGAACGCCTGAGTTGGCATGCAACTGCACCAGTTCCGCCACTCGGCCTTCTGCGAGAAGGTGCGCCTGGTGCTGGCTGCCAAGGGCCTCAGCTACGAGGTGGTGGAGGTGGTGCCGGGCCTGGGCCAGCTGGAGCTGTTCCGGCTCTCCGGCCAGCGCCAGGTGCCGGTGTTGGTGGATGGCGGCGAGGTGGTGGCTGATTCCACTGCCATTGCCCTGCACCTGGAGCGCCACCACCCGGAGCCGGCCCTGCTGCCCCGCGATCCCCAGCAGCGGGCGCGGGTGCTGCTGCTCGAAGACTGGGCCGATACGGCCCTGGCCTGTCGCTGTCGCCAGGCCCTGCTGCAGGCCGTGAGTGCCGATCCGGTGCTGCGGGTGGCTCTGCTGCCCGAGGCCACACCAGCGCCGCTGCGTGAGCTGGTGGGGGGGCTCCCCAGTGGGCTCATGGGTGGCCTGGGCGAGGCGCTGGAGGGAGTGCTGGGCACGCGCGATCAAGACCAGCTCCAGGCCCAGCTGGAGCAGCTGGCGGTGCTGGCGACAGCCGGCCCCTACCTGGTGGGCGATGCACTCAGCCTGGCCGACCTGGCAGTCGCGGCCCAGCTGTCGCTGTTGAAGTTCCCGGCCAGCAGCGGGGCGCCCCTGGCGGGCCGCGGCGTGGCGGGCATCGCCGACAACCCGTTGCTGGAGTCCTTGTTCAGCTGGCGCGACCAGCTGGTGGCGCGGCTCCAGTAGGTCGGGTTGGCTGTGGCTCGAGGTGCAGGCTGATGTGGTCGCTGCTTTGGGCAGCCCGGCCCAGTCTTGACTCGGCCCCGGGCGCAGCGAAGCTGGCCTGCCACTGCTCGGCCTGGATTGAGCCGTCGTTCAGGCGCTTGTAGCGGCTCAGGACTTCCACCTGGCTGAGGCGTGGGGCGCCGGGGCGATGCAGCACCTGCAGGGCCAGCTCGTCGGCCAGGAAGCTGCCGGGCCCCGGACGCTCGCTGCGCCGGCCGATCACGGTGGATTCCAGCTGCTGATCCCCGGCCAGCGTGGCGATCTGGCGGTTGGGGTTGGCGGGATCGTTGGCCACCCGCAGCAGGTGCTCCCCCAGCAGGGCCCGGCCCACCGCCCGGGCGTTGAAGGCGCGATCACCCACCACCGCGCCATCCGCGCGGCGCTGAAAGCGCACGCTGTAGCTGGTGCCATCGCTGCTGCTCACCCGCCACTCCCCCAACAACCAGTCCGGATAGACCAGATCGCCGGTGCCCGGACGTGCCAGCGGCGCCGGCAGGCTCCAGCTGGGCCACTGGGCCTGGCGCCGCTCCAGGGGACTCGCTGTCGCGGCGGCCTCCGCTGGCAGGGCCATGGGCCAGAGCACCAGCAGCAGGGTCATGGCGCCGCTGGCCACCATGGCTTGCAGGATGGTGCGAAGAAGCTGGCGGCCCATGTCTGATCCCCTGCTGCGCGAGCTCGATCATTACGTGGTGCTGGAGCCCGGCGCTGCCGAGCGCATCCTCACGGCCGCTGAAACCCTCGACTGGCTCACGGCCCAGCTCGCCGCCCTGCCCGACCCCCCCGCCGACCTGTGCGGGCTGGGCGACTCTCGACAGCAGGCTGAGCGCCTGCTCGACACCGCCTGCGAGCTGGAACTGGTGCCGGGCCGGGCCGTGCAGTGGTTCGCGGTGCGGCTGGAGCCGCCGGGCGGCAGTGGCAATGGCGTTTGTTGAGTGACCTAGTTGTTGAGTGACCTAGTTGAGCGACTGGGTGAAGCCGCCCTCGTCGCTCTGCAGCACCACCGGCTGGGCGGGTGCCGTGGGCCGCTCCTTGATCAGGGCTGGCAGACCCGCCAGCACCTGGGCGGCCACGGCCTCCGGGGCTTCGCCTGCCTGGTGGATCGTCAGATCGGCCTGGGCGTAGAGGGGGCGGCGCTCGGCCAGCAGGGTCTCCAGGCGGGCCACTGGATCGGCGGCCTGCATCAGCGGCCGCGGCGTGGGGTCGGCGCTCAGGCGCTGCAGCAGCAGCTCGGCCGGCGCATCCAGCCACACGACCACGCCCTGGTGCAGATGGCCCCAGTTCTCAGGGCGGGTCACGACCCCGCCGCCGGTGGCCACCACCAGCGAATGCCAGCTGCTGATCTGCCCCAGCACCGCCGTCTCCAGGGCCCTGAAGCCGGTTTCACCGTCGCTGGCAAAGATGTCGGGGATGGTGCGACCGGCCGCCTGCTCCAGCACCGTGTCGGCATCGATGAAGCGGTATCCCAGGGCCTCGGCCAGCGGCCGGCCCACAGCGCTCTTGCCGGTGCCCATCATCCCCACCAGGTAGAGGTTGAGCCCCTCCAGGCGGCGGGCCAGAGAGGCATGGGAGGAGGCCATCACGGCGGGCTCAGCAGGCAACAGAGCCCCATTCCTAGGATGAGAAACCCCGGACTTCGGCGATGACGGCAAGCGCCGCTGCTCCTCACTCCAAGGCTGTCGCTCACGGAAAGGGTCGGCCCTGCGTGATCACCCGCCGGGCCACCTTCAGTGCCAGCCACCGCTACTGGCTGCCCGAGCTCAGTGACGACGACAACCTGGCCCGTTTCGGGCCGTGCACGCTGGCACCGGGCCACGGCCACAACTACGAGCTGATCGTGGCCATGGGCGGGCCGCTCGATGACGACGGCATGGTGCTCAACCTCTCCGAGGTGAAGCACGCCATCCGGGCCGAGGTCACCGATCTGCTCAACTTCCGCTTCCTCAACGAGGCCTGGCCTGAGTTTGATCTGGGCCGTCCCGAGGGCTGCCTGCCCACCACCGAGGCGGTCTGCCGCGCCATCTGGACCCGCCTGGCCCCCCACCTGCCGCTGGTGGGCCTGCGCCTCTACGAGCAGCCTGATCTCTGGGTGGATCTGCTGCCCCCCAGTCCTGCAGACGCTCCGCTCCACTCCGCCCAGTCCTCAGCCCAGTCCGCTGCCCCGATGGAAGCCTTCCTCTCGATCCGCACCCACTTCGCCGCTGCCCACCGTCTGGCCCGGCCCGAGCTCAGCCAGGCTGAAAACGAGGCGATTTACGGCAAGTGCGCCCGGCCCCATGGCCATGGCCACAACTATCTGCTGGATGTCACCGTGCGCGGCCGCATCGATGCCCGCACCGGCATGGTGTGTGATCTGGCCACCCTGCAGCGCCTGGTCGACGATCTGGTGGTGGAGCCCTTCGACCACACCTTCCTCAACAAGGACGTGGAGCACTTCGCCTCCACGGTGCCCACGGCCGAGAACATCGCCCTGCACATCGCCGACCTGCTGACCGGCCCGATCGCGGCCGCCGGTGCCCGGCTGCACAAGGTGCGGCTGCAGGAGAGCCCCAACAACGCCGCCGAGGTGTTCGCCGAGACCCCCCAGCTGGAGATGGTGCCGGCCGCGCTCGCAGCCCTGGTGGCTGGCTGAACCCGGTGCTGCGCCTGGTGCTGGCGGTCAGCCTTGATGGCCGGCTGGCGCCGGCTGCCGGCGGGGCCGCCCAGCTCGGTGGTTCCGGTGATCGGCGCGCCCTTGAGGAGGCTCTGGCCTGGGCTGATGGTGCCCTGATCGGCGCTGAAACCCTGCGCCGCCACGGCAGCACCTGTCTGATCCATGCCGCCGACCTGGTGGCCCAGCGCCAGCAACGCTGCCAGCCGCCCCAGCCCACCACTCTGGTGGTGAGCCGCAGCGCCCGCTTTCCTGAAAAGATGGGCTTCTGGCAGCAGCCGCTGCAGCGCTGGCTGGTGGCACCTGACCCCGCTGCGCTGGCCGCGGCAGCCCCGGGCACGCCTCCAGTGGGGTTCCACCGGCAGCTGTCCCTGCAGAGCTGGCCCCAGCTGCTGGCTGCCCTGGCCGGCGAGGGGCTGGAGCGGTTGGTGCTGCTGGGCGGTGCCGCGCTGGCTGGATCCCTGCTGGCGGAGGGACTGGTGGATGAGCTGCAGCTCACCCTCTGCCCGCTGCTGCTGGGTGGGACCCACAGCTGGCTGCCGGCCGCACCGCTGCTGTCGGGGGCGCTCACAGCTGCAGGCGGTTGGCAGCTGCTGGAGCAGCGCCCCCTGGGGGGCGATGAGCTGCTGCTGCGCTACCGGCGCCGGGTTTGATGGCGCTTCAGCGCCGACCCCCGGTGAAGGCGTCGGTGAGCTGGCGCAGGGGAATGGCCTCCAGGCTGGCTGGCGGCAGCCCCACCAGCCGGGCCAGGCAGCGCTTGGTGATGCGCTCGCCCTCCGGTCCCAGCTTCTGGCGCAGCAGTTCGCCCATCACTGCCAGGGCCTTGCCACTCGCATCGGTTTCCTCCACCAGACAGCGGCTGGTGGTGCGGGCCAGTTGGCGGCAGGGCTGCTCCAGCTGCTGCCTGAGGTCGGCCTGGCCGGCAGCGGCCTTCTCCAGGCAGATCGTGGTGATGCGCTGCTCCACCTGGGGCCTCATCAGATCCAGCACCGGGCGCATCAGCCCTGCCCGGGCGGGTGGCGGAACCCAGGGGGCGCCCCAGAGCGGGCCGAGCAACAGGCCGGCCAGCAGCCAGCGAGGGGAGAGAGCCATGGGGGGCTGGAGCGACGGTGGGGCAGCCCGCAGTTGGATTGCCCTGGTTAGTTTTGCTCCAGCACCTCGCTCCGGGCGCCGCGGCCATGGCTGAGCTCCAAGCCCGCTGGCACCAGGGCATCGCCGAGATCCCCGAGGCGTCATGGGATGCCCTGCTGGCTGCAGTGATGCCCCAGGAGCTGCCCTTCTACCGCTGGCGCTGGTTGCAGCAGTTGGAGGCCAGCGGCAGCATCGCCCCTCGCCAGGGCTGGCAGCCCCTCCACCTGGGCCTCTGGCGCGGCAGTGAGCTCATGGCTGTGGCCCCCCTCTATGTGAAGGGCCACAGCTACGGCGAGTTTGTGTTTGACCAGAGCTTCGCCCAGCTCGCTGCCCAGCTGGGCCTGCGCTACTACCCCAAGCTGGTGGGCATGAGCCCGGTGAGCCCAGTGCAGGGCTACCGCTTTCTGATCGCTCCGCAGGAAGACGCCGCCGGAATCACGGCCCTCCTGCTCGACCTGATCGATCGCTTCTGCGCCGAGCAGGGCATCCTCAGCTGCAACTTTCTCTACGTGGATCCGGCCTGGCAGCCGCTGGCCGAGGCGGCCGGCTGCGCCGCCTGGGTGAACCAGCAGAGCCAGTGGAGCAACCCCGGCCACACTGATTTCGATGGCTATCTGGCCAGCTTCAACGCCAACCAGCGCCGCAATATCAAGCGGGAGCGCAAGGCGGTGGCCGCCGCTGGCCTGGCGGTGAAGCCGCTGGTGGGCGAGGCGATCGCGCCGGCCCTGGTTGGTCGCATGCACGATTTCTACGAACAGCACTGCGCCCGCTGGGGGCCATGGGGCAGCAAATACCTGAGTGAGGCGTTCTTCGAGGCCCTGGCCGGCGATCCGGAGCTGCGCCGCCACCTGGTGCTGTTCAGTGCCCACCGTGGCGATCCATGCGAACCGGTGGCGATGTCGCTGTGCGTGCGCGGCGGCGACCATCTCTGGGGCCGCTACTGGGGCAGCGATGTGGAGATCGACTGCCTGCACTTCGAGGTCTGTTACTACGCCCCGATCGAATGGGCGATCGCCAACGGCATCCGCCATTTCGATCCCGGTGCCGGCGGCAGCCACAAGCGCCGCCGGGGCTTCGTGGCCCAGCCGCGGGTGAGCCTGCACCGCTGGATCGACCGCCGCTTTGATGCCATCCTGCGCAACTGGCTGCCGGGCGCCAATACGGAGATGGAGCGGGAGATCGAGGCGATCAACGCCGAGCTGCCGTTCACCGCTTCCTACGATCCACCCCATGCCCCAGCCTTTCGATCCGAGTCAGCGGCGTGAGCTCGACGACAAGCTCTCCCAGCGCTTCATTGCCCTCGATCCGGCGGGCTACTTCCTGATCAAGCTCGACCGTGACGCCGGCGAGCTGATCGCCGAGCACTACGGCAATGCCATCGACGAGCGCGGCCTGGCCACTGATCCCGACACTGGCGAGGTGATCAGCTGTCGCGGCGCCGGTCCACGGGCGCCCCAGGCGATTTATCGGGGCCGCAGCGCCAAGGAGCTGGGCATGACCCTCACCGAGGGCGCCGGCCCCCACCCGGTGAGCTGTCTCGACCATGCCCTCTACCTGGGGCGGGAGTTGCAGAAGGCTGAGGCGGCGCTGGAAACAGGCGCCGACTATGTGCAGGATTAGCCGGGCACCATCTGGGGAGGCGCCACCATCAACGAATGGGAAGGATCCACAGGCAGGCCGGCGAGCTGCTCGTGGATTTCGCGTCGCACGATCTGTCGGTATTCGAGGAAGTGCTCGCTGTGGGCCAGGATCGAGATGAAGCCCTTGAAACGGGCTGGATTGTGGCGTGCCATCCCTGCGAGGGCCCGCCAGAAGCGCCAGCGGGTGTTGCGCTTCAGTCCCTGACGCCAGACCACAATCGCCAGGGCTCGTAGATCCACCCACGACACGCCCGCCTTGCCGGTGGGTCGTGCGGTTGAGCTGGCGTGCTCGTTGAGGATCTGCTTGTAGCGCTGGGGTGGCAGCTTGAGGAAATAGCTGTACACCCGATCGATGTAGGCGTTGGGCTCATACAGGGTTGAGAACGCCTCCATGTATTCGGTGGCGATGTCCTGAATCGGCCGGGTGGGCACGAAGTTGAGCAGGTTGGTCTGGTTCACCCCCTTGGCGGCGGCGGAATCCTGGATCAGGCGGCCTTCCTGCTCCAACCGCGTCCACATGGCGGTGTTGGGCAGAGCCTGCAGCATGCCCATCATCGCGTGGGGGATGCCAGTGCGGGTCACGAATTCCACGATGCGGTTGCCGGCGCCGCGCTGCTCGCCGTCGAAGCCGATGATGAAGCCGGCCATCACCCGCAGGCCGCTGGCGGTGATCTTCTCCACCGATTCCTCCAGGGAGGAGCGGGTGTTCTGCAGCTTGCGGGCCGTTTCCAGGCTGGCGGCATCGGGCGTCTCAATGCCCAGAAACACACTCTCGAACCTGCACTCGGCCATCAGGTCCATCAGCTCCTGATCGGCGGCGAGATCCACCGAGGCCTCGGTGGCGAAGCTGAAGGGATAGCCCCGCTCGATCTGCCACTGGCGCAGGGCCGGCAGCAACAGCTTCACGTTGCGCTTGTTGCCGATGAAGTTGTCGTCCACCAGAAAAACCGAGCGCCGCCATCCCAGGTCGTAGAGGCGCTGCAGCTCGGCGATCAGCTGCTCGGGGGTCTTGGTGCGGGGTTTGCGCCCGTAGAGCACGATGATGTCGCAGAACTCGCAGTTGAACGGACAGCCCCGCGAGAACTGCACCGACATCTCCGAGTAGGCGTCGAGCTCCAGCAGGTCGTAGCGAGGGACCGGCGTGGAGGTCACATCGGGCTTCTCGCCCTCAGCCGTGAAGCGGCCGCTGGTCTCACCCCGCTCCAGGGCTTGCACAAACAGCGGCAGGGTGATCTCGCCCTCATCCAGCACCTTGAAGTCGGCCTGGGCCAGCTCCGGGGCGTCCGGGGTGGAGCTGGCGAAGGGACCACCCACCGCCACCGGCAGGCCGCGAGCCTTGGCCCGGGCGATCTGCTTGGCCATGTCGGCCTTCTGCACGATCATTCCGGAGATCACCACGAGCTCGGCCCAGGCCCACTCCTCTTCGCGCACCTCCCGCACGTTGCGGTCCACGAGCTTCATCTCCCAGCTCTGGGGCAGCAGTGCCGCCACGGTGACCAGACCCAGGGGAGGCAGGAGCACCTTGCGATCCACCAGCTCCAGAATCTTTTCGTAGCTCCAGAAGGTCTTGGGGAACTCTGGATAGATGAACAGCGTTCGCATCGCAGCACGCTAAGCGGATTTTTGCTTCGTCGGCCGCTGGCGTGGGGGGTCTGCTGTAATGGCCTCACCTTCACAGCACGGCCATGGGCGCGGCGATCTATTTGGCACTGGTGGGCGGCGGCGTGGTGGCCGCGATTGCTGCCTCCTACGTGTTGCGTGGCATCAAGCTGATCTGATCGCGCTGACTGCGTTGTCCACCATGGCCTTGGCCCCCACCACCTCGCCCACCAGGTCGTAGGTGTCGGCGGCGATGATGCGCACGGGCACCATGGTGCCCGGTGCGGCACACATGCCCCCTTCGCCCGGCAGCACGCGCACCTCACCATCCACCTCGGGAGCGAAGCGGGCGCAGCGGCCCAGCATCTCGCCGCTGCTGGGATTTTCCTGCTCGATCAGCACATCCACGATCCGGCCCACCCAGGTGGCATTGCGCGCGGCGGCGATCGGTTGCTGCAGGGCCATCAGGCGGTGCTTGCGCTCCTGTGCCACCTCGGCAGGAACCTGATTGGTCAGCTCGGCAGCAGGGGTCCCCTCCTCCGGCGAGAAGGTGAACACCCCCACGTGGTCGAACTGCTGCTCGGCCACGAAATCGAGCAGGTGCTGGAAGTGTTCCTCGGTTTCACCGGGGAAGCCCACGATGAAGGTGGTGCGCAGCACGGCATCGGGCAGCTGCTCGCGGATCCGGCGCAGCAGACCGCCGGTCACGTCGGCCTGCCAGGGGCGGTTCATCGCTCGCAGCACCTCGGGATGGCTGTGCTGCAGCGGCAGATCCAGATAGGGCAGCACGTTGGACACCTCGCGGTAGGCCGCCAGCACCTCCGGCGTGAGCCCGGTGGGATAGGCGTAGTGCACCCGGATCCAGGGGATCTCCACCTCTCCCAGGGCCCGCAACAGCTGGGCGAGCTGCGGTTTGCCGTAGAGATCCAGCCCGTAGTTGGTGGTGATCTGGCTGATCAGCACCAGCTCCTGCACCCCCTGGGCGGCAAGGCTGTTGGCCTCAGCCACGATGCTTTCGATCGGGCGTGAGCGCTGATCGCCGCGCAGGTGGGGAATGATGCAGAAGGCGCAGCGGTAGTCGCAGCCCTCGGCCACCTTCAGGTACGCGATCGCCTCGCTGGTGGTGCGGTAGCGGGGCAGGTGCTCATCGCCCACGAAGGTGGGGTTGGCGCTCACCTGGTTCACCCGCTCGCCGGCTTCCACCCGTTCCAGCACGCTCACGATGTGCTGGTAGTCGCCGGTTCCCACGATCGCCTTGGCCTCGGGCAGGCTCTCGAGCAGCTCCTCCTGGAAGTGCTGGGCCAGGCAGCCGGCGATGATCAGCTCCTTGCCCTGCTCCGCCAGCTCCACCAGCGTGCGCACCGACTCCTCGCGCGCCTCCTGGATGAAGCTGCAGGTGTTCACCACCACCACGTTGGCGTCGGCCTCATCGGCACTCACCCCGTAGCCGGCCTCGGCCAGCAGGCCGAGCATGTGCTCGGTGTCCACCCGGTTCTTTTCACAGCCCAGGTGGGCGAAGGCCACGGTTTTCTTGGTCATGGTGCGCAGGGGCCGACCTTCCACCCTATGGGGCGGGACTGCGAGAATGCCTCGATCGCCCTACTCCCGTGACCTCCAGCCGCCTCAGTGAGCGCCTCAGCTCCAGTCGCCGCCGCAGTGATTCCGGCAACCGCTGGGTGCGGGTGGCCATGGCGGTGCTGGCCACGATCGGCCTAATCGACACCGGCTCGATCACGCTCAAGCGCTGGGGCCTGCTCGGTTCACTCACCTGCCCTGGCGGTGCCGATGGCTGCGACAAGGTGCTGGGCAGTGCCTGGGGCACGCTCTTCGGCCAGCCCCTCTCGCTCTTTGGAGCCCTGACCTACGGAGCGGTGTTGGTGCTGGCGCTGCTGCCGCTGGTGTTGCGCGGCGAGCTCCGCTCCCGCCTGGCGCCGCTTGGCAACTGGGGCGTGCTGCTGATCAGCACCGGGATGGCCGTGTTCAGCCTGGTGCTGATGGGCGTGATGGTGCTGAAGATCCAAGCCTTCTGCTTCTTCTGCGTGCTCTCAGCCGGCCTGAGCCTGGCCCTGTTTGTGCTGAGCCTGGTCAGTGGCGAGTGGCCCGATCGGGGCCAGCTGGTGTTCCGCGTGGTGCTCGTGGCCCTGGTGGTGGGTCTGGCTGGCCTGGGCTGGGCCGCGGCGGTGGATCGTCCTGCTGCCGATCAGGTCGGAGGCCGCGGTGTGCCCCTACCGGTCACCACCCCCAGCACCCCTGAGTCCATCGCCCTGGCCAAGCACCTCACCAGCAGCGGTGCGGTGATGTATTCGGCCTGGTGGTGCCCCCACTGCAACGACCAGAAGCAGCTCTTCGGCAAGGAGGCTGCGGCCCAGCTCAAGGTGATCGAGTGTGCTGCCGACGGCCGGAGCAGCCAGAAGGCTCTCTGCGACACCAAGAAGATCGAGGGCTTCCCCACCTGGGAGATCAACGGTCAGCTCGACTCCGGCGTCAAATCCCTGCAACAGCTTGCTGAGCTGAGTGGTTTCCCGGGGGCTGGGGCGGGGCGCTGAGCCGCCTCTATCCAGCTTTCCCGGGTTGCCCGGTCCCGCTAGTGGGCCAGGGGCAGAGAGCTGATTGCGCTACCGCGCTGCTGGCCGGTGTGGCGCTGCCAGAACGGCTGGGATGACGGAGCATCGGTGCGGAAATGTCCGCCACGACTCTCGCAGCGGAACAGGGCTGCCTCCATCAGCAGCTCCGCCAGCACCAGACGCTGGTGGAGCTCCTGCAGGCGTAGCACCCGGGCCAGGTTCTCCACGGCCAGTTCCAGTACCCCGTTGGTGGGCAGGTGCTGGATGTCGTGCCAGCAGGGGAGTTGCTCCAGGGCCTGCCGCTCGCGCCGCACCCGGGTGAGCTCGGCCTGCAGGTGATGCCCCTGGCGCTCCACGCCGGCCGCCAGCCAGCAGTGCTCGCGCAGTGCGCTGATCTTCTGCTTGAGCTCCCCCAGCGCCGGCAGAGAGGAGGTGTGCAGGCTCGCCTCCACACCTTCACCGGCCATCGCCCGGGGGGCGGGACCCTGTGCATCCGGCAGCACCACGTGCCGCAGCTGGCGGGCAAACACCAGACATTCCATCAGGGAGTTGCTGGCCAGCCGGTTGGCGCCATGGACGCCCGTGCAGGCGACTTCACCCACTGCAAACAGCCCTGGCACCGTTGTGGCGGCCCGCAGATCGGTGCTCACCCCGCCCATCCAGTAATGGGCCGCGGGGGCGATCGGGATCGGAGCGAGGGTGGGCTCCAGACCGAGGGCGCGGCAGCGCTCCAGGATTGTTGGGAACTGCTGCTCCAGTCTCGCTTCACCCACTGGGCGCAGCTCGAGCCAGAGGCGCTCCACCCCCTGCTCCTGCATGCAGCGGGCCAGGGCCCGGCTCACCTGGTCCCTGGGTGCCAGGTCGCCCCCCGCAAGAGCGGCCACCGGGCTCTGGCCCTGGTCGTCGATCAGCCGTGCCCCTTCGCCGCGCACCGCTTCAGAAATCAGGAAGTGGGGCGCCCCCGGCAACATCAGCGCCGTGGGGTGGAACTGCACAAACTCGAGATCGCGGATCAGTGCGCCGGCCTGCCAGGCCATCACCACGCCGTCGCCGCACGACTGGGCCGGGTTGGTGGTGTGGGCAAACAGATGGCCCCCGCCTCCGCTGGCTAGCACCACTGCCCGGGCCCGCAGCCAGTGGATGCGGTTGCCATCCAGCACCTGCAGCCCAACGCAGGCGCCTGCTTCCATCCACAGCTGCAGGGCCAGCAGGCCCTGGCGCAGCACCACACCGGGGCGCCGCCGCACCTCCTGCTCCAGCACCTCCACCAGGGCCCGCCCGGTGCGGTCCTGGGCGTGGAGCACCCGTCGATGACTGTGGGCAGCCTCCAGCGTGGTGCTGAGTTCCTGGCCGTGGCGATCAAAGGCCATGCCCAGCTCCAGCAGCCGCTGCACGCATCCGGGGGCCTCGCGCACCAGCAGTTCCACCGACCGCCGGTCGCAGAGGCCAGCGCCGGCACGCAGGGTGTCCTCGATGTGGCTGGCAAAACTGTCGTCGGCTCTGGTGACCGCGGCGATCCCCCCCTGGGCCCACCGGCTGGCAGAGCGGGGAGCGTGTTCCTTGCTGAGCAACAGCACCCTCAGGTGTGCCGGCAGCTCCAGGCAGGCCATCAAGCCGGCGGCACCACCGCCGATCACCACCACGTCCCAGCGGTCCTCAGCCATCTCGGATGGGGCGTGTCGTGCGACGTAGGCCACGAAAAAAGCCGCCGGTTGGCACCGGCGGCCAGATCGGGACAGCGAGCTTAATGGGCTGCCCTGATTCTGAAATCAGCGGTACTGGCCGTCGTTGATGCGGTCGAAACCCTCGTTGAGGGCGATCGACGGAGCGGTCACGGTGAAGTTGTCCTTGTACTTGTTGAACAGCTCCTTCTGGCGCTCGGTCAGGTCGAGACTCAGCACGTCGTCGACGTTTTCGTAGGGGCCGCCGAGGACAATCTTGCCGGCCAGCGTGGGATACATCCCAGGGAATTCCTGGAAGCGGCGCACGGAGCTGTTGTTGAGATCAACCTTGCTACCGCTCTCGGCGCGCTTGTCGTCGGCAATGTTGCGCAGATCATCCGCCTGGGCTGCCGGCGGCAGCATCAGGCCCAGCAGCAGGCCGGCCAGCACCACGCCACTCATCAGCCCGGAAATCAGACGCGCAACCAGCCGTTTCATCACGACACTCCGTTGAAAGACGGGAAGGGAGGCGGACATGGCCGCCAATCAAGCAACGTTACAGAAGGCTGCCTGGGATGCCCGCGGTGCTCTGGGAAGCCGTTTGCAGATCTTCAGATCAGACCGCTGAAGCGGGGGGCGGCAAGGGCTGCCAGGAGAAACAGACCATCCACGGTCAGGGTGGTGGCCAGGGCTGCGGCGAACACCCTGGCGGTGGGACCCTGTTGCCAGAGCCAGCGGCACAGCTGCAGCAGCGCTGCCGCAGAGAGCACCACCACCAGCAGGGGCGCCGGCTGCAGCACCTGCTGGGCGGCCTGCTGAAGCAGGTTTGCGGCCTGGGCGGGCCCGGCCTGAACGACCTGGGGCCACAGGGGCATCACGCCGGTTGCCGCAATGGCCAGGTCGGTGGCGGCGGTGCCCACCAGGGAGCCCAGGTAGAAGCCACAGGCCAGCCGCCAGCGGCCACCCAGCCCGCCGAGTGCGAGAGGCAAGGCGATGGCCTCGATCGGCAGGTGCAGAACGGGATGGCAGCGGAACCAGCCCCAGAACAGACATCCCGCTAGCCAACTGCCACAGAAGCCCACCACCAGGACACCCAGGTGTTTGGCCCGGGGGTGGCTCTGGTGTTCGAGCGCCAGGCCGATGCAGAACAGCACGGCGGTGAACAAAGCTGCGCTGAACGGCGCCTGACGCACCCAGGGGGCCTGGAGGAAGACCGGCAACGTGACCAGCAGGCCGCTGATCACCTCCAGCTGCCACTGGCTGAGGCGCACGCCACTGGGCAGGCTCCAGGCGGGTTGCGGGGCTTGCAGTGGAACGCTGGGCCGGACCCCAATCACCCGTGATGTGAAGAAAGTTGTCCAACCTTAAGGGTTGCTGCCGGTCTGCCCGGCCATAGGGTCGGCCCATTGCTCCCCTGCTGTGCTTCCGCTCGCACCTCTGGCGACTGCTCCAGACACCCTGTCCCTGCTGCAAGCCTGCTGGCGCGCCCTGGTGATGGGGGTGGTGCAGGGCCTCACGGAATTTCTGCCGATCAGCAGCACCGCCCACCTCAAGGTGGTGCCGGTGCTGCTGGGCTGGGGCGATCCCGGCGTTTCGGTGACCGCCGTGATCCAGCTGGGCAGCATCGCCGCCGTGCTGGCCTTCTTCCGCCGTGATCTGCTGGAGGTGTGCCGCGGCATGGCCCGGGCCTTCCGCCACGGCCAGTGGGCTGATCCCGCGGCCCGCCTGGGCCTGGCCATGGCCCTGGGCACCGTGCCGATCGTGCTGGGCGGCCTGGCCCTCAAGCTCTGGGTGCCCGACTACGACAACGCCCCTGTGCGCAGCATGGGCTCGATCGCGGTCGTCTCGATCGTGATGGCCCTGTTGCTGGCTCTGGCCGAACTGGTGGGTCGGCGCCAGCGCACTCTGGAGGCGGTGCGGCCCATCGATGGGGTGCTGGTGGGCCTGGCCCAGGCCCTGGCCCTGGTGCCGGGTGTGTCGCGTTCCGGCAGCACCCTCACTGCGTCCCTCTTCAATGGCTGGGAGCGGGCGGCGGCGGCGCGCTTCTCTTTCCTGCTGGGACTGCCCGCGATCACCCTGGCCGGCCTGGTGGAGCTCAAGGGTGCATTGGAGGCCCCCGCCAATGGCGGGCCAATCCCGCTCCTGGTAGGCATCTTCTCGGCGGCGCTGGTGTCGTGGCTGGCGATCGCCTGGCTGCTGCGCTTCCTGCAGCGCCACAGCACCTGGATCTTTGTGGTCTACCGCCTGGCCTTCGGGGTGGCCATCCTGCTCTGGCTGCGCGCCACAGTGGAGGGGTAGAGCTCCGGGGCAGCGCCGCCGCCGATGTGGAACGAACCCTCCGCCGGGATTGCAGTTGCAGAGCCCGTTGATGGCAGTGCGCCCCGGCTGCCCCAGCCGGCGGTGGTGGCCACGGTGGAACCGGGCTCGATCGGCGAAGAGCTGGGCTTCCAGCCCGGCGACAGGCTGCTGAGCATCAATGGCCAGCGCCCCCGCGACCTGATCGACCTGCAGTTTCTGGTGGGCGACGAGGAGCTGGTGCTGGAGGTGGAAGACCCCGACGGCAGCCTCCATACGGTGGAGATCGAGAAGGATCTCGATGAGGGCCTGGGCCTGGGCTTCACCGAGGCCCTGTTCGATGGGCTCAGGCAGTGCAACAACGCCTGTCCCTTCTGCTTCATCGACCAGCAGCCGCCCGGCAAGCGCCGCAGCCTTTACCTCAAGGACGACGACTACCGGCTCAGCTTTCTCTACGGCTCCTACCTCACCCTCACCAACCTCAGCGAGGCCGATTGGCGCCGGATTGAAACTCAGCGCCTGTCGCCCTTGTTTGTGTCGGTGCACGCCACCGAGCCTGAGCTGCGCAGCCGCCTGCTGGTGAATCCGCGCGCTGGCCTGCTGCTGGAGCAGCTGCATTGGTTTCAGCAGCGGGATCTTCAGATCCACGCCCAGGTGGTGGTGTGCCCTGGGCTCAACGACGCAGCGGCCCTCGAGCGAACTCTGCGGGATCTGGCGGGATTCGGGGGCGGCGACTGGCCGGCGGTGCTCTCGGCCGCTGTGGTGCCGGTGGGTCTCACCCGCTTCCGTCCCCCCGGCGATGGCCTGCTGCCGGTGAATCGGGCGGCGGCCCGGGCGGTGATTGCCCTGGTGGAGCCCCTGCAGGCGGAGTTTCAGCAGCGGCTGGGCAGCCGTTTCGCCTGGCTCTCTGATGAGTGGTATCTGATCGCTGGCCTGCCCTTGCCGCCTCGGGCCAACTACGAAGACCTGCCCCAGCAGGAAAACGGTGTAGGCAGCATCCGCGCCTTTCTCGAGGAGCTGGATCGGGCCACATCTGATCTGCCCCAGCGGGTGGAGCGGCCCCGGCGGCTGAGCTGGGTGGTGGGCCGCCTGGTGGCCGAGGCCCTGGCGCCGGTGGTGGAGCGGCTCAATGCCGTGGAGGGAGTGGAGCTGCTGCTCCACGGCCTGCCCAGCCCCTACTGGGGCCAGGAGCAGGTGGTCACCGGTTTGCTCACCGGTGCCGATCTGCTCACGGGCCTGGCGGATCGTGATCTGGGCGAGGCTCTACTGCTGCCGGCGGTGATGCTGCGCCAGGGGGAGCCGGTGTTTCTCGACGATCTGCGGCTCGAAGAGCTGGAGACCCGCTTGCCCGTGCCGGTGCAGTTGCTGCATGGTGCGGCCGACCTTGTGGCCTGCTGCACCAGCGACTCGGATTTAGCTCACTAAGCTCACCCCATTCCGTCAACATCTGGTGTGAGGCTCTCCACGGTTCGACTGGTGCTGTGCGGCCTGGTTGGAGTGCCGCTGCTGGCGGTCGCGGTACGCGCCGAAGACAGCCCATCTCCACCGGTTGAGCAGGCTGCCGCTGCAACTCCCGTTGCTGTTCCCCTCGCTCCCGATGTAAAGGGCGCTCGCCCCCGGCTCAATCCAACCCTGGTTGCACCTGCTGCAACGGACTTGGCCCCTGGGGTGGGTGACCTTCAGGCCCCAGCCTCGCTGGCCCTGCCCACCAAGCCCGAGCAGGTGCGTATTCAGGAGCTCAGGCCCATCAGCCTGGTGGAGGCCGAAAATCTCGCCGAGGTCAACAATCCTGAGCTCAAGGCTGTGGCCAGCCAGGTGGATCAGGCCCAGAGCGATCTGCGGGCTCAGATTGCCCTGTGGTACCCCACCCTTCAACTCCAGGCAGGCCAGGTGCCTGCCTTCACCACCGGTCAGATCAAGCAGGGCAGCAGCACGTCGCTGATCGACCGCTGGGATTTTGCCGCTTCACTGAACGCCCAGTGGGCCCTGATCAATCCCCAGCGCGTGCCCACGGTGGCCGCTGCCCGTGATCGGTTTGAGACTGCCCGCTTTCAATACGTGATTGCCCTGCGAGACCTGCGCCTCCAGGTTGCCCAGGCCTATTTCAGGCTGCAGCAGGCAGACGATGGGGTGCGCATCGGCCAGGAGTCGGTGCGGGCTTCACTGGTGAGCCTGCGGGACGCCCGGGCCCGGTTCCAGGCCGGCGTGGCCACCAAGCTGGAGGTGTTGGAGGCGGAAACCCAGCTGGCCCGTGACCAGCAGCTCCTGGCCGATTTCCTGGCGGCCCAGTCGGTGGCCCGTCGCACCCTGGCCGCCCTGCTCGATCTGCCCCAGACGGTGACGCCCACCGCCAAGGACCTCTCGCGGGTGCTGGGCGTGTGGCAGCCCTCGCTCCCGCAGAGCATCGTGGCGGCCTACACCTTCCGGGAAGAACTGGACCAGTCGCTGTTGTCCATCTCGATCGCCAACAGCGATGCCAACTCGGCTCTGGCCAATGTGCAGCCCTTCCTCAATGTCTTTACAGCCTTTGGCTACACCAACTTCTCGGGGGCTGAGCAGGGCTTCACTGCTCTGGGGAGCGACTCCGGCTCCAGCTACGACACGTCTGTCGGGCTGAACTTTTCCTGGAACCTGTTCGACGGTGGTCGTTCTCGCGCCCAGTACCGCCAACAGAAACAGGCTGCCCAGGAGGGCACCTACCGCTTCGCCCAGCGTCGGGACGATATCCGCCGCCAGGTGGAGGAGAGCTTCTACGAGCTCGAGAAGAACAATCGCAACATCATCACCACCTCCCGCGAGGTGATCTCGGCTCGCGAATCCCTGCGCCTGGCCCGGCTGCGCTTCCAGGCCGGCGTCACCACTCAGCGGGAGGTGGTCGACAACCAGCGTGATCTCACCCAGGCCGAGGTGCGCTATTCCAACGCCATCACGGACTACAACATCCGCCTGGCCGAGCTGCGCCGCCGCACGGGGCTTGATCAGGTGGTGGCCTGCTCTCCCCAGTCGCTACCGGCCGTGAAGCCCACCGACTCCTCCGCCATTCCGGTGGAGCCCACGCCCCTGGTTCCCGCTTGCCAGGCCGCCATGCCTGGCGCCGTCTAGGGCATTCGGTGGCCGCCATGACCGCTGCCCCCCTGCCCTCCAACCAGCCCGCTCTGGGTCTGATCTCCACCCTGCGACTGGGCCTCTTCCAGGGCTGTCTGGGTTGTCTGGCTGTGATCTTTGCGGGCCTGCTCAATCGGGTGATGCTCAGCGAACTGGCGTTTCCAGGGCTGCTGGTGGGAGGCGCTCTTGCCTTCGAGCAGTTCGTGGCCCCATCACGGGTGCTGTTCGGCCAGATCTCCGACGCCTATCCCCTGGGAGGCCGTCACCGGGTTCCCTACATCTGGCTGGGCACGCTCCTGTTCTGCGCCCTAGCGGTGCTCTCCGTGCCCCTGATTTTCCAGGTGGGGGAGCTGCTGCAGGCCGGCCAACCCCTCGCCCTGACGGCCGGTGTGGCCGCCCTCTGTGGCCTGTTCGCTCTCTACGGCCTGGCGGTATCCCTGGCCACTACGCCCTATCTGGCCCTGGTGATCGACCGCACCACTGAACAGGAGCGTCCAAGGGCTGTGGGTCTGATCTGGTGCCTGCTCACCGTGGGCATCGTGGTTGGCGCGATCGCGATCGGCATCAGCCTGAGGGGCCTGGATGGCATCACCGACCCGGCTGTGCTTCAGCCGGTGCTCATGGCCTTCATGGCCAGGGTGGCAGCGGTGGTGCTGCTGCTCACGCTCGTGGCCACCATCGGCATCGATCGTCCCCACTCCACGGCCACCAGCGGCAGTAGTGAGCCCCGCGACGACGCCATCACCCTGCGCCAGGCGTGGGCCCTGATCACCTCCAGTCGCCAGGTGCTGGTGTTCTTCAGCTTCCTGGTGCTGTTCACCCTCGGACTGTTTTTGCAGGACCCGATCCTCGAGAGCTACGGAGCTGAGGTGTTTGGCATGCCGATTGCCGCCACCGCCTCCCTCAATGCGGTGTGGGGCACCGGCACCCTGCTGGGTCTGTTGCTGGCTGGGCTGCTGATCGTGCCGCGGTTGGGCAAGTTGGCCACTGCCCGGCTTGGCTGCCAGCTGATCGCCGTGAGTCTGCTGCTGCTGCTGTTGGTGGGCTTCAGCGGCCGGGTGCCGCTGTTGCAGGTGGTGATGCTGCTGTTCGGCCTGGCTGCGGGCATCGGCACCAACAGTGCCCTGGTGCTGATGCTCGATCTCACCTTGCCGGAAGCCGCGGGCACCTTTGTTGGGGTCTGGGGGTTGGCCCAGGCGCTATCCCGCGCCCTCGGCAAGTTGCTGGGTGGTGGCCTGCTGGATGGGGGCCGCTGGCTGCAGCAAAGCCTGGGCTTGGGGGCTGGTGCTTTTCCCGCCTATGCCCTGGTGCTGGGTGTGGAAGTGCTGGTGGCACTGGCGGCGCTCTGGATGCTGAGCCGGCTCAACCTGCGCCAGTTCAGAGAAGATACGGGCAGGAGTCTCAGCAAAGTGCTGGCCCTCGAGCTCGGATGACCACCGCCCTCTGCCCCCCTGATCTCCATCCCGGTCTGGTGGGCCTGATCGATCGGGTGGCGGAGCGGCAACGCCGAGATTTTGGCCACATGGCCTCCGATCTCAAGGCCGACGGCAGCCTAATCACCGCCTGCGACCGCTGGAGCGACACCACCTTGGTGGAGGGCCTGGCGGAGCTGTTCCCCGGGGAGGGGGTACTGAGCGAAGAGGGAGACAAGCGCGTTCCTCTCAGCCGCGCTTACTGGGTGGTGGATCCGCTGGATGGCACCACCAACTTCGCGGCGGGCATCCCCTACTGGGCGATCTCCCTGGCCAGGTTTGAGGCCGGGGTCCCCGTGCTGGCAGTGCTGGATGTTCCTCCCCTGCGTCAGCGGATCGTGGCGATCCGCGGCCGGGGGGCCTGGCGCAATGGCAAACCTCTGCAGCCACCGTCGCTACAGAGCAATCCCGCCGGCTGCGCCTCGCTCTGCAGTCGCTCGATCGGCGTGCTGCAGAAGCTGCCCCACCAGCGCTTCCCCGGCAAGATCCGGCTACTGGGCGTGGCCAGTCTCAATCTGGTGAGCGTGGGGATGGGCCAGACGGTGGCAGCTCTGGAGGCCACACCCAAGATCTGGGACCTTGCAGCGGCCTGGCTGGTGCTCAGCGAACTGGGTTGTGCAATGCGCTGGCTGCAGCAATCTCCCGAAGCCCTGGCTCCCGGCAGCGACCTCGCAAACGCCGACTTCCCTGTGCTGGCGGCCGATTCGCCGGAAAACCTCCAGCGGTTTCTGCCCTGGGGGCTTGCACTGGTCGCCTGAGGTGCTACCTTTTTGGACTGCGCGACGGAAGCGGAGCGCAGCTTGCAACTGAAGAAGGCGAGAGCCGACGGTGTTGTAAGTTTTCTGAGTCGCCGAGAGGCGACGGCCCCGAGAGCTCCCGAGAGGA
>JBIIIC010000010.1:0-113150 GCA_044235095.1 Prochlorococcaceae cyanobacterium | reverse complement strand
GGGTTCAACCAACCCAGTACCAAACGGAATCCCTGAAGCCCTCGCCACACGGCGAGGGCTTTTTGTTGTGGAGGCTTGTTGGGCTGCGCTTGTTGCGCCGCTCGTGTTGGATTGGGGTTGGCTGAATGGGCAAGGGCTGCCAGTGGATGAAGGTGTCGCCGTCCTATGTGCTGGGGTCAGAGCCCGATGAGCGCCAGCGACTGGAGCTGCAGCACCAGCTCTGGCGTCCGCTGGCCCAGGCGGCCTGGAGCCGGGCGGGGCTGAAGCCTGGAGCTGCGGCCCTCGATCTGGGTTGCGGACCCGGCTGGGCCGCCCGGGATCTGGCCGAACAGGTGGGGTCCAGTGGACTGGTGCTGGGACTGGAGAACGACATCTCCTAACTGGCTGAAGCCAAGGCCCTGGCGACTGCGGGCGAGCTCGCCCAGCTCAGCTTTATCGGCCACGACTTGCACCAGGCCCCCCTGGCTCTGGATCAGGCCTTTGATCTGAGCTGGTGCCGCTGGGTGGCGATGTTTCTGCGGGATCTCGACCCATTGATCGCCCAGCTGGAGCTGGCGCTGCGCCCAGGTGGCGTCGCCCTCTTCCACGAATACATCCACTGGTCCACGTTTGGACTCCATCCCCACGGCGCGATCCTGCAGCGCTTCGGGGCAGCCGTGCTCACCAGCTTTGAGGCCAACGGCGGTGATGCCAACGTGAATCGCCGCCTACCCTCCCTGGTTGCGGCCCGGGGCTTTGCGATCGAAGCCCTGCGGCCACTGGCCACGGCCGGAGGCCCCGGCAGCTGGGTGGCCCGCTGGCTGGAACCATTTGTGAGCATCTATGGCCGACGGCTGCAGGCCATGGGCCTGTGGAGCGCCGCCGAGGCGGCCGAAGCAGAAGCGGCGATGGCGGCCGCCCGCCGTGATCCCGGCAGTCTCTGGGTGGGGCCCACCGTGCTGGAGGTGGTGGCGCGGCGCCCGGCGGCCACTACGTAGGCTCGCAACGACGACACGTCCCCATGGGCAGCAGCTTCGGCAAGCTCTTTCGCATCAGCACCTTCGGCGAATCCCACGGCGGTGGCGTGGGGGTGATCGTGGATGGTTGCCCGCCTCGGCTGGCGCTGGATCTGGAGGCGATCCAGGCCGAACTGGATCGGCGTAAGCCCGGCCAGAGCAAGATCACCACGCCGCGCAAGGAAGACGACCGGGTTGAGATCCTCAGCGGCCTGCTCGATGGGGTGACCCTGGGCACGCCGATCGCCATGGTGGTGCGCAACAAGGACCAGCGCCCCCAGGACTACAAGGAGATGGAGGTGGCCTTCCGCCCCTCCCACGCCGACGCCACCTATCAGACCAAATACGGCATCCAAGCCCGCAGTGGCGGCGGCCGTGCTTCGGCCCGTGAAACGATCGGCAGGGTGGCCGCCGGCGCCATCGCCAAACAGCTGCTGGCCAAGACCCACGGCACCGAGGTGCTGGCCTGGGTGCAGCGCATTCACACCATCGAAGCGGCGATCGATCCCGCCGCCGTGACGCTGGAGGCGATCGAGAGCAACATCGTGCGCTGCCCCGATGCCGCCAGCGCCGGGCGGATGATCGAGCGGATCGAGGCGATCGGCCGCGAGGGCGATTCCTGCGGCGGCCTGATCACCTGCCTGGTGCGCAGGCCGCCGGTCGGGCTGGGCATGCCGGTGTTCGACAAGCTCGAAGCCGACCTGGCCAAGGCGGTGATGTCGCTGCCGGCCACCAAGGGCTTCGAGATCGGCTCGGGATTCGGCGGCACGCTGCTGAAGGGCAGCGAGCACAACGACGCCTTCCTGCCGACGACCGATGGCTCCCTGCACACTGCCACCAACAACTCCGGCGGCATCCAGGGGGGCATCAGCAACGGCGAGGAGATCATGATCCGGGTGGCCTTCAAGCCCACCGCCACGATCCGCAAGGAACAGCAGACGATCAATGCCGACGGCCAGGCCACCACCCTGGCCGCCAAAGGCCGTCACGACCCCTGCGTACTGCCACGGGCCGTGCCGATGGTGGAGGCGATGGTGGCGTTGGTGCTGGCCGATCACCTGCTGCGCCAGCAGGGTCAGTGCAGCCTCTGGTAGCGATCAGCCCCCTGCCACCAGCCCCTTGCTGGCAGCGGCCGCCTGCGGCTTGACCGTGGTGCCGCGGCTGGCCTTTTTGCGGACGGAATTACGAACCGGCTTGCGGGCCACGGGCTTGGCGGTGGAGGCCTGGCTGTCCAAGGGCTTGTTCACCACAGATTTTTGGCCACTGTTGTTTTAACTGATGCCCTGCGAGTGGTTTGGTCGCCATTGCCTTGGCTGTTGGCTTGGCGCGGGGAGTGCGGCTGCGGTGATTGAGCACCATCGCCCACTCCTCATCAGTGAGGTTGGCGGGCTTGCTGCCATGGGCATCGGCCAACTTGGCAGCTCTCTCGATATCGGCAATCAGGTTGATCCAGGATGCTGCAAAACGCTTGTCGCTTTGCGACTTGGCGCCACTTTCAACCAGCGTTTCCACGACACCCGCTGGCGAAACCTTCTTGCGACGACGATTGAAGATCTCTTTCTGAAGCTGGGCGATCAAGGCATCGGCCTTGTCGCTGAGCTTGATCGTGAGCTGAGACATCCGCCCGAACAGAGCCATCTCATCAGTAGCAATACCCTCTCAGCCTGACAACGAGTACTCGCTTCAGGGTGCATCACCTGCACCGTGACCTGCCCTTGCTCAAGGCAACCTGGCCAGCAAAGGGGCCAGTTCCGGGATGAGCATCACCTGCTCCCCTGCACCGCTGCAGAACAGACGCGAGCCCAGTGCAACCGCATCCACACCGGCCCCCAGCCATGGCTCCACGTCGACGATGTCCAGCCCCCCGGCGGCGATACAGAAGGGCAGCGTGCCCAACGGCCCGCGCAACGAGGTCCAATACCGTGGGCCCAGGGGCTGGGCGGGAAACAACTTCACCAGCTGAGCGCCCCACAGTGCAGCCTGATACACCTCCGTGGGGCTGAGCACGCCTGGCACCAGCGGGAAGGCAGCCGCAGAGGCCTTGGCCAGAAGGCCCTGGCTGAGGATGGGCGAAACGGCATAGCCAAGGCCTGCGGCCATGGCGGCATCCAGTTGGGGCCCGCTGCACACTGAAGCAGCGCCGAGCTTCAGGCCTGGATAGTGGTGGACCAGCTGGGTTGCCATGGCCACCCAGGCCTGTGACGCCTGCACCGCCAGCTCAACATGCACAAGGCCCACCGCCAGCAGCGCATCCAGCTGGTGGCGGGCCTGGTTCTCATCACCTGGTCTTAGCACCGCCAGCACGGGCTGGCGACGCAGGCCGGTGAGCAAGGAGCCGAAATCAGACGTATTCAGCCACCTTCACGTCGGAGCGGATGAGCAGCTCCTGCAGCTGCTCGGCATCGATGGTCTCCTTCTCAACCAACATCTCGGCGAGCTCATTGAGCACAGAACGATTGGCCGTGAGCACTTCGGTGGCGCGTTTGTAGGCCTCGGCCACCAGTTGGCTCACTTCCTCATCGATCGCTGCGGCGGTGTCTTCGGAGAAGTCGCGCTCAGCGGCGATGTCGCGGCCGAGGAACATGCCGCCCTGGCTGCGGCCCAGGGCCACTGGGCCCAGGCGATCACTCATCCCGAAGCGGGTGACCATCTGGCGAGCCACGCGGGCCACCTGCTGCAGGTCGTTGGAGGCGCCGGTGGTGACCTCGTCTTCGCCGTAGACGATCTCCTCGGCTACGCGACCACCCAGGGCCACGGCCATCTGATTCTGCAAATAGGACCGGGAGTAGAGGCCCGACTCCATCCGCTCTTCCGAGGGGGTGAAGAAGGTGAGGCCGCCGGCCTGGCCGCGGGGAATGATCGAGATCTTCTGCACCGGGTCGTAGTCGGGCATCAGAGCCCCCACCAGGGCGTGGCCGGCCTCGTGATAGGCCACCAGGCGCTTGCGCTTCTCACTCATCACCCGGTCCTTCTTCTCCGGACCAGCCATCACCCGCTCGATCGCATCATTCACCTCATCCATCGAGACTTCGGTGAGCTGACGGCGGGCTGCAAGGATGGCGGCCTCGTTGAGCAGGTTGGCCAGGTCGGCCCCGGTGAAACCTGGGGTACGGCGAGCCACCTTGTCGAGGTCCACGTCCTTGGCGAGGGTCTTGCCGCGGGCGTGCACGCCGAGAATCTGCAGACGGCCGTTGTAGTCGGGGCGATCCACCACCACCTGACGGTCGAAACGGCCCGGGCGCATCAGGGCCGCATCGAGCACATCGGGCCGGTTGGTGGCGGCCACGATGATGATGCCGGTGTTGCCCTCAAAGCCATCCATCTCGGTGAGCAGCTGGTTGAGGGTCTGCTCGCGCTCGTCGTTGCCACCGCCCAGACCGGCCCCGCGCTGGCGACCCACCGCATCGATCTCGTCGATGAACACGATGCAGGGGGCATTCTTCTTGGCGTTCTCAAACAGATCACGCACACGGCTCGCGCCCACCCCGACAAACATCTCCACGAACTCCGAACCGGAGATCGAAAAGAAGGGAACTCCTGCTTCGCCGGCGACGGCCTTGGCCAGCAGGGTCTTACCGGTGCCAGGAGGACCGACCAGGAGCACACCCTTGGGGATCTTGGCGCCGACCGCCGTAAAGCGATCGGGGTTCTTGAGGAAGTCGACCACCTCGGTGAGCTCGAGCTTGGCGCCCTCAATGCCGGCCACATCGCCAAAGGTCACCTGGGTCTGGGGCTCCATCTGCACCCGGGCCTTGCTCTTGCCGAAATTCATGGCGGGGTTGCCGCCGCCGCCCTGGGCACGGCGCAGCAGGAAGAACAGCCCACCGAGCAGCAGCAGCGGGAAGATCAGGCTGCCCACCGCCTGCTGCCAGGCCGCTGGCTCGCGGCTGGGCTGCACGGCGATGTCCACGTTGTGATCGGTGAGCAGCTTGAGCAGGTCTTTATCAGGGGCGAGGTTCACCACCGCCCGCTGGCCGCTGTTCTCGACCACCTGGGCCGTGCCCCGATCGGGGGAGATCAGCACCCGGCTCACCTCATTGGCCTCCACCGCCTCCACGAACTCGCTGTAGCGCATCGTGTTGGGTTGGTTGGCCGGGTTGGGCCGATCAAGGAAGGCGGTGCCCACGGCGATCATCACGATCACCAGGAGCACGTACAGCCCCGCGTTGCGCCAGCGTTTCTTCACGGCCCTCGCCTCAGCTGAGAATCAAGCAACAGAATGTTAACCATGGATCGCCTGGCGGGTCGCCGGAGGGCGCCCAATCACCAGGTGGAGCCTCAGGCAGCTGCCCGCAGCACGTCGACCACACTACGGAAGGCGAACCATTCGGGGATCTCTTCGCCACCGCGCAGCATTTGGCGGAACTGGGTGCCGCTGAGCTTCTTCACATGCAGGCCGCGAGCCTCAGCGTGCTCAGCGGTCACGTAGCCCTCCTCCTCGGTGTAGACGAGATTGAGGGAAGGCACGGTCTCCATGCCCAGCTCCGGAGCGTTGTCGCGAGCGAAATCCTGGGCCTGGTAGGGGCCGTAGAAGTCATCACCTGTGAGGGAGCTCTTGCAGCCGGCCATGTCGCGGCCAATGATGAAGTGGGTGCAGCCGTAGTTCTTGCGGATGATCATGTGCTGCAGCGCCTCGCGCGGACCGGCCATGTGCATCGAATAGGGCAGGTAGGCCCAACGGATGCGGGGATTGGCCACCTCGGCAGCCAGGCGCTCGTAAGTCTGGAAGCGCACTTCTCCGGCGATGTCGTCGTCTTGGGTGGGGCCGCAGGTGGGGTGCACCAGCACCACTCCGCCCTCGCTCACATTGCCGGCATGGAGAGCACGGGTGAACAGCTCGTAGTGGGCGCGGTGGATCGGATTGCGGCACTGGAATGCCACCACGCTCTCACCCTCGGGCAGGGTGGAGCGCACCTCGGCAGGGGTCTTGCAGGGGAACACCCGCTGGGGCAGCTCCAGCCCCTGCACGCTGCCGCCCAGGTAAAAACGGCCGCGCTCGGTGGCAATCATGCGCACCGCCGGGTGCTCCAGGGACGTGGTGCCGTAACAGCCCTTGGCCTCACGCACCTTGTCGGGCTCCCAGCGGCTCTCCACCGTGAACACCGCCAGCTCCTGGCCGCGGTAGGTGAGCAGCAGCCGGTCGCCTACGGCGATCGAGGCGTCGTTGGTGTCGAGCACGATCGGTAGGCCGAACAGCAGACCGCTGCTGGTGCGGTTGGTCTCCACCACCGACTCGTAGTCCTCCTGGTGCATGAAGCCACGCAGGGGCGAAAAGCCGCCCACCACCAGAAGCTCCACATCGCAGGCATTGCGATCACTGCATTCCAGACGCTTGCTGGCACTGGCGCGCACCGCCTCGCGCTCAGCCGCCGGCACCATCAGATCCACCAGGCTGCCGCCGTGGGGTGCGATCAGGCCGGAGATAGCAGCAACGGTCATGGTCGGGCAATGAGGTGGAAAGATTCTCCCAGACCGACAAAAAAAGGGCCCTGCCGGGCCCCTTAAGCGCCTTGGAGATGGGGTGGAGGCTTCAGGCCTGCTCGAGGCGGCCGTAGAGCTGGCCGGTGATCTTCACATCGAGAGGATCCTTGGAGCCCATGTCGGTGTCGGAGGGCTGGATGGCGGTGAACACACCGGCGAATTCACCCGTTGCGCTGTCCACCTTGGTGATGGAGAGCTCCATGGTGCCGGTGCCGTCGATGTAGCGCTTGATGTTCTCGCGCTCCAGGCCTTCGCTGTCAGCGCCGAGGCCTACCAGACCCTGGGTGTATTCCACGCCGGTGGTCAGGCCACGGCCTTTGGGGTCAAGAAAGTTGGAGGTGCGGTAGCTGGGCACGCGATAGCTACCGCTGAAGTCGGTGCTGGTGGAGAGGGCGGCTCCATCGGCCTTGGCATTCAGCTCCTTGCTGGAGAAGGTGAAGGGCACTTCTTCGCCACCGGGGAGCAACACGGTGATGATCTGGAAGTCGAGACCTCCCTCCTCCTTGAAGTTGAGCTCGTCGTTGGTAACGGTGAGATCGCCGTACACCTGATCAAGGCTGGTGGTGAAGCGGGTGAGGATCTTGCCCGGCACAAACTGGGCTTCCTGGCGCTTGTTGGCTGGTTCGCCCTTCACAAACACCTCAGCGGGGTGCAGGCAGAGTTCGCGCAGCTGGTAGTTGCCGCCAGCGGTCAGCGCAATCGATCCGCGGGCCGATTCGGGCAGGGTGGGGCAGTCGTTGGCCAGACCGGTGTTGTGGATGTCGTCGTAGGTGAGGCTGGAGCGATCCTTGGCCTCAACACCACCGCTACAGGCGGTCACCAGGGTTAGGCACAGCGCCAGCACGAGGGCCAGCAGAGGACGAAAACGCATGGGAGAACGCCGCAGGGAGGAGCGGAAACTGGGCTGTGGCGGATCCTACCGGTGCAAAACGCCCGTTACCCGTACGATGTCGCGGCTCTCAACAACCTGTATGTGAGCTTGCCTTCAAGCCAGCCATCCCCTCCTGTCCCCATCGATGCCCTGGCCAGCGTCGCTGGCCAGAATGCGTCCGTCAGGCCCGTCGAGAAGGGTTCTGAACTCTCGGCCGAGCAGCTGCAGCGTCTGCAGGCAGCTCTCACCAGCCTTGAGGAGCTCGGGCTCGAACTGCAGGGGCAGCCGGCTGCCCTGCTGGAACTGCTGCGGCAACTCGAACAGCTGCACCGCAACCTTCAGGACGGAGCCTTCCGCAGCAGCCTCCCGGCCGACCGCAACGCCCTGTTCAACCTCCTCCAGCGGATGGAGCGGAGCGGAGGCTGGCCCTACATCCCGAGATTGCAGCTGCGCACCTTCATGGATCTGCTGCAACGCGACCGCCCCGGTGAGGATCATCCCTTGGCCGCCTGAACGCCGACAGGCTGGCGTCAGGGGCGCAGGGCGCTGAGCAGGGAATGGGCAATCCCCAACTTGCCGGCGGGCCCCATCTCCAGCACCTGTTCGCCAGGCCCGAGCAGCCAGCCCCGATTGGCGGGTGCAGCGAAACCGGCCTCAGGCTGATCAATTGGATTGGCAAACAGCAGATCACAGCCCTTGCGCGCGAACTTGGCGCGGGCCTGGGTGAGCACATCGCCGCTGTGGGCGGCGAAGCCGAGGATCCGCTGACCGGCTGGGCGCCTCGCCACCAACTGCTGCAGCAGATCGGGCACCGCCTCCCAGCCTGACGCCAGGGCCGCCTCCAGCTCCTGCTTCGAAAGCTTGTCGGCAATGGGCCTCGCGCGCCGATGGTCGGCCACAGCGGCCGCCATCGCGACGGCATCGGCCCGGGGCTGGGCAGTGGCCAGAGCCTGTTGGAGCTCAGCTGCCGTGACCACCGGCACCCGCGTCAGGCCCTCCAGCAATGCCGGATCAAGGCTGAGGGGCCCGTGCACCAGGGTCACCTCAGCGCCGCGCAGCCGGGCCGCCTGGGCCAGCAACACCCCCATCAGTCCGGTGCTGGGATTGGTGAGGCAGCGGGCCGGATCCAGTGGCTCACGGGTGGGACCGGCACTCACGAGCAACCGCAGCCCCTGCCAGTCGCGGCGCCAGCCCCACAGCGCCAGCGACTCCAGGGCCAGCAGCAGCTGGGCCGGCTCGGCCATGCGGCCCGCGCCACGGCGATCGCAAGCCAGCAGTCCCTGCGCCGGCTCCAGCGGCAGCACCCGCTCCATCGCCTGCAACAGCTGCCAGTTGCGCTGCACTGCCACCGCCTGCCACATGCTGGTGTTCATGGCAGCCGCCGCCAGCACCGGCGCCTCGGTGGCCAGCAGGGTGCTGGCCAGCAACGTGTCAGCCAGCCCATGCACCCAGCGCCCCAGGCTGGTGGCGCTCAAGGGGGCCAGCAGCACCAGCTCGGCCCACTCGGCCAGCTCCACGTGCAGGGGCCTGGGTGCCAGGTGGCTCCACTGGTCGGCGTCGAGATAGCAACGCTGGCGGCTGAGGCTGGCCAGCGCCACCGGGCTCACCAGCTCGGCGGCGCTGGGGGTGAGCACACAGCGCACCTCGGCGCCACGCTGCACCAGGCCACTCACCAACTGAGGCAGCTTCACGGCGGCGATGCTGCCTGTGATCGCCACCAGCACGCGCCGGCCAGCCAGCGGATCGGGAGGAGCACCACCGGCGTTCCCCGCAGGGGCAGGCTCAGTCCTCATCAAACGGCTCCTGGTCCACCAGGTGCACATAGGGCCTGACCAGCTCAGGGCGATGGATCGCCAGGGCCCGCATCAGGTGCCAGTCGGCCAGGCCATCAAAGGGACTGGGGTAGTCATCGTCTTCAAGCCGCTGCGCCAACGCAGCGGTGCTGGCCTCATCAAAGGCCGCAAGGCGCTCCGGCGTGATCGCGGCGGCAGGCTGCTCTGGGCAGGACTCGGACATGACAGTCGAAGCGCCTGAGGCGATGCGTGGAACTGGCAGGGTATGTGGAGATAATGGGCCTGGCCATGCTCCGGTCGTCCGGTCGCATCGGCTCAACCCCCATCAACCACGCCAAGCAACCAGGAGGGATTCCCCCCGCGGTTGAGGCCATCTGGCCAGGGCATGGTCGTGAGGCCGGGGAATTAGCTCAGCTGGTAGAGCGCTGCGATCGCACCGCAGAGGTCAGGGGTTCGAGTCCCCTATTCTCCACTTTCAACCAGGGCCGGTTTCCGCAGACGAAGCCAGGCCCAGCGACTGCCACCCGTGAACTGGACGCCCCAAGCCGAGTCACGCCTGAAGGAAGTGCCCTTTTTCGTGCGCCCAGTGGTGCGCAGACGGATCGAGAGCCTGGCCGCCGAGGCAGGCCGAGACGAGGTTGATGAGACGTTCTACGAGCAGGCGAAAGCCCAGTTCGGCCAGAAGTAGTCCGGTGCACGGCCCGACCGCAGGAACGTGATGCGGTAAAAGGGGGTCACGTTCCGTCTCTGTCGATGTCGCAATCGAAGCGCGAACAGGTGGTCAGTCACCTGCGCTACATCCGCCAGGAGCTCCGCGAGATGCATCAGGGCGTGATGGAAGACGGCCTCCTGCCCGAAGCCGGCGAGGTCCGGGGTGTGATGGCCCAGATGGAAGCGCTCCTGGAGCTGCTGGAGGGCAAGACGTCCCGCAAGAAAGAGAGCGACAGCTGAGACCCAACCCGGCTCACCAGGCATGGGGCGTCAAGCCCCCGGGGGGACGCTCCGCTAAACGGCTCAGCGCCGATTGATCCCACCCGGGCAACGCGCTTTTCTGGCCTCGTCCCCATCACCTGGCCCAGGCTTCGGCCTCGGGCTTTTTTTATTGGAATCCCCTATCAGTAGCGCCCGAGATAGCCCATAACGCCAGAGATGGTGTAGACAAGGTGCAGGCAGGGCCTGGGCCGGGTGATGGGGATCACCAACCGCCAGCATCCCTGCCCCTTATTCTGTGGCGTCTGAGCGCTCCCGTCCGGTCCAACTCCAGCAAACTCGCTTCCAGCGGGAGTTGGTGGGCCTGAGCAGCGGCCTGACAAGCTGGGCCGGGAATCCTTGGCGCAGGCTGTCGCTGCAGCTGATCGTGCTGCTCATGGCCTTCAGCATCGGCGGTGCCGTGGGATCGATCACCGGTGCCCTGGCCAAGTTCGATCCCATCGGTGCCCTGGTGTGTGTAGCGGCGATGGAGCTGGCGATCCGGCTACGCGGCCAGCTACGGCGGCAGCCAGGAGACAAGCTCGGTCTTCAGCTGCTCGACATGGCCCGGATCGGCCTGCTCTACGGACTGATGCTGGATGGCTTCAAGCTGATGTAGCCATCAGGAGGCAGCCATCAGATACAGCAGGGCCATGCGCACGGGAATGCCGTTGCGCACCTGTTCATCCACCAGGCACACGGCCGGATCGTCGAGCAGCGCCCCGGCCATCTCCACACCGCGGTTCACCGGCCCGGGGTGGAGCACGGGCACCGGCCGGCCGCAGAGGGCCAGCCGCTCGTGGCTGAGGGCGAACTGGCGGCGGTAGGTGTCGAGACTGGTGAGCAGGTGCTGCTGCATGCGCTCCTGCTGCAGCCGCAGGGTCATCACCGCATCGGCGCCCGGCAGCGCCTGCTCGAGGCTGCGGGCCAGGCACACCGATCCACGCTGCGGCACCGGATCACTGGCCTGGCCCGGCGGGGGGCCGGCCACGAACGCGCCGAAGTCATCAGGCAGCAGGGTAGGTGGACCACAGAGCACCACCTCGGCACCGCAGGCGGTGAGGGCCCAGAGATTGGAGCGGGCCACACGCGAGTGGAGAATGTCGCCCACGATCACGATGCGCTTGCCGCGCAGGGCCTCAGGGGTGGGTGCCTCGGGGGCGAAATGGCGCGCCAGGGTGAAGAGATCGAGCAGGCCCTGGCTGGGATGGCTGTGCAGCCCATCGCCGGCATTGAGCACGGCCACCCGCTCGCCGGCCTGATCCAGATCCCCCGCCAGGCTCTGGGGTACGCCGGCGCAGCGGTGCCGCACCACCAGCACGTTGGCGCCCATGGCCACGTAGGTGCGGGCGGTGTCGAGCAGGCTTTCCCCCTTGCTCAGCGAACTGGAGGACGGCGAGAAGCTCTGCACATCGGCGGAAAGCCGCTTGGCGGCGAGCTCAAAGCTGCTGCGGGTGCGGGTGCTGGGCTCGAAAAACAGGGTGGTCACCAGCCGGCCCTGCAGCGCCGGCAGCTTGCGGGCACCACTGGTGGGAAGCACCCGAAAGCGCTGGGCCAGCTCGAGCACGGTGGCGAAGTCTGCCAGTGAGAAGGCCGCCAGATCCAGCACGTGGCGGTGGCTCCAGCTGCTCAAGGGGTACGGCGGCTCTCAGGATCAGGGTAGGGGCTCACCTGGTCGCCGCCCCAAGCTGCCTGGGCAGCTGGTGCGCGGTCGCCCCTGGCGCGCCTGCTCACGCTGCGGCTGCACCGCAGATACCAGCGCCAGGGAAGCTCCTGGCCCTGACTGATGCCAATGCGGGTGGTCTGCATCAGATCCACTGGCCCCAGCCGGGCAAGCGCCGCTGGCCGCGGCGCAATCCAGAGACCACGACTGTGATCCACCGGCTCACCATCGTGGGAGCGATCGATGCCGAACCGCCGCGCCAACAGCGCTGGTCCGGCCGCCACACGCTCGGGCTCACCAGGCACGGCGATCGCCCGCAGCAGCACCCCGTTCGCCCAGTCGGCACGGTGGGTCACCACGTTGACGCAGTGGTGGATGCCGTAGCTCAGATACACATAAAACCGCCCAGGCTCACCAAACAGGGTTTCGTTGCTGGGGGTGCGGCGTCGATGCCCGTGACAGGCGGGCTCGCTCTGGCAATACGCCTCCGTTTCCACAATCACGCCCCAGAGCAGCTCGCCTGAGGGTTGGCGTTTCACCAGCAGACAGCCGATCAGCTCGGGGGCAACCTGCTCGGCGGGGCGGGCGAAGAAACCCTGGTGCAATCTCGCCAACATCACCACATGCTCTTCGGTGAAATCGACGGCAGCACCCTCAACGATCGGCCCCAGAATGGGGCAACTCTCCCTGGGCACCGACTGACGATGGAATCTTCAGGCTTCAACCTCGGCAGTGTGCTGCTCTTCGGCAGCGGGCTGTTCGTGCTGTCCACGCTGTTCTTCGGCACCAAGGGCGGCTACTACGACAGCGACGACTACGACGGCAACGGCACCGCCCACTGAACCAATCGCTTGCCCACGCTGATCAGGGCTGGCTGAGCCGCTCCGCTTCCGGGCAGTCCTCGGCGGTGGGAAGCTCCTCGCCAGGCACACGGTTCACGTAGGAGAGGCGGGTGCTGACGGCACCGATCGAATCAAGCCGCACGCTCTCCTCCCAGCTGTGGGATTCGTCGTCGTCCTCGGCGTCGTAGCGCAGCGTCACCAGATCACCCTCGATCTCCACCACCAGGGCCTCCTCGATCCAGCGCTGCTGGTCGCGCAGAAACACCCACACAGGTCTCTGCTCACTGCAGAACTGGGAGAGCTTGCGGTGCAGCATGGCCCGCCGACAAAGCAGACCTGTTAACCCTAGGCACAACACCAGCGGTTGCCGCCGTTCACCATGACCCAAACCAGCCTTCCCGGCCCAGCCGCCTCCCAGGCCGACATCCGCCTGCAACTGCGCAGCTGGCCCGAGGTGGAGGCCTACCTGCAGCGCTGCAAGGGGGTGATCGTGCCGCTGGGCTCCACCGAACAGCACGGTCCCACAGGCGCCATCGGCACCGATGCCCTCACCGCCGAAGCCGTGGCCCTGGACGTGGGTCGCCGCAGCGGTGTGCTCGTGACCCCGGCCCAGGCCTACGGAATGGCCGAACATCACCTGGGCTTTCCCGGCACGATCAGCCTGCAGCCGAGCACCCTGCTGGCGGTGCTGCACGACCTGGTGCTGTCGCTGGCGCGCCACGGCTTCGAGCGCATCTATGTGATCAACGGCCACGGCGGCAACATCGCCACGGCCCGGGCCGCCTTCGCCCAGGCCCATGCCACTGCCGCAGCCCGCGACCTGGCAGTGGCCCCGCGACTGCGCTGCAAGCTGGCCAACTGGTTCATGGCGCCCGACGCCATGGCCCTGGCGCGGGAGCTTTATGGCGAGCGGGAAGGTCACCACGCCACCCCCAGCGAAATCGCCCTCACCCTGCACCTGGAACCAAGCCTGCAGGCCAAGCAGCGGCCCCTGCCGGAGCCGGCGCCGGCCGGGCCGATCCACGGGCCCGAGGATTTCCGCCGCCGCCACCCGGATGGCCGCATGGGCTCCGATCCGTTCCTGGCCCGTGCCGAGCACGGCGCGCGCTTTCTCGATGTGGCAGCCAGCTCCCTGGTTCGCGATCTGGAGGCCTTCCTGGAAGAACCGGCCTGAGTCCACCCCCATAGGATCCAGGCGGCAGCGGCGCTAGGTTCGGGCCAGCCCAAGCCCCACTGAAGCCGGATGAGCCGCATCACCGCCGACGACGTGCGCAAGGTGGCCGACCTGGCGCGCCTGGCCCTGCCGGAGGAGAAGATCGCCACCTACACAGGGCAGCTGGAGCGCATCCTCGACTACGTGGCCCATCTCGAGGCGGTGGACACCACCGATGTGGCCCCCACCACCAGGGCCGTGGAAGTGGTGAACGTGACCCGAGATGACCGGGTCGAAGCGACCCCAGTGCGGGAAGAACTGCTGAACCAGGCCCCCCAGCGCGAAGGCGACTTCTTCCGGGTGCCCAAGATCCTGGCCGATTGATCCGGCTGGGGGCTCAGCGCACCGGCGAAACGGCCGTGCGATGCAGGAGTTCAAGTACGCGGCGGCGTGCATGCCGGGTCGGCATCATTGCAGCCAGGGGCCGCAGCTTGCTGCGGCGTTTTTTATGACTGCGCACCCCCAGCAGGATGTCGTAGAGGAAGTTGAATCCATCGCTGCGCGATTCAAACAGGCCGAGGCGTTGGGGTGAGCCCTTGGCATCCAGAATCGGCTTCACTGCCTCGTAGGCGGGCTTGTATTCAAACCAGGGGATTGATGGCCAGAGGTGATGCACCAGGTGATAATTTTGGCCCATGATCAACCAATTCATCAGACGTCCCGGATAGACACGGGCGTTGTGCCAGCGGTTGCGTGACTGGAAGGGGCGATGGGGGAGATAATCGAAGAACAGGCCCAGGGTGACACCCACCATCAGCGCTGGAGCGAACCAGCAATTGAACACGAAAGGCAAAAATCCATATTTGGCAGCTGCGATCACGATCGCTGCGAAGACGCCACGGGCAATGCCCCACTCAAGCAGCTCATAGCGACGCCAGAGGCGACGCCTGAAGAAGAAGACTTCGTGATAGAAAAATCGCGGCGCAATCAGCCACAGCGGACCGAAGGTGCTGACGATGTGATCGGGATCGTTCTTGGGATCGTTGACGTGGGCATGGTGCTGCAGGTGCACCCGCGTGAACACCGGGAAGCTGAAGCCGAGCAGCAGGGCCGCTCCATGGCCCATGAAGGCGTTCCAGAAGCGATTGGGATGGGCGGCGTTGTGGCAGGCGTCGTGGATCACCGTGCCTTCGAGGTGCAGCGCCAGAAAACCGGTGAGCAGCAGGAGGGGCAGGGGCCACTGCCCCACGAACCAACCCCAGATGGTGAGGCCGGCCAGGGCGAAGCCCCCCATGAAGAGACCCACGGTTGGGTTCCAGGCCGCAGGCGGATCGAGGTACTGGCGCGGCACCGCGCTCACATCGGCGCGAGTGACCTCAGCACGATGGGTGCTGGGCCCGGCTGACAGCGACGGAGCTTGCGTCATCCCCAGCAGCGGCGCCCAATGGAATCTTGTGACCACCTTAAGGAGCAGCCCAGGCTCCTCGCCCGCCCTGCGATGCCCACCGGGGGACTTGAACCCCCACGACCGAAGCCACTGGTACCTAAAACCAGCGCGTCTACCAATTCCGCCAGATGGGCAGCACACAGACTCTAGGGAGCCTCTGAGCGGCCACACCCTGGTGGCCCCCTCAGAATGGGATCCGCTGTCTCCTGGCCATGCTCGCCACCCTGGGCGGCTTCCTGGCCCTGCTGCTGGGCCTCGCCATCCTCCTGCTGCCTCTGCTGGCCACTGAACTGAGCCGCCCACGCGACTCAGTGTGGGGAGCCGTGGTGCTGCTGCTGGGGCTGGTGCTCGTGACCACGGCCGATCGCCTCAGCGGGGCCCCGATGCTCGGGGTGTTGTGCGGTGGGCTGCTGATCTGCCGCCTCGGCATGGAGGTGAGCCAAGCTCGCTGGCGGCTGCTCAGCGAAGAGGAACGGTTGCGGTTGTGGTCGAAGGAGCGCTGGCAGACCAGCCTCAGCCAGGCCAGTGCCGCTCTGGGTCAGCTCCTGACCCAGGTGGGCCAGGCCAGCACGGGGCTCAGCAGTTGGCTGACCGAGCGGCGCCAGAGCCGTCCGGCATCCACCAAGCGCTGGGTGCGGCCCGAGCCCGAGCAGCCGCCGGAATCCGCAGTGAGGGAGCAACTCTCCCCCGAGACCGTGGCGACCGCTGCAGTGGAGACCGTTGCCGTGGAAAACAGGGCAAGCGTCGAACGGTCTGCAGAGCCCACTGCATCAGAGCAGCCTCCAACGGAGGCGCCCATTCAGGCCAGCGATTGCGGCGCCCCGAAGGATGGCGGTGGGCAGCACGAGTCGGTCGAGATCCCGGCCAAGGCAGGCCCCGTCGCTGCTGTCCCGCAGGGGGATGCGCCGGAGGCCCACCGCACCGAGCCGGCTGTGGTGCAACCAGCTGTGATCGAAGTGCGCTCGTTCGAGGAGATCGAAGCCCTGATCGAGTCAGCTCCGGCCCTTGAGCCTGAGTTCGGCAAAGCTGAGCCCGATCGCGAACCTGCCGCCACCACCACGCCCCCTGAGCAGCCCCACAGCGAGGCGGGATAATCGCCCCTTGTCGCCCCGGCGCCTTGACCGCCAGCTCCGCGCCTGTCTCCTACAAGGACACGCTCAACCTGCTGCAGACGCCCTTTTCGATGCGGGCCAATGCCAAGGTGCGCGAGCCTGAGATCCAGGCGTTCTGGGCTGAGCAAGAGCTCTACGAGCGGCTGAGCCGGCACAACCCGGGCGAAACGTTCACCCTGCACGACGGCCCGCCCTACGCCAACGGGGCCCTGCACGTGGGCCACGCCCTCAACAAGATCCTCAAGGACATCATCAACAAGACGGCTCTGCTGCAGGGCAGGAAGGCGCGCTTCGTGCCGGGCTGGGACTGCCACGGCCTGCCGATCGAGCTGAAGGTGCTTCAGGGCCTCAGCAGCGGCGAACGCGCCGAGCTCACCCCGATCAGCCTGCGCCAGAAGGCCCATGCCTACGCACTCGAGCAGGTGGAAGGCCAGAAGCAGGGCTTCCAGCGCTGGGGAATCTGGGCCGACTGGGACCAGCCCTACCTCACCCTCCAGAAGGAGTACGAAGCAGCCCAGATCGGCGTGTTCGGCGCCATGGTGCTGGCCGGCCACATCTACCGGGGCCTCAAACCGGTGCACTGGAGCCCCAGCTCCCGCACGGCCCTGGCCGAAGCCGAGCTCGAATATCCCGACGGCCACGCCTCTCCCAGCCTCTACGTGGCGTTCCCGGCGGTGGACTTGCCGCAAGCGCTGGCAGCCAAGCTTGCTGCCGCCGGCCTGAGCCCGGAGGCCGCCACCGCCGCCGGCGGCCTGGCGGTGGCGATCTGGACCACCACCCCCTGGACCCTGCCCGCCAACCTGGCGGTGTCGGTGAATGAACGGCTCGACTACACCATCTGCGCCGTGGCCACCCGCGGCGAGACAGCCGCGCCGGCAGCCAGCCACCTGGTGGTGGCCACCGAACTGCGCGAAAGCCTGGAATCCAGCCTCGGGCTCACGCTGACCCCGCTGCTGCAGCTGAAGGGCGCTGATCTGGAGGGGATCGTCTACCGCCACCCGCTGCTGGAGCGCACCAGCCCGGTGGTGATCGGCGGCGATTACATCACCACGGAAGCCGGCACGGGCCTGGTGCACACCGCCCCGGGCCACGGCGTGGACGACTTCAACACCGGCAAAAAGTATGGCCTGCCCGTGCTCTGCCCGGTGGATGAGGCGGGCACCCTCACCGCCGAGGCGGGGCCGTTCGCCGGCACCAACGTGCTCAAGGACGCCAACCCGGCCGTGATCAGCGCCCTGGAGCAAACGGGCCTGCTGCTCAAGCAGGAGCGCTACGAGCACCGCTACCCCTACGACTGGCGCACCAAGAAACCCACGATCTTCCGGGCCACCGAGCAGTGGTTCGCCTCGGTGGAGGGCTTCCGCAGCGCTGCCCTGGAGGCGATCGCGGCAGTGGAGTGGCTGCCGGCCAGCGGCCGCAACCGCATCGAGGCGATGGTGAGCGAGCGGGGCGACTGGTGCATCAGCCGCCAGCGCACCTGGGGCGTGCCGATTCCGGTTTTCTACCACCGAGAAACCGGTGAGGTGCTGCTTAACGAGGCCACCCTCGATCACATCCAGGCCCTGATCGCCGAGCACGGCGCCGACGTGTGGTGGCAGCGCGATGAAGCGGGCCTGCTACCCGAGCCCTATGCCGCCGAGGCGACCCAGTGGCGCAAGGGCACCGACACGATGGATGTGTGGTTCGACTCCGGCTCCTCCTGGGCCGGCGTGCTGCAGGGGCGGGGGCTGCAGTTTCCCGCCGATCTGTATCTGGAGGGCAGCGACCAGCACCGCGGCTGGTTCCAGAGCAGCCTGCTCACCTCGGTGGCCGTCAACGGCCACGCCCCCTACAAGCGGGTGCTCACCCACGGCTTCACCCTCGATGAGAAGGGCCGCAAGATGAGCAAATCCCTCGGCAACGTGGTGGATCCCGCGGTGCTGGTGGAGGGCGGCAAGAACGAAAAACAGGAGCCCGCCTACGGCGCCGACGTGCTGCGGCTGTGGGTGAGCTCGGTGGACTACTCCGCCGATGTGCCTCTCGGGCCCGGCATCGTGAAACAGCTGGCCGACGTGTACCGCAAGGTGCGCAACACGGCCCGCTACCTGGTGGGCAACCTGCACGACTTTGATCCGCGCCCCCAGGCTGAGGGTGGCGATGCCGTGCCCTACGCCGAGCTGCCACTGCTGGATCAGTGGATGCTGCAGCGCACCACCGCCCTGATCGACAGCGTGAGCCGCGACTTCGATCGCTTCGAGTTCTACCGCTTCTTCCAGGCGCTGCAGAACTTCTGCGTCGTCGACCTGTCAAACGTCTACCTCGACATCGCCAAGGACCGTCTCTATGTGAGTGGAGCGGCCGAGTTCCGCCGCCGCAGCTGCCAGACCGTGCTGAGCCTGGTGGTGGAGCGCCTGGCCGGCCTGATCGCGCCGGTGCTCTGCCACATGGCCGAAGACATCTGGCAGAACCTGCCCTACCCCGTGGCTGAAACCTCTGTGTTCGAGCGGGGCTGGCCCACGGCACCAGCCGAGTGGCGTAAGCCGGAACTGGACATGCCGATGGCCACGATCCTTGAGCTGCGCGCGCTGGTGAACCGCCAGCTGGAAAGCTGCCGCGCCGGCGGCCAGCTGGGCGCATCGCTGGAGGCCCAGGTGCAGCTGGAGCTGGGCGAGGACAGCGATGCCACCGCCGAGGCCCTGCAATGGCTGGCCGTCAGCCCCCATCCCGCGGTCGACAACCTGGCCGACTGGCTGCTGGTGTCGGCCCTGCAGATCGGCGGCGAGGCGCCGGCTGAGGTGCTGGCCGAAGCGAGCGAGAGTGGCATCACGGTGCGGATCGCCCGGGCCGCAGGCCAGAAGTGTGAGCGCTGCTGGCACTACGAAACCGACATCGGCCAGCACAGCGCCCACCCCACGCTCTGTGGCCGCTGCGTGGCGGTGCTGGGCAGTGCACGGCGCTGAACAGGCTGATCGCTGGCACCCCGCAAACCATGGCCTCACCATCAGACGCCGCCGAGCTGATCAGCCAGCTGCAGCTGCTGCCCCACCCGGAGGGTGGGTATTACCGCGAGACCTATCGCTCCCAGCTGCAGGTGGAGACTCCGCGAGGCCGACGGGCGGCGAGCACGGCGATCCTGTTCCTGCTGGCGGCTGGGGAGCGCTCCCGCTGGCACCGCATCGCCTCTGACGAGGCCTGGCATCACCATGGCGGTGGCAGCCTGACGCTTTACGAAGTCTCTCCCGAGGGCAACGGGCGGCGCATCCAGCTGGGACTCAACCTGGAGGCCGGCGAGCGGCCCCAGCACGTGGTGGCGGCCGGCAACTGGTTTGCGGCCGAGCCCCTTGCAGACAGCGGCTGGAGTCTGGTGAGCTGCACGGTGGCCCCAGGCTTCGACTTCGCCGATTTCGAGCTGGCCCAACCCCACGAGCTGGCTCCCTTCGCCAGCAGCCTGAGCGAACTCTGTGGCCACTGGCGGCGGTTTCTGGAGGAGGGCTGAGCCAGGCCGTTACAGCCAGGCAGCTGGCTCAAGAAACAGCCCCGGCTCCGCCGGCCCGGCCAGCACCTGCTCTGCCGCCGGATTGAGCGGACCCAGCAGCAGCTCGGCACTCTCAATGGTGAGGCTGGCGCCCAACGCGGGCTGGTCGGGATCGAAGGCGGTGGGATGGGTGGTGCTGCTGGAGAAGCCCCGAAAGATCAGCAACTCGAAAGACACCGGCGCCTCGCCATCCATCTCCACCCGCCCCCGCAGCCGCAGCACCCGGTCGGGCCGATCGCGACTGACGGTTTCAAACCGACCGATCCATCCCGGATCCGCCATGGCCGCCCCTCCGCTCAGAACTCTCCAGCCACCCGACCCTGGCGTGGCAGCCGCACCAGCAGCCACTGCAGGAGGCCCACCACGAAAGCCACCAGACCCACATAGCCAATGAAGGCCGCCACCGCAGGTGTCCACTCGCCACCAAAGACGAAATCGAACACCCGCTCCACCCCCGCATGCAGTCCGTGGGGGGGGCGCAGCCAAACGGCGCAGCGGGCCTGGGCCATGGCTGCCTGATTGATGCACCCGAGGGCCGTGGCACTGAACAGCGCTCCGACAAGGCCCCACACGCTCACAGCCCAGCGCCAGATGCGCAGGGTGAGGGGCAGCGGCCGCCAGGGGGGCAGATCGGCCAGCTCCTCGTTGAGATCCACCCAGAACCACAGGCTCACGACCACCAACAGCTGGGCCACTGGCGACAGCACAAATCCCAGGGGGCGTTGATCGGTGAGCAGCAGCGTGGTGATCAGCAGCAGGCTGGCCACCTTCCAGTAGATGCCCAGAAGCCGCACCAGCGCCCCTTCGCGCCGCACCGCCGCCCACACCAGCAGCACGAGCGGCACGCCCACTGTGAACAGCACTGCCAGCCTGTAGTCGAGCCACACCAGGGAGCGGTACAGCGGATCCGGCACGGCAACGGTTCGGTAAGGCGCCATTATCGGCGCCCCCCTGGCGGCGATAGGGTCCCGCCATGTCTGCCTTCCAACTGCCGCGCTGGCTGAAGCACCGCTGGCCCCAGCGCCCCGCACAGGCCTGGTGCCGCACGGCGCTGGCCACCGACCCATCACTGCAGCAGGCAGTGGACGCGATCGTGGCCCAGCTGCGCGGCACTGAAGCCGCCGACCTGGCCCTCGTGTTCGCCTCGGCCAGCTACGCCAGCGACCTGCCGCGGCTGCTGCCGCTGCTGCGCCAGAAGCTGCGGGCGAAGCACTGGCTGGGCTGCCTGGGTGGTGGTGTGGTGGGCACCGGCAGCGATGGCATCCCCCACGAACTGGAGCAGGAGCCCGGCCTGAGCGTGACGCTCCTGCGCCTGCCGGGGGCAAGGCTCCAGCCGTTTGCGATCGACTCGGCCAACCTGCCCGACCTGGACGGGCCGGCGGACCCCTGGTTATCCCTGCTGCAGAGTTCTCCGCCAGCCACGGAACCCTCTCCTCAGCAGAGCAGCAGCCCGTTGGCCACTGCCGCTGGCTCGATGCTGCTGCTCCTCGATCCCACCTGCCCAGCCATCAACGACCTGATCAGCGGTCTCGACTACGCCTGCCCCGGCGCCGTGAAAGTGGGTGGCATCGCTGGCCAGCACAGTGCCGCCCACGGCTCGCTGTTGTTCGAGGATGGGGTCCGTCGCGGAGCGATCGGCTGCCTGATCGACGGAGACTGGGCGCTCGATCCCGTGGTGGCCCAGGGGTGTCGCCCGATCGGCCCCGTGCTGGAGGTGGAGCAGGCCCAGCGCAACGTGGTGCTCGAGGTGAGCGAAGGGGGCCGGCGCCGTCACAGTCCGGTGGCCGCCCTGCAGACCATCCTCAGCCAGCTGAGTGCCGAGGAGCGGGAGCTGGTGAAGCATTCGCTGTTTCTCGGAGTTGGGCGCAGCAGCTTCCGGCTGGAAGGCGATGGCGAAGCGGAGGCCCCGGCCTTTCTTGTGCGCAACCTGATCGGCGTTGACCCCCGTAACGGCGCCGTGGCTGTGGCTGAACGCATGCGGGTGGGCCAGCAGGTGCAGTTCCAGCTGCGCGACGGGGAGGCCTCACGCCAGGAGCTGCGCCAGCTGTTGCAGCGCCAGCAGGGCCGCACCAGCACGCCCCTGGCCCTGCTGGTGTTTGCCTGCCTCGGTCGCGGCAAGGGGCTTTACGGCCACAGTGATGGCGACGTGAGCGTGGCGAGCGAGGTGTTCGGAGGCGTCCCCATCTCCGGGGCCTTCTGCAACGGCGAGATCGGTCCGATCGGTGGCACCACCCACCTGCATGGCTACACCGCCAGCTGGGGTGTGCTTGTGCAGCGTCCCGGCACACCGACCCAGGGCAGCTGATGGTGCGCCAGCACGTCAATCCGCTCAGCCGCTTCTACCAGCTGCCGCGGCCCTTGCCGCCGTTGGAGGAGCTGTTTGCCGATCCCCAGCTGCCACTCCACATCGACATCGGCTGCGCCCGCGGTCGCTTCCTGTTGGCCCTGGCCCAGCAGCAACCGGACTGGAACCACCTGGGTCTGGAGATCCGCCGCCCCCTGGTGGCCGCGGCGGAAGCCGAGCGCCAGGAGCTAGAGCTCACCAATCTCCACTTCCTGTTCGCCAACGCCAACGTGAGCCTGCCGGGCTGGTTGGGCCAGCTGGCCGCCGGGCGGCTGGCCCGGGTCACCATCCAGTTCCCCGACCCCTGGTTTAAGAAGAAGCACCACAAGCGTCGGGTGCTGCAGCCTGAACTGCTGGAGGCCCTGGCCGGAGCCCTGCCCCAAGGCCAGGAGCTGTTTGCCCAGAGCGATGTGCTCGAGGTGATCGAGCCGATGGTGGAACTGGTGGATGCCGACAGCCGCTTCCAGCGCCCCCCGGGCGACCCCACCCCCTGGCTGGCCGCCAGTCCGCTGCCCCTGCCCACCGAGCGTGAGCGCTACGTGCTGAAGCAGGGCCTGCCGGTGTATCGGGTGCGCTGGCAACGCAGTTCTGGCAGCGGGAGCAACCGATAATTCAGACCTCTCGTTCACCTGCCCGTGAGTGCCTCCCAGCCCCCGCTGGCAGCCCAATACGCACCTGAACCTGGCAGTGCAGACCAGGGGCCAACCCCCTTGCTGCTGCGCTGGCAGGGGCTCCTGGCCGCTGAGCCAGCCGGACCGCTCGCCAGCCGGCTGCCGCTGATTGCCGGGGCGCTACTCTGCGCCCTGATGGCGGGGCTGCCGCTGGTGAGCCGCGGCGGCCTCAGCCTGCTGATCGCCGCCAGCGGGCTGCTCTGGCTGCTGTGGGCCCTCAGCTCCAGCCCGGCGGGCCTGCAGCCAATCCACCGCTGGATGCTGGCCATCCTCGCGATCGCCCTGGTGGCCACGGGATTTTCCCCGGTGCCAGCCGCCGCCGCCAAGGGTCTGCTCAAGTTGCTCAGCTATCTGGGGGTTTACGCCCTGATGCGCCAGCTGCTGGCGAGCGCGCCGCAGTGGTGGGATCGGATCGTGGCCGCTCTGTTGGCCGGTGAGCTGATCACCAGCGTGATCGGCCTGCGCCAGCTCTATGGCGACAGCTCGGAGCTGGCTCGCTGGGCCGATCCGAACTCCGTGGCCGATGGCACTGTGCGGATCTACTCCACGCTTGAGAACCCCAACCTCCTGGCCGGTTACCTGCTCGTGGTGCTGCCATTGGCGCTGGCAGCGGTGCTGCGCTGGCGCCAACCGGCCCGGCGGTTGTTTGCCCTTGCAGCCCTGGCGCTGGGGCTTGCAGCCCTCGTGCTCACCTACAGCCGCGGCGCCTGGATGGGGCTGGTGGCTGCCGCGGCCGTGGTGGGTCTGCTGCTGGCCCTGCGGCTCACCCGCCGCTGGCCGCCGCTGTGGCGCCGACTGGTGCCGCTGCTGCTGCTGGCGGGTGGTGCAGCCCTGTTGGCCGTGCTGGTGTGGCAGGTGGAGCCGCTGCGGGTGCGGGTGCTGAGCCTGCTGGCCGGCCGGGGCGACAGCTCCAACAACTTCCGCATCAACGTGTGGCTGGCCACCCTCGACATGATCCAGGCCCGTCCATGGATCGGCATCGGTCCGGGCAATGACGCGTTTAACCAGATCTATCCGCTCTACCAGCAGCCCAAGTTCAACGCGTTGAGCGCCTACTCGATTCCCCTGGAGCTGGCGGTGGAGGCAGGCATCCCGGGTCTGCTGGCTGGCATCGGCCTGGTGTGGAGCACCCTGGTCAGGGCCCTGGGGCAGTGGCGCGCTGGCGGCACTGCAGCCCTGCCGGCCCTGGCCACGCTGGCCATCGTGGTGGCCCTGGGGGTTCAGGGCCTCACCGACACCATCTTCTTCCGGCCGGAGGTGCAACTGATCGGCTGGTTTGCGGTGGCCAGTGTGGCCGCACCCAGCCGTGGCTGACGACCCGATGGCCACTGGACGGCTCCCGGGAGAGCGGATGGCCGGTGGCCTGATCGCAGGCTTTGATGCCGGGCAGACCCACACCACCTGCCGCCTGGCCTGCGCCGGCAGCGGTGCCGTTCTGGCCCAGGGTGTGGGGCCAGGCGTGACCCATCTGGCTGCGCCTGCGGCCGCAGAGCGGTTCGAAGCCGCCCTGCGGAGCAGTCTGCAAGCCGCCCTGGATCAGCTGGATCCACCGGCACCACCGCTCGCGGCAGCCGCCGTGGGTGCCAGCGGCATCGAGCTGGGCAGCAGCAGCGAACAGCGCGGGCGACTGATCACAGCCAAGGCGCTGGCTCTGCCTGGTGACCGGCTGTGGGTAGGCGGTGATGAACGGACAGCCCTGCGCGGGGCGATGGGCCACCAACGCGGCGGCATCCTGGTGATCAGCGGCACCGGGATGATTGCGGTGGGCCGCAACGCCGCGGGCCTTGAACATCGCTGCGGGGGCTGGGGATGGCTGGTCGATCAGGCCGGGTCAGCCTGCGACATCGGCCGCGATGGACTGTCTCTGAGCCTGGCGATGGCCGATGGCCGGGAGCCCGCGACTGGCCTGCAGGCCAGGATCTGGCAGGCGCTGGGCCTGGACGTCACCGACCCGCAGGCCCCCCAGGCGATCAAGGCCCGCGTGGTCGACCCCGGCTTCGGGGCTGCGGGCTTTGCGGCGCTGGCCCCCGTGGTGTCGGCAGCAGCCAGCGACGGTGATGCCCAGGCCTCCGCAATCCTGGGGCGATCCGCCGAGACCCTGGCCCAGATGGTGACAGCCATCTCCTGCCACCTGGGCCTTGAGGCGCCACCGGTGTGGCTGGCGGGTGGAGCGCTGGAGCACCTGCATCCGCTGCGCCACGCCTTCGAGCAGGCCCTCGCCCGGCACTGCCCGCGTGCAACGCTCGCCCCTCCGGCTGGTGATGCCTGCGATGGTGCCCTGGCACTGGCCAGAGGCCTGGCGCTCAACTAAGGACGATGGCTTCAGGCGGCGTTGAGGCAGCGGTCAGCCTCGCGGGCCAGATGTTCGGCCCAGTGCTGCACCGCAGCCGCGTCGGCCGCCTCCACCATCACGCGCAGCAGGGGCTCGGTGCCGCTGGCACGCACCAGCACCCGGCCTGAGCCGGCCATCGCCGCCTCGGCCTGCTCCACCGCCTGCCGCAGTGGATCGCACTGCTGCCATTGGGTGCGGCGCTGCCGGTCGGGCACGGTCACATTCACCAGGATCTGGGGGTAGGCGCTGAAGCTGCCATCCAGCCACTCCGCCAGGCTCTGGCCCCGCCCCGCCAGCAGCGCGGCCACCTGAAGCGCCGTGAGCAGCCCGTCGCCACTCATCCCATGGCGGGCCGAGAGGATGTGCCCCGACTGCTCGCCACCCAGACCCGCCCCCAGCTCCTCCATGGCGGCGTGTACGTGCTGGTCGCCCACGGGCGTGCGTTCCAGCACACCACCGCAGCCTTGCCAGGCCTTCTCGAAGCCGAGGTTGCTCATCACCGTGGCCACGATCCGGTTGCCGGGCAGCGCCCCCTCAGCCATCAGGGCCTGACCCCAGAGATAAAGGATCTGATCACCATCCACCACGCGGCCGCGGCCATCCACCGCCAGCATCCTGTCGGCATCGCCATCGAAGGCGAACCCCATGGCGGCACCCCGCTGCAGCACCGCCTGGCAGAGAGGTTCGAGGTGGGTGCTGCCGCAGCCCACGTTGATGCGACTGCCATCCGGCTGCCCGTGCAACACGGTGAGCTCAGCCCCCAGGGCGCTGAACACCTCCTCCCCGCAGGCCGTGGCCGAGCCATGGCAGAGGTCCAGCACGATGCCGCAGCCGTCGAGGCGCTGGCCGGCGGTGCTGGCAATCAAGTCCTGGCGGTAATCAGCGAGCAAGTCGGCGCGATCGAGCAACCGACCATCGCCGCGAAACCCATCCAGAGCAGCGGGCCCCTGATTCCCCGCATTCAGGCCGGCCTCGATGCGCTGCTGCTGCTCACGGCTGAGCTTGGCGCCTGAGGCGCTGAACACCTTGATGCCGTTGTCGTGGGGAGGGTTGTGACTGGCCGACACCATCAGGCCACCGGCGGCACCATGGCGACGAATCGCCCCGGGCACTGCCGGCGTGGGGCACAGGCCCAGATGCCACACGTTCCGACCCGCAGCCGTGAGACCGGCGGTGAGCGCCGCGACCAGCATCGGACCGCTGTTGCGGGAATCCATGCCGATCAGCACCGGCCCCTCGGGCGGCAGCACCACGCCGGCCCAGTAGCCCAGTTGCAGGGCCAGATCAGGTCCGAGCTGGCTGCCAACACGGCCGCGGATGCCGTCTGTGCCGAAGGCCAGCTGGGCCATGGAACCCCAAACAACACGTGAGCCTACGCGGACCAGAATGCAACCTTCTCTCGCTCTGCCGATGGCGCGCCTGGCCTCGCTGCTCGCCATCACCTGCATCGGCAGCGCCGCGGCGCTGCTGGCTGGCCGCAGCACCCTGGCCCTGCTGCCCGGGCCCGATCCCAGCACCCCGACCGGTCAGCTGAGCCTGATGCAGCGCTGGGCCGCGGATCCGGCCCTGCGGCGGGAAGCCAGCCTGCTGCTGGCTGCACGGACAGATGATGCCCCCCTGCTCCAGCACCGCCTGCTGCGCGCCCAGGGCTGGGGCACCGATCCCCTGGCCGCCCTGGTGCTCAAGCGCGATGCCCAGGCCGTCAGTGCCCTGGGCGAGACGCTGGCGGCCGAGCAGCTGTGGCAGCAGCTCCAGCGGCGCTTCCCAACCGTGCCAGCCGCCGCCGACGGCCTGTATGCGCTCGGCCAGGGCCAGCCCGTCTTGCACCAGCGGTTACTCCAGCGGTTCCCCGCCCATCCGGCGGCCCTGGCAGCAGCCCAGGAGGCCCCGGATCCCAGCGCCGCCCTGCATCTGGCCCGCTGGGGGGCGCGCTGGCCAGGAGCTGAAGAGCGGATGCGTCGGCGCTGCCAGACCAACAAGCCACCGCTGCAAGCCCGGGAACGCGACCTGCTGGCCGGCGGGCTGGGCCAGCTGGGCGATGGCGCCGCCGCCCTGGCCTGCCTCAACGGTGAACCCGCCAGCCCTGCCAGCCAGCTGGCGATCGCCCGCAGCCTGCTGCGCGGCACGGACACCGAGGAACAGCAGGCCGAGAAGCTGCTACTGCAGCTGGCCCAACGCCAACCCACCAGCCCGGAGGCCAGCGAGGCGGTGCGGCTGTTGAGCGAGGGGAACAGCGCCAGCAGCCTGGCCGCCCTGGCCCAGCTGCCGCCGGCCCTGCAGAGCAGCGCCCCGGTGGCGGCGCGGCGGGCTCTGGCTGCCAGAAGCCAGGCGGGGGCCCTGGCTGTGCTGAAGCGATGGCCGAGCGACCCGAGCAGCTGGGAACTGCAGTGGCAACTCGCGCGCGAGGCCCTGCTCCAGCGCCAGTGGCAGCAGGCCGCCATCCTGCTGGGCGAGCCCAACAGCCCGCCCCACCAACCACCGCTGCTCACCAGCCGGCGCCTGTTCTGGCTGGGCCTGAGCCAGTGGCACCTGGGACAGCGGCAACAGGCGCGCCAACACTGGCAGGAGCTGCTGCGGCGCCATCCCGGCGGCTATTACGGCTGGCGCGCATCGGAGCGGCTGGGCCAGGAAGGGCTGGTCCTCAGCACCGACCAAAAGGCCCAGAACGCTCCAGCTGGAGATCGCAGCACCCCAGCCCCGTTGCAGCCTGCCCCCTGGCGACCTCTCGGCAGCGGCGACGCCCAGCTCGACCGGCTCTGGCGTCTTGACCAGCCCCTGGAGGCCTGGGAGCACTGGCGGCACCAGCGACAGGGTCGCCCCCCGCAAGGCCCGCAGGAACTGCTGCTGGAGGGGCGACTCCGGCGGGCTGTGGGCGACCACTGGATCGGCCTGGGCCAGCTGGAGCAGGCCAGCCTGCGCCTGCCGCCAGCGCAGTGCCGGCTTGCGGCAGAGCTGGAAACCGACCTGCACGCTCCCGCATTCAGCCCGGAACTCAGCGCTGCAGCCCGCAGGGCCCAGCTGCCCACCGCCCTGCTGGCGGCGGTGGCGAAGCAGGAATCGCGTTTCAGTCCAACAGTGCGCTCAGCGGTGGGAGCCGTCGGCCTGCTGCAACTGATGCCCGAGACAGCCGCCGAGCTGGCGGGCGCACCCCAGAGCGAAACGGCGCTGGAGGATCCCGGGCGCAATGCCGACCTCGGCGCCCGCTACCTGCGCCAGCTGCTGCTGCGCTGGCAGGGCAATCCACTGCTCACGGTTGCCAGCTACAACGCCGGCCCGGGGGCCGTGGCGGGCTGGATCAGCCCCCAGCTTCACCAGGATCCGGAACTGTGGGTGGAGGCCATCCCCTATCCGGAAACCAGGCTCTACGTGAAGAAAGTGCTCGGCAACCTCTGGAGCTTCCAGCAACCGCGCCGGCCGATCTGTCCCGGGTGACTCCGGGGGGGGGGGGGGGGGGGGGGCCGTGTCCCACCCCTCTCCCGCTTGCGGGGGAGGGACAGCGCCAAAGCAAGCCGAAGGCGCAGCGCAGAGCAGGGAGGGGGGGGGGGGGGCCCCCCCCCCCCCCCCCCCCCCCCCCCCCGCGCCGCCCCCCCCCCCCCCCCCCCCCCCCCGCGCCCCCGGCCCCCCCCCCCCCCCCCCCCCCCCCCCCCCCCCCCACGAGCGCGCCGCCAGCCAACGGCCCAGTCCTGCCCCCACCAGCACCAGCAGGGTGAAGCCCAAGACCTGCACCAGGGGAGGCGGCACCACCCGGATCCGGGCCAGATCAAGCCGGGCCAGCAGCACGGCCGAGGCCAGGATCAACACGTTGGCCAGCACCTGCAGGTGGAGGAGATAAAGGCCACCAACGGTCACGATCAAGAGGCTGAACACCAGGCTCATCACCCGGCTGGCCGCCATCAGCCCCGACACCCACCGCAGCAACAAGTCGGGCATGGTGCACACCAGCACCACCAACAGGGCATGGAGGCAGTCGATCGACCAGAGCAGGCTGCCCATTCCGGCGCCCCCGGGCACAGCCGGCCGACTCCAGTGCAGCCCCTCAAACACGGCAATCGCCGCCAGCAGCAGCAGCATCGGCGCCCGCAGCGGCAACAGCAGCACTCGCAGGGGAGCGTTCATGGCTGATCGAGCACCAGGGCGATGGCCTCCAGCGGACAGCTGGGAATGCACTGTTCACACACCAGACAGCGTTGCGCATCAAAGGCCAACCGCCAAGACGGTGCTCCGAAGCTCAGGGCGCCACTGGGGCAAACGCCCGAGCAGATGCCGCAATCCACACAGCGGTCGCGATCGATGCGGATCTGACCAGGGGCACGGTTGATCCCCAGGCCCAGACTCTCCAGCCAGGTCTCGGCGGCCTGCAGCTCGTCGATGTCGCCCGAGAGCTCCACCACCATGGTGCCGCTCTGGTTGGGGGCGACCTGGGCCCGCAGGATCTTGGCGGCCACATCGAAATCCACGGCCAGCCGATACGTGATCGGCTGATGCACCGCCTCGCGCGGGAAGTGGAGGGTGAGGCGCCGTTTCACGGCATCAGGGCAACGACATCAGGGCGGGAAGGGGCAGGCCCGGCGCTGGCAGAGTGCTCGCACGCACGCTGCATCCCACTCACTCCATCATGACCAGCCCCGCCATCGGTCAGCGCGAGCGCGTGTTGCTGCTGGCCATCGCTGCCCTGCTGGCGGCCGCGGTGGTGTGGTGGCGAGGCGGCCTCCAACCGGCGGCACCGCTCGAGAAGCTGGCGCGCCAGTCGCTCGATCTGCAGGTGGCTCTTAGCAACGGGCGCCCCACCGTGGTGGAGTTCTACGCCGATTGGTGCGAGGCCTGCAGGGCCATGGCGCCAGCCATGGAGACCATCGAAGCCCAGCACCGCGGCCAGCTCGACATCGTGCTGCTCAATGTCGACAACCCGCGCTGGGCGCCTGAACTGGAGCGCTACGCAGTGAATGGCATTCCCCAGCTTGAGTTGTTCGATGCGGCCGGCCGGGCGGTGGGGCGCTCGATCGGCGCCCGCAATGCCGCCGAACTCCAACAGCTGAGCGCGGCCCTGCTTGCCGGCAGCCCCCTGCCGGAACTGGCGGGCGTGGGGCCGGTGAGCAGCCTGGGTGAAAGCGGCGAAGAGCGCGCCGCGGCGGCAGCTGCCACGATGGCCGCACCTCGCAGTCACGGTTGATGGACCCCCGCTTCCGGGTCGACCTGATCGCCGCCACCCCCAATCCGCAGCAGTGCGTGTATGCGGGCATGCACCAGGACTACAGCGAGGGGTTCGTGGCCGCCGAACGCACCGACTGGCCGGATGAGACCCGGGCTGGCGAGATCTGCGTGAAGCGGCTGTTGGCCGGCGAGCGGGGCCACTACGGCCCGCTGGAGCATGCCCAGATCGTGCTGAATGTGGGCTGGTTTCCCCATTCGGTGATGCAGCAGGCCCGCACCCATCGGGTGGGCGTGAGCTTCGACGTGCAGTCGATGCGCTACACAGGCGATCGCATCTGCAAGGCGGCCAGCGACGAACTGGAGCTCGAAGAGGTGTTCTACCTGCGGCCGGTGGGCAGCTACAGCGACCGCCAGGGCAAGAAATACGACTACACCGCAGCTCAACGGGCCGTGGATCTGGAGCTCTGCCGCAGCGCGGCCAGGCGCTACAGGGATCTGCTAGCCGCCGGCTTTGCCGAAGAGCACGCTCGCGGCATCCTGCCGTTCGACTACCGCCAGCACTTTGTAGTGAGCTTCACTCTGCGGGCCTTCCTCCATTTTCTGGACCTGCGGGCCAAGCTCGATGCCCAGCAGGAGATCCGCGAACTCTGCGACCTGATGTGGCCCCACCTGCAGCACTGGACTCCCCAATTTGCCGAGTGGTACGAAAAGAGCCGCCTGCACAAGGCCAGGCTTGCGCCCTAAACGCGGGCCAGGGTCACCCGCTCGGGCTGGTGCTGGTACTTACCGGCACGATCCTGATACGTGGTCTCGCAGGGATCGCCTTCGAAGAACAGCAGCTGGCAGATGCCTTCATTGGCATAGATCCGGCAATCAGCACCTGAGGAGTTGCTGAATTCCAGGGTGAGATGGCCTTCCCAGCTGGCCTCAGCCGGGGTGGTGTTCACGATGATCCCCAGGCGTGCATAGGTGCTTTTGCCCAGACAAATCACGGTGATGTTGGGCGGCACGCGCATCCTCTCCAGTGCCACCCCAAGCCCATAGGAATGTGCTGGAAGAATGAAGTATTCACCGTCTTCATCTGCGTGCAGTGGAGCCGGCTCCAGATTGGCCGGATTAAACCGCTTGGGGTTCATCACCGTGCCGGGCACGTGCCGGAAGATCAAAAATTCCCTGGGGGAGAGCCTCAGGTCGTAGCCATAGGATGAGCAGCCATAGCTGAGCACCGGCTGGGCCCGGTTGGCTGGATCCAGATGGCGAACCAGGCTGGCCTGGAAGGGCTCCAGCATGCCGGCTGCAGCCTGCTCAGTGATCCAGCGGTCGTTCTTGAGCATGGGGATCTAGAGGCCGCGGCGGAGCTGGGTCACCTGATCCGCCAGGGCCATCAGCTCCGGCGCCATGGCAGGACCCGTCAGAATGACATCCAGGTGGGCGGGCCGTGCCTCCAGCACCTGCAACACCTCCGCCAGGGGGATGAAGTTGAGCTCCACAGCCAGGGCCAGCTCATCCAGCACCATCAGATCCACGGCACCTGCCAGCAACTGCTCACGGCTGAAGGCCCACACGTCATGCACGGCCGCACAGGTGTCGACGTCGTGATTAGCGGCGGTCTCGCTGAGGCAGGCGGCCACGGCGGGGCGCAGCCACCGGAGCCGACCGCAGAGCCAAGGACTGTGGGCCAGGCCCTGCTCCACGCCACCCTTGAGGAACTGGCTGATCAACACCCGGCTGCCCAGGCCTGCAGTGCGCAGGGCCTGGCTGAGCACCGCCGAGACGCTGCCGCGAAAAGGGGCGGTATGGATCTGAAGCAGCCCCTCGGGCTGGGCCACCAAGCGCAACGGCCGGCGGTCCGGTTCCCAGGCCCCGTCACCGGCCGTGCCACCTGCCACCACCGCCAGATGCTGGCGCGACGCGGCCCCCTGGGCGGCCACACCATGACCGTTGCCTGGCCTGCCAACAGGGGTGTTGCGGGTTCCGTTGGCAGACAGGCTTGCGGTCATCAACGCCGGGCTTTGGGAAACTGAATGTAGCGGGGCTGGCTGGTTTCACAACCAACGCACACCACCGGTGGTGGCGTACATCCATACTGCCGCGCCTGCTCCATCCCGTCTCGCGCCAGTCGCCATGCAAAGCGTCACGATTGCTACAAGGAGTGCCGGGGGTGCTCCGTAGCGTCCCAGCCACTTGCCCACCCCGCCATGGTTGGCGCCACCCGCGGATTCAGCCGAACCGCCACCACTCCGAGCACCGGGGCCCCAGGATCGGTGGCCGGCATCGGCGCGGGCGCCCAGGGAGGTTCCACATTGCTGGAGGTGATCCGCGGTCTGAGCGGCAGCAGCGTGGAGACCATCGAGCGGGGCAAAACCATCTTTTTCCCCGGTGATCCAGCCGAGCGGGTCTACCTGCTGAGGCGCGGCGCCGTGCGCCTGTCAAGGGTCTACGAAAGTGGTGAGGAGATCACCGTGGCGCTGCTGCGCGAAAACAGCCTGTTCGGCGTGCTGTCGCTGCTCACGGGTCAGCGCTCCGATCGCTTCTACCACGCCATTGCCTTCACCCGCGTGGAGCTCATCACGGCGCCCGCCACCTCGGTGCGCCAGGCAATCGAGCAGGACGCCAGCGTGGGATTGCTGCTGCTGCAGGGGCTGTCCTCACGCATCCTGCAGACCGAAACCATGATCGAAACCCTCACCCACCGCGACATGAGCTCGCGGCTGGTGAGCTTTCTGCTGGTGCTTTGCCGAGACTTCGGCGTGCCCAGTGCCGATGGCATCACGATCGACTTGCGCCTCTCCCACCAGGCGATCGCCGAGGCGATCGGCTCGACCCGCGTCACGATCACGCGTCTGCTCGGCGACCTGCGGCAGGACGGCCTCGTGCAGATCGACCGCAAGAAGATCACGGTGTTTGATCCGATCGCCCTGGCCAAGCGCTTCAGCTGATCGTGCACCCGCCGATCGCTGCAACCTGGTCACCCAGGGGATACTGAACCGACTTCGCAGCAAAACGTGTCGGGCTGGCTGCTGATCCTGGCGCTCTTGGTGCTCGGCGGGGTGCTCTCCACCCTGGGAGATCGGCTGGGGAGCAAGGTGGGCAAGGCACGCCTCAGCCTGCTGGGGCTGCGCCCACGTCGTACGGCGGTGCTGATCACGGTGCTCACGGGCAGCCTGATCAGCGCCATCTCACTCGGGCTGATGCTGCTGGTGAGCGAACGGCTGCGGGTGGGCCTCTTTGAGCTCGACCAACTGGAAGCGCGCCTCCGCAGCGACCGCGCCGCCCTGGCCGCAGGCAAGGCCGAACTGGCCAGGGCTGAAGCCAGTCGTCGCCAGGTGCAGCTGCGGTTTCAGGACGCCCAGCAGCGGGCTGCCACCCTGCGCCGCGAGCTCGAACCGCTGCAGCGGCAGCGCGCCCAGCTGGAGGTGGAGCGCGACCGACTGAGCCAGGAGGTGCGCAGCCGCGATGGCGAGATCCGTCGCACCGAGGCCGAGCTGGCCCAGGTGCGGGCCAGGATCAATGCAGGCGCCCAGGAGCTCAAGGAGCTGGAAGCCAACCTGATCGCGCTTCGTCGTGGCGATGTGGTGATCACCAGCGGACAGCCACTGGCCAGCGCCAAGGTGACGCTGCAGCGGCCCCAGCAGGCCAAGGAGGTGATCGATGCCCTCCTGCAGCAGGCCAACCTCAACGCCTATCGGCGGGTGCTGCCGGGCCAGCCTGCGGATCGCCAGATCCTGCTCGTACCGAAGGAAGACATCAACAAGCTCACCTCGCTGCTGGCCCGGCCGGGCAGCTGGGTGGTGAGCATTCTCTCGGCCGCCAACGTGCTGCGGGGCGAGCGCCAGGTGCTGGCCTTCCCGGATCTCCGGCCCAACCGCCAGGTGGTGCGCGCCGGCGACGTGCTGGCCAGCACCACGATCGAAGCCGACCTGCGCAACCCTGAGCAGCTGGGCCGCCGGCTCAACCTGCTGCTGGCGGCGGCCTATGCCCGTGCCCAGCGCCAGGGCAGCGTGGTGGATGGGCTACAGGTGGATCCCAACAACGTGCGTGAGCTCACCGAGGTCCTGGCCCAACGACCGAGCGACGAGATCGCCCAGCTCGAGGCAGTGGCGCGGCGCGACGCCGACACACCCGATCCCATCGGGGTGGAACTGCGCTGGATCCGGCCGGAGCCGTCTCCGCTGCAGCCGCGCCGACCATGAGCACCCCCAACCCAGCCGAAACCGCGCCGCTGCGCGAAGGGTCGTTGGCTGGAAGCGACTGGTTGGCCGGGCTGGATCCCGGTCGCAGCAAGTGCGGCCTTGCCCTGGCCAACCGCAGGCAGCACCGGGTGGCGGCAGCGGCCGTGCTGCCCCCCGAGTCGGCCCTCAGGCTGCTGGAGCGCTGGCAGCAGCTGGGGCTCAAGCGGGTGCTGCTGGGCAACGGCACCCACAGCCGTCCCTGGCAGCCCCAGCTGCAGCAGCTGGGGCTGAGCGCCGAGCTGGTGGATGAGCGCGGCACCACCCTGGCGGCACGGCAGCGGTACTGGCAGCTCTACCCAGCCCGCAGCTGGCGGCGCCTGCTGCCCGAGGGGCTGCGCCTGCCGCCGCGTGACATCGACGACGTGGTGGCCCAGCTGCTGCTGGAGCGGCACTGGGGCGAGCCGCTCGACCCGTTGCCACAGGATGCGCTCCAGGGCAGCGTGCCGGCGTGACGCTGATGCTCAGAACTGTGCCCGAACCGTGAAGGCGTAGTCGCCCCCCGGCTCAAGCTGGTAATCGGTCTTGAGCAGGAAGCGGAGCAAAGCATCCTGAATCAAGGCCCGGCCCAGTGAAGGCTCCACGGTGAGCTCACCGCGATCAAAAGCCCAGCTGAAACTCCACTCAAAGCCCCCGGCGCTCACCTCGCCCTCCACCAGTCGCTGGCTGAAGCTCTGGCGGAGCACACGCAGCTGGGCAGTGGTGGCAGGCAGGCGGGCCATGGGCTCAGCCTGCAGCCACCGCCGGCTGAAAACTGTTCAAGCGGTTACCAGCACGCTCGATACCGAGGCGCTGAATCACGCCAATCCCAGCCTCCACCTCGGCGAGCACGGCATCCAGCAGGGGCTGCTCCGCAGGCGCAAAGCGACCCAGCACGTGTCCCACCGTGCGGGCACGTCGCTCAGTCGGATCCTCCGCAGGAGCGCCGATGCCGATCCGCAGCCGCGGAAAGTCCTGGGTGCCGAGGTGACTGATCGTGCTGCGCAGGCCGTTGTGGCCGCCGGCACTGCCCGCAGCCCGCAAACGCAGGCGGCCGAGGGGCAGGTCCATGTCGTCAACAACCACCAACAGCTGCGGGGGTTCGAGTGAAAACCAGTCGAGCGCGGCGCGGATCGAGCGGCCGCTGTCGTTCATGAAGGTCTGGGGCTTGAGCAGCCGCAGCCTGGACGGACCGAGACCCACCTCCGCCATGAGGCCATGAAGCTTGGCCTGCTGGCGGAAAGTGGTGCCAGCTGAAGCTACCAGGCGATCCAGCGCCATGAAGCCCACGTTGTGGCGGGTACCGGCATACTTCTCACCCGGATTGCCCAGGCCGACAACGAGCTGAAGGCCTGCCAGGGCACGATCAACAGAACTGGTCACCCGGCCTCAGGCAGGAGGTGAAGCAGGGTGCTCAGCTGAGGCCGAGGGGACGGGCAGATCAGCGGCAGGCAGAGGTTCACCAGCGCCACCGGCCTCAGCAGCAACGTCGCTGTCGGCCATGCCAGCAGCGATGGCAGAAGGGCCGTCCTGACCATCCACCGTGGCGATGGCGGAGCGGAACTCCTTTTCAAACTCTGAGGATGCCGACTGAAACCCCTTGAGGGTGCGCCCCAGGGTCTTGCCCAGTTCCGGCAGCCGCTTGGGCCCGAACACCAACAGGCCGATGGCGGCGATCACCGCCATCTCAGGAAGTCCGATGCCGAAGATATTCATGGCCTAGCGGCGGGTGGAGAGAGCGGAGCAGCTCAGCCCACGCCGTTCCAGTTGACGTTGATGCCCTCGAGCAGCAGAGACTTGTTGTAGAGCTGCAGGATCACCAGCAGAAAGACGAGAAAGAGGGCCATGAACACGCCCATCACGGGGGTAGTGCCCCAGCCCGGCACGACCTTGCCGTATTCGGAATTCAGCGGGCGCAGCAGATCTCCGAGACGGGTGCGTTGGGCCATGGCGGCTTGGTCCTCTCGCTTGTGGAATTCGCTCTGGCTACTCTAAGTGCCCTGCCGTTCGTGGCGCGCCCAGCTGTCGAGACTTGTGACGCCGGTCGTCACACTGTTCCGCTCACACAGGCCAGCTCGGACAATTCGTCGTGCGAGCTGGCCGCCACCAACCCTCTCCGGATCACCTGGCCCATGGACCCCAGCACCACCACCTCCCCTGCTCTCAGCGTGGCGCTTGCCGTGCTGGCCGTGCTGCTCGGCCTCACGGGCTTTGGCATCTACACAGCCTTCGGTCCGCCGTCGAAGGGGCTCACCGACCCCTTCGACGACCACGAAGACTGAGCACCACCCCGGCGCCGACTAACCAACCCACCGGATCCACCAGCTGGCCAACTGCCATGGCGCCAGCCCGGCAGGTGCGTTGGGGTCACAAGGCGTGCCATCGCCAGCACCATCCAGCTGCGCCACCAGCTGCCAGTGCGGCCCAAGGTCAAGCGGCTGGCGGGCGGGAGTGAGGTTCTGCACGGTGATCTGCGCCTCGCCAGGGATGCAGGCGCATCCTCCAGACACCTCCGGCACCGCCCCATCCCTCGCGGCCCGCGGGCGCAGGCTGATCAGCTGCAGGCCGGGGGCCAGAGGCGGCAGTGCTTCCCGGAGACCAGGCTCTGCCTGAAGGACGACAGGCCGCAGCCAGAGCGGCTCCCGAAACGCCATGGCCTGGGCGGGCACATCCGCCGCACACCAACCCTCGGGGCAGGGCAGCAGGGCCAGCCGCTGGCGCTGCCAGCCGTTATCAGCACCGGGATCAGGCCACGTGGGGGCCCGCAGCAGTGAGACACCAAGCAGGCCAGGGCCGGCCGATACCCCCTGGGGGCCATCCAGCAGCACGGCCAGATCTGCTCCAGCCTGGCGATCCCGCCCAGCCTCTCCTGCCCCGGGTTTCCCGGGGCGATCAGCTCCGGCACTGGCCATCCAGCTGATCACCGGCAGCTCCCAGCGCACCTGCTCCCGTGCCGTGCGCGGAGCCATAGGCCGTTCAATCACACCGCCACTGGTGTCGGCTGCCCATCGCGGGGCCGCCGCGGCCAACGGCGTCTCCAATCGCAGCAGTTCATGGCGCTGGCGCCAGTTCACACTCAGCACCAGCTCCAGCCAGGGACTGCCGGCCAGCAATCGCCCCTGCAGCCGCACCGCGCTGCGGCCGCACTGCCCACGCCACACAAAGCTGGCGCAGAGAGGGCCTCGCTCGACCCACACGGGGGGCTCAGACCACGTCCATGGCAACGACTCATCGCGGTAGTGGGCAGACAGATCCCAGGCATCCCAGAACTCCCCCTGATCGCGGTAGCGGCACCAGCGCAGCGGTTCAGACAGCAGCGGCGCGCCATCGCTCCCCCAGAGCTGCTCCACCCCGGCCGCGCCCAGCTGAAAACCCAGCAGACCATTGCTGCAACGGGAACCGCTGATCTGCACCGGGTGTTCCGGCCTGTCGAGACGAGACACCACAGGAGGTGCTGACACCGCTCGGGCAGGTGGCCGCTCACCTGCCGGTGGGCCTGGAGGGTGCCACTCCAGCCGGTGGGCCACCACCCCCGCAAGCGGTGGAAGCTGCACCCACTGGCCGCCAGCCGCCGCCGGCTGGGCGGGCAGCGAAGCCCCGGGAGCCTCCCAGATGCCCGCCGGCAACCGCAGCGTGCGACGGCGCGCCTGCAGGGGCTGAAGCTGGGCCACCCACCAGGCTCGCCAGCCGAGCGCAGGGGTGGGAGCGGGGGCAGGGTGGCAGCCGGAGGCAGGGGCTTCAAGCCAGTGCAGGAGGGCCTGATCGCGCTGGTGTACAGCCGCCCGGCGGGCGGAACGCCACTGGGGCTCGGCCTGGTCAAACACCTCCGGAATCGACGTACCCGGAAGGATGTCGTGGAACTGCTGAAACAGCAGCGGGCGCCAATCAGCAGCGCACCCTGGATCGGGCCCCTCCGGGCAGCCCCTGTTTGCGGCCAGCACACCAGCCAGATCGGCTTCGCGCAGCAACCGCTCCAGGGTGCGATTGTGCCGTTTCTGATCGGGCCTGCTGGTGGCGCAGCCCCGGTGCAGCTCCAGGTAGAGCTCATCACGCCACACGGGCAGCTGGGAGGCCAGAAGCTCCAGCTGCGCCAGATAGCTCCGCAAACTGCCGTGTCGTTGCGGGGCGGCGACGCCCTGCTGGGCCCAGAGCTGCAACTGCTCCAGCATTTCGGCCGTGGGGCCGCCGCCGTGATCGCCCACCCCGGGCAGCCACAGGGCCTGGGGCACACCCGTGGCCCGCTGCCAGTCGAGCCGGTAGGTCTCCATCGCCACCGGATCGCCATCGGTGCCGATCGGGGCCGTCATCAGCACCAGCAGCTCGGCGCCATCGCGGCCCCGCCAGCGGAACAGCCGATGGGGGAAAGGATTGGTGGCATTCCAGGCGAGCTTGTGGGTGCAGAACCAGCGCACCCCGGTAGCCGCCGCCACTGCGGGCAGACCCGCGCCGAAGCCGAAGCTGTCGGGCAGCCAGGCGAGCTCATGGCGCAGCGTGGGGAAGGTCACCCGGCTGAACGCCTGCCCTTCCTCAAACTGGCGCAGGAGCGAGGCGGTGCTGATCAGCACGCAGTCGGTTTCAACCCAGGGGCCGTTGATCGGCTCAAACCGCCCGGCCGCCACCGCTGCCGCGATGGCGGCCATCAGAGCCGGCCGATGCTGCTGCAACCAGGCATAGAGGGCCGGGGTGGAGTGGGCGAAGTGGAGCTGGGGGAAGCGCTCCATCAAGGCGAGGGCTGAACCGAAGGTGCGCTCGGCTGCCTGCCAGGTGTCGGCCACGGGCCACAGCCAGGCCAGATCCAGGTGGGCATGGCCGAGCACATGGAAGCCCGCGTCGGGGGGGGGCACAGGGGGCTGACCCGCTGCCTCCCGCAGCGTCACCAGCTGCCGGCGCGTGTCGGCCAACAGCCCGGCTGGATCGGCCGGATCGAGGGGTTCAAGCTCGATGCGGCTGTGGATCAATGCTCCGTCGTCGTGCAGGGGGCTGCGCAGCCGCAGTTCCAGCCGCAGGGGCGCACCCCTCCACCAGCGGTCGGGGAGCGACCACCGGCAGGCGGTGTCGAACAGGTCACCCTCATGCACCAGCTGGCCGTCCACCCGCAGCTGCACCGCGTCGGCCCACCAACGCAGCACCAGCCGGGCGCGGGCCACCGCTGGCGCCCCCCCAGCCGAACCCATCCCCGGAGCTGAGCCCTGGCCCTGCAGCCCCCTCCAGGCCGGAGGGCAGGCGAGCTGCAGATGCAGAACCCACCACAGTCCCCCCCGGGGCCAGATCACCAGACCGCGCTGATGCCAATCGGGCCGATGGCGCGCACCCCAGGGATGGGTGAGGGCACTGGCGAGCTCCCCATCGGGCTGGGGGCAGCGCCACAGGGGCTGAAGGTCCCAGCTCGAACGTGACTGAAACGTTTCAATCCGGTGCGGCTGCCCTGGGTCCTGGGCCTCAGGCATCTTTGGATGGCGTGCCAAGTCCATAGGATGATGCGGCTGCCGCTGGGTCGGCCAGGCCCGCCGAGGCGCCTGTCACTCCCCGACATCCGTCGCGTCCTGACCCACCAGCTCTCCCGCTTTCTCCCCAGGCCGAACCATGCTCGCCCTCAAGATCTCGGTTTATTCGGTCGTCTTCTTCTTCATCGGGATCTTTGTGTTCGGCTTCCTGGCGAGCGACCCCAGCCGCACCCCCAGCCGCAAGGACCTCGAGGAGTGATCCAAGGCAGCCCATCGGGCTTCCCCTCAGGCGGCCCAGCAGCTGGCGCACACCTCCCACATCCCACCTCCTGACCATGGGATAGTCAGCTGCTGAGCACCGGCTGGTCACTTTCCCGTTGATGGCACGGAACGGTTGCGTTTCAGGGTTCCGCGATCTCAGCGCAGCGTTTGCCCTGTTGGTTGTGGTCGGAGTGGCGGAGCTGCCCCACGCGGTTGCTCAGCCACTGGAGCTCAAAACGCCTGAGGCACCGACCGCCGAATCGGCCGAATCAGCTCCCTCCGGCGCTGCCGAGTTTGTTCTGATCCGAGCTGACCACCAGAGCTACGACCGCCAGCTGGGTCGGGCTCTGGCCAGCGGCAACGTGGAGGTGGTGATTCGGGGCTGGCGCCTCCGGGCTGATCAACTTGAATACGCCGAATCCAGCCGCAGCGTGTGGGCCAGCGGCCGGGTGCGACTGCAGAAGGGCGATCAATACCTACAGGCCAGCAGCCTGCGCTATAGCGACTGGGAGGGCAGTGGGGAGCTGCTCGACGTCTACGGCGTGATCGATCGCGACACGTTGCCGGGCGCCCTGCGAGCAGGGTCCGACACCAGCCAGACCCCCGGAGCGGAGACGGCGCCCCCGGAGTTTGCCTGTCCGCCACTCGTCGCCCATCCTCAGCAGAGCTCAGCCCTGCATCTGCTGCCCCCGGGCCGCCGGTCCCTGCCCACCATTGCGGCACCACCGGGCTGTGCCGGAGCCGATCCCAGCCGGGCCCCTCGATCCTTGCGTGAACGGCTCAATGAGGTGGCCCTGGGTGCAGGGCCCACGCCCGCTCCACCCGCTGTTGCTTCAACGCCCCCCGCACCAACGCCGAACGTCCGCGACGTTCGGTTCCAGCAGAGTCTTGACACCTCCATCAAGCTCGATCTGGCCGCCGTAATTGACACGGTGGACACCGAAAACAACAGCCCTGCCGGTGGTCGGTTCCGCCCCAGCAAAGGCCCGAAGGGCTCCATCACGCGGATTCGCTTTCAAAGCTCGCGCCTGACCATGCAGGGCGATCGCTGGACGGCCGCCGAGGTGGCCTTCACCAACGATCCCTTCACCCCCGCCAACTCCTGGACCATCGCCCGGCAGGTGACCGCCGTGCTGGATCGCCCCAGCGGAGTGACCCGGATCAATGCCGGCAGCAGCCGGATCGTGCTCGACCAGCGCCTCTCGATCCCCGCCATCACCAGCACCACCATCGGAGAAGACGAGATTCCCGTGGTGATCGATGCCGACAAACAAGACCGCGACGGCGTTTATCTGGGCTACAACCTTCCGCAGATTCGCTTCGGCGAGAAAGGCCGGCTGAAGCTCCAACCTCAATTCCTGGTGCAGCGCACGCTGGAAGGGAAAACCAGCAGCTACATCAAACCAGGCAAAGGCCTGGGGAGCCCCACAATTGAACAATCCATGAAGGCTGGTGATGCCTTTGGTCTGGATGCACTGCTGGATGTGCCGTTCGCGGGGATGCAGTTGAATGCCGATCTGAGCATCTCCACGTTCAACCCCGACAACTTCGCCAGCGGCACCCGCAGCATCGCCAGCCTCAGCAAGCCACTCGGACTCAGCTGGGCGCCATCGGCAACGGCAAGCCTCTTCGGGGGTTACCGCGAGCGCATCTACAACGGCAGCCTCGGCCTGCAGAACCTGATCTGGTCGTATGGGGGAAGGCTCTCAGGCAGCAGCACCATTCAGCTCGCAGACCAACCACGCCCTCAGGCCACCTCCACGGCAGGAGACCAAACGCAGAATGCACCTGAGGAGCCGACCTTGGCGCGCCGGCAGACCCCCTATTTCCAGCCCCTCGAGATCAGCTGGGTCGCGCAATCAGGCAACTACCAGGCCAACTTGTTTGACAGCGAGCAGCTCACCACCCTGTGGCGCACCAACCTGAACCTCCAGGCCGGCACCTCCCTGCGGCTATGGGAGGGCAGCCAGCGCTACAGCGGCGAGGGAATCGAGGGATTGCGCTTCGCGGCGATTCCCGTGGTTCCCGGTTTTGGCCTGGACATGGGGATCTCGGGCACACTCAGCTACTACGACAACGGCTCAGACCAGAACACCCTCTCCCTCTGGGGCGGCCCATCCCTCACCCTGGGACAGTTTGAGAAACCCTGGTTTGATTACACCCGCCTCGCGGTGGCGGTTGGGGGCACCCTGCGCAGCGGACTGAGCCCCTTCGGGTTTGATCGGGCGGTCGATCTGCGCACGATCAGCTTCAACGCCGCCCAACAGATCTACGGACCACTGGTGGTGGAAGGCGGTGCCAGCTTCAACATCGATCCCGATTCCGAGTTTTATGGAGATGCCTCCTACACCTATATCGAGGTGAAACTGCAGCGCCGCTCCTACGAGATCGGCGTTTACTACAGCCCCTACGACGGCATTGGCGGGATCCGTCTCAAGCTGAACGACTTCAACTTCATCGGTGTGAGTTCCCCATTTGTGCCCAGACCGGCCTCAGCGAAGGAGAGCGTTCCGCCCAGCGGTCGCCCCGGCAGTTCATGATCCTCGCCTGCTGAGCCTGGCCGACAAGGCCGGACCAGTTGGCTAGCGAAAGCCCGCCATGTAGGGCAGACGACCAGCGGCGGCCAGAAGAGCTTCGCCATTGGCCAGCAGCTGACCGGTGGCATCCCACTGGCCGCTCACCAGCATCTGGTGGGGACCGGGGTCGAGATGCACCCGCCAGCGATTGGCACCCACGAATTCGCTTTCCAGCTCCACCTCCAGGGCCTCCAGATCCAGGAGCAGCTCGGCGGCGGGATCGGCGGCGATCGCCTCCTGCAGGGCGCGCAAGGTATCGGGCTCGGCGCTGAGGCATGGGATGCCAAGCGCCAGACAGTTGCCGAAGAAGATCTCGGCGAAGCTCTCACCGATCAGGGCGCGGATACCCCAGCGCATCAGCGCCTGGGGTGCATGTTCGCGGCTCGAACCGCAGCCGAAGTTGCTGTTCACCACCAGCACCGAGGCCTCCTGATGCTCGCTGCGATCGAAGGGGTGGGGACCTGCTGGCGCGTTGGCCAGCTCGGTGCGATCGTCGGCGAAGGCACCGCGGGCCAGGTCGTCGAAGGTGACGCACTTGAGAAAACGGGCCGGGATGATCCGGTCGGTGTCGATGTCGGCTCCCACCACGGCCACGCCGCGGCCGCGGTGCTGGCGGATCGGACCGGTGGGGAACGGGGCGGAGCTGGGCATGACGGACAGTTCAGGCGAAGCGGTCAGGGCTGGAGCAGCTGGCGCACGTCGGTGACGCGGCCGGTCACGGCGGCGGCGGCCACCATCGCCGGGCTCATCAGCAGGGTGCGGCCGCTGGCCGAGCCCTGGCGGCCCTTGAAGTTGCGGTTGGAGGAGCTGGCACTGATCTGGCGCCCCTCAAGGCGATCGGGGTTCATCGCGAGGCACATCGAGCAGCCGGGCTCTCGCCACTCAAAACCCGCCGCCGTGAACACCTGGTCGAGCCCCTCGGCCGCTGCGGCCGCGGCCACCTGCTCGCTGCCGGGCACCACAAAGGCCTTGATCCCGGCAGCCACCCGGCGACCCTTGGCCACGGCGGCCGCGGCCTGCAGATCGCTCAGGCGCCCGTTGGTACAGCTGCCGATGAAACACACATCCACCTGGGTACCGGCAATCGGGCTGCCGGGCTGCAGGTCCATGTAACGGTAGGCCTCCTCCGCCAGGGGGCGCTCCTCAGGCGGGGTCTGCTCCAGGGTGGGCACGGCCTCATCCACGCCGACCCCCTGACCCGGCGTGATGCCCCAGGTGATCGTGGGAGCAATGGCGGCGGCATCGAAGCGCACCTCGTCGTCGAACACGGCATCCACACCGCTGGCCAGGCCACTCCACCAGGCCACGGCCCGCTCCCAGGCATCCCCGGTGGGGGCGCAGGGTCGGCCCTGCAGGTAGGCGAAGGTGGTTTGGTCGGGGTTCACGTAGCCACAGCGCGCGCCCCCCTCGATCGCCATGTTGCAGAGGGTCATGCGCTCCTCCATCGACAGCGCCGCGATCGCCGGGCCGGCGAACTCGTAGGCGTAGCCCACGCCGCCCTTCACACCCAGGGTGCGGATCACGTGCAGCACCAGGTCCTTGGCGAACACCCCCGGCTGCAGCTGGCCGTCCACCCAGATGCGGCGCACCTTGAGCTTGTTCATCGCCAGGCTCTGGCTGGCGAGCACATCGCGCACCTGGCTGGTGCCGATGCCGAAGGCGATCGCCCCGAAGGCGCCGTGGGTGGAGGTGTGGGAATCGCCACAGGCCACGGTCATGCCCGGCTGGCTGAGGCCCAGCTCGGGGGCGATCACGTGCACGATCCCCTGGCGCCCGCTGCCGATGCCGTGCAGGGTGATGCGGTGCTCAGCGCAGTTGGCCTCCAGGGTGGCCAGCATCTCCTCGGCCAGCGGATCCGCAAAGGGCCGTGCCTGGGAGGTGGTGGGCACGATGTGATCCACGGTGGCCACCGTGCGCTCGGGGTGGCGCACCGAGAGGCCCAGATCCTTGAGGGCGGCGAACGCCTGGGGGCTGGTCACCTCATGGATGAGGTGCAGACCGATGAACAGCTGGGTTGAACCGCCCGGCAACTCGGCCACGCGGTGCAAGTCCCAGACCTTGTCGTAGAGGGTGCCGGCGCTCACGGATGCCCCGTTCGACTAACGAACCAGCCTAGAGCTGCACCCCGGGGCCCATTCGCCTCAGATCCGGCCGCGGCACGCCCCAAAACCCTCTCTATGACTGAGTTGTCCCGGACAACATGAGCCGCGGCACCTCTCCGTCCGCGCGAGCGATGCGAATTGCCCAGATTTCCCCGCTCTGCGAGAGCATCCCGCCCCAGCGCTATGGCGGCACCGAACGGGTGGTGCACTACCTCACCGAAGAGCTGGTGCGGCGCGGCCATGCCGTGGTGCTATTCGCCAGCGGCGATTCCCGTACCAGCGCCGAGCTGTTCCCCTGCGTGCCCGAGGCACTGCGCCTGGCGGGCTACAAGGGCGACCCCGCCGTACCGGAACTGATCCAGCTGGACCAGTTGATGGATCAGCTCGATCGCTTCGACGTGCTGCACTTCCACACCGGAGCAAGCCACTACCCCCTGGTGCGGCGACTGCCGGTGCCCCACCTCAACACCCTGCATGGCCCCCTCACCGCCCCCGACCGCGCCCAGCTGTACCGACGTTTCCATCAGCTGCCCCTGGTCTCGATCTCGGAAGCGCAGCGCCAACCCCTGCCCGAGGCCCATTGGCTCGCCACCGTGTACCACGGCCTGCCCCTGGATCTCTATCAACCGGTGCATGAACCCGACGACTACCTGGTCTTCGTGGGACGCATCTCACCGGAAAAACGCCTCGACCGGGCCATCGCCGTGGCCGGCCAGCTGGGCCTGCCACTGAAAGTGGCCGCGAAGATCGACAGCTGCGATGCCGCCTACTACGACAACCACATCGCGGGCCTGATCGAGGGCAATCCCCTCGTGGAGTTCATCGGTGAGGTCGACGACGCCGGCAAGCAGGAGTTGCTGGGCAACGCCCTGGCCCTGCTGTTCCCGATCGATTGGGCGGAGCCCTTCGGGCTGGTGATGATCGAAGCCAACGCCTGCGGCACGCCCGTGATCGCCTGGCGCAACGGCTCCACACCCGAGGTGGTCCGCCCCGGCCTGAATGGCGTGCTGGTCGACTCGATCGCCGAGGCCGTGGCCGCGGTGCGCCAGCTCGACCGGCTCGATCGCCAGGCGGTGCGCCGCGACTTCGAACAGCGCTTCAGCGTGACCCGCCAGGCGGAGCAATACGAACAGCTCTACCGGCGCCTGATCGACGTGCACACAGACCCCGCAGCCCAGGACGGCAACCGCCCCCTGCACCGCCCCTGCCCACCCCGGGACCCCCTGCTCCATGCCGCATGACGTGCTCCCCCCGTTCGTACTGAAGAACGGGGAAACCTTCGCAATGCTCGATGCCCGCGGCGAGATCCACCCCGACACCCATCCGGAGTCGGGGGTGTTTCACAGGGGCACGCGCCACGTCAGCCGACTGGAATGGCGGCTGTGGGGACGTCCGGGTGCGGTGCTGAGCTCCACCGAACGGGGGGAACTGGGCCTGCAGGTGAGCCATCTCAGCAACGACGAGGAAACCGTGCATCTGGAGCGGAGCACGGTGCTCACGCCGACGGCCTGCCTGCAGCAACTCACCTTCACCAGCTTTGCCCAGACTTCGTTGCAGGTGCCGATCACGCTGCACTTCGACGCCGACTTTCGCGACATCTTCGAGGTGCGGGGCTACCAGCGCCCGGAGCGCGGCCGCACCGTGCGCAGCTGCACCCCCGAGGGGCTGGAGGCGGTGTACCACGGGCTCGACAACAGCGATCGCTGCACGTTGGTGCGGCTGAGCGGCGCCGTGGAGGAAGTGGATGAAGCCTGCCTTCAGGTGAGCCTGCAACTGGAGCCCCGCCGCCCGCGGCGGCTCTGCCTGGTGCTCGACTTCCATCCCGATGGCAACCGCCAGCAACCCACACCGGAGGCGGCGTTTGATGCGGCCATGGAGGCCGCGGTGGAGCGTTTCCGCGAGGCCAGCAGGCTGGCGGCCAGTGTGACCAGCGACAACCCCGCCTTCAATTGCTGGATCGCGCGCTCCACCTCGGATGTGCACCTGCTGTCCAGCCAGCTGGACCATGGCCTCTACCCCTACGCCGGGGTGCCCTGGTTCAGTTGTCCGTTCGGGCGCGATGGCCTGATCACGGCCCGGCAATTGCTGCTGTTCGAACCCCGGCTGGCCCGTGGCGTGCTGGGTTTTCTGGCGGAGCACCAGGCCCGCCATCGCGACCCCGGCAACGATGCCGAGCCCGGCAAGGTGCTGCATGAAGCCCGGCTGGGGGAGATGGCTGCCCTGGGCGAGGTGCCGTTTGCCCATTACTACGGCAGCGTTGATGCCACGCCGTTGTTTGTGATCCTGGCGGGCGACTACCTGATGCGCAGCGGCGATCAGGCCTTCATCGGAGAGCTGAGCGGCGCCCTCAACGCAGCGATGGCCTGGATCCGCGCTGCCGAGAGCAGCGCTGCCGATGGCTTCCTGCGCTACCAGTGCGGGGCCAAGGGGGGTCTGCGCAACCAGGGCTGGAAGGATTCCGACGATGCCGTCCACCACGCCGATGGACGCCTGGCGGAGGGGTCGATTGCCCTGTGCGAAGTGCAGGCCTACAGCTACGGGGCCCGCCGGGCCATGGCCCACATCCAGCGGCACTTCGGCCACGATGCCGAAGCGGAACGGTTGCTGCAGGAGGCGCGGCAGCTGCAGCGGCGCTTCCACGACGCCTTCTGGTGCGAGCGGATCGGCTCCTATGCCCTGGCCCTCGACGGCCAGGGTGAGGCCTGTGAGGTGCGCGCCTCCAATGCCGGTCACTGTCTATGGACCGGCCTGGCCGGCAAGTCCGCGGCCAGCGCGATCGCCCGACAGCTGATGGCCCCCAGCAGCTTCAACGGCTGGGGGATTCGCACCCTGGACGAGGGCGAAGCCCGCTACAACCCGATGAGCTATCACAACGGGTCAGTGTGGCCCCACGACAACGCGCTGATCGCCCTGGGGCTGGCCCGTTACGGCCACACCCCGGAGGCCATGCGGGTGCTGATGGGCCTGTTTGATACCGCCCAGGCCATGCCCCTGCACCGCCTGCCGGAACTGTTCTGCGGGTTCCCGCGCCACCCGGACGAGGGGCCGACCCATTACCCGGTGGCCTGCAGTCCCCAGGCATGGGCCAGCGGCAGCTTGTTCGGGCTGCTCGAGGCCATCACCGGCATGGGGATCGGCCATAACCCCGACAGCGGTCGCGTGGAGGTGCTGTTCCGCAATCCAGTGCTGCCAGAGCGGATCAACCTGCTGGAGATCCACGGACTGCGGCTTGGAGAAGAGGAGATCGACCTGCAACTGCACCGGGGCGAACTGGACACCGGCGTGTTGGTCAAGCGCCGCAGCAGCGGCGTGGATGTTGTGATTCACAAATAGATGTTGTGATCTACAAGTAGATGTTGTGATCTACAAGTAGATGTTGTGATCCACAACGAACGCGTGAGTCAGCGGTGAGCATGCGGGGCAGCCAGGCGGCGCCGCAACCGATCCAGGGCTTCTCCGGCTGTGAGCAGCTGGATCCAGCTACGGCCACGGCTGGCGCCGAACCGCACCCCCTCGCTCATGCAGCCATCAGGGCCGGCGATGGCCAGGTGCACCAGTCCCACCGGCTTCTCGGCGCTGCCCCCCCCGGGGCCGGCGATGCCGGTCACGGCAACCGCCCAGATGGCGCCGGTGGCCCGGCGCGCCCCCTCGGCCATGGCCTGAGCCACGGGATCGCTCACGGCTCCATGGACCGCCAGCAACTCCGGCGGCACCCCCAGCAGCCCCTCTTTGATCGAATTGGCGTAGGCGATCACCCCGCCCAGAAACACATTGGACGCACCGGGCACCGCCGCCAGGGCCGCACCAAGCCCTCCGCCGGTGCAGCTCTCGGCCACCGCCAGGGTCTGCCCCCGCCGGCGCAGGAGCTCGAGCACCACCGAGGCCAGGGAGTCGTCGTCGGAACCGAAGCAGGCCTGCCCGGCACGCGCGCGGATCTCAGCCTCGATCGGCCCAAGCAAGGCTTCGGCCTCAGCCTGGCTGGCACCACGGGCCGTGAGCCGCAGCTTCACCTCACCAGCGCCGGCATACGGCGCCACCGTGGGGTTGGGACTGTCGAGCAGGTCGGCCACCTGCTCAGCCAGGCTTGATTCAGCCACGCCCCAGAAGCGCAGCATGCGGCTGGCAAAAACCCCTTCGGCCAAACCGGAACGCTGCAGCCAGGGAACGGCAGTGGCCGTCCACATCGCCTGCATCTCGCTGGGCACCCCAGGGAAGGTGATCACCGTGAAGCCGGCCTGAACGGGAAAGGACAGCCGGGTCAGATCGGGGCTCCAGATCATCCCGGGTGCCGAGCCGGTGGCATTCGGCAGAAGCTCAGCTCCCACCGGCAGCAGGGCCTGGCGGCGCAGGCTTGGGGTCACGGGCCGGCCGCGAGCCGCCAGCTTGGCCTGGATATCAGCCCAAACCTCCGGGCGCTCGGCCAGCGGCGTGTCGAAGGCGGCGGCTATGGCCTCGGTGGTGAGGTCGTCGGGGGTGGGGCCCAGGCCGCCGGTGGTGATCAACAGCCTGCAGCGGCCGGCCGCTTCGCGCACGGCGGCCATCAGCCGCTCGCGGTTGTCGCCCACCACCTGCTGGCGGAGATGCGGGATGCCCAGGGCAGCCAGCTGCTCGGCGAGCCAGCGGGCATTGCCGTTGGTGATGTTGCCGAGCAACAGCTCGGTGCCCACACACAGAATTTCAGCGCTCATTCGTTCTGGACCCGCTGCAGAGCCCGGCGTGTGCTCACCAGCACCCAGATCAGCACGGCGGTGGCCAGCGCCAGCCAGAGGAAGCGCATCTCCGCATTCACCAGCACCAGGGCCAGGGCGCCCAGCCACTGGCTGAAGGCATAGATCAGCAGCACCGTGCGCCGGTGGCTGAGGCCACTGCGCAGCAGCCGGTGATGCAGGTGGCGGCGATCGGGATAGAAGGGCGAGCGCCCCTCACTGAGCCGGCCCATGATCACCGCCGACATGTCGGCTACGGGCAGCGACAGGATCAGCAGCGGCAACAGCAGACTCACGCTGGTGAGCCCCTTCGCCGGGCCCACGATGCTGATCGCAGCCAGGGCGAAACCGAGGAAATAGGAGCCGCCATCGCCCATGAAGATGCGGGCGGGGTTGAAGTTGTGGCGCAGAAAGCCCAGGCAGCCCCCGGCCAGGGCCGCCGCCAGCAGGCCAGCGGCAGGTTGATGCAGGCTGAAACTCACTGAGATCAGTCCCACCGCGGCGATCCCACTCACGCCTGCCGCCAGGCCGTCGAGGCCATCGAGCCAGTTGATCGCATTGGTGATGCCCACCAGCCAGATCAGCGTGGCCAGGAGGCTGAGCCAGTCGGGGAGTACCAGCTGGGGGCCGCTGTGACCCAGCCAGTCGAGCGGCAACTCCACCGTGCCGATCCGCACGCCCTCGTGCCAGACCACGGTGGAGACGGCCAGCTGACCGGCGAGCCGAGGCAGGGGAGGCAGGGCAAACAGGTCATCGGCCAGGCCGATGACAAAGAAACAGAGAGAGCCGGCCAGGGTGGTCCAGATCTGCTGATCCTTGCTCGCCTCCAGGTCGGCAAAGCCGCCCAGCATCCAGGTGATGGCCAGGGCGGCACTGAAGCCAAGCACGATCCCCACGCCGCCCAGGCGCACCATCGGGGTGGTGTGCTGCTTGCGCGGGTCGGGCTGATCGATCAGCCCCCAGCGCAGACCGATCCGGCGAATCAGGGGCACCACCAGAGCCGTGAGCAGAGCCGCCACCGCGAAGGTGAGCAGGGCTGCCGCGTTTGGGCGGGTGGTGAGGATCACTGCTGCGCGGCGATGCGTCCCGGCAGGCAGCCGGTTCGGTCCAGGTTACGGGCGGCCGCTGAGATCAGGCGTGCTGCAGCTCACGCTGCACGTCTGCCGCTGACGCATAGAGCGGGAAACGCTCACACAGTGCCGCCACACGATCACGGCAGCGCTGCTCGATGGCGGCGTCTTCGGGATTCAGCAGGCGATCGGCGATCACATCGGCCACCTCGCGGAAGGCGTCCTCGTCGAAGCCGCGGGTGGTGCAGGCGGCGGTGCCCAGGCGCAGGCCGCTGGTCACGAACGGCGACTGCGGATCGAAGGGCACGGTGTTCTTGTTGGCGGTGATGTGCACATCGCTCACCAGGAGGTCGGCCACCTTGCCGGTCATGTTGATGCTGCGCAGATCGAGCAGCACGATGTGGTTGTCGGTGCCGCCACTCACCACGGCGATGCCGCGCTGCTGGATGCGCTCGGCCAGGGCCTGGGCGTTGGCCACCACCTGGTGGGCGTAGGCCTGGAAGCTGGGCTGCAGGGCCTCGCCGAAGGCCACCGCCTTGGCGGCGATCACGTGCTCAAGCGGACCGCCCTGGGTGCCAGGGAACACGGCCTTGTCGAACTGCTTGGCGAATTCCGCGTCGCGGCAGAGGATCAGGCCGCCGCGGGGGCCGCGCAGGGTCTTGTGGGTGGTGGTGGTCACCACATCGCAGACGGGCACCGGGTTGGGGTGCACGCCGGCGGCCACCAGGCCGGCGATGTGGGCCATGTCGGCCAGCAGGTAGGCACCCACCTCATCGGCGATGGCACGGAAGGCCTGGAAGTCGATGGTGCGGGGGTAGGCGGAGTAGCCGCACACGATCAGCTTGGGCTTGTGCTCCAGCGCCAGCTGGCGGATCGTGTCGAAGTTGAGTTGCTGGGTGTCGGGGTCAACGCCGTAGTGCACGGCCTTGAACCACTTGCCGCTCACATTCACCGGCGAGCCGTGGGTGAGGTGGCCGCCGTGGCTGAGGTCCATGCCCAGAATCGTGTCGCCGGGCTGCAGCAGCGCCAGAAACACAGCGAAGTTGGCCTGGGCACCGCTGTGGGGCTGCACGTTGGCCCAGGCCGCACCAAACAGCTCCTTGGCCCGCTCGATCGCCAGCTCCTCGATCGCATCCACGTGCTCGCAGCCGCCGTAGTAGCGCTTCGACGGCAGGCCCTCGGCGTACTTGTTGGTGAGCACCGAGCCCTGGGCCTCCATCACAGCCCGGGAGGCGAAGTTTTCGGAGGCGATTAGCTCCAGGTGGGTCTGCTGGCGGTTGAGCTCCTTGCCGATCAGGGCCGCGATGGCGGGATCACCGGCCGCCAGGGTCTGGTTGATCGCGGCGGGATTGGCCATCGGGGCTGCGGCAGTGGAGGGGTGAAGGGAATCGTAAGGAAGGAGCCGCAGCAGACCCGAGCCGGGGGTTCAGCTGCAGGCTGGGCAGGGAGCGCTGCCCAAGCCCCGATACGGGCGATGCCCGTCCCCCAACGAAAGCATCCAAAAAAAACCGCCCACAGGTGCGGACGGTTTGGGGAAGCGCGCCTGGAGAGATTCGAACTCCCGACCCTCTGATCCGTAGTCAGATGCTCTAATCCGCTGAGCTACAAGCGCATGGGCCCATTCTCACCGCATGGAGGGCCCATCCGTCAAATCTCTGCCCCTCAACCCAGGCTCATCACCCATGCCGATTCGCTGGTACGGCCCCGCCAACCCCGAAGACCCCACCTACCGGCACTTTGAGCGGGTGGTGAACCTCACCCTCCATGGGGCCCTCTACGCCGCCTTGAACAGCGGCCTGTGGGTGGTGCAGGAGCTCCGTCACCCCTGGGCCCATCTCCCCTGGCTGAGCCTGGGCTGGTTGGCCCTGCTGCTGGTGCACGCTGGAGTGGTGATTGCCCTGCGCCCAGCCCATCAGCCATGAGCATCTCCGCCGGCGACCTCAAGGATCTGGAAGTGGCCCTGGCCGATCGGCTCTACCTCCAGGTGGCCGGCTGGCATCTCTACCTGGGCGATGCCGGCCTGGCCCAGCCCCTGGCGATCGAGTGCGCAGCCCGGCTCGACCAGGGCACGGCTGTATGCGCCCGGCAGGCGCTGGAGGCGGTCCAGGTGCCGATCGGTGGCGGCAGCACCCGCCTGCCCCTGGCCCGCCTGATCCCGGCTGACCAGCTGCGTGATCTGGAGGAGGTCCTGGAGCCTTTTTGCCGATAGTGTTGCGGACCCTGCCGGCGGGCCGTGCTGCTGATTGAGGTCACCAACGCCCGGGAGGTGATGCGCCAGCGGATCGGGCCCCTCGGCAGCCGGCTGATCGGCAAGGTGGTGGATGCCGAGGCCCAGGTGGAGAAAGCCCTCATCCAGGAACTGGAAAACGCGTTCCGCGAGTTCGGCATCGAGGCCCGCATCCTCTCGGTGGACGGGCCCCAGATGCTTGGCCGATCCCACCTGGAGATCCCGCTGCAGGTGCGCGATGAGCGGCAGGTGCGGCTGCCCTGATCGCACGCACGATCGCCCTCCGATCGCTCAGCCCGAGGCCCTCGGCAGAGGCAGGCGACGACGCACCAGTGCGATCAGCTCCAGGGCCTCTGGCACCCCACTCCAGGCCGCTACAGAGGCGTAGATCAGGATCGCCAGAGCGCTGCTCAGACCGGTTTGCCAGAGCCGGCCCAGCAGACCGGTGGGCCAGGCCACAAGCCCGGCCAGAGCCCAGGCCACCAGGCCGGCCGCCACGGCGGCCGCCAGCAACAGGAGGGTGTCACGGGCCCAGGCACGCAGCGGCAGCTGGCCCAAGCTGCGCCGCAGGGCCAGCAGCAGTCCCAGGCAGGTGATCAGGTTCACGGCCACGGTCGCCAGCACCAGTCCTGCCGCACCGCAGTTGAGCGCTGGCAGCTGCAACCCCCAGGGCGTGGGCCCGCCCACAAACAACCAGCAGAAGATGGCGTTGAGCCCGATGCCGGCCAACGACCAGCGAAACGGGGTGACCCCATCCCCCAGGGCGTAGAAGACGCGCACCAGCACGTCGCGAGCGAGGTACGCGGGCATGCCGATGCCATAGGCCATCAGCAGCTGGCCCACCAGATCGGCCGCCTCGGCATTGAACGCCCCGCGCTCATAGATCAGCGCCACGATCGGCACCGCCAGCGCCACCATCAGCGCCCCCAGCGGCAGCATTGAGGCATTGGAGAGCATCAGGCCCTGACGGATGCGGCTCACCAGCTCGGGCCGATCTTCAGGAGCCGTGAGCCGCGCGTACACCGGCAGCAGCGGCACCAGCAACACGTTCGAGAGCAGCCCCAGCGGGGTCTGCACCAGCAGGTTGGCGTAGCCGAGCCCTGCGGCCGCCGCCGGCATCCCGGAGGCAAAGAACAGCGACACGAACACGTTGATCTGCAACATGCCCGATGAGAGGGTGGCCGGGCCCATCACCTTGAGCACCTCACGCACCCCGGGGTCGTGCCAGTCCCACACCAGCCGCAGCTTGTTGAGCCCCTCACGGCTGAGCGCCGGCAGCTGGATCAGCCACTGCAGCACCGCCCCGATCGTGGTGCTGACAGCCAGCACAATGCCACCGATCACCGCGGTGGAAGAGGAGGTGATGGCACCGCCGAGCTGCCACCAGAGCACCACGATGCCGCCGATCACCGCCACGCTGGAGAGCAGCGGACTCACCGAGGGCAACCAGAACACATCGGCGGCGTTGAGCGCACCGAAACCCAGACCGATCAGACCGGCGAACAGGGCCATCGGCGCCATCCAGCGCAGCTGCAGCACAGCGATGTCGTGGCGGCTGGCATCTAGCCCCGGACCCAGCAGGGTGATCAACGGGTCTGCGAACAGCACCAGCAGCACGGTCACCCCGATCAGCCCCGTCCCCACGAGGGTGTTGATCGCCGCGAGCACATGGGCACCCTCCTCGCGAGGTCGGCGTGCCAGCACACTCACCATGGCGCTGTGGAACGGGCCGTTGATCCCACCCAGCAGGATCAGCAGAAAGCCCGGCAGAACGTAGGCGTAGTTGTAAGCGTCGTAGGCGGCACCCACCCCGAACGCGGCGGCGATCACCTGCTGGCGCACCAGCCCCGCCACCTTGCTGAAGGCAGTGGCCACCGCCACGATCAGGGCAATCCGGCGCAGGGAAGGAGCCATCGTGGGTGGTGGCGGGCCCGCAATCCGGGCACGGAAAACATTGAGCGGCAGTATGGCGGCCGCCTTCCCTGCCGCCAGAGCGCGCCATGTGTGCTGCCATCTCCACCACCGTGACGGCCTCTCCACCCTCAGGGACACCCGTGCTGGAAACCGGACCGCTGGTGGAGGGAGTGCTGCTGAAGCGCTACAAGCGCTTCCTGGCCGATGTGGAACTGCTGGAGCCGGGGCCAGGCGGAGAGGCGGCAGGCACGGTGGTGACGGCCCACTGCCCCAACACCGGCCCGATGACCGGGGTGCTGCTGCCTGGCGGGCGGGTGCGCCTGCGCCACGACCCCTCACCCAGCCGCAAGCTGGCCTGGACCTGGGAACAGGCCGAGGTGCCGGGTGCCCATGGTGATCCGATCTGGGTGGGCATCAACACCGCCCTGCCCAACCGGCTGGTGCGGGCCACCATCGAGGCCGGGCTGCTGGAGCCCTGGCTGGGCCCGATCGGCTCGATCCGGGCCGAGGTGCCCTATGGCGAGAACCGTCGCAGCCGCATCGACCTGCTGCTCACCCCTGCCGAGGGGGCTGCCGATCCTCGACCGATCTACCTGGAAGTGAAGAACACCACCTGGACCCGCGGCGAACTGGCCCTGTTCCCCGACACCGTGACCGAGCGCGGCCAGAAGCACCTGCAGGAACTCAGCGCTCTGCTGCCGGTGGCCAGAGCCGTGCTGGTGCCCTGTCTGAGCCGGGGCGATGTGAACCGCTTCGCGCCCGGGGATACAGCCGATGCGCGCTACGGCGAGCTGTTTCGCAGCGCCCTCGCGGCGGGGGTGGAAGTGCTCCCCTGTATCTACGGCTTCACCGGAACCAGCGTGAGCTGGCAGGGACTGGCGGCCGTGGAACCGCGCGATCCGGCCGCAGACTGAGCACGGCCCATAGAGTTTCCGCACCCCGATGCGGCCGCTGTGGATACCCGTGCCTTCAAGCGCTCCCTGCACCACTCGGATCGCTACAACCGTCGCGGTTTCGGCCTGGGCGAGGAAGTGGCCGGCACACTGCAGACGGCCTATCAGAGCGACCTGATCGGCCAGCTGCGGGCCAATGGCTACACGCTCACTCAGGGGCGACTGACAGTGCGACTGGCTGAGGCCTTCGGCTTCTGCTGGGGCGTGGAGCGGGCCGTGGCGATGGCCTACGAGACCCGGCGCCACTACCCCAGCGAGCGGATCTGGATCACCAACGAGATCATCCACAACCCCTCGGTCAACGCCCACCTGCGCGACATGAACGTGCAGTTCATTCCCGTGGATGGCGGCGTGAAGGACTTTTCCGAAGTGGCCAGCGGTGATGTGGTGATCCTGCCCGCCTTCGGCGCCACCGTGCAGGAGATGCAGCTGCTCAACGAGCGGGGCTGCCACATCGTGGACACCACCTGTCCCTGGGTCTCCAAGGTGTGGAACACCGTGGAGAAGCACAAGAAGCACCAGATCACCTCGATCATCCACGGCAAGGTGAAGCACGAGGAAACGCTGGCCACCAGCTCCTTTGCCGGCACCTATCTGGTGGTGCTCGATCTGGCCGAGGCCCAGCTGGTGTGCGACTACATCCTCGGCAAGGGTGATCGCGACACCTTCATGGCCCGCTTCGCCAAAGCCTGCTCGCCTGGCTTTGACCCCGACCGTGACCTGAGCCGGGTGGGGGTGGCCAACCAGACCACGATGCTCAAGAGCGAAACCGAGGAGATCGGCCGCCTGTTTGAGCGCACGATGCTGCAGCGCTTCGGGCCGGCGGAGCTCCATGAGCACTTCGTGGCCTTCAACACCATCTGTGATGCCACCCAGGAGCGGCAGGATGCCATGTTTGCCCTGGTCGACGAACCACTCGATCTGATGGTGGTGATCGGGGGTTACAACTCCTCCAACACCACTCACCTGCAGGAGATCGCCGTGAGCCGCGGCATCCGCTCCTTCCACATCGACACGCCCGAGCGGATCGGGCCTGGCAACCGCATCGAGCACATGCCCCTGGGCGGAGAACTGGAGCTGGAGGCCCCCTTCCTCCCCGCGGGCCCGATCCGCGTGGGCATCACCTCCGGGGCCTCCACCCCTGATCGGGTGGTGGAAGATGTGATCGAGCGCCTGATCGGGCTGAGCGAGGCGGGCTGAGCGGCCCGGGGGGCTTTACATTGATTAAAGATCTGCATCCGGCCGTTCAGGTCAGCCCTTTGTTGACGGCACCGCCCGAACTCCAACCCCAGGCGAGCGCTGAATGTCCTCTGGGCGCAGACGCCGCAGGCAGCTCCCGCCTGCGGCACAGCTCCTATTCACGCGTGCGCTGCTACAGCAGTCAGTTCGCCGATCTGATGGAGATGCGTGCCCCAGCGGCCGTGGTCGGGGCCTACCTGGATCGCCATGAGGGCTGGTTCCGCCGCTGTGCGGCACCGATGCGCGTCAACCCACTGAGCCGCAACGGCTACGCCCTCACGCTCGGACGATTCGGCAATTTTGGCTTTGAGGTGGAGCCCACCATCGGCCTGGAGCTCCTGCCCCAGTGCAAGGGGGTGTACCGCATCCTGACCGTGCCTGGCGCAGCCTCACCAATGGGCACGCTCGACGAGCAGCTCTACGACGTGGAGTTCAACGCCGCCCTGGAGCTTGAGCAGGAGCCCCAGGTCCAGACCGGAACTGAAACGGCATTCACCGAGGTGCGCTGGCAGCTCGACCTGAGTGTGTGGATCAAGTTGCCGGGGGTGATCACCTTGCTGCCGGAAGGTCTGGTGCAGAGCAGCGGCGAACATCTCCTGCGCCAGATCGTGCGCCAGATCTCAAGGCGACTCACCTGGAAGGTGCAGGAAGACTTCCATGCCAGCCATGGGCTGGAGTGCCCGCCGCGGCGACGGGCACAGTTCTAGTGCTCAGGCTCTAGTGCTCAGGCCGGCCGGTTTTCCCAGATCCTGTTGAGGATCTGCATGCCACTCACCGCCTGCCACAGGAACAGGGTCATCATCAGCATGTTGAGGCCCACGTGGGCCTTGCGGGCGATCAGGTTGCCCTGTTGCATCAGCGGCGTCAACGCAGCGGCCAGGGCGATCAGGCAGGTCATGGCAATACCCACCAACAAGTGGGGCCCCACAAACAGCTTGCCGTTGTTGAGGTAGGTGACGGCCATCCCGCCGAAGCTGCCCAGCACGATCACGGCCAACAGCACACTGCCGATCTGGAAATGGCGCTTGGCGTATTGACCCTTGATCAGGGTCTTGCGGGCCTCGGCGTCAGCCGTGCGGGTCTTCTTGGCCTTGATCCCCAGGAACATCCCGTAGCCGGACAGCGCCAGCAGCGCCCACATCAGCAGGGGGTGCAGGAAGTTGAGGTTGTAAGCGAGCGACTCGGGCATGGTGCAGCAGGGCGTTCGGGCGAAGTTACCGCCTCAGTGGAGGAAGTGGCGGCGGCCGGTGACCACCATCGCCAGACCCAGCTGGTTGCAGGCGGCGATTGAATCGGCATCCCGCACGCTGCCACCCGGCTGGATCACTGCGGTGATGCCATGGCCAGCCGCCAGCCGCACGGTGTCGTCGAAGGGGAAGAAGCCATCGCTGGCCAACACGGCGCCGCGGGCCTGCTCTGCGGCGGCCTCCAGGGCCAGGCGGGCCGAGCCCACCCGATTCATCTGACCGGCACCGATACCGAGGCTCTGGCCGCCCTTGGCCACGGCAATGGCATTGGAGCGCACATGGCGCACCAGTTTCCAGGCAAAGCGCAGATCCTCCAGTTCCTGGAGCGTGGGCTGGCGCTCACTCACCACCTGCCAGCCGCTCTCATCCACAGGCTGATCGTCGAGCTCCTGCACCAGTACCCCGCCCAGCACGGTGCGCAGCTGCTGCCGCGAAGCTCGCGCGATCGCCTCAGCCGGCAACTCCAGCAGGCGCAGGTTGGCCTTGGCCGCCAGCTGCGCCCGCGCAGGGGCATCGAAGCCTGGGGCCACCACACACTCAAGGAACAGGCTGGTGAGCTGGGCCGCCGCGGCCGTATCCACCGGCGTATTCAGGGCCACGATGCCGCCGAAAGCCGACACCCGATCGGCATCAAGGGCCCGCTGCAGAGCGTGGGCGCAGCTGTCGCCGGTGGCCACACCGCAGGGGTTGGTGTGCTTCACCACCACGGCGGCACTCCGGGCCCCGGGCCCGAAGCCGAATTCCCGCACCGTGGCCAGGGCGGCCTCCAGATCGATCAGGTTGTTGTAGCTGAGCTCCTTGCCCTGCAGCTGGGCGGCCCCGCCCCAGCCGGCCTCGGCCTGGGAATACCAGGTGGCGCTCTGGTGGGGATTCTCGCCGTAGCGCAGGCTCTGGCGGGCCGGCAGCTCCAGCGTCAGCGGCTCTGCCGCGGCCTCGGCACTCGCCGCGGCCAGACGGCCGGCGAGCCAGGTGCTGATGGCGCTGTCGTAGCTGGCGGTGTGTTCAAAGGCCGCCAGGGCCAGACGACGCCGCAACGCCTGATCCACCTGGCCAGCCTTCAGAGCCGCCAGGAAGCCGTCGTACTGGCTCGGGCTGGTGAGCACCGCCACATCGGCGTGGTTCTTGGCAGCGGCGCGCACCATCGCCGGCCCACCGATGTCGATGTTCTCGATGGCGGTGTCGAAGCCCACGGCCGGATCGGCCACGGTTTCGCGGAACGGATAGAGATTCACCACCACCACATCGATGGGGGCGATGCCCTGGGCAGCCAGATCCGCCTGGTGATCGGAGTCGCTCCGACGAGCCAGGATGCCGCCATGGATGCGCGGATGCAGCGTTTTCACCCGCCCGCCCAGAATCTCCGGTGCCCCGGTGTGCTCCGCGACCTTGGTGACCGGCAGGCCAGCGGCCTGCAGAGCACTGGCCGTACCGCCACTGGATATCAGGTGGTAGCCGGCATCGAGCAGGCCCTGGGCCAATGGCACCAGCCCCTCCTTGTTGGAGACACTGAGAAGGGCCGTGGGCGCCATGGCTGCTGCGGTGTGGTGTGACCAGCCAACCTACGCAGACAGTGCACGCTTGTCGTGATGGCTCCGGAACCCGACCTGATCCGCCTTGGCCCCAGGGATGCGGCGCACCGGCTGGTGCTGTTGCACGGCTGGGGCGCCGATGCCCATGACCTGCTGGATCTCGGCCCCCTGCTGGTGGGCCCGGATGTGAGCGTGGTGGCCCTGCAGGCACCGCTCCCGCATCCGGCCGGCGTGGGCCGCCAGTGGTACGACCTGCAGCAGCCCAACTGGCCCCAGCTGCCTGCGGCCCGCCAGGCCCTGCTGGCCCGCCTGGAGGAGCTGGCCGTTGAGGTGCCGCTGCCGGCCACCGTGCTGTTGGGCTTCTCCCAGGGAGCCGCCATGGCCCTGGATGTGACCACCACGGCCGGACTGCCCCTGGCCGGCCTGATCGCCTGCAGTGGCTATCCCCATCCCGGTTGGCAGCCCGGCGCAGTGCCACCCTCGCCGCCACAAAAGATCCTGCTCACCCATGGAGAGCAGGATCTGGTGGTTCCCTATGGCGCAAGCGCCGAACTGGAGCGGCAGCTCAGCCAGGCCGGACATGGCGTGCAGATGCTGAGCTTCAGGGGAGGGCACACCATCGATCAGCTGGTGCTGCCGAGCCTGCGGGAGTTTGTGAGCGGTGCCTGGACAACCTGAGACTCAGGCCATTCCAGAGGGTCAGACGAACGCGTATTCGTATTCCTCCATTTCCTCCCAGTCGTCTGCGGCCAGGGCCTCGATGCCTTCAAACAGAACGTCTTCGCCGATCCGATCGACGATGGCGCGCAGGGAAGGGAACAAGAAGTGGTTCTCTTCGGCGTACTGGGCGCTGAAGAGGCCCTTTTCTCCCCAGAAGAAGCGATCGGTGGTGTGCTCGTTCCGACGCACGTTGAGGATGGCCGGGGGCACCAGGGCCTCTTCTGCGATGTAGCGACGGGCGGCGGTGACCGGTTTGTGAGAACCGGTTTCCAGATTGAAGGTGGGCACGTGAGCGAGCACGCGCTGGCCGGCGAGACGGCGGCGGCTGATCCGCTTGCGCTTCTTGGACATGGAGCTGATCCCTGGGAGGCCTGAGGAGGAGAGAGGGGGAGGGGTGACAAACGGATGGCAGTCGCCCCCAGGTGCCGAACGACCGGCCTTGGGCCAACAGTTCGGCAACTTCAACCCGTGGAAGCCGATGAAGGCACAGGGTTGAGTTGAACGCGCGACGATGCCGCCATCCGGATGCGGAATCAGCAGTCGTGCGGGTACCGACCGAAGCGATGGTGTTGCCATCACCCGGGCCAGGAACACATGGCACCTGAGTTGGTGCCCACTCCTGCTGTAGCTTGAGTTGCGCGAAATGGCAACTCAAAACGCCGTGGCATTCACCGCGGCAACGACCTACCGCCTGTTAACCAGGCAGCGTCGTAGTGGTCGATACCAGAACCTTAAGACTTTTTCCCGGATTTTCTCCTCGTTTCCGAAATTCAGCGGAACGGGATCGGCGGAGACTCCCTGATGCAAGTGTCCAAGCGGTTTCTGCGGCTGGTGCAAAGCCAGCTCGACCAGTTCAGCGACCGTGAGGATCTGCAATCCCTCGTGGTCTATCTCACCGAACCGGGCGATGGCGCCACCCCCACCTTGGTGCCTGTGGGGCAGTGGCCCCGCAGCGGCAGGGCCCTGCCACCGGTGCGGGCTGACAGTCCGCTGCGCATCCCAGCCGAGCAGCGCCGCTGGCTGGCCCTGCGGCACCGGGGCATGCTGCTGGGAGCCATCCAGGTGGAGACCCGGTCCCTGCCCTGGCCCGCCAACCTCAACCACAGGCTGCAGGCCACTGTCCTCTGCCTCACCGAGGCCCTCTGCCTTGATCTGGAGCGGCAGCGTCTGGATCACGCCCTCCAGCACCAGCAGGAACAGCTGCGCGTGCTGGTGCATCAACTGCGCAATCCACTGGCCGCCCTGCGCACCTTCGGCCAGCTGCTGCTGCGCCGACTTGAGCCCACTGACCGCAACCGTGAACTGGTGGAGAGCCTCCTTCAGGAGGAACAGCAGGTGCAGCGGTACGTGTCGGCCCTGCAACAACTCGAGGGGAGCGAAGCCATGCCCTCCCTGGCTGGCGAAGCGCCACTGCTGCTGCCTCCCAGCCTCAATGGAGCCGATGACCAACCCCTGGCGGAGCTGGTCACCCCCTTGCTCCAGCGGGCTGCCGCCAGCGCTGCCCTGCAGGGACGGCACTGGCACGGGCCTGAGTCGCTGCCGAACTGGCGTGGGGACAGCGGAGCGGTGGCCGAGATTCTGGCCAACCTGCTGGAAAACGCCTTTGCCTACAGCCCTCCCGGAACGGCCGTGGGGCTGACCTGCCTGCCGCATGGAACGGGCGGCTGGCAGCTGTGCGTATGGGACGGCGGACCAGCGATTCCGCGTGAGGAACGCGGGCGCATCTTCGGTCGCGGGCAGCGCGGCAGCTCCGGGGCCAGCAAGCCCGGCACCGGCCTGGGGCTGGCCCTGGCCCGCGATCTGGCGGAGAGCCTGGGCGGCAGCCTGGAGCTGGTGGTGCCGCCTGCGGCAGTGATGGGCTCACCGCAGGCCCAGCCGTCCAACCCACAGGACACCAGCCTGCCCGCCGAGGGGAATGCCTTCTGCCTCAGGCTGCCGCCAACAGCGCCCCGGCCATGAGCAGGAGCACAGCCGTCTCGGTCCACTCCACGCAGGCCCCATAGCTGTCGCCGCTGTGGCCACCGAGGCGGCGGCCCAGCCACAGCGGCACCAGGAGAGCCGGCAGCATCCCCAACAGCCCAGGCAGGGTCTGAGGCAACCAGCCACGCATCCCCGCCAACCCCAGCAGCGTCAGCAGCACCCCAGCCGCCGGCAGCAGTTCCCGGCCCAGGCCGCGCCAGTGCTCCCGGTGAAAGCGGGCCGTGCCATCGACGCGCAGATAGGGGAATCGGGCCATGGCCACCAGGGGCGCCACCCGCCCCCAGAACGCCGCCCACACCAGTGCCCACGGGGCGGCCTGTGCCAGCACCAGCAGGGCCGCGGTGCGCAGTAGCAGCGCCTGCACCAGCGCCTGCACTGCCGAAGCACCCACCCTGCTGTCGTCCATGGCCTCCAGCGCGCGGGACCCGGCGGCCAGGCCATCGGCCGTATCCATCAATCCGTCGACATGGAGGCCGCCACTGAGGGCCAGGCCCAGGGCCAGCACCAGACACACCAACGCCATCGGCGGCAGGTGGCCCCAGCCCAGCTGCCAGAGCAGGGCCTGAGCAGCGCCCAGCACCAGTCCCACCAGCGGAGCAAACCGGGCGATGCGCGCGAAGCGGGGCGCAATCCCCGGCCAGCACGGCAGCACCGAATAAAAGATCCAGGCACCGGCCAGATCACGCAGCCAGCCCGGACTCTTCGGCATAGCGTCGGAACAGCTTGGTGCGACCCGATCAGCTTCCCACCCGCTCCCTCCGGCCCTGGGCCCTTTGCCTTCGAGATCTCGGCCCGCTGCAGCCGCACGCGGGCCCGCTGCGGCTGCTTCCACACCCCCCACGGCCCGGTGCACACGCCCCGGTTCATGCCGGTGGGCACCCTGGCCACGGTGAAGGGGATCACCACGGCGCAGCTGGGGGAGACAGGCGCCGAGATGGTGCTGGCCAACACCTTTCATCTGCACCTGCAGCCCGGCGAGGGGATCGTGGCGGAGGCCGGCGGCCTGCACCGCTTCATGGCCTGGGATGGACCGCTGCTCACCGATTCAGGCGGCTTCCAGGTCTTCAGCCTGGGCGACATCAACACGATCAACGACCGCGGCGTGATCTTCCGCTCGCCCCGCGACGGAGCGCGGATCGAGCTGACGCCGGAGCGCTCGATGGCGATCCAGATGACCCTGGGTGCCGACGTGGCCATGGCCTTCGACCAGTGCCCCCCCTATCCGGCCAGCGAGGCTGATGTGGCCGCCGCCTGCCGCCGCACCCACAGCTGGCTGGAGCGCTGCATCGCCAGCCACACCCGACCGGATCAGGCCCTGTTCGGCATCGTGCAGGGAGGCTGCTTTCCCCATCTGCGCGAGGAATCAGCGCGGGTGGTGGCGACGATGGAGCTGCCGGGGATCGCCGTGGGCGGGGTGAGCGTGGGCGAGCCGGCCGAGGAGATGCACCGGATCGTGCGCCAGGTGGGACCGTTACTCCCCGAGGAGAGGCCGCACTACCTGATGGGGGTGGGCACGCTGCGGGAGATGACGATCGCCGTGGCCAACGGCTTCGATCTGTTTGATTGCGTGCTGCCCACCCGTCTCGGTCGCCACGGGGCGGCTCTGGTGGGGGGCGAGCGCTGGAACCTCAAAAACGCCCGCTTCCGCCACGACCACACCCCGCTGGATGCCAGCTGCTCCTGCCTGGCCTGCCGCCAGCACAGCCGGGCCTACCTGCATCACCTGATCAAGGCCGAGGAGATGCTCGGCAAGATCCTGCTGAGCCTCCACAACATCACCCAGCTGGTGCGCTTCAGCAGCGCCATGGCCCAGGCCATCCGTGAGGGCTGTTTTGCAGAGGATTTCGCTCCCTGGGAGCCCGACTCCCCGGCTGCCCACACGTGGTAGCGTCCGCTCCACGCTTGATGTGAGTTCCGGGATGGCCGCCCTCGCCCTGCACACCATGGCCCAGCTGCCTGAGGCCTACCAGGCCTTCGGCCCCCTGGTCGACATCCTGCCGATCATCCCCCTCTTCTTCCTGCTCCTGGCCTTCGTGTGGCAGGCCTCCGTGGGCTTCCGCTGACCCAGCGGTCAGGCGTTCTGCCGATAGCTGATTTCTGTGCAACCACCGGCGTGAACTCAGCCGTGGGCGTGTGACTTCGAGCCCGGTGTGGCTTCGAGCCCGGTGTGGCTTCGAGTATGGCGGAATTGAGGCCCGCCGTTTCAGCCTTCCCGCAACACCGCCCAGGCGAATGCGGGCAGCGACAGCATCCGACGCCAGCGGTGGGGCTCCTGCAGCAGCCTGTACAACCACTCGATCTGAAGAGCTCCCATCCACCTGGGGGCTCTTTTTTTGACCCCGGCCCACACGTCAAAGCTGCCGCCCACTCCCATCCAGAGGCCACCGCTATGGCCGCAGAGCCCCTGGATCCAGGTCTCCTGGCGCGGCACCCCCAGGGCCACCAGCACCAGATCAGGGGCGGCCGCCACCAGCTCCCGCTCGAGCACCGGCCAGGCGTCTGCCGACCGATACCCATCCACGGCCAGCACCAGCTGCAGCCCCGGAAAGCGCTCCAGCAACAGCCCCCGCAGCCGCTCCATCACCACCGGCGCCGCACCCACCAGCGCCACCCGGCAGCCATGGGTTGCCGCATGCTCCAGAAGTGCCCAGGCCAGCTCGATGCCGGGCTGGCGGCGCACCCGCACCCCCTGCCGGCCCAGAGCCCACACCACACCGGCGCCATCGGGAATCACCAGGGCCGCCGACTCAATGGCCGCAGCCAGGGCCGGATCGGCCTTGGCTGCCATGGTCATCTCCGCATTGAGGGTCACGATCTGACCGCCACCGCGCCTGCGCAGGGCCAGGGCCGCGGCGGAAGCATCGGCGCAGGCATGCACGGGAACCCCAAGCACGCGCAGCCGCTGGGGTTCGGTGGCCGTTGCTGCCATGGGTGGTGCCGTCGCAGGAGAGAATCTATGGCTGGTGGGGTCTGCCGATGCTCTCGTCCGCGTCGCGATCGAATCCAGGCCCCGAGCCGTCAGGTCCTGAGTCGAAGCCCGAGCCCCTCACCGGCTCCGAGGCCTGGGCCGTGCTGCAGGAGCTGGATCGCCAGATCGAACAGGTGGTGATCGCCCGCCAGCACCCGATCAGCGGCCTGCTGCCGGCGAGCACCGCCCACACCGTGCACGGCAACTACGGCGATGCCTGGGTGCGCGACTGCGTGTACTCGATCCAGTGCGTGTGGGGCCTGGCCCTGGCCCACCGGCGCCTGCGGGGGGAGAGCCGCCGCGCCTATGAGCTGGAGGCGCGGGTGCTGCAGCTGATGCGTGGCCTGCTCAGCGCCATGCTGCGCCAGGCCCACAAGGTGGAACGCTTCAAGCACAGCCTGCACAGGCTGGACGCGATCCACGCCAAGTTCGACACCGCCAGCGGTGATCCCGTGGTGCCCGACGACGGCTGGGGGCACCTGCAGCTCGATGCCACCGCCCTGTTTCTGCTGCAGCTGGCCCAGCTCACCCGCTCGGGGCTGGTGGTGGTGCAGAGCCGTCACGAGTACGACTTTCTCCAGAACCTGGTGTACTACGTGGCCCGGGCTTACCGGGTGGCCGATTACGGCATCTGGGAGCGGGGTGACAAGGGCAACCACGGCCTGCCGGAGCGCAACGCCAGCTCCATCGGCCTGGTGAAGGCAGCCCTGGAGGCCCTCGAAGGCCTCGACCTCTATGGCCCCCATGGCGACGGCAGCTGCTGTCTCACCATTCCCCACGACGCCATCGTGCGGCTGCGGCGGGCGCTGCGCGGCCTGCTGCCGCGTGAATCAGCCAGTAAGGAAGTGGATTCGGCCTGCCTGGCGGTGATCGGCTATCCAGCCTGGGCGGTGGAAGACCCCCAGCTGGCCGCGCGCACCCGCGCCAAGATCCGCGCCGAGCTGGGCGGCCGCTATGGCTACAAGCGCTTCCGCCGCGACGGTCACCAGACCGTGGTCGAAGACCACACCCGTCTGCACTACGAGCGCGAGGAACTGGCCCAGTTCGAGCACATCGAATGCGAATGGCCCCTGTTCTGGGCCTATGAGCTGATCACGGCCTGCTGCGAGGGGCGCTGGAACGAAGCCCGCCAGTGGCGCCAGCAGCTGGCCGCGGTGAGCGTGCCGGTGGACGGCTTGCCGCTGCTGCCGGAGCTCTACCTGGTGCCGAAGGAGGCGATCGAGGCCGAGCGCCAGCGGCCCGGCAGCCAGCCGCGCGTGGCCAATGAAAACGTGCCCCTGCTCTGGACCCAGAGCCTCACCTGGCTCAGTGACCTGCTGCTGCATGGGCTGATCCGCCCCGAGGATCTCGATCCCAGCGGTCGCCGCCACCGCGCCCCACTCGGGGCCGAGCAGGTGCTGGTGGCCCTGGTGCCGGCCAATGCCCACATCGCTGCCGCGCTTGGGGAAGCCGGTCTGCCGGTGGCCCATGCCGCCGACAGGGGCTCGCCGGCTGTGGGCATTGCCAGCTCCGGCAACCTGGCGGCCCGGATGGCCCAGGTGGGCGCAAACCCCAGGCTGGCGCTCAGTGGCCATCCACCGGTGCGGATGGAAACCATGGCCACCGCCCGCCTCTACCGCTGGGGGGAGGAGCAACTGGCGTTCCTGCCGGCGGTGCTGGAGGAGGACACCTTCTACCTGGCCGACGATCCCGAGCAGCTGATCGACAGCGTGGTGGCCGAGCTGCGGCTGCTGCAGCGCCACTGGCGCGGCCCGGGATCACCGCTGCTGCTGGTGCCGGTGCACGCCGCGGCCTTCGCCGCCAACCCAGATGCCTTCCTGCAGCTGGGCCGAAACCTGGCCTCCGGAGTGGTGGATGGGGTGGCGGTGCAGCTCGGCAGCCTGGCGGAGCTGCTCGATCAGGCCAGCTGGGTGGAACTGCCAGCCCAGCCCACGGTTGCCAGCATCGCGGCCCCTGCCACCACGCCACCGCTCAAGGCCAGCAGTGCCCAGCCGCCGCTGAGTGCCGCCGAGGAGCAGGACCTTGAGCGCCAGGACCTCAGCATCGCCGACCTCGCCGATCGGCTCTGGCAGAGCACGTCGCTGGAGGAGCAGGCCGAGGTGCTGGAGCAGCTGGTGCGGCGCCTGGGCCCGGATGCCCGCCTGCAGGGGCCTGGCCAGGGGCAAGCGCCGGGCGGCAACGCCGTGCGGCTGCAGGTGCTGCTGCAGGAGGTGTATCGGCGCGCCCTGGCCGCCAGCAACTGGAATGTGGTGCGGCGCAGCGCCGGCGCCATGAGCCTGGTGCACCCCCAGCTCGAAGATGCTCTCACCGATCTGCTGGTGCGCCAGAAGCAGGTGGTGGTGGGGCGCAACTACACCAGCGACTCGCTGATCAGCGAGCCCCAGGGCAGCGCCGCCATCGCCGCCATGATTCAGCGCTTCAGCGGAGAAGACGGCCGTGAGTGGATGCTGCAGCAGGAGCTGCTGCTGGCCCTCGACAGCCTGGCCCGGCGCGATCCGGGCCTGTTGAGCGGCAGCCTCACCCTGCAGCTGGGTCAGCTGCTGCTCCTGCTCACAGGCGAGCTGGCCAGCGAGCAGGACCTCTCCCCGATCGAGGCCTACGAAGCCCTCTGCGGGTTGCCGCCCCACGCCATCCGCCGCCGGCTGATGGCGGTGCTGGCCGACGTGGACCATGCCCGCGCCGCGCTTCAGCGCAAGGAGCAATTGCATGTGAGCGGCGGGGCTGGCGGTGGGGGTGTGCGCTGGCAGGTGCCCGACCCGCTCGAGGAGCTGGCCAAGGGCGGCGGCTGGCTGCAGCACCGCCAGCGGCTGGGAGCGCTCGGACGGGTACCGCGCGACTTCTACCCCGGGATCTGGGATCTTCTGCGCCATTGCCGCGGCATCGTGATCGGCGACAAGCTGGAGAAGCGCAACCGGCTGGAGAGCGGGCCGCTGCTGAGCGAGAAAACCCCCGGGGAACGCAATTTCGCCACCCTGGTGGAGCAACTGCTGGCCAAGATCCAGGCCCCGGAATACCGCCAGCTCTGCACCGAAACCCTGCTCACCCTGGTGGCCTTCGTGGGGACCAACCCCCAGGTGCACTTCAACGATGACCTGGCACTCGACGTGGTGATCGGTCATGCCGTGCGGGTGGGCTGGCAACAGCAGAACCCCGAGATCGCCCCTGCCGACTACGGAGCCCACAAAGCGGAGGCCTGGGATCTCTTCTACCGCTCCTCACCGGCCGATTGTCGTCGCTGGCAACTGGAGGCCCTGCGCCAGCTCACCGAAATCGAGCACACAGAAATCGGCTGATCATGAAGACTGGCTGATCTGGGGCTCCGGCTGATCTTCAGATCGGATCGCCGAGATTCATGCAGAGGCTGGGCTGTTCCACGCACTGCTCGATCAGATCGGCCAGCTGCAGGGCCCGCGAGGCCTGCAGCCCATCCACCGCCGGCGTTTCAATACCGCGCACACACTGCAGAAAGTGCTCAAGCTCGGCATAGAGGGGCTCGATCGAGGTGGTGCTCACCTCCTCGATCAGCCCATCGGATCGGTACACGAGCTCGCCGTGATCGGCGCTCACCGAGGCGCGACTGCGGCGGTGGATGTGCAGGGTGCGGTTGAGGAAATCCGTTTCCACCAGGCTGTTACGACAGTGGGCGCTGAGACTGCGGATCTTGCGGTGGGCCATCTTGCTGGCGCTGAGGCTGGCCACCACACCATTGGCGAATCCCAGAGTGGCGTTCACGTAGTCGATCGGCCCGTCGGCGCTGCGCCCCCCCGCCGCGGCCAGCCTCACCACCGGAGCCCCCGCCAGCTCGAGCACCAAGTCGATGTCGTGGATCATCAGATCGAGCACCACCGACACATCGTTGGCGCGATCGGGATTGGGGCTGTGGCGACGGGCCTCCAGCACCACAACCTCCTCCCCGGCCACCACCTTCACCAGCTCCCGGAAGGCGGGATTGAAGCGCTCGATATGACCCACCTGCAGCAGCCGGCCCGCCTGCTCAGCCGCCTGGATCAGTTCGGAGGCCTCCTCCTGGGTGGCCGCGATCGGCTTCTCAATCAACACATGCACACCGGCCCGCAGGCAGGCGAGACCCACCCGGTGATGCAAGAGGGTGGGCACTGCAATGCAGACGGCGTCGACCCCCGGCAGCATCTCGGCGTAGGAGGCAAACCAGCGGCAACCGAACTGCTCGGTGGCCAGGCGGCCACGCTCCGGATCGGGATCAGCGACGCCCACGAGGGCGGCATCCTTGATCAGGCTCAGCACCCGGGCGTGGTGCCAGCCCATGTTGCCGATGCCGATGACCCCCACACGTACCGGGTTCATGGCAGGGCCAGCCGCATTGGCGGCATTATCGGGGATCAGACCTCCCCTCCCGCGCGACGGTCGCTCTGGCGGTCGATCTGCACGCGGGCGATGCGTGGGCCGTCCATCGCCATCACACGGAACTGGAACCCCTTCCAGCGCAACCCCTCCCCGGGCGTGGGAATGTGCTGGAGGCGCTCCAGCAGGAAGCCGGCCAGAGTGTGATGCCCCTCCGCCTCCGGCAGCTGCAGGCCGAGCTGGCGATTGAGCTCGAAGATTTCCAGATCCCCCGCCACCGACCACGAGCCGTCGGCCAGGGGCTGGAGGTCCTCATCGGGCTCCAGCGGGTTGTCATCGTCACCGACGATCTCACTGGTGAGGTCGGCCACGGTGACCAGGCCCTCGGTGCCACCGTGCTCATCCACCACCACAAGCAGGGGCTGGCCACTGCGAATCAGGGGCAGGAGCTCTGCCAGGGAGGCACTCTCCTGCACCCGTGCCACGGGCGTGATGTAAGGGGCCAGGGGGCTTTCGGGGCTCAGCAGGCCCCGGGCGATGGGATCGGCGAGGCGGCGCAGGTCGAGCAGGCCGCGCACATCGTCGAGCGACTGGCCGGTCACCGGGAAGCGGGCATGGGCGGTGGCGTGCACCTCCCGCATCAGGGCCGCGAAGGTGACGTCCACCGGCAGGGTGACCATGCGGGAGCGGGGCACCATCACCTCCCGCACGAGGGTGTCGCGCAGCGAAAACACGCCCTCAAGGATGTTGCGCTCATCCGGCATGAGTCCGGTGACGCTGCCCGATTCGATCAGGGTCTCCAGCTCACCGGCCGAGAGCCCGGGCACCAGCTCATCCCAGTTGCGCGGCAGACCCAGCAGACACAACAGACCGGTGGTGAGCCGCTCGATCACCGAAAGCAGGGGGGCCAGGCTGCGGCTAAAGGATTCCAGCAGCGGTGCCAGCTGCAGGGCCGAAGCCTCAGGACGGTGCAGCACCCAGGCCTTGGGCACCAACCCACCGAGCAACGTGGCCAGCAGCACCAACACCAGAAACAGCGCTGCATCCAGGACCAGCGGCGGCCAGCCCAGACCATGCCCCAGGCGCTCCGCCAGGCCTCGGCCCGCCCAGCCCAGCGCCACCAGCACCAGCGCCGCCCCGAGCTGGGTGGCCACCAACACCCGCCGCAACCGTTGCTGCAGCCTGGCCACAGCAGCCGCTCCGGCGGTGCCGGCCTCGGCCATCTGCTGCACCCGACTGGGGCGCAGCCGAATCAGGGCAAATTCCGCAGCGGCAAAGAAGGCCAGCAGGGCCAGCAGCACAGCCAGCGCCAGAACCTGGATCACAGGTGGATCAAGAGAGAGGTGATCACAAGGGGATGGGGGTCGCGAGGATCGAACTCGCCTAAGGCGGATTATGAGTCCGCTGCATTCACCAGATTGCTAGACCCCCGGAGGGTGCGGCTCCGATCAAACGGAGCCGGCGCGGGTCTACCACAGCCCGCGCACCGGCGGGGTCCCATCTGCCCCAGCGCCTTGCCGGAAACCGGCGGTTCCGCCTGAACTGGCGCCACTGGCGCCAAGGCTGCCACTGAAGCCGTTGTTGATGTCGGCTGTGCGCCAGGGCATCGGATCACTCTGCTGCTCCAGCAACACCCGGTAGGTGTTCTCCAGGGCGGTGCCGTCCCAGACGATCGTCTGATCCGGGAAACCAAAGCCCATCACCCTGGTGCCATCGCCACCGCCCATGGCGATGCCCAGTAGATCGGTGATCTGGTTGGTGATGGAAACGCCCTGGGCGAAGGGAGCGGTGTAGGTGTTGAAGCGGCGCTGCACCAGTTGGGGAGTGGTTTCAACCGCGACACAACGGGTGACCTCCACCGGCCCGAAGGGATTCAGCTCCGGGGCATTGGGAACAGGGGCGCCAGGAACGCCTGCGGCGGTCATCGGCGGCGCTTCCAGGGTGGTGGTGCAAACCACCGTCCCGGACCAGGCAGCCGCGCCGGCGAAGCCTGCGGTCAGAGCCAGGGCGGGGACCAGCAACGCCCGTACAACAACGAGGGGCTTGGGCATGGGGCTCACCAATGGGGGCGCACCCGGCAGCGACCGGCAGATGCAAGGGGGGTGCACGCAAACTAGGCAGCATCCGCCCGCAACACCAGCCTTGGCATCGATTTCCCTGCCCGCAGAGCCGTCAGCGATGCGCCAGCTGCTGGTGGAGCGGCTGGCCAGTCGGGCCTACCGCCACGGCCAGTTCACCCTGGCCTCCGGCCGCAGCAGCAATCACTACGTGAACTGCAAGCCCGTGAGCCTCAGCGGCGAAGGGCTTTCCCTGCTGGGTGCCCTGATGCTCGAGCACGTGGAGCCCCAGGCCGCAGCCGTGGCCGGGCTCACCCTGGGGGCCGATCCACTGGTGAGCGCGGTGGCGATGCGCGCCGCTCTGGATGGCCGCCACCTGGATGCCCTGATTGTGCGCAAGGAGGCCAAGGGCCATGGCACCGGCGCCTGGCTGGAGGGTCCGCTGCCAGCCCCGGGCAGCAAGATCACCGTTCTGGAAGATGTGGTGACCACCGGCGGCTCCTCGCTCAAGGCCGTGCACCAGCTGCGCGAAGCCGGCTATGTGGTGAACCGGGTGGTGGCGATCGTGGATCGCCAGGAGGGCGGTCTGGAGGCGATGACCGCCGCCGGCCTTGAGCTGCGCAGCCTGGCGCTGCTGGAGGAGGTGGCGCGCGTGAGTGCCGCAGCCCGATGACCGGCACCCCGATGCAAGGCCGCACCAACCCCTGGGCCTGGCAGCCCCAACAGCCCGCCTATGCCCGCCTGGCGGCGTCGGTGATCCGCCTGGAGGGCAGCGGCAGCCGCCGGTTCCTGCACGGCCAGACCAGCGCCGCCATCGAACTGGCGCCACCTGGTCAGTGGATCTCCAGCTGCTGCATCAGCCCCACCGGCCGGATGCGAGCCCTGGCAGAGGTGTTGGTGGATCAGGACGCTGCCTGGCTGGTGATCAGCGGCGGCGACGGCACCCAGGTGCACCAGTCCCTGGATCGGGTGCTCTTTCCCGCCGACCGGGTGCGTCTGGGCCCAGCGCAGCGGGCCTGGTGGCTCCTGCCCGTGGCCGCTGCAGGGTACCTGCAGGACGCCAGCCAACAGGGTGAACCAGCAGCCCCATGGCCAACCCGGAGCGGAAGCAGCGGCAGCTGGCAGACCTGGGCCGATGGACGTGGTTGGCAGCTCAACAGCGGCGACGCCGGTGTGATCGCCCCCGATGAGCCAGGCGACTCACGCAGCCAGTCCCTGGTGCTGCTGGCTGATGGGACCCCACCTTCTGCTGAGCAGCTGCCACCGGCCTGGGCCGGCCTTCAGCCGCTCAGCGCCGCAGAGCAGGAGCACTGGCGCATCCAGCAGGGGCTGCCGGCGGTCCCTGGCGAACTGAGCGACGACCACAACCCCTTTGAGCTGGGGCTGGCACCGCGCGTGAGCCTCAACAAGGGCTGCTACGTGGGCCAGGAGACCCTGGCCAAGCTCGCCACCTACGACGGCGTGAAACAGCAGTTGCGTCGCTGGCACTGGCGGCGAACGGCCAGTGAACAGGCCCCGGAAGCGGGTCAGGAACTGCGTGGTCCGGCCAGCGCAGCGAGAGACGGAGAAGGGCAGTCCGATCGCCGCCTTGGGCGGATCAGCTCCATGCTGGAGCTCCCCGATGGAGACCGCATCGGCCTGGCACTGGTGCGCCGCCAGGGCCTGGAACAGGCGGAACTGCAGGCTGGGCGCTGGAGTCCAGCCGATGCGGCACCAGCCACCCTGGCCCTGTCAACACCCGCACAGTTCATGGCGCCACCGGTGGGAGCCGGAGGCTCCGGAGGCTGAGCGGGCCAATCTCAGCTCAGCGGATGGGCCAGGCCGGCACACCCGCTGACGCCTCCGGTGATCCTGAATCCAGGCGCTGATCCTGATCCAGCAGCCAGCTCACCACCGCCCAGGTGGCCAGGTTGTCATCGCGGTTGTAGGTGAAGATCCGCTCCAGCCGGGCCACACCTCCATCGCGCCGCCACTGGCGCCACCAGAGCAGACAGCGGGCTCCATCCACCCCCGGCTGGCTCCAGCGAAACCCGAGCCAGCCGGCCACGGCCTTGAGGCCATAGCTGTTCACCGGCAGCCGCCAGTGGCTACGGACCCGGGCGTGCACGTCGAGCATCCGGGCTCTGAGCTCGCCGATCTCCGACTCCCGGGCTCCCTGGCGCTGGGCCAGGCGCACCAGGGCGATCGCCTCGGTTTCGCCGTAGTGCAGCAGCGGCCAGTCGGGGTAGCGCCCCAGGAGGCGACGCAGGCGCTGCCACAGCTGGGCTTCGCCGTGCTCCTGCAGGGCCAGCAGCGGCTGATACCGCCAATCAGGATCGGGCTCATGGGGCCAGCGGCCGTCTGCCAGTCGTGACACCACGGTGAAGCCGTGCAGGAAATCGTCGCGGGCATCGGGATCCGACTCAATGTCGTAGAGCAGCACCCCCGGGGCATCGCCCAGTTCGGGTAGGGGCCCGGGGTGCGGCCTGGTGGGGCTGCCCGCTGGCCCAGGGGCGAGGGGCTGAGGCCGACCGCTGGCCTGCACCCGGGCCTGGGCCACCAGGGCAGCGGCGATGTCGCGGTGCTGCTCGCCATGCACCGCCAGGGCCTCGGCCAACTGCTCCGGATCGCATGCAGCCAACTGGGGCAGGGTGGTGATCCCCTGCTCCAGCAGCATCTCGCGACGCTTGCCGCCGATGCCGCTCACCTCGCTCAGGTGTCCCTGTACCGCCGCCTCCCGATCGCAGAGGCCGCGCCAGCCGCACAGGACACATTTCTTGCGATCGGCCACCAGCGGTGGCGGCTGGTCGCGCCCGAGGTCGCCGGCGAGACGCACCACGGCATCGTCGAGCTGGGTCTGGAGCCCTCCGGAGAGATTGAGCCGCTCGCGCTGCAGGCCCCGGCCAGCGCCCGCCACCACCAGGGCCTGGGGCACCGGTGCCTGCTGCCGCTCGGCCAGCAGGCGGCCCCAGAGGGCCAGCAGCAGCCGATGCTCGCGCGTGAGGTTGCGGCCCTGGCGACCCAGCACAGGCCGATAGGCGTGCTCACCCCAGACACTGGGGCCGGCAATCCGCTCCAGCAAGGCCGGATGGGCCTGCAGCTCCAGACCATCCGGGCCGAGGCCCCGCAGCCGCAGGCCCACCACACCGGGGGCCGCGGCCGCGCAGGCAGCCTCACCATGACCGGGCTTCTCGGGCAGCAGGGTCTGAAAACTGGCGAGCTGGTCACTGAGGGCCAGGGCGCGATGGGCCGTCCAAAGTCTCTGGCCGGACTCGCCGTGACGGTCAAGCCAGGCGCGCCGTTTGCAACGCAGCCAGCTGCGCAGCAGTCGATCGGTGATGGGCACCTGGGGCATCGCCTCACGCTAGGGGGAGCACATCCGCAGACCACCGCTTTGAATGGGCCCACGCGCGTTCAAGCCCCAATGGCCTCTGCCCCCCTACCCCTGGAGGCGGCCCCGATCGCCTTCGGCACCGACGGCTGGCGCGGCATTCTCGGCGTGGACATCACCGTGGAGCGGCTGCTGCCGGTGGCCGCCGCCGCAGCGGCTGAGCTGGCCCATTCGGCACCGGAAGGCCTGAGCAGCCGGGAGGTGGTGATCGGCTACGACCGCCGCTTCCTGGCCCCCGAACTGGCCGAGGCGATCGGCAGCGCCGTGCGAGGTGTGGACCTCGAACCGGTGCTGGCCGATTCACCCACTCCCACCCCCGCCTCCAGCTGGGCGGTGGTGGAGCGGGGTGCCCTGGGGGCCCTGGTGATCACCGCCAGCCACAACCCGCCCGAGTGGCTGGGGCTGAAGATCAAGGGCCCGTTCGGGGGCTCGGTGGAGGGCGATTTCACCCAGCGGGTGGAAACGCGCCTGGAGGCCGGAGGCATCAGCGTGCCGATCCCGCCGCCACCGGCCGGCGAACCCCGCTTCGACGCCCTGGGCACCTACGTGGCCGGGCTGCGGGCCAAGGTGAACACCACCGGCCTGGCCGAGGGGCTGGAGCGGCTCGGTCTGAGGGTGATCGTGGACCCCATGCACGGGTCGGCCGCCGGCGTGCTGCCGGCCCTGCTGGGAGAACAGGCCTGCTCGAGCGGCGTGATCCAGGAAATCCGCGCCAACCGTGACCCGCTGTTTGGTGGCAATCCACCGGAGCCCCTGGCGCCCTACCTGGCGGAGCTGATCAGCGCCGTGCGGGCGAGCACCGCGGCGGGCCAGCCGGCGATGGGCATCGTGTTCGACGGCGACGGCGACCGCATCGCCGCGATCGACGAGCGCGGCCGCTTCTGCAGCACCCAGCTGCTGATGCCCCTGTTCATCGACCACCTGGCCCGCACCCGCCAGCTGCCCGGCACCGTGGTGAAGACCGTGAGCGGCTCCGACCTGATGCAACTGGTGGCCGAGGGCCTGGGTCGCACCGTGCTGGAGAAACCGGTGGGCTTCAAATACATCGCGGCCGAGATGCTGGCCGGAGAGGTGCTGGTGGGCGGCGAGGAATCGGGTGGCGTGGGCTTCGGCATGCATCTGCCCGAACGCGATGCCCCCTTTGCCGCCCTGCTGCTGATCGAGGCCCTGGTGGCGGGGGGGATCCCCCTGGGCGAACGGCTCGATGGCCTGCAGCAGGCCCATGGCGGCGCCGCCCACTACGACCGTCTCGACCTGCGTCTGCCCTCGATGGCCGCCCGCCAGCAACTCGAAGCCCGCCTGAGCGCAGCCCCACCGGCCGAGGTGGCGGGCAGCCCGGTGCAGGAGGTGATCACCACCGACGGCGTGAAGCTGCGGCTGGGCCCCAGTCACTGGTTGATGCTGCGCTTCTCCGGCACCGAACCGCTGCTGCGCCTCTATTGCGAGGCGCCGAGCGCCGAGCGGGTGGCCGAGGTGCTGGCCTGGGCACGCCGCTACGCGCTGGAGGGCTGATCGCCATGGCCTCCATGCTCGTGATCGCCAGCGGCAATACCGGCAAGGTGCGTGAATTCGGCCACCTGCTGGCTGCCTTGCACCTGGAGATCCGCCCCCAGCCGGAGGGCCTTGAAGTCGAGGAAACGGGCGACACCTTCGCCGAGAACGCCAGCCTGAAAGCAGCGGCCGTGGCCCGCGCCACCGGCTGCTGGGCCCTGGCCGATGACTCCGGCCTGAGCGTGAGCGCCCTGGGCGGCGCCCCCGGCGTGCACTCGGCCCGCTACGCCACCAGCGACGAAGCCCGCATCGGCCGGCTGCTGCGTGAACTGGCAGGAGCCGGCGACCGCTCGGCCCAGTTCACCGCAGCCCTGGCCGTGGCCGATCCCAGCGGCGCAATCCGGCTGGAGGTGGAGGGGATCTGCCCGGGCGTGATCCTGGAGGAGACCCGCGGCACGGGCGGCTTCGGCTACGACCCGGTGTTCTTCGTGCCGGAGACCGGGCTCACCTACGCCGAAATGGACAAGGAGCTCAAGGGCCGCATCGGCCACCGCGGCAGGGCGTTTGCCCTCCTGGCACCGCGGCTGAAGAGCCTGCTGAGCCGCTGAAGATCAGGGGCGGGCGGGCACCCAGCTGCCATGCAGGCCATGGGGGATGGCCAGGGGGAGCTCCAGCACCGCCTGCTCGCTGAGGTCTGCGGCATTGAGGATCACCAGGTCGCTGGCGCAGCGAGCGCCGTTCCACACCAGACACAGCACCCAGCCGCCATCCTCCGCAGCGGCGCCAGGATCAGGCACCATCAGCGGCTCGCTCACGAACCCCCGCGGCGCCGCGCTCCACAGCCGCCGCTCGCCTGTGGTGAGATCCAACTTCTCGATCGCCTGCAGGGGGTCGTTGCCGAGCTCCCGCTGGGCCACCGCCATCCAGGCGTAGCAGGCCTCCAGCCCCTGGCGCGCCGGATTCACGCAGGCGAATTCACAGCAGCGCTGCTCCAGCCACTCCTGCCGAACCGCACGCTCCGGCTCGCTGCGCGCCCGCTCCAGGTCGATGCGGCAGCGCATCAGCTGGCCCTCGGGGATCGTTTCGAAATCCACCTGGCGGAAATCGGTGTCAGGGCCGATCGAAGGGAAGTCGGAATACACGATCGAATCCACCACCAGCTCCCGGCCTCCCCCCTCGGGGGCCGTGGCCTCGAAGGCATTGAGGTGGTGGAACACGAAGCCCTCCGGCGCCGGCACCTGGATCGGCTGCCCGGCACCGCCGGGGTTGGCACCGGGCCGGGGAATCAGCCAGAAGTGGCCGGCCTCGCCGGGCTTGCTGGCCAGGCACTGGGCCGCCCCTTTCAGGCCGAGCACGAAGGGCAACGGGTTGAAGGCCACGGCGTTCTGCAGGAACACCGCCCAGTTGGGGGTGATGGCGAAGTCATGCAGGAAGGCGAAGCCCTTGAAGCTGTCGCGCCGCTCGGCCAGCAGCTGGCCGGCCTTCACGCCGCTGGCGGGGCAGTCGGCCGTGGCGAATTCCATCAGGCGGATGGTGCTCGTGGGGCCGGCCTTCACGCCAAAGGTCACCATGCGGGGCTCGCCGTGGTGGCCCGGATCAAAGCGGGGGTGGGCGCTAAAGGCCTCGCCGGGCTTGAGCAGGCCATCGAGGCGCGAGAGGCCCCGGGTCTCGAGCGTGTCGGGGTCGAGGGCGTGGGGCTCGGCCGCCTCCCACAGGGCCAGCAGCTGATCACCGAGCCGCACCACGTGGGTGTTGGCGATGTTCTTGAGCCGCAGATCAAAGGCGTTGGCCACCGGCCCGCCGGGCTTCTGGGTACCGAACACGCCGCGATACACAAACCTGCCGGCCTGCTCCTCGGCCTGCCAGCCCTCAGTGCGCACGAAGCGATTGCGCAGCACCGCCCCTCCGCCCTCGAAGCGCAGGGCCGTGATCATGCCGTCGCCATCGAAGGGGTGATGCACCCACTGGCCGCCGCGCTCCAGCCGGCCTGGGCCGTTGCGGTAGAGGGTGCCCAGCAGCGCGGGGGGGATCGATCCGCGGGCAGCCTGCAGCGGCACGTCGCTGAGCTCTACCCCCACATTGCGGAAGGCGCTGGCCCAGTCAGCCCGGTCGTAGCCCTGCAGGCCTGCAGACCTGGAAGCGGGAGCGATCGTCATGCCATCGGTGCCGGCTCGGCACTGGCGAATTGAGTCGAAAATAGGGAGGCGTAGCGGCCGCCGCGGGCCAGCAGCTCGCTGTGGCGCCCGGATTCCACCACGCGGCCGGCCTCGATCACACAGATCCGATCGGCATTCACCACGGTGGAGAGCCGGTGGGCCACCACCAGGGTGGTGCGGTTCTGCATCAGCCGATCGAGCGCCTCCTGCACCACCTGTTCAGACGCCGAATCGAGGGCTGAGGTGGCCTCATCGAGAAACAGGATCGGCGCGTTCTTGATCAGGGCGCGGGCGATCGCGATCCGCTGCCGCTGCCCCCCCGAGAGCAATGTGCCGTTCTCGCCGATGAGGGTGTCGTAGCCCTGGGGCAACTCATGGATGAAGCCATGGGCGTTGGCGGCGCGGGCCGCGGCCTCAATCGCCTCCGGGCTGGCATCGGCGTGGCCGTAGGCGATGTTGCGGGCCACGGTGTCGTTGAACAGGAAGGTGTTCTGATCCACCACCGAGATCAGGGCGCGCAGATCAGCCAGGGCCAGCTGGCGCAGATCGATCCCATCCAGGGTGATGGCGCCTGCCTGGGGCTCGTAGAAGCGGCAGAAGAGATCGATGATCGTGCTCTTGCCACCACCGCTGGGCCCCACGAGAGCCACGGTGGTGCCGCAGGGCACCTCGAGATCCAGCTGGTCGATCACCAGCTCCTCCCCATAGCCGAACCGGACGCCCCGGGCCCTCAACCCCTGGTGGAAGCCAGCGTGGGAGAGGGGCCGGGGCGGATCAACGGGGTCGGCGGGAGTGTCGAGGATGGCGAAGACATCCTCGGCCGCTGAAAGGCCCTGCTGCAGAGCGGCATTGGCCTTGGCCAGCCCCTTGAACGGGGCGTAGCAGAGGTAGAGCGAGGTGAGGAAGGCGAAGAGGCTGCCGGTGGTGCGGCTGCCGGAAATCACCGCTTCACCGCCATAGAGGAGCACGGCGCTGAACCCCAGGGCTCCGATCAGCTCCATCAGTGGCTGGTTCACCAGCTTGGCGCGGGTGGTGCGCAGCGCCGAGGCGAGCACCGACTGGTTTTCGACCTGGAAGCGCTCCAGCTCGTAGGCCTGCATGCCGAAGATCTTCACCACCCGGGAACCCACCAGGGCCTCCTGCAGGTAGGCGGCCAGCTGGGCCAGTCGGGTCTGCCCCTGGCGCGAGTGGCGACGCACCTTCTTGGAGGAGCGCAGCACGGGCCAAACGCCCAGCGGAAACAGGATGAAGGCAATCAGTGACAACAGCCAGTCCTGGTAGAAGGCCACCACCACCAAAGCCGCCAGGGTGAGGCCATCCTTCACGAAGCTGGAGAGGCCATCCACCAGGCCGCTCTTCACCAGAGTGACGTCGGTGAGCACCCGCGACACCAGCATCGTGGAGGGGTGCCGATCGACATAGGACTGGGGCAGCTCCAGCACCTTGGCGGCCAGATCCGTACGCAGGTCGGCGGTGATCCTCTGACCCACGGATTCCGTGAGAAACCCGCCCAGGTACTGGGATACGGCCCGCAGGGCAATCACCCCCACGATCACCAGCGGGGCCAGATAGAGGCGACCGCGGTCGCTCGACGGCAGCACGTCGTCGAACAGAAAGCGGATCACCAGCGGCACCAGGCCCGTGGTGGCGCCATAGATCACGTTGAACAGCAGTGCCAGGCTGAACAGCGGCCAGAGGTAGCGCCGGCCGTAGCCCAGAAAGCGGCGATGCAGCGGGCGGGTCATGGCAGCAGCTCCAGCACGAGATCGGCGGCCCGCTCGGAGGCCCCGGCCGGGCCCATCTTCGACCGCAGCTCCGCCACCGCCGCGTCCACCTCGGGGCGCCGGGCCCGCAGCTCCGCGGCGGCCCTCACAAGCGCCGCCGGCCGCACCTCCCGCTGCAGCAGCTCCGGAAAAACGCGACGGCCCAGCACCACATTGGGCAGGCCCATGGTGCGGCGGCCGATCACCAGCTTGGCCAGCAGATAGGTGAGCCGGGAGAAGCGGTACACAATCACCGGCGGACAGCCCAGCAGGGCCGTTTCCAGGGTGGCCGTGCCCGAGGCGATCAGGCCGGCATCAGCGGCAGCCAGCAGGTTGTAGGTATCCCCGGCGATCAGCGGCAGCGACAGGGGCCCGCCCGCCACCTGCTCCAGAAAGAGCCGATCCACGGTGGGGGCCTGCAGCAGAACCACCTGCCAGCCGTCGGCCCTGAGCAGCTCGGCCGCCTTGAGCAGATCCGGCAGCAGCAGGCGTACCTCACTGCGGCGGCTACCGGGCATCAGCGCCAGCAGCGGCTGGGTCTCCGAAAATCCATGGCGCCGGCGCGTTTCAGAGCGGTCTGCGCTCACCCGCAGGCCATCCAGCAGCGGGTGGCCCACGTAGCGGGCGAAGGGCCGGCCGTGGGCATTGAAGATCGCTTCCTCAAATGGAAAGATCACCGCCAGCCGATCGATGAAACCCGCCATGCGCCGGGCCCGGCCCTGGCCCCAGGCCCACACCTGGGGGGCGATGTAAAAGAAGACGGGGATACCCCGGCGGTGCGCTTCCCGCGCCACGAACTGGTTGAAGCCGGGATAATCCACCAGCACCACCACATCGGGGCGGTGCCGATCCATCTGCCGCTTGAGCAGGCGCATCACCCGCCAGTGGCGCGGAATGCTGCCGGCGATCTCCACCAGCCCGGCGGCCGAGAGCTGGTTCACATCCGCCAGCAGCTCCATGCCGGCCGCACGCAGCTGGGCACCACCCACACCCACCACCACGGCATCAGGACAACGGCGCCGCAGGGCCTGCACGAGATGGCCGCCGTGCAGATCGCCGGAGGCCTCACCGGCCACCAGCAGGAGGCGAGGAGCCCGGGCCGGATCAGCCATGGGCAGCTCCTGCAAGCTGCAGCTGCACCGCCTCAGCGATGGCGCGCACTGCCTGGGGGTCGAGGGTCAGGGGCATGGGCACCACCCGCTGGCGCCAGCCCACGGGCAGCCGCTGCCAGTCCTTGACGGTGGTCACCAAAGTGGCGTGGTGGGCGTCGGCATGGTGCTGCAGGCGCTCCAGATCCTTCTGAGCATAGGGATGGTGGTCGGGAAAGCCCAGCCGCTCCACCACCCGCAGACCGGCCCGCTCGAGGGCCGCGAAAAACTTGCCCGGCAGGCCGATGCCACAGAAGGCCACCAACCGCTGACCGACCAGGCCCGCGGGCGGCTCGATCCAGCTGGCAACGGGCAGCTGGGGTTTGGCGCCGGGCCAGGGGAGCCCAGGCTCGCCCCCTGGGCGCGCGGCCGCTGCGGCTGACGCGCTGCCGGTGAGCACCAGCAACGCAGCCCGGCCCAGCTGGCGGGCGGGCTCACGCAGGGGCCCTGCGGGGAACAGAAGGCCGTTGCCCAGGCCATGGGCCCGGTCCAGCACGGTGATGTCGCAATCGCGCGCCAGGCGCCAGTGCTGCAGGCCGTCGTCGAGCAGCAGCAGGTTGGCGCCGGCGGCGATGGCGGCCCAACCTGAGGCCACCCGATCACGCCCCACCCACACCTGGGCCTCAGGCAACTGCTGGCGATACTCCAGGGCCTCGTCGCCCACGGCAGCCGCATGGTGATGGGCGCTGACGCGGCAGGGTGCCTGACGCTTGCTGCCGTAGCCCCGCAGCAGCACCGCCACGCACCAGCCGCGGCGCTGCAGCTCCCGGGCCAGGGCAATCACCAGTGGCGTTTTGCCCGTGCCCCCCAGGGTGATGTTGCCCACCGACACCACCGGCACCGGCAGCCGCACCGGTGTGGTGCGAGCCCGATCCCAGCCCACCGCCAGGCCGTAGAGGCACGCCAGGGGGTGGAGCAACCGGGCCACCGGTCCGCGCCGGCGCTGGTACCAGAAGCGGGGCGTGGCGAGCAGCAAACGCGGGAAGGGATGAACAGCGGAACAGAGCCGAACCGGCAAGCACAGCCATAGGCTGACGGTCCTGCGATTGATCGGGTACGGGGATGATCCTCGGGCACATCGGGGCACGCCAGGGGAGCAAGGGAGTACCCGGCAAGAACTTCGCGCCCCTGCACGGCAAGCCGCTGATCGACTGGTCGCTCGATCAGCTGTTTGCCAATCCCCGGGTGAGCGCGGTGGTGGTCTCCACCGACGACGAGGCCATCTACACCCACGCCCTCGGCCGCGGGGCACTCGCCATCGGCCTGCGCCCTGCCGCCCTCGCGACTGACGATGCGCCGAAGTGGGGGGTGTGGCAGCACGCGCTGACCGCAGCGGAAGCTGTCCTGACGGAGCTGGGGATGGGGGAGGTTTCCGTGTTTCTGGACCTTGATTGCACAGCCCCCTTACGCAGTCAGGCCGACATCAATGGCGTGCTGGATCGGTTTGAGGCTGAACGGCCCGACATGGTGATGAGCGTCTGCGAGGCGCGCAAGAATCCCTACTTCAATCTGGTGGAACCCGATGCCACTGGAGCCCTGCGGGTCTCCAAGCCGCTGCCAGGAGGGATCTGGGCCCGACAGCACGCTCCCGCTGTCTTCGAGCACGTGGGCGTCGCCTACGCCATCCAACCGTCCTATCTCCGCCACGCCAGCACGCTCTACGAAGGTAGGGTGCTTCCCTTCGTGGTGCCGGCAGAGCGCTGCCATGACATCGATACTCCCTTCGATTTCAGGCTTGTTGAGTTGCTCCTGGGGGAGCAACTCAACGGGAGACACCAGGCGTTCTGATAGCGGCCAGAAGCCCAGGAATCGCCTCGAGAGTGCGTGGCACGGCAGCGGAATGGGCGGCCACGAATCGCTCGATCGTGTACCGCGAGGGGCGACTGGCTGAGCACAGATAGCGGGCCAGTGCTTCCTGGTCTGCCACACACAGAGCAACCCCCGCCGCCATGGCCTCGCAGAAGGGATATTCGATGGTGTGCACGTGCGGACCGGTTACCACCGGTTTGCCGAGCACCAGGGCTTCAGAAATATTGTGCGCCCCCTTGAGACTGAAGCCGCCGCCCACGACCACCTCATCGGCCATCGCGAGATAGGCGTACATCTCGCCCAGGCTGTCTCCGAGGAGCACATCGAGACCGGCATTCAGGTCAGGCCGCAGCTGGGCAGGCCACTGGCGAGGATCGAATGCCCCCCCCAGGGCGGAGCGCCGCAGCACGACAAGGCCTGCCGCAGCGAGCAGCTCCGCCACCGCATCAAAGCGTTCGGGTCGGCGTGGCACGTACACCACCAGGGGCTTGGGCTGGTCGCTGGCCCGGTGGTGGGCACGCACGGCATGGATCGCATGCAGGTAGGTGGGATCTTCCCCCTCGATCGCGCTGGCGATGCAGATCACGCGGCGATGCTCGGCGCCAAGCCAGCGGCGCGCCGCCCGCCCCGCCGCCACCAGCTCAGCCGGCACGGGCTGATCAAATCGCAGTTCACCGGTCACGGCGATGTTGACCATGCCGATCGAGGCGAAGCGCTGCCGCTGCAGCTCCGACTTGACCAGGGCACCGGCAAATCCCCGCATCAGGGCTTGGCGGATCGGCAGACGCGATGAGTCGCGGGCCAGGGAACGCGACGGATACTGGGCATTGCACATCAACAGCGGCACCCTGGCCGCCCGGGCCGAGGCAATCATCTGCGGCCAGATCTCAATCTCCATCACCAGGCCGTAGGCGGGCCGGAACGCCCGCAGAAAGCCCCGATAGGCCCATCCCGTCTCCAGCGGCACCCACACCACCCGCAGCCGACCGGCGGCGATCGCAGCGGCGAACACCCGCTCCGCCTCGCCACGTCCGGCGGGGGTGAAGTGGGTGGTGACCACCCGCTCGCCCCGTTGCAGCAGCGCCTGGATCAGGGGCACCGCGGAGCGCAGCTCCCCCAGGCTCACGGCATGCACCCACACCGCCCCAGGTCGCCAGGACCGATGCCAGCCCCAGCGTTCCGCCAGATGGGAGCGGTACACCGGATCACGCCGGCTCCGCCAGAGCAGGTAGAGCAGCAGGAGGGGGAGAGTCGCCGTCCAGAGGGCGGACCACAGGGCGATCCCGAGGCACAGAGCACGACTCATGGCGCCACTGGGATCAGATCAGCCAGGTCGTGAGCAAGCGGCCGGATCCTGCCCTGCAGCTCCGCCAGGAGGTCCGTGGCGCGCTTGGCCTGGGCAGCTGCATCGAGCGACCGCAGGGTCTCAGCCAGGGCACCAGGCGACACGCAGCTCGCAGCGGCAGCCCCGTCGAGCATGGCGTAGTCGGCGCTGAAATTCGCGACGTCGGGACCATGAAGCACTGCCACACCGAGAGCCACCGGTTCCCAGGGATTGTGTCCACCGATCCGATCAAAGCCTCCTCCCACCAGGGCCACGGACGCCAGGCGATACCAGAGTCCCAGCTCGCCATAGCTGTCGGCCAGCCACACGGTCTGCCCAGGCCCCGGGAGCTCCCCGCGACTACGGCGGGCCGCTGGCAGGCCCGCCGCCGCCAGCTCCGCGGCGATCGCATCACCGCGGGTGGGATCACGGGGCACCAGGATGAGCAGCCAGCCCGGCAACTGCCGCTGGGCTGCGATGGCCTCGGCCTCATCGGCCGGATGGGTGGAGGCCGCCACCCAGATGCGCCGACCGGCCAGCTGAACCTGCAGCCGTGACAGCTCAGCCGAATCCGCCTTCAGGGCGGGAGCAAAGGGCTTGAGCGACCCATCCACGCGCACGGCAGGGGCACCCAGGTTGCGGAGACAGGCCGCACTGGTGGTGTCCTGGGCGGAGACCAGGGCAAAGCGCTGAAGCAGAGGGGCGTAGAGGCAGCGCAGGCGGTGTCGGCGGCGATGGCTGGCCCCACTGAGCCGGGCATTCACCATGGCGAGGGGAATGCCCCGGCAGGCCGCTGCGGCGACGGCACCGGGCCAGAGATCCTGTTCGGCCCAGATCGAGAGGGCCGGGCGCCAGTGCTCGAAGAAGCGCCGCAGATAGGGCGGTGCGTCCAGCGGAAGGAACTGATGCTGGGTGCGCGGCGGCAGATTGGCAGCCAGCACCTTGGCTGAGGAACTGGCGGTGGAGGTGACCAGAAACTGAACATCCGGTCGCAGGCGACTGAGCTCGGCAATCAGGCCGCGCAAGGCCAGCACCTCTCCCAATCCCACCGCATGGCACCAGACCAGCAGTCCCTCGGGACGCGTGGCGGTGGCCTGGCCCAGCTTTTCGCGCCAGCGCCGCGGGTGCTCCTTACCCCGCGCCAGGCGACGTCTGAGCAGCGGTGGGGCCCAGGGGAGCAACAGCCAACTGAGCAACCCGTAGGCCATCAGGCAGGGTGAGCGCATCGCCGGGCCCCGCACATCAGCCAACGTCGTGGAAGGTTTTCTGCAGGCCTCGCGTCCAGAAGGACGGATCGGAGAGCACCTCCACAAAACGATCGGCCGCCCTGCCCTCGCCGAATCCGGGATCGGGGGTGGAGCGCTGCCCCCATTGACGCCGGAGAAACGCAACGATCGTGTCTGTGTCGTGGGCCGCACAACTCACCACGGAAGCGGCAAGGGCTCTGTTGGCCTGACGGCTGCCGACATCGAGCGAAGGAAGTCCCAGGAACGGGGCTTCACGAACGCCTGCGCTGGAGTTGCCCACGAGGCAAGCGGCATTTTTCATCAGCTCGGAAAAATGGGCAAAGCGCATCGAAGGAATCAGACGGAACTGCTGTGACGGCAGCTGCTCGAGTACGGAAAAAATGGCTTCAGAACCCGGATCGTTGTTGGGAGCGATCACCACAAAGCAACGGCCGGAAGCCTGCAAGGCCTCAAACAACATTCTGGCCTGCTCTCCCATCGTGTCCCGCTCACTGGTGACCGGATGAAAGACAGCAATCCCGTAATGGTCGAATGGGATTGCATAACGACTTTTCACCTCATCAAGGCTGACACCCGAAGCGCCGGCATGAAAGTCAAGTTCAGGACTACCGATGATATGAATCGCCTCGGGCGGCTCCCCCAAAGCCATCACCCTTCGAGCCGCCTGCGGGGAGGAAACGAAATGATGGGTACAGAGCTTGGAATTGCAATGACGGAACACCTCATCAATGGTGCCCGAAACCTCTCCCCCCTCGATATGAGCGGAGGGAATGTAGTTCGTCGCCGCCACCAACGCCCCCGCGAGGGCCTCAATTCGGTCCCCGTGAATCACGATCAGGTCAGGCCTGTCTTCAGCCAGATAGTCAGAAAACCCAAGCACAGTCTTAGCCAGAATCACATCCTGGGGATCACCCGGCCGCTGATTCAGAAATTCATGAACAGCCACATCAGCCAGCCGGTGCACCTCAAGCTTGGTCAACCCATAGCGATCAAGCATATGCATGCCTGTCACAAAAAAGCCGACTGAATAACCGCGGGCGTGAGCGGCAAGCGCCAAAGGGCGCAACTTGCCGAAGTCGGCGCGCGTTCCAGTGAGGAACAAGACCTTCTTCATGCTTGCCATGTGAAACAGGTCGGAACAGACGCTGGCCTGGAACCCGGCCACAGAGGAGAGATCAAGAACACGATTTGACGGCCCCGTAGACGCCGACCTCCCAGCAAGAGGCTATGCCCTAACAGCACAACAGCCCCCACCAGCAAACCAGCCTCTGCCAGGACAACACACGACCATAGCGATGCTAAAGTGTAGCATCGAAAAGGTTGACAAGACATGATGCCGTTACAAGCTCAACCACACTTTTTATCGTCAAACCACTGAAGCTCGTCGATCCCGATCCATCAGCAACAGCAAACCACAGACAACCATCGCAACCAGTCAGGCATTGCACAACCTTGACTCAATCATTCCCGCCTCGACAAAGCATTGCCTCCGCCAAAGCCGCGACAGGAAATGATGACTGACACTCAGAAGAAGATCGCCATTTTAAATCATACTGATCTGCAGGGGCACCACTTTGGCTGCTCACGCGTCATGCGCCTACTGGAACAAGGTCTGACCAGCCGAAGCTGCGAGATCATCGGACGATTAGACGGCAAACTGGACTGGCGCACAGACCAAGCCTGTCTTGAGATTCTTAGAGAGGCTGATGCCATCGTGATCAATGGCGAAGGCACATTGCACCACGGTCGCAAGAAAGCAAGCTGGCTGATGAGCGTTGCCAGCCATCCAGTCACCCAACACAAAGAGCTAGCCATTGTCAATACGCTCTATCAAGACAATCCCAGCCACTGGATTCCTCTTGTCAGGGGATTTTCCCATCTCTACGCCCGAGACAACCGAAGCGCAAAGCACCTCGGCGATCACGCTGGACGCCAAATACCATTTTTTGGCGATCTTTCAACAAGCGAGATTGAGCCAAGAGCTCACACGACACAACATCGAGGCCTTGTCACGATCAGCGATTCTGTCAATCGAAAGGTTTCCGACAAGCTCAGCAAATTAGCCCAGGCCCTGGAGAGCTCAACGGCTGTTGCCCTGACCCCTCTGACACGCACCCTTAGAGAAGAGAATCCATACTCAGCGTGGCCCGTGCGCGTGTGGAGAAAAAAGACACTGCAGACACGGCAGCTACTCAGGGAGAGAAGGTTTCCCCTATTGAAATTCGTAAACTCTGAATCCGAGTTTCTGGACAAACTTTTAACGAGCAAGCTATGCATAACCGGTCGCTTTCATGGCGTATGCCTTTGCCTGGCAACGAATACGCCATTTATCGCCATTAGCTCAAACAGCTGGAAGATCGAAGCACTTTTTGAGGACGCGGGCATCAACTGGCGAAGACTTATCAATATCAACGACTTGAACCGTAAGATGATCGAGGAGGGAGACTGGCAATTCAGCGAAGAGGAAAAGCGGAATATCTCCCACTTTCTGTCATGCTCTCATGCTGGAGCAGCAGGGATGTTCGAGGCCATTGCCGGCTAAAATGGATTCGAAATAGCACGTAAATGCCAAGCAATACGTTGCAAGCAGTAATAGAACCAGCACTGCAGAGCCTGGCCCTGGCCCCATCGACCAATGACACGCGATGCAAAATCATGATGACCTGTCTTTGCAATCATCTTTATCAGCCGGAATAGCAAGTAGAGCCTGAGCTTATCCATCGCCCATATCGTTGAATGGTGCTTCACCATAATCCGCTCAAAGTTATGCGCACGCTCCAGCCAACTCGTTAACTTTGTGACCGAAACCCGCTCGCCGCTGGAAGCCAGCGAATGAGCCCGAACCATAACGCCGGCCTCTGCCGAATAGATCCCACGCATAGATTTGGCAAGCAATGAGATACAGAAGTCAGTATCTTCATTAACGCTCAACCGTTCATCCAGACCATCAAGCCCAAGGTAAACAGAGCGGCGGACCCAGAAGCCACACCCAAGGCCGGCGAGGCGCTTCGTGAACGGTAGATCAGAAATACACTGACCAGTTGGCGAGCGAAACTCGACCAGACAACTATCATTAATCATGCCACTAAATCGATGGATCGCACTGAATCCATAGGAGACCTCAGGATCTCGCTTTGCCATCTCAAGAATCCAGTGTATATAGCCTGGGCGCAGAAGATCGTCATCGTCCAAGAAGACGATTAAATCACCAACAGCCGCTTCAACTCCCGAATTACGACTGCCAGAAGCCCCTAAGGAGCGACCGTTAGGTTGGATCCACAACCTGGCATCCTGGATATCACTGAGGGAATCAGCCGCTGAAACCGCTGAGTGATCATCAACAACCACGACTTCTCCCGCAACCCCTTTGAGGGCAAGAAGCGCAGAAGCTACGGCGTCTCGCAGCAAAAGTGGCCGATCTCGAGTTGGGATAACGATGCTGACATCGCAGCTTTCCCTAAGCTGCAAAATCAATCCACCTCAGCTGAGTGTTGCGACTGACTGGATGCAGCAGCCGCTTGCCGAGAACAGCATCAAACGCATAGCCAGGAATCTCACCCGAGCCGGGGCGGCGAGCCCAGATATCCTGCTCAGTGATCACGTGGCCAGCGGGTAGATCGCGATCTGCAACAATGCTTGCACGAGCAAACTGATAGACATCTTCCTCAGGAGCGCTACGCTGCTTGGGATTCTGAGAAGCAATCCAGATCTCCCTACTACGATCAATCAAAAAGCGAAGCTCCGCTGGATCCATTGAACAGGAAATGTCTGGACCTTTGCGGTAGCGACTATCTGTGAAGTGGCGCTCGAGAATACAGGCTCCCAAAGCCACTGACGCCAGCGCCATCTCCGGTCCAATTGAATGGTCGGAAAATCCGATGGTTGCATTTGGGAACGCCTCACGAAGCTCCGTGACGCCTCGGAGACTCACGATTTCAGGAGGGCTTGGATAAAGGTTGGTGCACTCCAGCAAACCATAATCAATCCCGGCTTCATCAAGGATCTGAACACTGGCCCGGAGCGACTCGATCGTTTGCATGCCCGTAGACATGATCACTGGCTTGCCTTTGCGAGCGATATGACGTATCAAGGGCAAATTATCAGCCTCGCCTGAGCCAATCTTGTAAGCCGGAACGTCGAGCTCTTCGAGAAAATCAGCGGCAGCGCGAGAAAATGGGGTGGAAATCCAGATGAGACCGAGACTCTCTGTATAACGCTTGAGCTCAGCCTCCTCATCCAGCGAAAGTGCACAGCGCGCCATCACCTCCCAGATGGAGACATCGGCATTGGGGGGAAAGATACTCTTGGCTTCATCGGTCATTTCATCCTCAAGGATGTGCGTTTGGTGCTTGACCATTTCGCACCCTGCCGCTGCAGCCAACCGCACCATGTGCTTGGCGACCGCGAGGTCTCCACCATGGTTGATACCAATTTCAGCAATCACCAGGGGAGGGGCTTCTGTCGAGATGCTGCGTCCGGCAATCTGCATCACGGCCGAGACACCCACACAATCGATCTAAACGCTAGCAGTCAGGGAAACCGCTGCTGCATCACCAAGATCATCAAGCGCTGCTTTGAGCTGCTGACGTTGCTCCTCAAAGTCGGCCTCAGCTGAGCAGCACCTCGGCGCTCCTAACGCCAGCACATGCCGGGCAAAAGGCAGGGGCACAATGCTGCGGTCCCAGGAGCGCAACTGCCGTTGGCTGGAACATGCGAGCGACACAGGCACCACAACATGGCCCGATTGCCTGGCCAGCTGAATCAATCCGCTCTTCACAGATCGGGCCGGCCCCTTGGGACCGTCGGGCGTGATGACCACGGACTGGCCCTGCTGCAGACAGCGCAGGAGCTGCCGATAGGCCTGCATGCCTCCCCGGGTCGACGATCCCTCCACGAGATGCACGCCACGTAAGCGAGCCGCCACACCCACGATGCGGGCGTCGCGATGGCTACTCAACAACACCGCAACAGAACGGCGCTCATAGCGCCGCAGCATCGGCATGAAAAAAACGTGACAGTGCCAGAGCGCATAGATCACTGGCAGACGCTGCTCTCGAACCAGGCGATCCACTTCGGGATCCACCAACAGCCTGATCCGGCATGTGCGCAAGATCAGCTCCCCATAGGCATTGAGCAGGAATCCAGCCAGATTGGCCAAGGCTGGATTGTTGAACAGAGTGCGCTTTTTCTTGCGTGGCACGGGTCTATAGAAAAAACCCTCGAACAAATGGCACAGACACCATTCGCTCGAGGGCGGATCCCCAACAGAATTGGCAGCGCTCAGGCGGAACCAACGCCCACGTAGGAGCCGTAGAAGAACAGGCCCACCACAAAGATCACGGCCATGCCGCCGGCAGTGGCCACGAGCCAGAGCGGCAACACGCCTTCAGTCCAGCGGGAACGCCAGGCCACAGCTGGACGACCATCGGGCAAACGGTCGGGGATCCGGCCGTCGGGGAGATTCGACTTCTTGCCGCTCATCGGGGTTCCTCCGGATCAGTTGAAGAAGTAGCTGGAAAACAGCACACCGGTCACGAAGACCAGCAGCAGGCCCAGGTAGAGGCTGGTGCGGTTCAGCTCAACCGGCAAGTTGTTGGGATTGGGATTGCGCTGCATGATCAACGACGGACGAACTGCATGGCGGCCAGAGCGCCGAGGAAGAACACCGTGGGAATGCCGAGGGCATGCACGGACAACCAGCGCACCGTGAAGATCGGGTAGTTGCGCGGGGTGGTGGGAGCAGGGGCTTGAGTCATGACTTATTGCAGGCGCAGGTCGAGTTGGCTCTTGCCTTCGTAGCGCTGACTCACCACGGGAGCCTTCGACTCCTGTGCCTGGAAGTAGGCGTCGGGGCGGGGCGTGCCGAAGGCGTCGTAGGCCAGACCGGTGGACACAAACAGGAATCCGGCCAGGAAGATCGCCGGCAGGGTGACGGCGTGGATCACCCAGTAACGGATGCTCGTGATGATTTCAAAGAACGGGCGTTCACCCGTAGAGCCGGCAGCCATGGCACCAAGCGTTCAGCCGGTTGATCCTAGGGGTCCACAGGTGCCGGACGGGATCATCGGGCGGGCTTGGTTACAGAAGTTGGCCAGCCCGACCGGAGGGCCTCAGCCCACCCAGCGCAGCAGGGAGCCGCGCTCGCCCAGCACGAAACCCTTGTCTGGGGAGGGGAAGACGATGCGGGTGAAGTTGGAGGGCTGCTGGGAGCCCACAGGGTCCTTTTCCCAGCTCCTGCCGCCATCGGCGCTCACCAGCAGGGTGCCGCTGCCGCCCCCGGTCCAGAGCTCGCCGCGGTGATCCCAGGCCAGGTCGAGGTAGCCGTAGCCATTGGTGATCGGGATCACCGGCTTGCTCCACTGCTCGGGATCGGCGGGATCGGGGTTGAAGCGCAGCTGGGCGCCTCGGGCCAGCATCCACAGGGCCCCATCGGGCTGGAAGCCCATGGACTGCAGCCGCTGGCTACTCACCCGCTGGTGCACCTGCCAGGTGGGCTCGCCGGGGTTCCAGGTGGAGAAGAAGTTGCCCAGGCTGCTCACGCTCACGTAGCGGCCATCGGGGTTGCGACGCAGCTCCCGCACGGCGCCGGCCGCATCGGTCACCAGGGCCTGCCAACTGAGGCCACCATCGGCGGTGGCGTACACCGCTCCAACGTTGGTGGCGAGCTCGGCCCGCCCCTTGCCCATGGCCGTGACCAGGTAGGGCTCGCCGGGCAGCTTGGTGTCGAGGAACAGGCGACTCCAGTTGCGGCCGGCATCGGTGCTGTGAAGCATCAGGCCGGGCTGACCGGCGATCCAGCCTTCCTGGCCGTCAAAGTCGACGCTGATCAGGCGGAAATTCTCCTCAGCCGGCAGATCCAGGCTGCGCTCCTCCCAGCTGGCGCCCCCATCGTTGGTCTCCAGGATCAGGCGGTTGCTGCCCACCAGGAAGCCATGGCTGGCATCGGTGAAGGCCACGGCCAGTGGATTGGAGCGCGTGTTCAGCTCCACCGGCTGCCAGGGACTGGTGGCGGCCGTTGGCAGTCCGGTGGTCACGCAGCCACCCAGGCCGAGGCCCAGGCCCAGGACCAGCACGAGATTGAGCAGGGCCCTGTGGCGCAGTGCCTGGGGCAACAGCACGGCAAGGCGGGAGAGGGGAGACCGGTTCATCGGTGAGCGAGCGGAGCTCAGCGCAGGGAATAGAGGGAAAGGAAGAAGGCGATCGCCAGGGCGAAGCCGCCGAAGATCAGCACATTCTTCTGGCCGGGGGTGAGCCGATTGACGCCCAGGCCGAAGTTGAGGTTTTCCTCAAAACCGCTGGGCTTGTTGCGGGGACCGATGTCGCGGAAGGCACCCACCCTGCTGCGGCACACCGGGCAACGAAAGCTGATCGGATCGAGCTCGGCAAAGGCGGTGCCGGAGGTGATGCCGAGCTTGGCCACCCCCTCGGCGGGGTCGTACACGAAGCCGCAGCTGCGGCACTCGAAGCGGTGGGTCGCGGGGTCGTCGAGCGGCTCCTGCGGCTCCGCTGCCACGCCTGACTGGCTGCCGCCCCCATCCTCAGGAGTGGCGGAGCCTTCATCGGCTGATGTCGCCTGCGGAGCTGCTTCGCCCCCCGAGGCGATCTCATGACCCTGCTCTGCCTGGGAGCCGGGCTCTGCCTGGGGACTGGGCTCTGCCTGGGGATCGGTGCTGGTCATGCGCGAACCACGCCAGGGGACAGAACTCTATCGACCATCCTCGGGGCCACAGGTGCCAGACTGCGCGCCTGGTTGGGCAGGCCCGCATGTTCGTGCTCTCCGGCTACGACGCCTTCCTCGGATTTCTGCTGATTTCGGCAGCAGTCCCCGTGTTGGCGCTGGTGGCCAACAAGCTGCTGTCGCCCAGAAGCCGGGCAGGGGAGCGGGAGCTCACCTACGAGTCGGGCATGGAGCCCATCGGCGGAGCGTGGATCCAGTTCAACATCCGCTACTACATGTTTGCCCTGGTCTTCGTGATCTTCGACGTGGAGACCGTGTTTCTGTACCCCTGGGCGGTGGCCTTCCACCGCCTGGGCCTGCTGGCCTTCATTGAGGCCCTGATCTTCATCGCCATCCTGGTGGTGGCGCTGGCCTACGCCTGGCGCAAGGGCGCCCTCGAATGGAGCTGACGGAGCGCAAGCGATGAGCATCACCCCAGCCAACCCCGGATCGGCACCGAGCATCAACGCCCTGCGCGACCTGCGCGAGGCCAGCTGCAGTCCAGTCGGCGCCCCCAAGGTCACCTCGGACCTGTCCGAGAACGTGATCCTCACGACCCTCGACGACCTGCACAACTGGGCCCGGCTCAGCAGCCTCTGGCCCCTGCTCTACGGCACCGCCTGCTGCTTCATTGAATTCGCGGCGCTGATCGGCTCCCGCTTCGACTTCGACCGCTTCGGCCTGGTGCCCCGCTCGAGCCCACGCCAGGCCGACCTGCTGATCGTGGCCGGCACCGTGACCATGAAGATGGGTCCGGCGCTGGTGCGGCTCTACGAGCAGATGCCCGAGCCCAAATATGTGATCGCCATGGGTGCCTGCACGATCACCGGCGGCATGTTCTCGGCCGACTCCACCACGGCCGTGCGTGGCGTGGACAAGCTGATCCCCGTGGACCTCTACCTGCCCGGCTGCCCGCCGCGCCCCGAGGCGATCTTCGATGCGGTGATCAAGCTGCGCAAGAAGGTGGGCAACGAAGCCCTCGCCGAGCGCGGCAACCTGCAACAGACCCACCGCTACTGCACGGTTGCCCATGAGATGAAGGCCGTGGAGCCGATCATCAACGGGGCCTACCTCAGCGCTGAAACCCAGCAGCGGGCCCTGGCCGCCGCCGCCGGCTTGCCGATGGGTGTGGCCGCTGAGCCGGCCGCCCAAGCCGCCGTCCCTGCCCCCCTGCCCAGTTCGAGCGATGCCTGAAGAGACTCCCGCCGCCATCCCCGCAGGCCAAGACTCCCCCCTTGCCGCGCCGGCCGCTGGCCCGGTGAGCCAGTGGCTGAGCAGCCAGGGCTTCGACCACCAGGTGCTGCCTGCCGATCACCTCGGCATCGAAGTGATCGGCGTTGAGCCTGCTTTCCTGCCCCTGCTGGCCACGGCCCTCAAGGCCCAGGGTTTCGATTACCTGCAGTGCCAGGGGGGCTACGACGAGGGCCCCGGAGGACGGCTGGTGAGCTTCTACCACCTGGTGAAGCTTGGCCCCCTTGCCGATGCCGCCAACCAGAGCGGAGCCTTGCCGGCCGAGGTGAAACCGGAAGAGGTGCGGCTGAAGGTGTTCCTGGAGCGCAACGGCGACCTCACCATTCCCACTCTCTATGGCCTGTTCCGCGGCGCCGACTGGCAGGAACGCGAAACGTTCGACATGTTCGGCATTCAGTTTGAGGGCCATCCACACCCCAAGCGGCTGCTGATGCCGGAGGACTGGAAGGGCTGGCCGCTGCGCAAGGACTACGTGCAGCCCGACTTCTACGAGTTGCAGGACGCCTACTGAATCACGCCTGCTATCCCTTTTCCTGTTATCCCTTTTGTTTCCTGTAGAAGCGCATCACCGCCAAGGCCAGTGAGCGAGGATCGTGCCTCAGGGTGGCGGTGGGGCGAGCTCCCTGCAGCGGAGCGAGCATCACGGCATACCCCTGACGCCGCAGTTGCCGGGCGTCACAGTCGACCGGCTCGGCCCCCTGCTGCCGGTAGCGCTCCAGCAGAGGAGAGTCGTCGAGAGCCTCCTGGGCCAGCACCGCGGTGAACAGCCGCTCCTCAACCCCGAGGCTGGCCAGCTGAGCCTCGATCGCCCGCAGGTGTCCTTCCACCGTCAGACCGTCGGTCTCGCCGGGCTGGGTCATCAGGTTGCAGATGTAGAGCCGGGGGGCCTTGCTGCGGGCGATCGCGGCCACCAGTTCAGGCACCAGCAGGTTGGGCAGCAGGGAGGTGTAGAGGCTGCCGGGGCCTAGCACAATGAGATCGGCATGGGCAATCGCCTCGATCGCCCGGGGGAGGGCCGGCGGTCGCTCAGGGATGCAGCCAAGCCGCACAATCGGCGACGGGGCATGTCCGATCCGGGATTCCCCCTCGATGCGCTCACCGTTCTCGAGTTCGGCCCAGAGGCGCACATCGGCATTGGTGGCCGGCACCACCTGGCCCTGCACGGCCAGCACCCGGCTGGAGGCGGTGATCGCCGTCTCCAGACTGCCGGTGATGGCCGTGAGCGCAGAGAGAAACAGGTTCCCGAAGCTGTGGCCCTCGAGGCCACCGCCGGCACGGAAGCGGTACTGGAACAGACGGGTGAGCAGGGGCTCCTCCCGGGCCAGGGCCGCCAGACAATTGCGGATATCGCCAGGCGGCTGCACCCCCAGTTCACGCCGCAGCACACCGCTGCTGCCGCCGTCATCGGCCACGGTGACGATGGCGGTGAGGTTGGAGCTGTAGCGCTTCAGGCCGCTGAGCAACGTGGAGAGACCGGTGCCACCGCCGATCGCCACGATGCTGGGGCCACGGTTGAGCCGGCCCTGAGCTGCCAGGGCATCCACCAGCAAGGTTCCCTTCTCCGGCGCCAGGGCCTGCTGGATCGTGCCGAAGCTGCGGCTCTGGCCCAGCCAGATCAGCAGGGCGCCGATAGCCAGCACCAGCGGCCCGGTGATCTCCCGTGGCAACACGGTGGTGATGTTCTTGAGCAGCCATTGGATGCCGGAGAGCGTCCAGTAGATCGGCTGCAGATCGGCCCAGATCGCCGTGCCAAGCAGCAGGATGATCAGCCCCAGACCCGAGGTGAGCACCCAGCGCTTCACCACCAGACCGGGCTGAAGCCAGCGCACCGCCCGGCGAGAGCGGCTCATCAGATCCCGCTGGCGCAGATCGCCGCGGCCCACCCAGTCGGGGCGGACCAGGCGACGCCGCAGGCGACGCGACTTGGAGACCGACCTCTGCGGGTTCAAGGGAGCGGGCCTCCGGGTCGGAGGGTGGAGGTCTCTGAACTGTAGAAACACTCCCGCAAAGCGCCAGGATGGCCATGGTTCAGGCCAGGAGACGGGTGGCGGCTGACAGCAATGGGAGCCGGGGCGGCACTGGCCTGAGCCCTGGCGAGCAGCCCCCCCTGGCCCGCATGGACAACCTCAGCGTGCGCTGGGGAAGCCGCACCGTGCTCGACCGGGTGAACCTGAGCCTGGCCGCCGGCGAGCGATTGGTGGTGGTCGGCCCCTCGGGGGCCGGCAAGTCCACGGTGCTGCGACTGCTCGCCGGGCTGCTGCTGCCCAGCAGCGGTCGACTGGAGCTGCACGGCGTGCCCCAGACGTACCTGCGGCTGGATCAGCGCCATCCACCCGATGTGCGCCTGGTGTTTCAGAACCCGGCCCTGCTCGGCTCCCTAACCGTGGGCGAAAACGTGGGCTTCCTGCTTTATCGCTTCAGCCGATTGAGCGAGCGGCAGATCCGTGAACAGGTGCGGTCTGCCCTGGAGGCGGTGGGTCTCTCCGGTATCGAGGAGCAAATGCCGGGGGAACTCAGTGGCGGCATGCAGAAGCGCGTCAGCTTTGCCCGGGCCCTGATCCAGGACCCCACCCGCAAGCAGGACGAGATGCCACTGCTGCTGTTCGATGAACCGACCGCCGGCCTCGATCCCGTGGCCTGCACCCGCATTGAGGACCTGATCGTGAGCACCACGGCCATGGCCCAGGCCAGCTCGGTGGTGGTGAGCCACGTGCACAGCACGATCGAACGCTCGGGCACCCAGGTGGTGCTGCTCTATGAGGGTCAGTTCCGCTGGTGGGGCAGCGTGGAGGATTACCGCAATACCACCGATCCCTACGTGGTGCAGTTCCGTAGCGGTAACCTGCGCGGACCCATGCAGCCAGCGGAGCTGTAGTTGATGCGCCAACCGATGCGCCGCAGTATCCGCGAAGCACTTGTGGGGTTCTCCGTGCTGGCGGCCGTCACCAGCGCGGTGGGCCTGGGCATGTGGATTCGGGGTATGTCGCTCAGCCGTGACACCTGGACGATCCGCGCCAGTTTTGCCGAGGCAAGCGGCCTGGCCGAGCGCTCACCGGTGGTTTTCCGCGGCGTGCTGGTGGGCACCGTGCGCCGGGTGCAGGTGACACCGGCAGCAGTGATTGCCGACCTGGAGATCAATCAGTCCAGCCTGCGGCTGGCGCGGCCCACCTATGCCCAGATCGGTGAGGCCTCCCTGCTGGGCGCTGAGGCGCAGGTGGCCCTGATCAGCACAGGCAAGCCACTGCCGGGCCAGCCACCCAGCCCCCGCTCCTCGGCATGCAACCGCAGCGTGATGCTCTGCAATGGCGACACCATCCCGGGGACCCAGGGGCCCAGTCTCACCAGCGTGACGAGCCTGATGCACAAGCTCCTGGTTGAAAGCGAACAGCAGCAGTTGGTGCGGCGCTTTGCCAGCCTCAGCACCAGCGTGGATCAAACCGCCAGGGAGGCCACCACCTTCCTGGAAGAAGGTCGAGGTCTGGTCCGGAACATCGACCAGTCGGTCGCCAAGCTGCAACCTTCCCTTGGCAACCTCAACGTCAGTTCGGCGCACCTGCGCCACATGCTGGCCGCGCTCGACAACCCCAAGACGATTGCCGAACTGCAGCGCACCGTGACCAACGCCCAGCGACTGACAGCGCGCTGGGATGAGGTGGGAGGCGATGTGAACAAGCTCACCGCCGACCCCCAATTCATGGATGGCATGCGCAGCGTGGCCATCGGCCTGGGCAAGCTGTTCGATGAGCTGTATCCAGCCCAGACAGGTGCCGCCCGCGACAGGGCAGCGGCCAAGCAGGCCGAGCCACCCCGCTGATTCAGACGCCAGCGATCGCCTCCATGGCGATGGCGGCGATCGCCTGATCACTCGCCTTGGGCAACTGCACGTATTTGCCACCGGCCGCCTCAGCCAGGTCCTTGCCCATGCCGCTGCCGATGAACTTGCGCTCGGTGTCGATCACCAGCAGCTTGATGCCCAGGGCCCGGTAGCGGCTGGCCACCTGCTTCACCTCCTCCTTGAGATCCACCAGCTCCTCGCCCTCCAGCTCGGGCTGGCCCAGGGAGCGACTGAGGGGCACGTTGCCGCGGCCGTCGGTGATCGCCACCACCACCACCTGGCCCAGATCACCCGTGGCCAGAGCGTTGGCCCCAACCCGGGCCGCCTGGGAGAGGCCGTGGGCCAGGGGTGAGCCGCCGCCGCAAGGCATCGATTCGAGGCGCCGGCGCGCAGCGGTGATCGAGCGGGTGGGGGGCAGGAGCACCTCGGCCTGCTCGCCGCGGAAGGGGATCAGGGCCACCTCGTCACGGTTTTCATAGGCCTCGGTGAGCAGTCGGATCACAGCGCCCTTGGCGCTCTGCATGCGGTTGAGGGCCATCGAGCCACTGGCATCCACCAGGAAGATCACCAGGGCACCGGCCTTGCGCTGCAGCTGCTTGGCCCGCAGGTCACCGTCTTCCACCACCACCTTGCGGTGCGGTTCACGCTCGCGGCGGGATTTCTGATACGGCGCCGCCGCCCGCAGGGTGGCGTCCACGGCGATGCGCTTCACCGGGCCGCGGGGCAGCATCGGCTTCACGTAGCGGCCGCGTGAATCGCTGAACACCACGGCCCGGCTGCCGCTGCCGCCACTCTTGGCCTTGGCGGCACCGAACAGCAACAGGTCGGGGTCGATCGCCACCGCCTCGGGATCGAGCAGAAACTCCTCGGGCACCTGGGGGGGTGGCTGATCCTCGGGGGTCTCGTCCTGGTCGTCGGGCTCGTCGCTGTCGTCTTCGGGCTCGTCGGGCTCCTGCTCGTTCTCCGGCGGCTCGGGCTCCTCTGGCGGCTGCTCCCCCTGGGGCGGCGGTGGCGGCGGCGGCTCCAGGGGCTGCTCAGGATCGGGGGGTGGCAGCTGGGAGGCGCGGGGGGCGATCACCAGGCGCACGGCCACCTGCAGGTCGTCGGCCTCCACCCGGTCGCGGCCGCTCAGGGCGGCGTGGGCACGGGCCACCCGCACCGCATACAGCTCGCTGCGGTGGCCCTCCACGCCGCCGCGCAGGGCTTCATTCACCAGGTAGGCGATCTGCTCCCTGGAGATCTGCACATCCGGCAGCCACTGGCGCGCCAGCAGCAGCTGGGTGGCCAGGGCGTCGCTGTCCTCCTGCCATCTGGCGCGGAAGCTGTCGCTGGTTTCGGCGTGCTCGATAGCGGCGCGGCTGATCTCCACCCGCTGCTCCAGCTCCAGCACCTGGTTGGCCGACAGGCAGATGGCGAAACGATCGAGCAGGTGGTCGCGCACCGCCCCTTCCTCGGGGTTGAAGGTGGCGATCAGCAGACAGCGGCAGGGGTGGCTGAGGCTCAGCCCCTCGCGCTCGATCCGGTTTTCACCAGAACCCACCGCGGCCAGCAGCAGGTTGGTGATGTTGTCGTCGAGCAGGTTGAGCTCATCCACATAGAGCACGCCCCGGTGCGCCTCGGCCAGCAACCCCGGCTGAAACACCGCCTGGCCAGTGGCCAGCGAGGCGGTGACATCCACCGAGCCCACCAGACGGTCTTCGGTGATGCCCAGGGGCACCTGCACGAACGGCGCCGGGATCACCTTGGTGGGCAGCAGGGCGGCCGGGTCGCTGCCCGTGGGATCCGCCCCCAGCTCGGTGAGCCGGCGGCGGGTGGCCTCATCCCAGTCGTCGGGGCGCTGGGGATCGATGTTCAGGCCGGCGGGAACCGGTTGGCCAGGCACCGTGCTGCCGCCGGCGGCAGGGCCCAGATCGAGCACGTCGATAGGCGGCAACAGGGCGTGCAGCCCGCGCGCCAGCACCGACTTGCCGGTACCGCGGCCACCGGCGATCACCACCCCGCCCAGGCCGGGATCCACCGCGGCCAGCAGCAGGGCCAGCTTGAGGGTGCCGTGGCCGGTGATGGCCGCCAGAGGGAAGGCCCGGGCCGCGGCGCTGGCGCCTGCACTGGCAGCTGGTCCGCTTGCAACCATGGGATGGCCCGGAGCCTCAGTCGTGCGCGCCAGTCTCGCTGATCAGCCTGGCCGGGCCGCGGCCGATCCGCCCGCCGGCTTGGCCATCGCCCTCGGCGCCAACCTGCCCAGCCCCGCCGGCCCGCCACTGGCCACCCTGCAGGCGCTGCGGCCCCTGCTGGCGGCCCGGTTGGCAGACCTGCGCCCCGAAGGCGTGGCCCCGCTGCCGGCTCAACCGGGCAGCGGGCTGCGCTGGTCGCCGCTGTATCGCACGGCGCCGGTGGGCGGCCCCGCCGGCCAGCCCGACTATCTCAATGCCGTGGTGCTGGTGCAGCCAACCCGGCCCCCCACCGATGCCGCCGCCCTGGCGCTGCTGGCGGACCTGCAGGCGCTGGAGCAGCGCTTCGCCCGTAAGCGCCGCGAGCACTGGGGACCGCGCAGCCTCGACCTCGACCTCATCTGGTGGGGCGAACTGCAATGCCGCAGCGCGGCACTGACCTTGCCCCACCCCCGGCTGCTGGAGCGGGCGTTCGTGTTGGCCCCCCTGGCGGCGATCGATGCCCAGCTCACCCCGCCCGGGGCCCGCGCCACGGCGACCCAGCTGCTCGCCCAGCTCCAGCAAGCCAGCCCGGAACCGCCTCCCGCCCGGCTCCCGGGCCAGCCGGGCTGGCCTGAATAGCCTCAACCCAAGCTGGAGAGTGTGGAGACGACGCCATGCCCAGCAACACCGCGAGCAACGCCGCCAGCAACACCGACCGGGCCCACATGCGCCAGGCCATCGCCCTGATGCGCGAGGCGGGGGTGGTGGAGCGCACGGGCGGGCCCTTCGGCGCCGTGGTGGTGCGTGACGGCGTGGTGCTGGGGGCTGCCGGCAACAGCGTGCTGCGCGATCACGACCCCACCGCCCACGCGGAAGTGAACGCCATCCGCCAGGCCTGCCGCCGCATCGGCAGCCACGACCTAAGCGGCGCCGTGCTCTATGCCAGCGGTGAATGCTGCCCGATGTGTTATGGCGCGGCCTACTGGGCCCGCATCGACAAGGTGTACTTCGCCAGCCGCTGGAGCGATTACGCCGACCTGTTCGACGACGCCCGCATCCACGCCGACTTGGCCCGTCCATCCGCCGAACGGCTGCTGGCCCCGGAGCTCCTGATGCGCGACGAGGCGCTGGCGGTGTGGGAGGAGTTCCGCCAGATGGAGGGAGGCGCCCGCTACTGACCTCCGGGGCGGCGGGGGTGGGCCTGCGCGATGCTGGCCAGGCCGCTGCCCCGCCCCGATGGCGCCCCTGCCGCCCCCCGAGCCCGCGCGCCACCTGGAGACCACCGCCGTGCTCGATGCCCGCAAGCTGCGCTTCGAGATCAACCGCATGCAGCTGCCGATGGGGGTTGAGGGCCACTTCGGCGTGATCCGCCACCCGGGCGCGTCGCTGGCGGTGCCGGTGCTGGGCGATGGCCGGGTGGTGATCCTGCGCCAATACCGCTTCGCCGTGGCCACCCGGCTGCTGGAATTTCCCGCCGGCACCCTCGATCCCGGGGAAACGCCCCTGAGCACCATGCAGCGGGAACTGCAGGAGGAGGCCGGCTACAGCGCCGCGCGCTGGGATCCGCTGGGGGCGATGCTGCCCTGCCCCGGCTATTCCGACGAGGTGATCCACCTGTTCCTGGCCCGGGAGCTCAGCCCGCTGGAGCAGCCCCCCGCCGGCGACGACGACGAGGATCTGGAGGTGCTGCTGATGGAGCCGGCCGAACTGGATGCGGTCCTGGCCAGCGGCGACGAGTACCTCGACGGCAAGAGCGTGACCGCCTGGCTGCGGGCCAAGCAGCTGCTGGGTCTCTGAGAGGGATCCGATGACACCCCCCCGCTGGCTGTTCTGGCACCGCCGCGACCTGCGCATCACCGACAACCTGGGCCTGGCCGCCGCCGCCCGGGCCACCCCGGCGGTGAGCGGGGTGTTCGTGCTGGATCCGGCGATCCTGGAGGCTCGGGCGCCAGCAGACATCCCCGGCGACCTGCCCGCCGTGGCGCCGGCCCGGCTGTGGTTTCTGCAGGAGAGTCTCCTGGAGCTGGCCGAGGCCTGGAGGCAGGCAGGTAGCCGGCTGCTGATCCTGCAGGGCAATCCCGAGCAACTCCTGCCGCGCCTGGCCGACGCCCTCGGCGCGGCCGTGGTGGCCTGGAACCGCGACGTCGAGCCCTTCGGGCGCGAGCGCGACCGGCGGGTGGCGCGGGCCCTGCAGGCCGATGGGCGCAAGGTGCTGGTCGGCTGGGATCAGCTGCTGGTGGAACCGGAGGCGCTGACCACCGGCGCCGGTGAGCCCTACCGGGTCTACGGGCCCTACTGGCGCAGCTGGCGCCGGCGGGTGGAGCAGCTGGAGTCCCTCGGTTCAGCCGCCGCGGGTGGCCTCGATCCCCTGCCCGCGCCGCATGGCCTGATCGATTGCGATCCCTCTTCGCTCGCCAGCCTGCCCGTGCTGAGCCTGGAAACCACTTCGGCCATCCGGAGCCTGCTCAGTCACCACTTCCAGGGCACCGATCTCTGCCCCTGCCGTCCCGGGGAAGCAGCAGCCCAGGAGCAACTGGCGGCCTTCTGCGCAGGACTGGACAGGTCAGGCATTGGCGGCAGCGGCCGCTCCGCACCCCTGCTGGCCTACGACGAGGGCCGCAACATCCCTGGCGAGGCGGGCACCTCGGCGTTGAGTGCGGCGCTGAAGTTCGGCACGCTCAGCCCGCGCCAGGCCTGGGCGGCGGCCCAGCAGGCACGGCAGACCGTGGCGGCCCTGGGGGGCGCCGAGGAGGCCCTGGCCTCGATCCAGGTGTGGGAACAGGAGCTGGCCTGGCGGGAGTTTTACCAGCAGGCCCTGTTTCACTTCCCCGAGCTGGCCGAGGGCCCTTACAGGCCCCAGTGGCGCCATTTTCCATGGGAAAACGCCCCTGAGCGCTTCGCCGCCTGGCGCGAGGGACGCACCGGCATGCCGATCATCGACGCCGCCATGCGCCAGCTCAACGAGAGCGGCTGGATGCACAACCGCTGCCGCATGATCGTGGCGTCCTTCCTGGTGAAGGACCTGATCTGCGACTGGCGCTGGGGCGAAGCCGCGTTCATGGCCCAGCTGGTGGATGGCGATCTGGCCGCCAACAACGGCGGCTGGCAGTGGAGCGCCAGCAGCGGCATGGACCCCAAGCCGCTTCGCATCTTCAACCCCGCCACCCAGGCCTCGAAATTCGATGCCGAGGCCCGCTACATCCGCCACTGGCTACCGGAACTCAAGCGTGTGAGCACCCGCGATCTGCTCAGCGGCGAGATCGCGCCACTGGAACGTCGCGGCTACCCGGCGCCGCTGGTGAACCACAAACTCCAGCAGGCCCGCTTCAAGGCCCTCTACGCCACCATCAAGAACTAGGCAGGCACGGGAATGCCGGCGGGCAACAGCGAACGCAGCACCTCCACCACCCGCTGCTGCTGGGCTTCGCTGAGCTCGGGGAAGATCGGCAGGCTCAGCACCTCAGTGCACAACCGCTCGGTCACGGGCAGGGAACCAGGGCCATAGCCGAACTCGGCATAGGCGGGCTGGCGGTGGATCGGGATCGGGTAGTAGATGATCGTGCTCACCCCCGCCTCCTGCAGCTGCTGCCTGAGCCAGTCGCGGCAGCAGGCCTCCGGCAGCCCAAAGGTGGCGCTGTCCGATGAGGGAGCGCAGAGGGCCGAGCCCCCGCAGGCCTTGACGGCGGCGGGACAGGCGGGCACGCGCACCACGAACTGATTCCAGCTGTGGCCGTCGGGTCCAGCGTCGGGCAGCTGCACCAGCTCAAGGCCTGCCAGCTGCTGGCGGTAGCGCGCTGCGATCGCACGGCGCTGGTCCAGCCAGCGGCTCAGGTGGGGCAATTTCACCGCCAGCACCGCCGCCTGGATGGCGTCGAGGCGGCTGTTGTACCCCAGGGCCGTGTGCAGGTAGCGGCGCGGCATGCCGTGCACCGCGAGCTCGCGCATGGTCTGGGCCAGCTGGGGATCGGAACAGGTCACGGCACCACCATCACCGGCACCGCCCAGATTCTTGGTGGGGAAGAAGCTGAAACAGCCCACATCGCCCCAGGCCCCCACCGGCCGGCCAGCCCAGCTGGCGCCTGTGGCCTGGGCGCAGTCTTCGACCACCTTGAGACCGTGACCCTCAGCGATGGCGCAGACCCGCTCCATATCCACCGGCCTGCCGAACAGATGCACCGGCAGCAGCACCTTGGTGGCAGGGGTGATCGCCGCCTCGATCCGGTCGAGATTGATCAGATAGGTCGCAGGGTCCACGTCGACGAAGACCGGCGTGGCACCCACCGCGCTGATCGCCTCGGCTGTGGCAAAGAAACTGAACGACGCGGTGATCACCTCATCCCCCGGGCCTATGCCCAGGCCGCGCAGGGCCAGGATCAGGGCGTCGGTGCCGCTGTTGCATCCCACCGCATGGGGCACACCCACCGCTGTGGCAAAAGCCTGTTCAAAGCCGGTGACCACCGAGCCCCCGATGTACTGGCCGCTGCGCAGCACATCAAGCACGGCCTTGTCGAGGTCCTCACCGAGCGCCGCGAGCTGCTCGCCGAGGCTGAAAGGGGGCACGTTCATGAAAAAACCCTAAACCGCACCATCGCCTGACCTCAGCGCGCCCATTCCGGTTCTTCACCCGGATGCCACTTGATGTTGCAGCCGATCGCCGGCTGCTGCTCCGCCGGCACAGGCTGACCGGCCTGGAGCGCCGCCAGGGCTCGGCGCAGGTCGGCACCATCGAGGGGCAGCCCGTTGCCCGGCCGGCTGGCATCGAGCTGGCCCCGGTACACCAGCAGCGGCAGCTGGGCCGACCGGTCGCTGGAGGGCCGAGCGGGGCTGAACAGGAACAGGTCGGGCGTGCAGGCCGCCCGGAAGGCACGGGCCAGCTGCTGGTCGGCATCGAGCAGATAGGGGAAACGCCAGCCGTGGGCGGCGGCCTGGGCGCGCAGTCCATCAGGGCCGTCCTGGGGGTGGGTGCGGGTGCTGTTGCTGGAGATCGCCAGAACATCGAGCCGGGGCGGCGCAGTCCCGGCGAAATCGCTCTCCAGCCGGGGGAGCTCAGGCTCGATGTGCTTCACGAACGGGCAGTGGGCACAGATGAACAACACCAGCAGGGGCCTCCGGCCGAGCTGCGCGAGATCCAGGGGATCGCCGCTCACCTGCAGGGCCGCACCGGAGCTGAGTGCCGCCTGGATCGCCGCAAACGGCAGCGGCGTGCCCAGAGGAAGCATGGTGGACGGCGTCAGCGCCATGGAGACACCCTGCTGTGATCCGTCTCGCCAAGCTAAGGAGCTCGGTATGGCTGGCGCTTGTGCTGCTGGTGCCGCTCACGGCCTGCGTGCCGGCCCACCGGCATCCCAGCTGGGCGATCTATCCGCTGCAGCGACGCGTTCCCCACGACGGCCTGGCGGTGGTGAGCCAACCGGACGGCTATGGGCTGCACCTCTGGATCGACACCGACACCGGCACCCGGGGGGTGTGCCGGCCCCGCTGGAGCGTGGATCCGGCCCGCCTGTTCAACGGCAACGGCAGCCATCCCTTCAGCTCCGGGCTGGCCTCGCGGGAGGAGTTCTTCGAGGCGGTGGGCCGGGCCGACGTACGCCGGGCGCTGCGCCAGCAGAGCGAGGCGCTCTGCCGTGATCGCGCACCCCGCAGCCGCTTCCAGTGGCAGGAGCCACCCCTCAACGCGAGGCAGGTGAAGGCCGAGGCCTACCCGATGCTGGAGGAACCCGACCTGCTCAGCGATCCCGCTGCGGTGCTGGAGCGGGAGCAACAGCTGCTGGGCACCGACAGGACCAACGGCCCCGCAGCCGGTGCCGAAGCACCGGATTAGCCCTGGGCCCGCCAGGCCTGCCACACCAGGGGCTCGGCCCGGCGCCAGTAGCGACCGAAGCGGCCCAGATCCATGGGCTGGCCGGGCCCATCCGGCACAAACGGCGGCACCGGCAGCACCTGTACGGGCAGCTGGGCGGCGATCCGCTCAACGAGCAAGCCAAAACGCGGATCGGTGGCCCCAGAGGTCACCACCCCGTCAGCGGCATGCCGCCGAGCAAAAGCCAGCACCTCCATCGCCACATCACCGCGGCGCAACGTGACCGGCAGCTCCAGCAGACACTCGTAGAGAAAGCCGATGCGCTTGAGGCTCACCGGCTCGCTGCCGGGGGCGGCGGGATCTGCACTGGTAGGGCAGCGGCCGGCGAGCAGCGCGCTGTCGAACACGAACACCGCGGGCCGGCCGGGGAACGCCTGCAGGACGGGGTTGGCGGGGCCAAGGGCCTCGCCATGGATCCAGAGGATGGGTTGCTGCATGGCGCTAGCGCGGGCGGGCACCGCTGCGGATGGCCGGCAGCGGCTGGAACAGCCGTGCCTGCAGCTCCTCGTAGCCGGCCTCAAAAGGACAGCCCTGCTGACTCAGGGAACAGGAGCGGCAGTAAGCCCCCCCGCTGTAGCGCTCCAGGTTGGCGCGGTTGAAGATGTAGGGCTTGTGGCTGAAGCTGCTGGCCACCCACTGCCAGCTGAGGTTGTTGCTGGCCGGATCGCCATCGAGCAGGTGGCGCAGAAACCAGGCGGCCCCCACCTGCCAGCGGATCCGCCGCCAGTGCACCAGGTAGGCCGCCAGCCACATGCGGGCGTGATTGTGCAGCCAGCCGCTGCTGTGCAGCTCGGCAATGAAGCCGTCCATGCAGACCAGCCCGGTGCGGCCCTCGGCGATGTCGGTGGGCAGCTCGGCTGCGTAACGCTCGGGGGGATGGCCCGTCTTGAGGGGCTCCTGATCACGCCAGATGCCATCGCCCAGCTGGCGCCAGACACGCTGCCAGTAATCCCGCCAGCCGAGCTCGTTGATCAGCTTCTCGCTGCTGGCTCGCTCCCGGGTGCGGCCCAGCACGGCGTCGCGCACCTCCGCCAGGGTGAGCACCCCATGGCGGATGTAGGGCGACAGCCTGGTCACGGCACCATCCAGGAGGTTGCGGCTCTTGCCGTAGCGCACTGGTTGGATCCGGCCCAGCAGCACGTCGGCGGCAGCGCGGCCACCCCGCAGCGGGCTCAGGCCGCCCGGGGCCTGCGGGAACAGACCTTTCAGAGCATCAGCCAGGTCCTCGCGGCTGGCGAACCGGCGGGGCAGATCCCCTGGCGCCGGGTCCCAGGCCAGGGGCAACCCATCGAGGGAGCCGGCCTGGCGGGAGCCTGGGGAGGGCGCGGGTTGCATGGAAAGCCTGCGGGGGGTGGGGGAGAATCGGGCGACTGCGTCCGCTCGCCTGCCCTCCCATGCTCCTCGATCTGCGCGGCAAGAAGGCCCTGGTCACCGGCATCGCCAACAACAAGTCGATCGCCTGGGGCATCGCCCAGCAGCTGCATGCGGCCGGTGCCGAGCTGGGTGTCACCTACCTGCCCGATGAGAAGGGCCGCTTCGAAGGGAAGGTGCGCGAGCTCACCGCACCGCTCGCCCCCACGCTGTTCGAGCCCCTGAATGTGCAGGAGCCGGCCCAGATCGAGGCGGTGTTCAGCAAGGTGAAGGAGCAGTGGGGCTCGATCGACGTGCTGGTGCACTGCCTCGCCTTCGCCGGCAAGGACGAGCTGATCGGCGACTACTCCGCCATCTCCCCCGAGGGCTTCGCCCGGGCCCTGGAGGTGAGCGCCTACTCCCTGGCCCCCCTGTGCCGGTGGGCCAAGCCCCTGTTCAATCCGGGCGGCAGTGTGATCACCCTCAGCTATCTGGGAGCCGAGCGCGCCATCCCCAATTACAACGTGATGGGCGTGGCCAAGGCCGCGCTGGAGGCCTCGGTGCGCTACCTGGCCGCCGAGCTGGGTCCGGAGAAGCAGGTGCGCGTGAACGCCATCAGCGCCGGCCCGATCCGCACCCTGGCCAGCAGCGCCATCGGCGGCATTCTCGACATGATCCACAACGTGGAGGCCAAGGCTCCCCTCCAGCGCACCGTGACCCAGGAGGAGGTGGGCAGCACCGCCGCGTTCCTGGCCAGCCCGCTGGCCTCCGGCATCACCGGCCAGGTGATCTACGTGGACGCCGGCTACTGCATCACCGGGATGTGAGGGGCAGGGCGCTGTGGGTGACGGATCGGGGTGTGATCGCTCGGCATCAGGGCCACCGCCCCCACATAGCCCTCGGGCAGCCGCAACCTCCAGGTCCGCAGAGGCTGCTCCAGCCAGCTGCGCCGGCTCTCCAGCCCGGCGAAGCCGGTTCCAGCGGCCTTGAGCTCCGCCTCCAGCACGCACCACTGCGCCCTCCATCCCCACTGCCGGGCGGTGGCGGGCAAGCGGCTCAGGGCCTGTCGCTGCGGCTCGCTCAACACACGCCTGGCGATCGGTTGCCAGTCGAGCTCGGGCCTGAGCCGCTCCACATCCACCCCCACCCGGCAGTGGGGATGGAGGGCCAGCAGGATCAGATCGCCGGAATGGCTGAGGTTGAAGTGCGGGCCATCAGGACAGCAAGGCTTGCCGTGCGCACCACTTTCAATGATCACCGCGGTGGCGGGGCGGTCAAGCCATGCCGCCAGCAGCAGCCGCAGGCCGGCGCGACCAAGCAGAAAGCGCTCGCGGTCGCTTTGGCGACGGTAGGCATCGAGACGCTGGCGCTCGGCCGGCGCGAGAATGGCGAGCAGGGCATCACGCATCGCCGGCGAGAGAGGGTCGCGGCAATCCAGCTGGAGCAGCACGGGTTCCGGCGCTACAGGCGGTGCCAGAGGTGGGGGCTGCTGAAGTCGCCAGGACAGCGGTCGCAGCTGGGACCCCGGGAACGGCAACGGGAAAGCTCCGGAAGGATCACTGGGGATGGCGCCGCACGGTGGATCAGCCATCGGTGACAGGTGAGCGGAGCCGTCCCAGAAAGTCAACGGTCTTTTGGAGTCTGCCTGGTGGCGTTCTGCCCATGCACCTGATGGACTGGAGCACCGCCACGAGTGGGGCCACGCGGTGAATACCCGCCCCCACGTGCCGATGGTGGGCGCTCCCGCTTGGCGATGATCAGCACCAGTACCAATCCAACGCCGACAGCGGCGCCGCCGTTCATGCGCACCGGCACGATCCATCGCGTCACGGGTGAAACCGATGTCCAGGTCAGCCTCAACCTCGACGGCACCGGCCGCTGCCAGGCCAGCACCGGCGTGCCGTTTCTGGATCACATGCTCCACCAGATCAGCAGCCACGGCCTGATCGACCTGGAGATCCAGGCCACCGGAGACATCCACATCGACGATCACCACACCAACGAGGATGTGGGCATCGCCATCGGCCAGGCCCTGGCCCAGGCCCTGGGCGACCGGCGCGGCATCCACCGCTTCGGCCACTTCCTGGCGCCGCTGGATGAGGCGCTGGTGCAGGTGGCACTCGATTGCAGCGGCCGGCCACACCTGAGTTTCGGTCTGCAGATTCCGGCCCAGAAGATCGGCAGCTACGACACCGAGCTGGTGAAGGAGTTCTTTGTAGCAGTGGTGAACAACTCCGGCCTCACCCTGCACATCCGCCAGCTCGACGGTGTGAATTCCCACCACATCGTGGAGGCCTGCTTCAAGGCCTTCGCCCGGGCTCTGCGGCAGGCCACCGAGATCGATCCCCGCCGCGCCGATGCGGTGCCCAGCAGCAAGGGCGTATTGGAGCGGGCCGGGGCCTAACGGATCGGCTGGCGCGACCAGAGAAACAGGCCCAGACGCTCCGCTTCCGCCATGGTCTGCTCGGCATCCAACAGCAGAGCCCCCCGGGCTTCCCAGGCAATGCCGGCCAGGCCAGCAGCGGCAGCCTTGGCCACGGTGGTGGGGCCGATGGCCGGGAGATCCATCCGACGGTCCTGCTGCACCTTGGGCGCCTTGTAAAGCACCCCCTGACGGCTGCCTGCGATTGGCATCGCCCGGGTTGCCGCCACCCACTCGAGCATGGCGTCGGTGCCGGGCAGGGCCTCGGTGGCCAGGCACAGGCCGCGGGCCACCACAGCCCCCTGACCCACATCCACCGCCGAGATGGCCTCCACGATATGGGCCGCCCGCTCCACATCGGCGCGATCATCGTCGCTGGGCACCCGACTGGCATACAGCCCCGGCTCCGGCAGCAGGTTTGGAGCCACATCCTCCACCCCCACCACCTCCAGGCCCAGCTCCTCGATGATTTCGGCCAGGGCCCGCAGGGAAGCGTCGTCGCCCTTGCGCAGGGAGGCCAGAATCCGCGGTGCAGCCATCAGGGTGGCGCCCTCGAAGCGCAGCGGATTGAGGGCCCGGGGCCGGTCAAACTTGCCCACCATCACCACCTGGCGCACCCCCCGCTTCTCAAGGGAGCGGAAGAACGAGATCGAGCGCTCGAAGTAGAACTCCTCGGCGTCGTCCACCTCCACGGCCAGGCCATGGGGGCTGCAGACCAGATGCTGCCGGCCCAAGGCGGCGAGAGCCTGGGACAGCATCCGTGGCAGCACTCCAGCACCGGCAATGATGGCGAGGGTGGGTTCAGCCATCGAGGCGGAGCGGAGCTGAGTCGGCGTTTGTATCGGCAGTCAACTGCCCGGGACCAACCCACAGCCCCCATGGTGGACACGTGCTGGGGCGTCATCGCGCTGCAGCCACCGATTGCACCAGTTCTGCCACGAGTTCGGCGGCGGAGAGCTGGCGCTCGCACGACTCCGCTGCGGGCTGGCCAGCAGCCTGAGTGCCGGCCCGCAGATCCTTGAGCTGCGCCATCCCCGCCGCGGCCTCGGCGTCGCCGATCACCGCCGCCCAGCGGGCCCCGGAGCGATCGGCCCGCTTGAGCTGCTTGCCGAAGGCCGCCCCGCTGGCATCGAGCTCCACCGCCAGTCCGGCCAGGCGGCACTGGCGCGCGAGGGGCAAGGCCGCGGCCTGCGCCTGCTCGCCGCGACTGATCACGTACAGATCCGGCGCGGAAGCTGAGGGCTGGTGCTCCTGCTGGCCGAGCAGCAGCACCAGCCGCTCCAGGCCCATGGCCCAGCCCACCGCCGGCGTCGCCGGTCCGCCCAGCTGCTGCACCAGACCGTCGTAGCGGCCGCCACCGCACACGGTGGCCTGGGCGCCGAGCTGACTGCTGGTGATCTCGAAGGCGGTGTGGCCGTAGTAGTCGAGGCCGCGCACCAGGCGGGGATTGAGCTGCACCGGGATCTCCAGGGCCGCCAGCCCCTCCTGCACCCGCTCAAAACGAGCGCGGCTCTCGGCGCTCAGCGCCTCGGCCAGGGCCGGCGCGCCGGCCAGCAGCGCCTGGGTGTCCGGGTTCTTGCTGTCGAGCACCCGCAGCGGATTGGTGGTGATCCGGGCCTGGGAATCGGGATCGAGCTGCTCGCGGTGGGCCTCGAGCCAGGCCACCAGCTGCTCGCGGTAGCGGGAGCGGTCTTCGGTGCTGCCCAGGGTGTTGAGCTCCAGGGCCAGGCCACCCACGCCCAGGTCGGACAGCAGGTCCCAGGCCACGGCGATCGCCTCCACATCGCTGCGGGCATCGGCAAAGCCCAGCAGCTCCACACCGATCTGGTGAAACTGGCGCTGGCGGCCCGCCTGGGGACGCTCGTAGCGGAACATCGGCCCGCCATACCAGAGCCGTTGCGGCCCCTGGCTGAGCAGGCCGTGCTGGATCACCGCCCGCACCACCGAGGCCGTGCCCTCCGGCCGAAGGGTGCAGCTGCGCTCGCCCCGATCCAGGAAGGTGTACATCTCCTTGCCCACCACATCGGTGGCCTCGCCGATGCCGCGGGCAAACAGCTCGGTGACCTCCAGCAGCGGCGTGCGGATCTCCTGGATCGCCGCCCGGCGGAAGTGCTCCCGCGCCCGCGCCTCCAGGTGCTGCCAGAGCGGCAGCTGCTCGGGCAACAGGTCGACCATGCCGCGCAGACTCTGCAGCGAAGCCAAGGGGGATCAGCGGCTGGGGCCGAGTCTGCCTGGCAACCTCTCGCGGTCTAAGGATCCAGCAACTGGCGGAACCAGGCGATGGTGGGTTCGAGCCCCTGCTCGAGGGGGATGGTGGGCTGCCAGCCCAGTTCGGACTTGGCCAGGTCGATCAGGGGCTGGCGCTGGGTGGGGTCGTCGGCGGGCAGGGGCTTACAGG
>JBIIIC010000037.1:0-3130 GCA_044235095.1 Prochlorococcaceae cyanobacterium | reverse complement strand
CGTCAATTACCCGCCAACCGCCTCCGGTCAACACCGCGGCCCACCCCCCTGCCATGGCAGGGGGGTGGGGGCCCTACCCGCCTACGTAATTGACGCGACCCGCCTACGTAGTTGACACCGGGCAGGCTGGCCCACCTGTACCTCAACCACTACCGCTGCCGCAGGGACTACGAAGATCTTTTGTCACGCACTGCCCTGCCCGTGGGGGTGCGCACGGGGCTGGTGGATGCCTACGGCTTTCGGCGCAGCTATGGCGCCCTCGGCTCGGGTGCAGGGACAGGGGGAACAGATGCCCAACGCCCCCGCGGCTGGTGCTCTCCACCTCCTCCTTCATGGACCCTCCGGAAGGCGCCACGTTCCAGTGGGTGGAAATAGAAGCCCGTTCGCTTGCGGAGCACCGGGCCTACCTGCAGCAGCTGGAAGAAGCCATGCGCCGCGACGCCCTGATCCCCGCCGGCGGCCACGGCCTAGCCCGCACCGAGCTGGAGATTTCGCTCACTGCCGGCCAGAGCTTTGCGGTGCTGCAATCGCTGGCAGGCCAGAAGAGCTCGATGCTCAGCACCCTGCTGCGCCAGTGAACCCGCCTCACCGGCGAAAAGCTCTCCGACACACCAACCTGCAGCGTGGAGATCTGCCCGCTGGTGCCGCCCCAGCCACCGCACAAGCCCCAGCCCTTGGTGCAGGAGTGGCTGGTGCTGCATGAGCGGGGAGTGATCGACGGGGCTGAGCTGCGGCAGCAGTTGGGGCTCGATGGCACGACGGCGGCCTGAATCACTGCCAAACGGACTAACGTGATGTAAGTCCTTTCATGCGGTGCTGCTCCCTATGGCTGTCAGTCTTTACCGCGTCACACCGGCCCGGATTGGTAACTCCTCCGGGCTGCGGCTGCCGGCAGCCTTCTACCGGGACCATCCCCAGTTCGCCGGTGCCGCGGGGCAGGTGGAGGTGCTGGACGACACCACGCTGCTGCTGCGCCTGGAGCCAGAAGAGCAGCAGCAGGGCGAGGCAGAAGAAGACAGCCTGATGCTCAGGCTGTTCCTCGACTTCCTCAGCCGACAGGCACTCACAAGCGATCAGGGCCCGGTGCTGTACACAGAAGCCATGGCGGCAGACGACGACGAGTTACTGGCCGGCGTGGCGATTGACGCCACTGACGAGCCGCTCGGGGCATGAGCCCGCCGCTGGTGCGCCATGGCTGGGAGATCGCCTTCCAGCCCCAGCTCTTTGCGCGGCAGTACGCCGAGCTCAAGGCCGAGGTGAAACGGCTCAAGCAGGAGCTCGATCCCCAGTCCTTCGTTCAGCACCCCCAGGTGAAGCTGCTGGCGGCAGTGATGGAGGGGATCAAGGAGCGGATCGCCGCCGACCACTACGCCAGCCGCTTTGCTCTCACGGGCCCCCTGCGCCGCTATGGCCGGCTCAAGGGATTGGGACTGCCGGATCGCTACCGCCTGTTCTTCCGCCCCTTTGAAGCCGAGGGCCGGCGCCTGCTCTTGATCCTCTGGCTGGGCTTCCCCCGCAGGGACGGCGACCGCAACGACTGCTACGCCGTGTTCTCGCGCCTGGTGCAGCGCGGCGAGCTGCCGGAGGACTGGGAGAGCCTGCAGCGTGAGCTCGACGCCGGCTGAGGGGACAACCAACGACTGGCAAGGGAGGACATGCCCCTGCCGGCCGCAGCGCCTTGCGGAGTGTCGAGCCCCCTCAAGCGTCCGTTGCAAGCAATCGGGTGCGGATTGACTGGGGCCCCGTCGGACCGTCACCCGGGCTGAATGATCTCCAGATTCCTGGCTTTACGGGTCCCATGCATTGAACAAGGTCGGGAAGATTGATCCGGCTTGCCGTCCCCCGAGATCCCAGCGCATCCCCCACAAGCCCGGAAAAGTGGTGGTGCAAATGGTGGTGTCTTTGCCGAGTTCACTCACCCAGAAGCCAGTGCTGGCCAGCATTCTCAAAGGCGGTTCAGAGGACACCCTCTCCGTTTTCACAGGATTCCAGGTGATCCGCTGAAATTCCTAACCCCCTGCAGTGCCAGGGGTCTGCCCTATCAACGCGTGCGTGCAGATAGGAAAAGCCGATCGCCTATCTGTTGATCCATGGCCACCGTGACGCTCACCAGCAAAGTGCAGCTGACGCCTCCGCGGCAGTTGCGCGACGCACTCGGCCTGGCTCCAGGCGCCCAGTTGCAAGCCTCCATGTCCTGGTCCCGGTCATTCACCAGCAGGTAGCTGTCGCCGGGCTGGACCGGGGCAGCTTTCTGTGGGCCGGCCATGCCGGCTTCCTCCGAGCCTCGGGGATCGAGGCTGCCGCTGGGGACTGCTGGAGTTCCGAGCAGAAGGCCTCAAAGCGGCCCTGGACCCGCTCGGGGGTGATGGGGCTCAGCTGCTGTCTCGGGCGCACCCTCAGACCGATGCCACTGGCCGGGGATGTCAGGCCCGGCATGGCGCCTTCACCGGACAGGGTGGACTGGCATCTGGAGCACCTGGATCGGCCAGCAGCCGACCTCCCAGGCGAGAGCATCGGGTTAGGAAGCCATATCAGCGGTCTGCGTAGGGGCTCCATCGGATGAAGAACGCGACAGAGGCTGAACATGAGGTGCACGCTGAAGAACCACAGCGATGGATTCCCAGAAAGCATCACGCTCTCGCACCACATGGTTCCGCACCGCATCCACCTCGCTCAGTGCCTCAGAACGGCCTTCACAAAGTTCGGCCACCATCTGTTCTGCAAGCGGTCCATGACTGTCTCCGTCAAGGGAGATATGCCGCTCGAAGTACCAGGACAGAATCGGCGCATGGAGTTTAGAGAACTGCAGCTGATCAAGCAAAGTACGAAATAGATCAGGAACAAGAAGCTCACGCCCAAAGCAGAAAGCCGCAGCCATGAGGTGCGGCTGACCTGATTCGATCAAACCCCGTGTTGACTGCATGAAACGGCGAGACGGCTCTGGAATTGCAGGATGCAGCATGGCTCGGTCAAGGCCTTCGTGGGCGGCAACCGCAAGCACCGCACGGTGACTTTCAGGAAAGATGTCGCCGGTTGGCGCCATTTAGGCCGCCTGCCGAAAGAGTAACTCCTCCTCGGCTGTTGTGTCATCTGGCGGTTCATTGATCCAGACAACGTCTGGTTGTTGCCA
>JBIIIC010000033.1:0-11423 GCA_044235095.1 Prochlorococcaceae cyanobacterium | reverse complement strand
CCCAGCCAATCGCTGCAATCAGCCGCCATGAGCTGGTCGCAGCGACAGACGATGCAATGCCTACCCCTGGCAGGAACTGAGCTATAATTGGCTGTTGCAATCTGCCGCGCAGCGGCTTAGTTCAACTCTTTATTGGCAGGTTCCGTGAACCACGCTTGCTGTGCCTGTGCTTTCCGTGAACCACGGTCACCTGCTCCCAGGCTTACCTCGTAAGTGCTGTCCCAGCATAGAGTTTGGAGCCAAGTCTGCGCGTGCATCTCCTGGTTCACGGGTCCGCGAACCACCTGTTCGAGTTGCTACACAAAGTCCGCTGGGCTGTGTACCCCGAGAGGTCCACGGTTGAGCACGTGGGTGTAGATCATTGTGGTGCTCACGTCCTTGTGGCCCAGAAGTTCCTGGATGGTGCGGATGTCCTGCCCGCGCTCAAGAAGGTGCGTCGCAAAGGAGTGGCGGAAGGTGTGGCAACTGGCCGCTTTGCTCACCCCGGCGTCAGCCATGGCCCGCTTCACGGCCTTCTGCACCACGCTCGGATCGAGGTGGTGGCGCCCCTGGGCACCCGATTCCTTATCGCACCAGCGGTTCTGCTGGGGGAGCACCCACTGCCAGCTCCATTCGCGGCTGGCATTGGGATATTTTCTTGCCAGCGCATAGGGCATCAGCACGCGCCCCCAGCCAGACGCCAGGTCATTTTGATGCAGGTGGCGCACCTTCAGCAGGCGGTCTTTGCCGCCCTTGCCGTCGCGCACCGTCAGCTCCCGCCGCTGGAAGTCCAGATCCTTCACTCGCAGTCTCAGGGCCTCCATCAATCGCAGCCCACTGCCATACAGAAGCCCCACCACCAGGGCATCGTCGCCCTCGAGTCGTTGTCTCACGGCTCGCACCTCTGTCTCGCTGAGCACCACCGGCAGTCGCTGGCGCGTTCGGGCCCGTACCACCCCCTCCAGTTCCAGGTTGCTTTCCAGCAGGTCCCTGTAGAGAAACAGCAATGCCGCCAGTGCCTGGTTCTGGGTGTAGGCGCTCACCTGCTACTCCACAGCTAGGTGGGTAAGAAAGGTATTCACCTCAGCGCTGCCCATTTCCCGTGGGTGGCGCATGCCATGAAAGCGGAGGAAACGGCGTAGCCACTGCTCGTACGTCTTCACCGTGCGGCGGGCGTAGTGGCGTGTCTGCAGCAGTTCGCGATAGCGCTGGATCAGCCCGGCTGGGCGGTTTGGGCTGTTCATCGATGGGAGGCCTTCTGGTTCAGGATTCCCCTCTCCGCCCGAGTTGCGCCATCGCCCGGCGCATGGTGTCGCTCACGCGCACCCTGTTGCTCAGCGCCAGTCGTCTGCCGGTGCGGCCTGCGCCGTGCGGCTGCGCCTGTCGAACAGGCAGAGGCTGAGGCCGGTTGCCCCTGCCATGTGGGCCTGGGGATAGCGGCCGGCGATCAGGGCGGCGCTGGTGCCCACGGTGTCGTCGAAGTTGATCACGCTGCCCACCAGCCGCGCCCCCACCAGGCCGCTGGCGCGGATGCAGGCCTCGGTCACCTCCTGCCGATGGGCAGCCCAGGTATCGTCTGATGAGGCCAACAGCGGCAGTGGGCAGATCATGGCCAGGCCGCTGATCGCAGCCAGCACAACGGGGATTGGGGGCGTGAACCGGTGCATGGTTTGCAGCATGACGCTGTTTGTCTCCATAGCAGCCCTGGCCGAATGGGCCCGAAGCCGATCCGTTTGATCGCTTCAATGATTTGAATGTGATGGGTCGATTGGCTGAGTTCCTCGCCAGGTTCCCCAATCACCCAGGAGTCACTCCTTAACTGGATGCCACCGGCAGCTCCTGCCTTGACTCCCTCCGAGGCCGATCCGTCGCCTGGCACCTTGCCCCCTGCCCAGCCGCCGGCAGCGGAAGACGCCAGCGCCGGCGGCGGTTGGCCCCTGATCGATGGCTGGGCCCGTGCCACCCTCTCGCCCACGGGCACCAAGCTCTGGCAAACGCTCACTCACCAGAGCGCCTGCCTCAGCTGTGCCTGGGGCACAGGCGGCCAGAACGGCGGCTTTCGCGATGAGCTGGGCGAGCCGCTGCAGCGCTGCCTCAAGAGCGTGGAGGCGATCCAGGCTGAGCTGCAGCCGGCGGTGCCCCAGCAGGTGTTTGCCGGGCGCACCCTGGCCCAGCTCCAGCAGCTCAGCTCCGCCGACTGCGACCGACTGGGCCGGCTCGATCGGCCGCTGATTCACCGCGCCGGCAGCGATCACTACGAGCCGATCAGCTGGCCTGAGGTGCACGCGCTGGTGGCCGAGGCCTTCCGCGCGCCGCCGCCGGAGCGGGTGGCTTCCTACAGCTCCGGGCGCTCCTCCAACGAGGCCGCCTACCTGCTGCAGCTGCTGCTGCGAGCCCTCGGCTGCAACAACCTGGCCGACTGCTCCGACCTCTGCCATGCACCCTCCACCCTCGGCCTCACGCGGGTGTTCGGTAGCGGCACTTCGATGGTGAATCTCGAGAGCCTCCAGCACGCCGATGGCGTGGTGCTGGTGGGCTCCAATGCGCCGGCCAACCACCCGCGCCTGATGAACGAGCTGATCCGCCTGCGCGAGCGCGGCGGCACGGTGATCGTGATCAATCCGGTGCTCGAGGCCGGACTGCTGAAGTTCGGCTCGCCCGCCTTCCCGATCCGCTCCATGCTCGGCGGCGGCAGCGAGATCGCCTCGCTGTTTCTGCAGCCGATCCCCGGCTCCGACACCGCCGTGTTTCTGGGACTCCAGAAGGCGCTGCTGGAGCGCGGCGCCATCGATCTCGATGTTGTGAAGGCCCACGCCGACGGCTGGCAGGAGCTGATCGCCCAGATCGAAGCCACCGGCTGGGAGGCGATCACCGCCTGCTGCGGCCTCAGCCGCGAGGAACTGGAGCACACCGCCGCCCGGCTGGCCGCTTGCCGTGCCGTGGTCTTCGCCTGGGCCATGGGCATCACCCACCACGCCAACGGCACCGCCAACGTGCAGGCGATCGCCAACACCGCCGTGCTCAGCGGCAACGTGGGCCGCCCCGGAGCGGGCACCATGCCGATCCGCGGCCACTCCAACGTGCAGGGCTTCGGCTCGATGGGCGTCACGGTGCACCTGCGCGAGCCGATGCGGCGGGCGCTTGAGCAGCTGCTTGGCCGGCCCCTCAGCCGCACCCCCGGCTACGACACCCGCGCCCTGATCGAGGCGGCTGACCGCGGCGGCGTTGACACGCTGCTGTGCCTGGGCGGCAACCTGTTCGGCGCCAATCCCCACAGCGCCCAGGCCCGCCGCGCCCTCGGCCGCATCGACACGATCGCCTACCTGGCCACCAAGCCCAACACCGGTCACTTCCACGGTCTGGGGGCCAGGCAGACCCTGCTGCTGCCGGTGTTCAACCGCTTCGAAACGCCCCACCGCACCACGGTGGAATCGGGCAACAACTGGGTGCGCCTCAACGAGCCCGGCACCACGCATCTGCGGGGTGGTGACCTGATCAGCGAGGTGGAGTTTCTGGCTGAGCTGGCCCACCGCCTGCACGGCAGCGAGCCGATCGACTGGCGACGCCTCCAGGATCCGACCTATGTGCGCGAGCTGATCGCCCGCACCGTGCCCGGCTACGAGGCCATGGCCGGCATCGATGCCAGCCGGCGCGAATTCGAGGTGAGCGGCCGGGTGTTCCACGAGCCCCGCTTCCCCACCGCCACGGGCCGCGCCCAGCTGGCCGTTACGCCCCTGCCCGATCTCAGCCTGCCTGGCCCCGAGCACTTCGGCGGCCTGGCCCCCGGCGAGCGGGGCCTGGTGCTGAGCCTGATCACCGCCCGCAGCTACGGCCAGCACAACACCGTGGTGTACAAGCCGGGCGACAGCTACCGGGGCATGCCGCACCGCCACACCCTGCTGATCAACCCCGACGACCTGGCGGCAAGCGGCCTTGCGGCTCACCAGCGGGTGTGCGTGCAGGGGGAGGCCGGCAGCCTGGAGGGTATCGAGCTGATCCCCGGCTCGATCCGCCGCGGCGCCGCCCTGATGTTCTACCCCGAGGCCAATGTGCTGATGCGGCCCGTGAGCGATCCCGAGAGCGGCACCCCCGCCTTCAAGCGGGTGCCGGTGCTGGTGCGCGCCCGCTGAGCCGCTGCTTCCCGTTCCGGTGGTTCACGGTGTAGCCGTTGTCACCATGGTGGCGTCTGGTGCCAGCGACAGTGCTCCCCGTGGGTGGGGCGTGGATTGCGGGTGTGCTGACGCTGCAGAGCTGGCTGGTGGAGCAGCGGCGGCGCGGGCGGGCCTACCAGCCCCGCTTTCAGCGCCGCCAGCGCTCGGTGACCTGGCTGGGGGCGCTGCTGGCGCTCGCCCTGCTGGGCCTGATCAGTGCCTGGAGCGGCATGGTGCTGCTGGCGGCGCCGCTGGGGGCGTCGTCGGTGCTGCTGTTCGGCTACCCCGCCAGCCCACTGGCCCAGCCGCGCAACATCGTGCTCGGCAACCTGGTGGGGGCGCTGGTGAGCGTGGCGGCAGTGGCCTGGCTGGGCCAGGGCCCGCTGGTGATCGCCCTGGCCGTGGGGCTCACGGTGCTGCTGGGCCAGCAGCTGCGCTGCCTGCATCCGCCCGCCGGTGGCCTGGCCTTTCTCGGCGTGGCGCTGGGGGCCACGCCGCCGTTTGTGCTCACGCCGGTGCTCAGCGGCTCGCTGCTGCTGGTGCTGATCGCCGCGGCCTTCAGCCGCTGGGTGAAGGGGGCCCTGCCCTACCCCCACCACTGGCTGTGAGTTCAGGCCGCCTGCAGTTCGGGTTCCCGGTACGGGATGAAATTGGCCTTGCGGGTGCCGCAGATCGGGCAGAGCCAGCTGTCGGGGATTGCTTCGAAGGGGGTGCCGGCGGCGATGCCCGACTCCGGATCGCCCACGGCGGGGTCGTAGATCATCGAGCACACCTTGCAGATCCACTTGCCGGCCACCGGCGTGGCCGCCTCACCTGCCTCGCCTTTGCCCTGCAGGGCCTCCAGGGCCACGCCGTAGCGCTCGGCGTGGTGATGCTCGATCGGCTCCAGGAAGCCGAAGTTGCTGGCGGCGCGTCGGAAGATGGCGGCGTGGTCGCGTGATTCGGCCGCCTGGCCGTCGAATTCAGCTGCGGCGGCGCCGTCGCGGTCGGCGCGGGCCTGGGCGGCGAAGTGTGGGTACATCGTGGTGTATTCGTACGTTTCCCCTTCGATCGCAAGCTCCAGGCAGCGAGCCAGGATCGCCTCCTTCTGCTCCTCGCTCAAGCTGGCAGGGTCGTTCACCACCAGCTCCGGATGCAGTAGCCGGAAGTGGGCGAAAGCGTGCTCGGTTTCCTGGTTGGCGGTATCGCGGAACAGGCGGGCCAGGTCCCCGTTGCCCAGTTGCTTGGCCACATCCGCGAAAAACAGATACTTGCGGTTGGCCATGCTCTCGCCGCCGAAGGCGGCCTCGAGATTGGCGTTGGTGCCAGGGTTGCTCAGATCCAAGGGGGGCTGCAGCGCGCTCGGCCCACTCTGCCTCCTGCGTCTGGGCTCAGCCGCCCAGGTAGGCCATTTCCGCCTGGATGCGGCCCCCCGGGGTCTGGGACCAGGCCGCCACACGCTCCTCGCTCCAGCGATCGGCTCGGCTGCCCCACAGGCCCACCATCGCCGCGCCCAGGGCCTCTGCTGGGGAATCCGGCTGCAGCCAGGGGCGCAGGTCGAGGCCGCTGCCGGGGGCGGCAAACAGGCAGGTGTAGGCGATGCCATCGGCGGTGACGCGCAGGCGATTGCAGTCGCCGCAGAAGGGGGCGCTCACCGACGCCACCACCGCGAGGTATCCCCCCCCATCGCGGTAGCGCCAGCGGCTGGCGGTGCCGTGGGCGGCGCGCCCATGGGGCTCCAGCGGCCAGTGACGGTCGATGCGCTCCACCATCTCGGCGGCGCTCAGCACCGCCTGGGGCCGCCAGCCGTTGCGGTTGCCCACGTCCATGAATTCGATCAGGCGCAGCTCAATGCTGCGTTCGCGGGCAAGGGCCGCCAGGGGCAGCAGCTGGTCGTCGTTGGCGCCGCGCTGGATCACGGCGTTGAGCTTGAGCGCCCCCTTGCTGGGATCGAAGCCGGCGGCGCGGGCGTGCTCGATCGCCGCCAGCACCTTGGCCAGCAGCGCCTCGCCGTTGCCCACCCCGGCCATGCGGGCCACCGCTGCGCCCGTGGTGCCATCGAGGCTCAGGGTGATCCGATCGAGGCCGGCGGCGCGCAGGGCGATGGCCCGCTCGGCGCTGAGCAGGGCGCCATTGCTGGTGAGGGCGATCTCGCGCAGGCCCGGGCCTGCGGGATCCCGGGAGCGCAGCGGTTGCACCGCGGCGATCAGCGCTTCGAGGCCGGCGTGCAGCAGCGGTTCGCCGCCGGTGAGCCGCAGGCTGCGGGCCCCGAGCGCCACCGCCGCCTCGATCACCCGCAGCCGCTGCGCCTGCGTCAGCAGGCCCGGCGGCTCCACGCCATCGGGCAGGCAGTAGGGGCAGGCCAGGTTGCAGCGGGCCGTGAGCGACAGCCGCAGCACCCCCAGGGGTCGGTTGAGCTGGTCTGTGGCGCTCACCATGGCGGCCACGCTATGGCTGCTGCCCTGGAGTTGGCCGGTTCACGTTGCGGATGGTGCGGGGATCCAGGGCCACTGTCTGGATTGCCTGGGTGGCCAGCCAGCGCTGCAGGCGCCGTTCGCCGCGCTTGATCGCCGCGCCCAGGTGGGTGTGGATCGGGGTGCTGCTCGGGTAGAGGCCCAGGAGTGGTTGCAGCCGCTCGCCATCGTGGGCCAGGTGGAGCCGGGTGGGCTCCTGTGTGGCAGCTGGATCGTCCGCCGCCGCCAGCAGGGAGTGCAGGGTGGCGAGGGTGAGATCGGGCATGTCCACCGGGCAGAGCAGCAGCCGCTCCTCGGGGTGGCGTTGCATCAGCCGGTGCAGGGCCAGCAGCGGCCCCTCCCAGGGCGGCGGTTCAGATACGGGAGTGATCGCTGGCGGCGTGGAGGGGCCTGGCGCGGCTGCCAACCGGTTGTTCAGCCGCTGCGCCAGCTCCAGGTGGGCCGGGTGGCGGCTCAGCAGGGTGATCGGTGCCTCCAGCTGGGCCAGCAGGCACAAACTGCGCTCCAGCCAGGTGCCGCCATCGGGGTGGGGCAGCAACCCCTTGTCGCGGCCCATGCGCCGGCTCTCGCCGCCGCTCAGCAGGCAGGCGCGCAGCGGCAGGGGAGGGCCTGGAGCCGCATCTTGTAGCAACGGCTGCCGGCTTGGCCTCCGCCTCTCCGTAGGGTCCCGCCGCTCCTTTGATGGCTCCATGGCTCTGCCTCCCCACACCACGGCCCTGCTCGACGCCAAGCGCCGCAGTGGCCTCAGCTTCGCGGATCTCGGTGCCCGCCTGGGCCAGGACGAGGTGTGGACCGCCAGCCTGCTCTACGGCCAGGCCACGGCTTCAGCCGATCAGGCCCAGGCGCTGCTGGAGGCCCTGCAGGTGCCTGCTCCGGAGCGGCCCGCCCTGGCTGCTGCCCTCACCACCTATCCCGTGAAGGGGGCCCTCGATCCGGTGATTCCCACCGACCCGCTGCTCTACCGCTTCTACGAGATCCTCCAGGTCTATGGCCTGCCGCTCAAGGAGGTGATCCAGGAGCAGTTCGGCGACGGCATCATGTCGGCGATCGACTTCAGCCTCACGGTGAACAGGCAGGAGGACCCGAAGGGTGATCGGGTGGTGGTCACCATGAATGGCAAGTTCCTGCCCTACCGCAAGTGGTGAGGCTCAGGGCGCCACGCATCAGGGCGCCGCAGCCAGCATCCCGAACTCGGCCAGGGCCCGCGGCAGGTTGCGGTGCTCGTGGCCGGGGTGGCAGAGCTTCACCAGGGCGAAGCGCTGCAGCTCACTGAGCTCCCTCCAGCCGCCGGCCCTCAGGGTGAGACCCAGCTGGCTGCAGGAGGCGGCCAGCACCTCGGGCAACTGGTCGGCCTGCTGCCAGGCCTCCCCCTTGGGGCGTGGCAGCTCCTTGGCCTGGCCGGTGCTGAGGCCGGCGGTGCGCGCAAGCAGGTGCTCCCGCAGGGCCTCGATGGCGGCGGCATCGTCGGGCCAGGTCAGCAAGGCGCCGCGCTCGGCCTCTTCCAGCTCACTCCAGTGCTGGAGCTTGAGCTTCACGCCGGCCAGATCCAGCTTGCGCCGCACCGCCATCGGGATGCAGCGCAGGTCGCCGGTGAAGTCGGCCTCAAAGCCGAAGCAGGTGCTGGCAAGGGGTGCGCTCAGGGGAACTGCCGTAACAACCGTCACCATCATCGGGCGCCCTGGCTTGGTCGAATGGCTTCCATGGCCCCCGATCCAGCCCCCAGCCCGGTCGCCAGTTCAGCCGCCCGGGCCCAATGCCCCTACTGCGGCGTGGGCTGCGGCCTGGAGATGAAAGCCCCGGCCGAGCCCGAGGGCCACTGGACCGCCCGCGGCGACCGCCATCACCCCTCCTCCCTGGGGCAGGTGTGCGTGAAGGGGGCCACGGTGGGCGAAACCCTGCACCACAACCGCCTCACCACCCCCCTGTGGCGCGAGCACACCAGCGAGCCCTTCGCGGCGATCAGCTGGGAGCGAGCCTTCACGATCCTGGTGGAGCGCATCCAGACCACCCTGGCCGGCAAGGGCCCTGAGGCGCTGGCGATCTACGGCTCCGGCCAGTTCCTCTGCGAGGACTACTACGTGGCCAACAAGCTGCTCAAGGGCGCCCTGAGCAGCAACAACTTCGATGCCAACTCGCGCCTGTGCATGAGTTCGGCTGTGGCCGGTTATGCCCGCAGCCTGGGCTCCGATGGCCCTCCCTGCTGCTACGACGACCTCGACCTGGCCGACCTGGCGCTGCTGATCGGCACCAACACAGCCGAGTGCCATCCGGTGCTGTTCCAGCGGCTGCTCAAGCGCCGCCGCAAGGGCGAAGGCCCCCGCCTGGTGGTGGTGGATCCCCGCGCCACTGCCACCAGCGATGCCGCCGACCTGCACCTGGCGATCGCCCCCGGCAGCGACCTGGCCCTGCTCTGCGGCCTGGGCCACCTGCTATTGCAGCGCGGCGGCGTGGATTCGGCCTTCGTGGCGGCCCACACCGAAGGTTTCACCGAGCTGGAGACGCTCTGGCGCGCCTGGGAGCCGGCGCGGGCGGCGGCGGTGTGCGGCATTGCCGAGGCCGACCTGCGCCAGCTGGCCGCCTGGTGGTGCGAGGCCAGCGCGGTGCTGAGCCTCTGGTCGATGGGGGTGAACCAGAGCCGCGAGGGCACCGCCACCGTGGCGGGGATCTGCAACCTCCACCTGGTGAGCGGCCAGATCGGCAAACCCGGCGCCGGGCCCTTTTCACTCACAGGCCAGCCCAATGCCATGGGTGGCCGTGAGGTGGGCGGCCTGGCCCAGCTGCTGCCCGGCTACCGCTCGGTGAGCGATGCCCGGCACCGCGCCGAGGTGGAGCGCCACTGGGGCTTCGCGCCCGGCTCGATCGCCCCTGAGCCGGGCCTGTCGGTGTGGCAGCAGATCGAGGCGATGGAGCGCGGCGACCTCGATCTCTGGTGGGTGGCGGCCACCAACCCGCTGGTGAGCATGCCGAACCTGGATCGGGTGCGGGCGGGGGTGTCGAACTGTCCGTTGGTGGTGGTGAGCGAGGCTTACGCCGGCACCGAAACCGAAGCGGTGGCCCACCTGGTGTTGCCGGCCGCCCAGTGGAGCGAAAAAGAGGGCGTGATGGTGAACTCCGAGCGCCGCGTCACCTTCTGCCGCGCTTTCCGTGAGCCCCCGGGGCAGGCCCGATCCGATTGGGCGATCTTCGCGGAGCTCGGTCGTCGTCTGGGCTTTGGCCAGCAGTTCAGCTATGGCTCAGCTGCCGAGGTGTATGCCGAGTTCGTGGCCCTCACCGCCGGCCGGTTGTGCGACAGCAGCGGCCTCAGCCACCGGCTCCTGGCCGACCACGGCCCCCAGCAGTGGCCTTTCCCGGCCGGCGCCGAGCCGGGCGGTGGCCAGGCGCGGCTTTACACCGATCTGCGCTTTCCCACGCCCTCGGGCAGGGCCCGCCTCTGGGCCGATCCGCCCCTGGGTCTGGCGGAGCCGCCGGATGCCACCTATCCGTTGGTGCTCACCGTGGGCCGGGTGCTGGGCCACTGGCACACCATGACCCGCACCGCCCACGTGAACCGCGTGGCCAAGACCCATCCTGAGCCGCTGCTGGAGGTGCACCCCGAGGATGCGGACCGCGCCGGCCTGGTGGCGGAGGGCCTGGCCCAGGTGCGCTCCCGCCGCGGCGCTCTCACGGTGAAGGTGCAGCTCACGGAACGCATCCGCCCCGGTACCGTGTTTTTGCCCATGCACTGGGGCGCCTCCCAGGCGGAGCTGGCCTGCGAGGCCAACCGGCTGATGCACGAGCTGGGCTGCCCGATCTCCAAGCAGCCCGAACTCAAGGGCACGGCGGTGTCCCTGCAGCCCGCCACGGAGCACAACCAGGCAAGCCACCCGTTGTGACGGCTAAAACGCTTGCGGCGCTTCGGCGTGTTGCTCGCCTCGCCGAAGGATGGTCCAGAGCACCAGCAGGCTGAGGGAGCCGGCCGGACCGATGAAGAGGTGCCAGATCTGCTCGCCGCTGGCCCTCAGCAGGATGCCGAACAGGGTGGTGAGCCCCACAGTGAACAGGGGGTAGAACCAGAGGCGATGGTCGTGGAAGGTGCGCCACCAGAGGCGCAGCATCAGCACCAACAGCAGGATCTGGGTGGCGATCGCCGCCCCTTTCCCGAAGGCCGCGTAGCCCGCCGCCCCAGCGAGCACCAGGGCGAGCAGTAGTGTCCTCAAGCCGGGGTGACCCGTGACCGCCGCTGCCAGCAGGGCGATGCCCGCCGCCAGGGTAGAGAAGAACAGACCGGTCCAAACGCTGGTGTGGTTCACGTAAAGCCAGCGGGTGGTGGTGTGGTCGATAGTTTCCGCCAAGGCCGCTAGCCCGAACATTGCGAAGGCCATGCTCAGAGCCCTGCCGCCAGCGGCGGGCAGGCGTTGGCGCAGCCGGGGCAGGCCCCGTGCGCTGGCCAGTGCCATAGCCCACGCCACGCCGATCGCCTGCAGATGGGCGAGCACCAGCAGCACCAGGAAGGGGCCAGCCACGCTGGGGTGTGCGGTCATCGAGGAAGCGGCGCTTCGGCTTCCAGCCTCGCGCCTGCGGGCCCGGCTGCATAGCCATTTCGGCCAATGGGTGATCATCCCCTTGCATCTGCTGCAGCCCGAACTGAAGACGGTCGCTGTGTGGATGTTTCCGGCTGAGCGCTGAATCAGGAAAGAGCCCCCGATTGGGGGCTCTTGATCTGGGTCCTGCGGGGATCAGAACCTGAACTGTGTCTGGATGACGCCGCCCCAGAGGTCCTGGTTGCCCACCTGGTTGGAGCTGTCGGTGATGTAGAAGAGGCCCGGCGTGATCGAGATGTTGTCGGTCACCTGGAACTTGT
>JBIIIC010000032.1:0-11812 GCA_044235095.1 Prochlorococcaceae cyanobacterium | reverse complement strand
CCGAGGACATCCTCCACGACCTGGGCGCCTTCTCGATCATCGCCAGCGACTCCCAGGCCATGGGCCGGGTGGGCGAGGTGATCACCCGCACCTTCCAGACCGCCCACAAGATGAAGGTGCAGCGCGGTGCCCTGCCGGAAGACGCCGCAGCCGGCGCCCGCAACGACAACACCCGCCTGAAGCGCTACATCGCCAAGACCACGATCAACCCGGCCATCGCCCACGGCCTCGACTCCCAGATCGGCTCGGTGGAGGTGGGCAAGCTGGGCGATCTGGTGCTGTGGAAGCCGGGCTTCTTCGGGGTGAAGCCGGAGCTGGTGATCAAGGGCGGCTCGATCGTGTGGGCCCAGATGGGCGATGCCAACGCCTCGATTCCCACCCCAGGCCCGGTGCACGGCCGGCCGATGTTCGCCGCCTACGGCAAGGCGCTGGCCCCCAGCTGCCTCACCTTCATGAGCCAGGCCGCCCTCGATGCCGGTGTGCCCCGACAACTGGGACTGAACCGCCTCTGTGTACCGGTGCAGAACACCCGCGAGGGCATCGGCAAAGCAGCGATGAAGAACAACACCGCCCTGCCTCAGGTGGAGGTGGACCCCCAGACCTACGAGGTGTACGCGGATGGCGAGCTGCTCACCTGCGAACCGGCGGCAGCACTGCCGATGGCGCAGCTCTACTTCCTGCTCTAGCTCGCTGACGCTGTAAACAAATCCCCGCAGAGTGCCTGTGGTTTCGTAGCAACGGTGACCCGGACGGGCAGCGTTGCTCTGCATGATCTCGCCACTGCAGGCCAGGTCATGTTCACCGACTACAGGCCCAACAAGGGCTACGACGAATACTTCAGCGCCACCGATCAGCCCCGCAGCTCCCTGCGACCCCTGCTCTCCTCCCTGGGGCAGCTGGGCCTGGAAACCCTGAATCGCAATCACGCCGCCGCCGGCATGCTGCTCAAGCGCCTGGGCGCCACCTTCCGGCTCAACGGCAGTGGTCGCGACGGCGGCGAGCGCATCCTGCCCTTTGACCCCCTACCCCGGCTGATCAGCTCAGCCGACTGGCAGCAGCTGGAGCGCGGCCTGATCCAGCGGCTTGAGGCGATCGACCTGTTCCTGGCCGATGTGTATGGCCCCCAGAAAATCCTGGCCGATGGCGTGATCCCCCGGGCCGACGTGGAGAGCTCGCAGGGTTGGCGGCCCCAGCTGCAGGGGCTCCAGCCCCCGCTAGGCAAGTGGTGCCATATCTCCGGCCTGGACCTGATCCGCGACGGCCAGGGCACCTGGCGGGTGCTGGAGGACAACCTGCGCTGTCCCTCCGGCGTGGCCTACTTCCTGGAAAACCGGCGGGTGATGAAGCGGATGTTCCCGAGCCTGTTCGCCGGGCGCACGGTGCAGCCGATCGACGACTACCCCTCCCGCCTGCTGCAGACCCTGAGGGAACTGGCCCCCTGGACGGAGAACCCCACGGTGGTGCTCCTGACACCGGGCGTGTTCAACAGCGCCTATTTCGAGCACAGCTACCTGGCCCAGCAGATGGGCATCCAGCTGGTGGAAGGGCGCGATCTGGTGTGCCACGACGAACGGGTATGGATGCGCAGCACCCGGGGTCTGCAGCCGGTGGACGTGATCTACCGACGCATTGACGACGACTTCCTCGATCCGGAGGTGTTCCGCAGCGACTCGATGCTGGGTGTGGCCGGCCTGATGCGCGCCTATGGCGCCGGCCGGGTGGCGATCGCCAATGCCCCGGGCACCGGCGTGGCCGACGACAAGCTGATCTACGCCTACGTGCCGGAGATGATCCGCTACTACCTGGACGAGGAGCCGATCATCGCCAACGTGCCCACCTACCTCTGCTCCCGCGAGGAGGACCGGGCCTACGTGCTCTCCCACCTCAGCGAGCTGGTGGTGAAGGCGGTGGCCGAAGCGGGCGGCTACGGGATGCTTATTGGCCCTCATGCCAGCAGCAGCGAGATCGCCACCTTCGCCGAGCGGATCCAGGCCGACCCTCGCAACTACATCGCCCAGCCCACCCTCGAGCTGTCCACCGTGCCATCCCTCAGCGAGGGGGAACTGTTCCCCTGCCACGTGGATCTGAGGCCCTACGTGCTGCGCGGCGAGGGGGCCTGGGTGAGCCCGGGCGGCCTCACCCGCGTGGCCCTGCGCCGCGGCTCGCTGGTGGTCAATTCCTCCCAGGGCGGCGGCTGCAAGGACACCTGGATCGTGGCCGAAACCTGTGAGGCAACCCAGGAGGTGGCGCCATGCTGAGCCGGGTTGCCGACTCGCTCTACTGGATCAACCGCTATGTGGAGCGAGCCGAGAACATCTCACGATTCGTGGAAGTGAGCGAAGCCATGGCGCTCGACTGCCCTCCTGGCAGCGCCGAGCCCTGGTTGCCCCTGATCGATGCCAGCGGCGATCGCACCCTATTCGATGAGCTCTATCCGAGCGGTCGCCCCCAGGAGGTGGTGGAGTTTCTGGTAAGGGCAGAGGCGAATCCCAACAGCATTGTCAATTGCATCGCCAGCGCCCGTGAGAACGCGCGCCAGATCCGTGATGTGATCACCACCGAGATGTGGGAGCAGATCAACGACCTCTACTGGACCCTGCTCGACAACGACCCCTTCTGGAGCCAGCCACCCCAGGAGCAGCTGCGCTCGATCCGACGCGATTGCCAGCTCTTCTACGGGATCACGGACGCCACCCTCAGCCGTGATCTCTCCTGGCAGTTCAGTCGCCTGGGCCGGGTGCTGGAGCGGGCCGACAAGACCACCCGCATCCTCGATGTGAAGTACTTTCTGCTCCTCCCCTCCCCCGATGAGGTGGGCGGTGTGCTCGATGAGCTGCAGTGGATCTCCCTGCTGCGCAGTGCCGGTGCCTATCAGATGTTTCGCAAATCGCGTCAACAGGTGATCGAACCGCGGGCGGTGGCGGCCTTTCTGCTGCTAGATCCGATCTTTCCCCGCTCGGTGCGCTACTGCCTGGAGCGGATCAATGACACCCTGCGCATCGTGAGCGGTCAATCGGTGCCCGGCGCCCCCGATGCCCTGGAATGCCTTAGCGGCCTCACCCTGGCGCGCTGGAGTTACACGAGCATCGATGCCCTGATCGCCGGCGGCCTGCACGAGGCCGTCGACGGCCTGCAGCAGGATCTGAACCGCTTGCACGGCCTGATCGAGCAGCGCTACTTCATCGCAGACTCCACATGCGTGCCCGCGTAATCCACACCTTCGACTACCGCTACAGCGCGCCGGTGCAGCTGGGCCCACACCGCTTCGGGCTCAAACCCCGCGGCCACGGCTTCCAGCGGCTGCTCCACTTCCATCTGGAGATCAGCCCCGAGCCCAGCCGCCTCTATCCGCTGGTGGCCGCCAGCGGCGATGAGATCCTGCGGGCCCGCTTCAGCGGCGGCACCGACAGCTTCGTGGTGCGGGCCACCAGCGAGGTGGAAACCGAAGCCGCTCCGCTGCTGCAGGCCTGCCTGGAAGACAACGAACCCCAGCTGCCCTACCCGGTGGGCCACCTCAACGGCGACCTGATGGGATCGCTGGAGGGCTGGCTGCCCAACGGCCAGCACGATCCGGCGGCGGTGGATCTGGCCCAGGAGGCCCTGATGGGAAGCGACCAGCGGGCGCTGATGTTTCTGCAACAACTGGTGGAAATCATCCAGGACCGGGTGAAATACACCCAGCGCCACGTGGGCCCGGCCTGGCCGGCTGGCCGCACCCTCAAGGAGCGGGTGGGCTCCTGCCGCGACCTGGCGATGTTGATGGTGGAGACCTGCCGCTGCGTTGGTCTGCCAGCCCGTTTCGTGAGTGGTTACCACCTGGTGGAGCCCAGGCCTGAGCGCTACGACCTGCACGCCTGGGCCGAGGTGTATCTGCCCGGAGCCGGCTGGCGTGGCTTCGACCCCAGCGGGATGGGCGTGATCGACGACCGCTACATCCCCCTGGCCACCTCCTCGAAGCCGGAGCTCACTGCCGCGGTGACTGGAACCTTTTCGGGCCCACCAGGTGTGCGCAGCGAATTTGAGTGGTCGATCGAGGCCCAGATCCTCGATGCCAGCGGCCAGCCACTGGCGGGCTGGGCTGCTCAGCTGTCGTCGTAAGCCACGCCCAGCGCCACGATCAGGGCGGTTTCCTCACGCCAGCAGACCCGCACGTGGCGCAGCTCCGGTTCCTGCCCCGAATGAAGCGTGAGCCGGAGAGCATCCCCGGGCTGCAGGCCACAGGGACTGGCTACGGCCAAGCAGAGCTCACCCTGGCTGCGATCAATCACATCAGCACGGATCGGCGAGGCGCCGGCGGTGGAGATCTGCAGCCAGGCAATCAGCGGTTCGAACAGGGGATGCCTGCTGTGGCGGCGCATGTCGCACTGCCTGCCCAGCCACTCCTCGCGAAAATGCTCCAGTGCTGAGTTGTCCGCATGCATGGCCCTCAGTCGCTGTAAGCGGCAGCAATAGCTTGTCGTTGCTCACGGGCCGCCAGCAACACATTCACACAATCGGGGTCGATCTGGCCTGCGGCCGCCATCTCGTGCAGGATCTGCTGCACCTGGTCCTCAGGCATCGACAATTTGTAGGAACGGGGTTGGCTGAGGGCGTCATAGATATCGGCCACCGCCACAATGCGCGCCTCCAGTGGAATCTGCTCAGCCTGCAGGCCTCTGGGATAACCGCTGCCATCGAGCTTCTCGTGGTGACCCGCCACCACAGCCCGCAGCAGCTCCATCTTCGGGTCTGCCACCAGGTGCAGGCCGGTGATCAGCTGCTCCACCAGATCCATGCCGCGGATCACATGGCTATCCATGGTGCGGCGTTCCTCAGGATCCAGCGGCCCGGGCTTGCGCAGGATGCGATCCGGGATGCCCACCTTGCCCACGTCGTGCAGGGCAGCAAACAGGTAGAGGTCTTCGGCGAAATCGGAAGGCAGCCCGCGGCGACGACCCAGCTCCATCGCGATCAGGCGGCTGTAGAGCGACACCCGCTCCACGTGGGCGCCGGTTTCAGGATCGCGCAGACCGGTCATCTGCAAAGCCAGTCGCACCGCCGCCCGCAGACTCTCGATGGCGGCCAGCTCCGCCTGGATCAGGGCTCCCAGCAACTCGAGGTGGGGCTCCAACCGCTCCAGCAGCGAATCGGAGAACACACCGGCACGCTGGGCATTGAGAAAGAGAAAGCCCAGCAGCCGCTCCGACTGAAACAGGGGGAGCGTGAACGACGAGCACCAGCCCTGCTCCAGCAACCAGCGGCTATGGGGTGTGGCGGGGGAGAGGTCGATCTTCAGGTCGTCGATCACCCGGCATTGGCGCTGATCCCGCAGAGCCACCAGCGAGGGAATCGTGGCCAGCCGCCGGTCATAGAAGCAGAGAGACCGGCCGCTGCTGTTGTGACTCACATAGGTGCTGAGCAGGTCGTTCTGGGGCTGATAAACGGCAAAGGCCAACCGACTGATCGCCGGCTCGATGGCAATGATGCGTGCATGGATCCCCTCCAGCCGCCGCACCAAGGGCTGGCCCGTTTCCAGGATGGGTTGATGGAGGGGCAGAAAACGGGCCATCAGGCAATACGCACCTGCCAGCCGTCGGGGGGCTGGCCTTCCAGATCCACAACACGGTTGCGACCCTGGTCCTTGGCCACATACAAGCTGGCATCAGCCGCGGCCAGTAACTCCTGCAAGCGATTGCCAGCACGACCGCCGCGCGCCGCCATGCCGATCGAGAGGGTGATCGGCACCCGCATACCATCAGCCAGCACGATCGGCTGTACCGCAACCCGACTGCTCAAGCGCTCCAACAGCTCATGGGCCTGGGGCGCGGAGGTCGCCAGCAGCAGGGCGAATTCGTCCCCGCCGAGCCGCCCCACCAGATCGCTGCGACGCACGCCGTGCTCCAACAGACCGGCAATGGCCTGGATCACCTCATCGCCGGCGGCATGGCCATGGGTGTCGTTGATCTGCTTGAAGTGATCCACATCGATCAGGGCCCACCTCCGGCTGGTCCGTGGCGGCCGCCTGCTCGAGCCGGAGGGACACGGCCTCAAAGAAGGCACGGCGATTGAGCACCCCGGATAGAGCGTCGGTCTGGGCCAGGCTGAGCAGCTCAGGAAACAGCCGCTGTCGCACCACCAGCACCAGGCAGACAAAGGTGAGCGAGAGCGGCACCAGACCCAGGGCAAACACCTGCAGCCCCAGCAGCGCCGCCTGCTGCAGCAGAGGCTGAAGATCGAAATCGGTGATCAAGGTGCCACGCTTGGCCAGGTCGCCGCCACCGGCCAGAGCCAGAGGCACTGGCGTGAAGCGCACCAGGTGCTCGCCGCCCACCCAGGGCAAGGGCCCATGGAAATGGCTGGCTTGGCGATCCAGGCAGGCCAGCCCGAGTTGCTGAGGGCCGCAGAAGGCCAGGGCATGCAGGGGTGAGGTTGGCTTGGCGCTGCCGGCCAGGCTCAGAAGCGATTCCCCGACGATCGCCTGATTGCTGGCGGCGATCACCTGCCCCCGCTGATCCACCACCAAGGCAAGCTGGAGCTCGCCGGAAGCAGCCTCCAGCTGCAGCTTGCGCTGCACCTCATAGATGGGCTGGAAGCTGGTGAGGCTGGAGATGAACTCCCGCTCGGCCCGCTCGGCGCTCTGCTCGACCTGGGTGGAGGTGAGACCGAGCACCAGCACGGCCGTGACCAGGGCCAGCGAAGCCGACCCCAAGGCCGCAGCCGCCAGGCTCAGCAGCAGCAGACGCCGGCGCACCCGGCTCGGCAGCAGGGCTGGCAGCTTCATGGCCCGCCATCACCTCCGGCCCATTGGGAGGTGACCTCGGGCAGGGGCATGGCGTAAGGCAGGCGCCCGGCGGCCTGCAGCCGCTGAGCCATACGCCTCACCGTGGTTTCCATCCATCCCCCGGGCTTGAGCCACACCCGTTGCTGACTCTCATCCACATAGCGCAGCATCGCCTCGGAGCGAAGGAAGTCCTCCACCGGGATCCCCTCCCGGCGGGCCATCAAGGCCTGGGCCTCGGCCGGGCGTCGGCGGGCCTGTCGCCAGGTGTTAACCAGGGCCTCGACCTGCTGGGGGTGGCGCTGGGCGAAATCGGGGCTGACAGCCAGCACATCCACCACATCGCGGGGCAACTGACTGGAGCTGAACAGCGTGTGATGGCTGGGCTGATTCACCAGGCTGGCGCTGTAGGGGGAGTACGTGACCACCGCCGCCAGACCCTGCTGCCGCATCAGATCAATCAGGGCACGGGGACCGGCATACACCAGCTCCACATCGCCCAGGCCCAGACCCACCGTTTCCAGGGCTCTCAGCAACAGGTATTCCCCCAGCACGCTGCGCTCCAACCCCACCTTCTGGCCACGCAGTACTGCCAGACCCGGAATCCGGCGGTGGGCGATCAGCTGGTCACCGCCGATTGATTCATCCAGCACCAGCACCAGCCGGGGGCAGCGCTGCAGCTTTTCCTGGCAGATCGCCAACGCCTCGCTCACGGTGGTGGCAAGCGCATCCACATCGCTCTGCTCGTAGGAGAAGCGTTGATCCTTGAGCGAGCTGTGCTGGTTCACCTGGAGCCGGAGCCCCTGGCCCTCCGCCAGACCCCACTCCTAGGCCAGGTAGAAATATTCGTATCCCGGCCAATCGGTGATGCCAAGGCGCAACAGGGGCTGAAAGCGGGCGGGAGGCTGCAACCACCTGCCAGCGGTAACAACACCAGACCGGCAAGCCGGGCACACCAACGCCAGCAACCGAAACTCATCGCAGCGCCGCCTCCACGAAGCCCGCCTGCACTGCTGGCAGAGGAGCATCCGGCCGGGTGAGACCGAGCTGTTGCTGCACCCGCTGCACCGCCTCCAGGTTGGTGGCGATCAGGCCATCGGGACGCAGCATCGCGCGCTGCTGCTCAAGGCTGAAGTAGATGAGACCGCGCTCCGCCGCACGAAACTCGGCCGGGCTGAGTTGCTCCCGCTTGGCCATGAGCGCCACCGCCTCCCTGGGCTCGATCTTCGCCACGCGGTGAGCCTCTTGCCAGGCCCGCAGCAGGGGCGGCAGCAACGCCCCATGCTCCTGCAGAAAGTCGGGAGCCGCCACCAGCACATCGAAGATTTCGCCGGGGATGCTGCGACTGTCAAAGAGCACCCGTGACTGGCCATCACGGGCGGCGTAATCACTGAAGGGTGGAAAAAACGCAGCCGCCTGCACCTCACCGCTGGCCAGGGCACTGGGCATCTGGGCCATGGGCATGTTGCGCAGTTTCACATCGCCGAAGCTGAGGCCATGGCGCTGCAGGGACCGCTGCAGCACATAGGGCCCCAGGGTGGAATAGGTGGCCGCCACCGTGCGCCCCCTGAGAGCGGCGATGGAGGCAATGCCGCGATGAACAGCCAGCTGGTCAGCGCCACGGGATTCATCGAGAACCAGAACCACCACCGGGCAGCGCTGGGGAGCACGACCGCAGAGATCCACCGCCTCCACGGTGGTCAGCTGTGCAAGAGACAACTCGCCGCGCAGGTAAGCATGCACAATCGACTGGGGGTCGGGATACTCCGCCAGCTCAACACGCAGGCCAAAGCGTGTATCGAGATCGCGTTGACGTGCCAGGTAGAAGTATTCGTAAACGGGCCAACTGGCGATCGGCACCTTCACCACGCTCAGGCTACCGCCCCTGCAGCCAACGAGCCCCATCACCAAGCTCAGCAAACCGGTCAGGACAAGCAGCCGAGCTCTTCCCCCCGCAACAAATCGAGCACCACGCTGAGCTCCAGTGCCACGTTGAGCCCCCAGCACACCTCCCACAGGAAAGCTAGTCAGCACCCCGCCATCTTGCACGCCTAACAACACGCAATGTTCAACAGTGTGTGCCACGCGAGCGCGAGCTCGCTACGATCTGTCAACGGTGTCTCTCGGGCATGCAGGAAGCCCCCATCCCGGCCAACGACGACGCCCGACTGGCCGAACTTCGCTCCTATGGGGTGCTTGACACTCCAGATGAGGATGCCTTCGACGATATCGGCCATCTGATCCGCACAATCGCCGGCACACCGATCGGAATCGTGAGCCTGGTGGATGAAAACCGCCAGTGGTTCAAGACCTGCATCGGCATGCAGGCCAAGGAGACACCGCGGGTGATCTCCTTCTGCGGCCACACGATCCTGCAGCGACAACCCCTGATCGTCGAAGACACCCGGGAAGATGCCCGCTTCAGCGACAACCCACTGGTGGTGGAGGGGCCGCGGATTCGCTTCTATGCCGGCTTTCCCCTGGTTTCAGCCAACGGCATGAGCCTGGGCAGCCTGTGCGCGGTTGACACCGAGCCCAGACGGCTGAGCGCCACCCAGATCGACGCGCTTCAGCGGCTCGCCCGGCAGACCGTGAAGCTGATGGAGCTGAAGCGCGAAGGGCGGCTGCTGGCAGCCAGCGAACAGCAGCGTCAGCAGCTCAGCCAGGGCTCGGCCCAGAGCTGCAATCTCACCCTGCGCAACGCCCCCGAGGTGATCCAGATGCTGGAACTGATGGTCGGGGAAGACCATCAGCCCTGCCTGGCGGTGCTGCGCATTGGCATCAAGGACCTCAAGCGTCTGCAGAGCACCCTCGGCAACGCGGCCGCGGAGCAATGGCGCCATCACTGCAACCAGCTTCTGCAGCAGTTGCTGCCCAGCGATGCCCACTACGCCTGGCACAGCGACAACGAGCTGATCGCTGTGCTGCCCTATGTGAGCCGCGAGGAGGAACTGGCCCTGCTGGCGGGCACCCTCAGCCAGCAGCTGGAAAAGCCTGTACCAGTGGGTGGCCAGCTGTTGAGCTCCCAGGTAGCCATCGGCATTGCCCTTTACAAGGGCAACTACGCCACTGCCGAAGCACTGCTGGCCGATGCGGCCATCGCCCAGCAGATCGCCCGTTCCCAGCCGGGCAGCCACTTCAGCTTCATCGACCTGGCCACCCGCATCCAGGCCCAGCAGGACATCAGTCTTGAGGCTGCCCTGCACAGAGCCCTGCGCGACGGCGAACTGGAGCCCTTTTTCCAACCTCTGGTGGATCTGCGCAGCGGCGCCGTGATGGGGGTGGAGGCGCTGGTGCGCTGGCGCGACGCCAAAGGCAGCCTGATTGAGGCTGCCACCGTGCTGGCGGCAGCACGGCGGGCCGGCCTCACGGCTCGGGTGGATCTGGCACTGATCGACAAGGCGATCCGAGCCAGCCGGCTGATTGCCGAGGCCCTGCCCGATCAACACCTGCTGCTGAGCCTCAATCTCTCAGCGGAATTGCTCGACGATCCCCTGCAACGGCACCAGCTCCTAGACCTCCTGGGACGGGAACCACTCCCCCCAGGCTGGTGTCTGCAGCTTGAGCTGATCGAGGAGGCCCTGCAGCAGAGCGACACACACCTGGTGGAGTTCCTCAACGACCTGCGCGATCGCAATGTGCTGGTGGCGATCGATGACTTCGGGACTGGCTATTCCTCCCTCAGCAGGCTGCACAACACACCACTGCACGCCCTCAAGATCGACGGCAGTTTTGTGCGCCGGATACAGGACCCAGACAAACCCAGCGATCACCTGCTGACGCTGATGCAACAGATGGGCCACGATCTGGGGCTCCACACAACCGCTGAAGGCATCGAAACCGACCAACAGCGATTGTGGCTGCATGAACACGACTTCGACTGGGGCCAGGGTTATTTGTTTGCCAAGCCGATGAGCCTCGAAATGTTCATCGCCTATCTCAAAGAATATCCTTCAGAGTTGACGATTCAGGCCTGAGTGTGTCGCCCCATGGCTCCACGCCAACGATGTGACAGTTGATAGGCACGACAATCGCAGAGCACGAGTTCACAAATTACGCATTGGCCAACCCTGCAGAATACGCAGCCTTCAAGCGATACCACGCAGATCGCGCAATAGATCCGGGCAATGCTCTTATCCTGGGCTAAGTAGGGCCTCCTGAAGAAGGTCAGACCCACTGCAGCGCAACGGATGTGAGCGGTTTTTGGCGGTGAAATGTTCGCGAACGGGCCCATATGCGCCCAAAAGCCGCTCAGAGTTTTCCACTTGTACCGGCGTGAGCATCGTGATCAGCTCTCGTTCGAAGACTTCTTTCTGCCGTTTGGCGGCAAACTTTCTGGCGACAATCGCTGGATCAGGCTCGCAGAGCTGATCCCCTGGGAAGAGCTGGAAGACGACTATGCAGCCCAGTTCTGCAAGGGATTTGGTGCTCCGGCGAAGCCATTTCGCATGGCGCTGGGAGCTTTGATCATCAAGGCTCGCCTGGGGCTCACAGATGAAGAACTTGTTGAGCAGATCAAAGAGAATCCGTATCTCCAGTTCTTTCGCGGTCTGGAGGTCTTTCAGTACTCGGTTCCGTTTGATCCATCGATGATGGTGTACTTCAGGAAGCGATTGCCGGAATCGGTTGTGAATGACTGCAACGAACGAATCGTGCGTCACGGGCTGAGCATGATCCGTTCTTCTGCAACCGATGTTCACGACGACGACGGCAGCCATGGAGACGGAATCTCCCGCGCAGCCGATCAGCAGATCGGAACCGACAAGACACTGCCCAATCAGGGCTCATTGCTGATTGACGCGACATGTGTTCCGGCAGACATTCGTCATCCAACCGATCTCTCGCTGCTCAATGAAGCCCGAGAGCTGACCGAGACTCTGATCGATGCGATGTATTTGCAGGTCAGAGAGTCCTTTGGCCATAAGCCACTGCCCGGTGTCAACTACGTAGGCGGGTCGCGTCAATTACGTAGGCGGGTAGGGCCCCCACCCCCCTGCCATGGCAGGGGGGTGGGCCGCGGTGTTGACCGGAGGCGGTTGGCGGGTAATTGACGCC
>JBIIIC010000028.1:0-38254 GCA_044235095.1 Prochlorococcaceae cyanobacterium | reverse complement strand
GGCAACAACCAGACGTTGTCTGGATCAATGAACCGCCAGATGACACAACAGCCGAGGAGGAGTTACTCTTTCGGCAGGCGGCCTAAATGGCGCCAACCGGCGACATCTTTCCTGAAAGTCACCGTCATCGATGGGAGCCCCTTTCAGGGGCGGTACCCGGCCTAAGAGGTTAACGATGGGGACTGTCAAGAACCTGTCCACCTCGCTCACTGATAACAAGGGTTCGGGGGTTTTTAGGCACTTGCCGCAATAATACTTCCGCTGACAGTGTAGACGTCCAAAAACCAAAAGATTTAGGCGGTTCGGTTAAGCTTTCAGTTTTTCAATTTTGCTATGTTCGCTGCCCACGCTTAGGGCTGTGAAGTGATGAGTTCCACGCAAGGGAGGGCTGGCTAGGTCAAGCTGTTATATGTATTCGATGCTAAGCCTGGTGAAGAGCTAAAAAGCTGATAGTAGCCGTAAGCACAGGAGTATAAAGCACAATAGTGTAAAAATATAATCTCAGCCCGCGCCAGAAGATCAGTGCTGCCGCTGTATTGTGTGAGGTGTGCGGCCTCTGAAAAACAATTCCAGTGTAAAGGGAATCCAGGTTTGAATCTGCTGATCAGGGGCAGGTCAAGAGTTTGCGCGGCGAGTTTTACCTTTTTGGGCGTTGACGATGCAGGTCTTGATCATGTGGGCCATGAGAACCGACATTGGTGGATAGTGATGCGTCAATCGTAACTATTTGGGAGCAGGACGAATACATTAATCATAAATCGTATTGCACGAATCAATGTCAAGGCTAAGCTCTTTTGTGACCCCCTTTCCTTTTGTTTCCTGCTTAGAAAGTCTAGATCCCTTGATGGCAATCTGGTTCCATTCTGGATTGATGCTGCATGGTAGAGCTTGGTGGTTCGGGAAGTTCTATGGTGAAATAGTGGGGATAGCGTTCCTTCGGCTACTGTGTAGCTCCCGCGTGCCATTGCAGGTACCAAAAAGTCCGGCAACTGCGGCTCCAGATTGACTGGAAAGAAGCCATTAAACTCTTTTAGGCCCCAAGGTATATTCAACGGAATCGCGATCAAAGTTAATTCTCAATGCGTATAGAGCGTATTTCGAGGCTCCTTGATGGAGGTCGGACTTATTATGATCGAAATCTTTGGACGCATTATTGCGATTATTGCTTTAGCGTGACCGTGGAATTCGGGGCTTCACTCCCTTCAGCCTTGTGGGTGATGGCACCGCCCAGCCCGAAGGCGGCGTGTACGGCCTGCAGGGCTCGTACCCCGTCGACTTCCGCCACTACGCAGCTGGTACGGATCTCACTGGTGGCGATCAGCTCAATGTTGATCGCTTGATCGGCCAGGGCCCGGAACATGCGGGCCGCTGTACCGGGGGTGCAGGGCATGCCGGCCCCCACCGCGCTCACTCGGGCAATCGCGGCTCCCTCTTCAAAGCGGGCACCCGGCCATTGTTTCAACAGAGGTGCCAGAGCCTGCTCGGCCCGCGGCCTGTCGTCGCGTTTGAGCGTGAAGCTGATATCGCGGCTGAGCTGGGCCTGCTCGCCAGTGCCGGGCTCGCGGTGGCTGCGCTCCGACTGCACGATCGCCTCAACGCTGATGCCGGCATCGGCCAGGGCCCGGCAGACGGCTGCGGCGGTGCCGGGCCGGTCGGGCACGCGGCGCACGGCCACCTGGGCCTGGCCCAGATCCAGGGCCACGCCGCGCACGGCCGGATCGTGCAGGTGGCAGGGATCCGGGTTGTGGCGCAGCTGGCTGTCGCTGAGCTCAAAGGCTTCTGCAGCGGCGCGCAGGGCCTTGCCCCCCTGCTGACCGCTCACCAGGCAGCTCACCTTCACCTCGCTGGTGGCGATCAGGCGCAGGTTGATGCCGGTGCGGGCCAGGGTGTCGAACAGACGTGCCGCCACGCCCGGCCGCCCCATGATGCCCGCGCCGGCGATGCTGAGCTTGGCCAGGCCTGCCTCGGCACTGAGCTGAGCGCCGCCCGCTTCGCCCGGGGCAGCTCCCAGACCTGCCAGCACCTCGCGGCAGACCAGCTCGGCGCGGTCCAGGTCGGCCTCCGGCAGGGTGAAGGCGATGTCGTTGGAAGCGCCCTCATGGGTGGCCTGCACGATCAGGTCCACGTTGAGGCCGGCGCTGCCCAGGGCCTCAAAAAGCCGGGCTGCCACCCCCGGGCGATCGGGCACATGGGCCAGGGCGATCACCGCCTGGTGCTCATCCAGCTCGGCCCCATCCACCGGCTTGCCCAGCTCGAGGCCGCCGTGGCCGATCGGCCTGCCGGCTCCACTGGTGAGGCGGGTGCCGGGCTGGTCGCTCCAGCTGGAGCGCACCACCAGCGGCACGCCGTAGTTGCGGGCGATCTCCACGGCCCGCGGGTGCAGCACGGCGGCGCCGAGGCTGGCCAGTTCCAGCATCTCGTTGCAGCTCACCTGCTCCATCAGCTGGGCGTCGGCCACCTTGCGCGGGTCCGTGGTGAGCACCCCCGGCACGTCGGTGTAGATCTCACAGGCGTCGGCTCCGAGGGCCGCTGCCAGGGCCACCGCCGAGGTGTCGGAGCCGCCGCGGCCGAGGGTGGTGATCTCCGGGGTGCCGGCGGCGGAGTTGCTGGTGCCCTGGAAGCCCGCCACCACCACCACCTGGCCTTCGCCCAGCAGGTGGCGCAGCCGCTCGGTGCGGATCTCCAGGATGCGGGCCCGGCCATGGGCCGACTCGGTGACGATGCCGGCCTGGGTGCCCGTCATCGAGGTGGCGGGCACCCCCAGGGCATGCAGCGCCATGGACAGCAGCGCGATCGACACCTGTTCCCCAGTGGCGAGCAGCATGTCCATCTCCCGCTGGAGCGGGCTGGCGGTGATCGCCCGGGCCAGGCCGGTGAGCTCGTCGGTGGTGTGGCCCATGGCCGACACCACGATCACCAGCTCGTGGCCGTTTTCGCGGCAGCGGGCGATACGCCGGGCCACGGCCTGGATCCGTTCCACATCGGCCACCGAGGTGCCGCCGAACTTCTGTACCAACAGGGCCATGGCGGGGCGCGCGGCGGCAGTCGCGGATCAACGGCCGATTATCCGTGAGCGCTAGCCAGCAGGAAGCCCTCGCGGAAGGCATCGCCTGGATCGCGGCCGCGTTTGAGGTTCGCCTCCACCTCAAGCAGCTGACCCAGCAGGCGCAGCAGCAGGGGTGGTCGGCGGCCCCGCAGTTGCTTGCGCATCACATAGATGCGCTTGGGGTTGCCGATCCCGGCCGCCTTGGCGATGACGGCTATGTCGGCTTCGCCTTTCTGGTCCAGCAGCGCCACCCAGAGCCATCCGCGGATCTGACTGGTGAGCGAGGCCACGATCCGCAGCGCTGGCTCGTTGGCGGCCAGCAGGGCATCCACCAGCGCGATGGCGTCGGCGGGCTTGCCGGCCAGCAGGGCATCGCCCACGGCCAGGGCACTGGTGGTCTGGCCTCCCACCAGGGCCTGCACCGCGGCCAGGGTGATCGGATTGGCAAACAGACTCAGCTTCTCCAGCTCGCTGGCCAAGCGGGCGCTGTCGCTGCCGATGGCGTCGGCCAGTGCCTCGGCGGCAGCGGGCTCGAGCGCCAGGCCAAGCTCCCGGGCCGTGCGTTGCACCAGCTCCACCAGGCCCGCCCCATCCCAGATCGCCGGCAGGGCAAAGCTGCGCTCGAACACGGCTCCGGCGCTGGCCTGCTCGGGTGACTGCTGGGCAGTTGGCTGCTGGGCAGTGGCCTTGGCCAGTTTCTGGAGGGTCTTGGTGGTGCGCAGCCGGCCATCGGGCTTGGCCGGATTCACCAGCAGCAGGTGGCAGTTGGCGGGAATCAGCTCCAGACAGGCCTCAAGCCGGTCGGCCAGCTCGGCCGGGCACTGGTTGCAGAACGGACTGCGCTGCAGCACCACCACCCGGGCGCCGCAGCCGAAGGGGGGCGTGCGGGCCTCTTCCAGGGCCTGGGCCGCCTGGGCAGGGTCATTGCCGTCGAGACGGCTGAGGTTGATCGAGGCCCAGGCTGGATCCACCAGCTGCTCGATCAGCCCCTCCACCGCCCGGGTCCGGGCTGCTTCATCGTCGCCCCAGAGCAGATGGAAGGGCATCAGCGCGCCGCCAGCGGCAACCAGGAGGCTCGAGACCCATGCTGCCCCACGGTCGCTGGCGGGTTGTGGGGGCGGAGTGCGGGGCCGGTTGGGGTGCAGAGCCTGAACGCCCTGGATGTCGCGCGGTTCATCCCAGGGTTGATGCTGTGAAAAATAAGATTGATTCTCCTGTTTTCCATGGGATCGTGGGTTCCAGTGGGATCCTTGGCGTGCCACGGCGATGCGGGCTTGTCGGCCTCCGGGCTCAGGAGCTCCGGGCCCTATCAGCCTGCAGCCCTTGGGTGCAAGCTGGACAGACAGGAGGGTGCCGTCTGGCGTCGCCGTGATGGATCACCCGATTTTCAGTGAGAGCATCCGGCGCATTCGCCGCTTGCTGAGCGAGCAGGAGCAGGCTGATCCAGCGCTGGCGAGGCAGCTGGCCGCCTTGACTCCGCTGGAGCGCGACGTGCTGGAGCGCTGCATCCACAGCAGCGGTGATCCGCAGTTGGTGGTGGATCTCCGCTTCATGCCTGCCGGGATCGGTTGCGTGGCCGGGGGAGCCTGTGGAGCGGGTGCGGCAGCCCTCGCAGTCGGAGAGGCGATCCTCACCGACACGGCCATGGCGGCGGCGGCCGTGGCGCCGATGGCCAGGCGCACCTTCGGCAACCGGGTGGTGTGTGTGCTCGATTGGGCACCTGACAAGGCGCCAGAGGGCTCCACGCGCAGTGCGGCGGGGATGGTGGCGGCCTTGCGGGAGTTGCGTCCAGGGGTGGTGTTGATCGGCAGTGCACCCACGGCGTTGGAGGTGCTGCTGGAGCTGGTGGCTGGTGATGGTGAGGCGACGAGCCTGCCGGCGCCGGCCCTGGTGATCGGCATGCCGGTGGGGTTTGTTGGGGTGGCAGAGAGCAAGCGCCATCTGGCTGCCAGTGGCTTGGCCCATGTGCGGCTCGAGGGTTCCAAGGGCGGCGCCGGACTGGTGGCAGCCGCCTGCAATGCCCTGCTGCGGGCTGCCTGGCTTCAGGCGGCGAGCGCACCGCCGTTCTGCCCTGGCTGAGCTGGGCCCCGCGACTGGAGGGAGGATGCGAGTGGCTCTGCTGGCGCGGTCTGGGGTGCGGGCTCCAGCCTGATCTGGCTGTTGGCCTCAATGCGGGTCAGCACCTGGCGGGCGCGCTGCAGCACGGGGGCGGGCACGCCGGCCAGGCGGGCGGCTTCGATGCCGTAGCTGCGGCTGGCGCCGCCGCTCACCACGCGGTGCAGGAAGCGCAGGCTGTCGCCGGTTTCCTCCACCAGCACCTGGGCGTTGGCCACGTTGGCCAGCTGGTCGGCCAGGGCGTTGAGCTCGTGGTAGTGGGTGGCGAAGATGCTGCGGGCGCCGAGGCCGCCGCGCCCGGGCGGGGTGGCCAGGTGCTCGGCCACGGCCCAGGCGATCGAGAGGCCGTCGAAGGTGGCGGTGCCGCGGCCGATCTCATCGAGCAGCACCAGCGAGCGGGGCGTGGCGTGGTGAAGGATGTTGGCCGTTTCGGCCATCTCGACCATGAAGGTGGACTGGCCGGCGGCCAGGTCGTCGCCGGCGCCGACGCGGGTGAAGAGGCGATCGGCGATCCCGAGGCGGGCGCTCTTGGCGGGGATCCAGCTGCCCATCTGGGCCATCAGCTGGAGCAGGCCGGTCTGGCGCAGGTAGCAGCTCTTGCCGCTGGCGTTGGGGCCGGTGAGGATCAGTAGGTCGGGATTGGCTCCCAGGGCCACGCTGTTGGGCGTGAACGGTTCCTCCACCAGCAACTGCTCCACCACGGGGTGGCGGCCGGCCTCGATGTGCAGCAGGCGGGCCTCGGGACCTTCGGGGTCGGTGATCTCCGGGCAGCAGTAGCCGCCGGTGGCGGCCACCTCGGCCAGCGCGGCGATGGCGTCGAGCTCGGCCACCAGGCGGGCGGCGCAGCGGATGGCGGCGGCCAGCTCGCCCACCCGCGCCCGCAGCTGGCAGAACAGGTCGTATTCCCGCTGGGCGGCGCGGGCCCGGAGCTGCTGGATCTGGCCCTCGCGGGCCTTCAGCTCGGGGGTCACGAAGCGCTCCTCGTTGGCCAGGGTCTGGCGGCGGATCCAGTGCTCTGGCACAGCGCTCGCCTTGGCCCGGCTCACCGCCAGGAAGTAGCCGAAGGTGCGGTGGTATTGGAGTTTGAGGGTGCTGATGCCGCTGGCGCGGCGTTCGGCGGCCTCCTGCTGGGCCAGCCAGGCGTCCTGGTCGTCGAGCTGGTTGCGCAGGCCATCCAGCAGGGGATCGACGCCGTCGTGGATCAGGCCGCCCTCGGTGAGGGAGAGGGGCGGTGTCTCGAGCAGGGTGTGGCGCAGCTCAACCGCCATCTCGTCGAGCTCCGGCCAGGGGCGGGCCAGGGCCTGCAGGGGGACGCTGGTGGCTTTAACCAGCTGGCCCGCCAGCAGGGGCAGTCGCTCCAGGCCATCGGCCAGGCCCACTAGGTCGCGGGCGGAAGCGGTGCCGGCACCGGCCCGGCCGGCGAGGCGCTCCAGGTCGCCCATCGGCCGCAGCAGCCGGCGGATCGCCAGGCGCAGGAGGCGGGCTGCCACCAGCTCGCTCACGCCGCCCTGGCGGGCCAGGATCGCGGCGCGGTCCAGCAGCGGCGCCTCGATCCAGCGGCGCAGGCAGCGGCCGCCCATGGCGGTGTGGGTGCGATCGAGCGCCCAGAGCAGGGAGCCCTGCAGCTGGCCACCCAGCTGGGTGCGGGTGAGCTCCAGGTTGCGGCGGGTGGCGGCATCGAGCACCAGGGCATCGCCGGCCTGCCAGCTGGTGGGCAGGTCGAGCGGCACCCGGGGCTGGTCGCTGGCTGCGGGGGTGCCGCTGATGGTGGGGTTGGCGCCTCCGTTGGTGCCGTCGAGGTAGTGCACCAGCCCGCCGGCGGCCCGCATCGCCAGGGGCAGCTCGCCGAGTCCGAGGCCATCGAGGCTGGCCAGGGCGAAGCGCCCCTTCAAGGTGGCGATGGCTTCCGGCGCCTCAAAGGGCGTGCGGGGCAGGGGCGTGAGCAGCAGGCCGGCGGGGCACCAGGCGGGGCTCCCGGTTGCCAGGCCCCCGGGCCAGAGCACCTCGGCGGCATCCACCTGCAGCAGTTCCTGGTGCAGGGCGTCGCTGCCGGCCCGCTCGGTGACCCGGAACTCGCCGGTGCTCACATCGGCCACCGCCAGGCCCCAGCGCAGGCCGGCCAGATCCGGATCCCCGTGGCCGCCGGGACTCTCCAACACCACGGCGCAGAGCCAGTTGTTGCGCCGGGCGGCGAGCATGCCCTCCTCCAGCACCGTGCCGGGGGTAATCACGCGGGTGATCTCGCGCCTGAGCAGCTCCCCCTTGGCCGGTGTGGTTTCGATCTGGTCGCAGAGGGCCACGCAGAGGCCGCGGCGCACCAGTTCGCCGCAGTAGCGCTCGGCGGCGTGGTGGGGGATGCCGGCCATCGGCACCCGCCCGATCGCCTTGCCGCCCTCCTTGCCGGTGAGGGTGAGCTCCAGCAGGCGCGAGGCGGTGATGGCGTCTTCGAAGAAGCACTCGAAGAAGTCGCCGAGGCGGTAGAGCAGCAGCCGTTCGGGGTGGACCGCCTTCAGCTCCACGTAGTGGCGCAGCATCGGTGTGAGCTGCCGGGGGTCCACCAGGCTGTGGTGGTGCCAGGCGGGCAGGTCGGAGTCCGGGGCGTCGGCGCTTGCGTCGGTGTTTCCGTTGGCGTCGGCCGCCGGCCCACCGGAGCTGGAGCTGAAGTCGTCCCCAGCGTCGGCCTGGGGCGCTCTCATCGGCTGGCGCCGCCGGCGGGGGCGGCTGTTCGCCTCGATCAGGGCCGCGGCGTCGAGCTCGCCTTGATTCGAGTCGCTGGTGGCATCGGCCTTGACGCCATCGGCGTCTGCACAGGCCGTGCCAAACAGATCCCCCTGGATCCCCAGACCGTTGATCAGCGAAAGCTGCTGCTCGGCTTCCGCGGCCACGAACATTCAGGTGCTTTAGAGATCGTAGGCCGGGTGGCAGGAGCTCCCTGGCATCGAGTTGTGAAGCAAGGGCGCAGAGATGCCGGGTCTGCGTGTGAGAATCCCGCAACTGACCGGCCCAGCGCCGCTGCTGATCCATGCAGATCCTCAACACCCTCACCGTTCTGGCCCTGGTGGTGATGTCGTTTGCGCTGATCGTGGCGGTGCCGGTGCTCTACGCCAGCAGTGAAGACAGCGGTCGCTCCAACCGCCTGATCCTGCTGGGTGGGATCGTGTGGGTTGCCCTGGTGCTGGTCAACTGGGGCATGAGTTTCTTCGTGGTCTGATCGTCGGATCAGCGCCAGGCCAGGCCAGAGCGCTTCAGGTCCTCTGCGTAGCCTGATTTGATTCGCGTCCTGCACCCGTGGCCAGCTTCGAGGGAACCTTCACCGGCGCCAGCGGTCTGCGCATCGCCATCGTGGTGGCGCGATTCAACGATCTGGTGACCGGCAAGCTGCTGAGCGGTTGCCTGGATTGCCTCGGTCGTCATGGCATCGACACCGGGGCCAGCAGTTCCCAGCTCGACATTGCCTGGGTGCCCGGCAGCTTTGAGATTCCACTTGTGGCACAGCGGCTGGCCGCCAGTGGCCGCTACCAGGTGGTGATCACCCTGGGGGCCGTGATCCGGGGTGACACGCCCCACTTCGATGTGGTGGTGGCTGAGGTGAGCAAGGGTGTGGCCGCCGTGAGCCGTGCCACTGGTGTGCCGGTGATCTTCGGTGTGCTCACCACCGACACCCTGCAGCAGGCGCTCGAGCGCGCCGGCATCAAGAGCAACCTGGGCTGGAGCTATGGCCTGCAGGCCCTCGAGATGGGCAGCCTGATGGCGGCGTTGCCAGGCTGAGTGGCTGCTCTGAATGGGATGTGTCGTCGTCCCGGTGACGTTGAGCTGCAGACCCCTCCGCGCTGCCACTGATCACCAGTAATTCCTGGGGGTCGGCGCTGCGGAATCCCAGCTGGCGGTAGAAGCCTGCGCTGTTGGTGGTCATCAGGTAAACGCGCTCCACGCCGCGCAGAGCGGGGGCGTTGAGCAGGGCCTGCACCACCTGACGGCCGAGCCCGCGGCCCTGCAGGTCGCCGGCCACCACCACGTCCCAGAGCACGGCCCGGCAGAGCCCATCGCTGGTGGCACGGCCAAAGCCCACCATCCGCTTGCCCCGCCAGAGGCTCACCACGGCCTGGCTGCCTGAAAGCAGTTGCCGCAGCTCGCCATGGCGGCGGCCCCGGGCCCAGAACGCGTGTTTATCCAGCAGTCGCTGAAGCTTGAGCAGGCCCCGGCTGGGGCGCAGGCCTGGTCCCAGGCCAAGCCAACGCAGGCCGGGAGCGCCGGGAGCGTGCTGGATCAGCTGCACGTGCACCATGGCACCATCCTCCCAGCGACAGGTGCCCGTTGCCCCCGCGGGTCTCCTCCATCGCAGCTGGGTGCCGGAGCTGTCCAGAATTTCAGGATGACAACGCTCACTGTCGAGGTCTGCCTGGATTCCGCCGCGCTGCTGCCTTCTCCCCAGCCCCGCTGGCAGCTGAATCTCAGCGATGGCAGGACGGCCGCGGGGGATGAATTGTTGACGGGTCCCTGGCGGTTGCTGCTGCTCGGCGATGGCAGTCCCACCCGCCATCTGGAATCCCTCAGCGGCAAGCCTGTGGAGATTGAGCTGATCGCCATGGCGGACGATGGGGTCACCGCCGCGGCGGGTTCGGCAGCGGCAGCTGGTGGGCCCCCGCCCCCGGAAATCAGTGAGCTCGAAGGACCGCTGCTGCGCCGCCAGGTGTGGCTCTGTTGCGGTGGGCAGACCCTTGCCTGGGCTGAGAGCTGGTGGAACAGGGAGCAAGCCGAAACAAACCTGCGTGAGCGCAATCTGCCCATCTGGCGCAGTCTCACGGCTCGCCGGGCCGAGTTGTTTCGCGAGGTGGATGGCCTGGCCCAGGTCGACGGTCCCTGGTTGGAAGCACGCTTCGGCCGGCCCGGGCCGTTCTGGAGCCGCCACTACCGCTTCTTCCGAGGCGGCAGGGAGCTCACGGTGATCAGGGAGGTCTTTTCGCCCGAGCTGGAGCGCTGGCTGGGGCCGGCCCAGCCAGCCTGAGCTCAGGCCAGACGCAGCGCCTCCGCCTGTTTGCGGGCGCGCTCCAGCAGCTCATGCAGCTGGTTCTCGTCGGTATGGGACAGGTTGGTGCGCAGCAGCTTGGCGTGGGGGGCATGGGCCCGCAGCCGCTCCACCACCCGGTCGGGCGTGGCCTGGCGGACCAGCAGGCAGAGGGCCGCGCTGCCGCGGGGCAGGGTTTCGCCCATCTCCCGCATGAAGCTGTCGTTGATGCCGATATCGGAGAGCGAGCCGGAGGCGGCCCCCACCCCGGCCCCCACGGCCGCACCCAGCAGCGGATTAAGGAACAGCAGCCCCACCAGGGTGCCCCAGAAGCCGCCGCCCAGGGCGCCGGCGGCGGTGAGGTTGATGGCCTGGCGCAGGTGCACCTGACCCTCGCTGTCGTGCTCCACCACCACGGCGTCTTCCAGGGCGATCAGCTGCTCGCGCTGGATGTCCACCAGCTCGCGGCGCACCTGCTCAGCCTCCTCAACCTTGGGGAAGCCCACCACCACCAGGCTGCTCATCGGGTCAGCACAACTGGCCGCAGGCTAGAGAGATTTGGGTGGGCACGTTCGCCGTGGCGGCCTGAGTGGCAGCTCAGCGGCGGCGGCTGGAGCGGGGCAGTGGGCGCCCTGCGCCCCGCACGTCCGTCGTTCGCTGCTGCTCAGCAGCACGTTCGGCCTGCCGCGAGCGGGGATCGCGCTGCCAGCGGCGCAGGGTGAAGACATCGTCGCCGGGCCATTCGCCAGCGTCTGCCCCTGCCGCAGGCAGGGCAGGGGTGGCTGGCGGCTCCACGCGCCGTGAGATGGCCTCCAGTGGCCGGCGCCGCAGACCCTCGGGAGACGGCGCCGGAACCTGGAGAGCCGGAGCCTGCGCTCGGGCGATGGGTTCACGCCGCGCGTCCTGCCAGGGTTCGCGCCAATCCTCATCGTCGGCATCGAGCAGGCCATCCAACCGCTCCTCCACCCAGCGGCCCAGTTCCCCCAGCCGAGGCAGGGACGCGCCGCCACTGGCCCCAGCACGCCGCCGTGAGCCAGGGCGGGCCCCCGACACGCCATCCACCAGCTGACGCCCGGCTGTCACCAGGCGATCCAGGCCGTCTTCCAGCGCATCGGGAGCGCGGCGGCGAGAGCTGGGGCGGTAGTCGTCGCTGAACCGATCCATGCGGCAACGCTACCGGCGCCGGTTCTGTAACCAGCGCTCGCGCAGCAGACCCACGAGGGCAATTCCCACACCACTGAACTCCAGGGTCCAAAGGAAGGTGGCCATCGCAGCAGCTGGCTGGAGCGACCTTAAGCTTCCCGCACAAACTCCAACAGGCAGCTGGCATCCCAGCGGCCGCCGTGGTGCAGCTGACAGCAGGCGCGGCAGGCCAGCCCCTTCACCCGCCGCCGGTAGGGGGCCGACACGCCGCAGCGGGGGCAGCGGGCCAGCCAGCGGTAGGCCGGCGGTGAGCCAGGGGTGCCACCGGCTTCCCCCGGCAGCGGATAGCGGTGCCGCACACTCACCACAAATTCGCCCTGGGCCGCGTTGATCGCCGCCATGCGGGCGCGGAAGTGGGGGCCATGCACCTCCCGCACCTGGAGCACCCGGTGGGTCCAGGCGTGGATCATCTCGTGGCAGAGCGTGCTGCAGGTGGCCTGCCGCGGTAGGGGCTCCAATAGGGGCCGCGACAGCACGATCTCGCTCAGGTCGCCGCCATCGGCTCGCCGCCCGAACCGATACATCCCGGCGCTGCGGCGCATGCGGCCATCGCTCCAGCGCACACTCACCAGCGAGCGACCCTCCGGCGCCAGGGAGCCCTCGAAGTGCTCCCGGTTGAGCCGGTGAAACAGCGGCAGGAGGGGTTCGAGCGGCACGCCGGCGGCTCTGTCAGTCAGACTCACGGGCCATTCAACCGCGTGCGCACGGCCTATGGACTCCGCTCTGGTCACCAGCATCGGCACCAAGGCCCTGCTGGCTGGGGCCGGGGCCCTGCTCCTCTATTGGACGATCACGGCGGTGAAGCTGGTGCTGAGTGCCCGCGGCATCAACCCGCTGCTCAAGCAGTTCTTCAATCAGATCGCCAGCGGCCAGGTGGATGGCGCCTACCTGCTCACCACCAAGAACTACCGCAACCACGTGAATCGCAAGCAGTTCCTGGCGTTCCTGGCCGGTCTCAAGCTCAATCGCTACCGCAACCTCAAGAGCGGCCGGCCCAGGCTGCAGGAGGGCCAGCTGATCCTCACCGTGAAGCTGCTCACCGACGCCAAGGAGGAACTGCCGCTCGACTTCACCTTCGTGAAGCTGGAGGACACCTGGCGCATCGACCGGATCCAGAAGGTGGCGGCAGCCTGACCGTGACCGCCGCAACCGGCACCCTGGCGACCGTTGAGCAGCGAGCCCGCGCCGCCGAGCTGCGTGCGCTGCTCAACCGTGCCGCCCACGCCTATTACGTGCTGGATGCTCCGGTGATGGAGGATCCGGTCTACGACCGGCTGCTGCGGGAGCTGGAGGCCCTGGAGGCGGCCCACCCGGAGCTCCACACTCCCGACAGCCCCACCCAGCGGGTGGGCGGGGCCCCGGCCGAGGGCTTCACGAGCGTGGCCCATCGCATCGGCCTGCTCAGCCTCGACAACGCCTTTTCGCTGGAGGAGCTGGAGGCCTGGTATGCCCGCCTGCTCAAGGTGCTCGACCGCACGCCGGAGGCCGGGGCCCCCCTGCCCCAGTTGGAGATGGTGGGCGAACTCAAGATCGATGGCAACGCCCTGGCCCTGAGCTACGAGCACGGCGTGCTGGTGCGGGCCGCCACCCGCGGCGATGGCGAGCGAGGCGAGGAGATCACCGCCAATGTGCGCACGATCCAGAGCGTGCCCCTGCGCCTGCAGCTGGAGCACCCGCCCGCCTGGGTGGAGGTGCGCGGCGAGGCCCTGATCCCTGATGGCACCTTCGCGGCGATCAATGCCGAGCGCGAAGCCCGGGGCGAGGCTCTGTTCGCCAACCCCCGCAACGCCTGCGCCGGCACCCTGCGCCAGCTCGACCCGAAGGTGGTGGCGGCGCGGCGCCTGGAGTTCTTCGCCTACACGCTGCATCTGCCGGAGGGCTGGACACCCGAAACGGGCGCCGACCGATCGGATCCGCCGCGGCCCACCACCCAATGGGAGAGCCTGCAATGGCTGCAGGCCGCCGGCTTCAAGGTGAACCCCAACGCCGAACTGCTGCCCTCGCTGGCGGCGGTGGAATCCTTCTTCGCCCAGTGGGAGGAGGGCCGCAAGCAACTCTCCTATGCCACCGACGGCGTGGTGGTGAAGCTCAACGACCTGCGCCTGCAGGCCGATGCCGGCTTCACCCAGAAGGCCCCGCGCTGGGCCATCGCCCTCAAATACGCCGCCGAGGAGGCCCCCAGCAGGCTGCTGCGGCTGGCATGCCAGGTGGGCCGCACCGGCGTGGTGACGCCTGTGGCCGAATTCGAGCCGGTGCCCTTGGCTGGCACCACGGTGGGCCGCGCCACCCTGCACAACGCCGACCGGCTGGCCGAACTCGACCTGCACGCCGGCGACACGATCGTGGTGCGCAAGGCCGGCGAGATCATCCCCGAGGTGGTGCGGGTGCTGGCGGAACTGCGGCCCGCCGGAGCGGTGCGGCTGGAGCTGCCCCATCAGTGCCCGGAGTGCGGCTCGCAGCTGGGGCGCGAGGAGGGGGAAGCGGCCACCCGCTGCGTGAATTCCAGCTGTCCGGCGATCCTGCGTGGTGCCCTGCGCCACTGGGTGAGCAAGGGGGCCCTGGATGTGGACGGCCTGGGCAGCAAGCTGATCGAGCAGCTGGTGGACCGGGGCCTCGTGGGCTCGATCGCCGATCTCTACCGGCTCGATGCCGCCCTGCTGGCCAGCCTGGAGCGCATGGGCAGCAAAAGCGCCGAGAACCTGGTGGCCGCCCTGGCTGCCTCCAGGGGCCAGCCCTGGCACCGCCAGCTCTACGGCCTGGGCATTCACCACGTGGGCGAGGTGAACGCCAAGGCCCTGGCCCAGGCTTTCCCCAGCGCTGCTGATCTCGCCACCGCCGCCACCAAATCCCCTGAAGTGATCACGGCCGTGTTCGGCATCGGCGAGCAGATCGCCCAGAGCCTGCAGCAGTGGTTCGCTACCCCCGCCAATCAGCGGCTGCTGGAGCAGCTGGGGGGGCTGGGCTTCTCCCTGGCTATGAGCGACGTGGAACGGGCGTCAGCCGCCAGCAGCACTGGGGAGGGTTCACCCTTGGCCGGCAAAACCTTCGTGATCACGGGCACGCTGCCGAGCCTCACGCGCAGTGCCGCCCAGGCCCTGATCGAATCGGCGGGCGGCAAGGTGAGCGGTTCGGTGAGCAAGAAAACCAGCTACCTGGTGGCCGGTGAGGAAGCAGGCAGCAAACTCAGCAAGGCCGAGAGCCTGGGTGTCCCGGTGCTGGATGAGGCGGGCTTGCGCAGCCTGCTGGAGGTGGGATGAGCCAGCCCGCTGTGTACCGCTGGATCAAAACCGAGTGCGGCCGGGCGAAATACGCCGAGCTGGCTGCGCGGCGCGGAATGCTGGCGCGGTTGCGGCTGGGCTGGTTTGTACTGGTTGCGGCGATCCGGGATTGGCGAATGCCATGAAAAAAGCCCCTTTCGGGGCCAGTGCAACTTGATACGAATGTGGGAGGCTTTGGTGAATCAGAGTAGGTCTTGATTCTGAATCAGGTTGAGCTGGCCTCCCTGCACGAGATAGCCGTTCCCCGCTAGATTTCCGTTCACTAAGTTGTGCGCCTGTACATCGGCCAGAAATATGCTGCCAGCTGTTTCGCCGTAGATGCTGGACACATCGATGATGCCCGAGGACTCCCAGTTGCCGTAGTCGGAGGGATTGGAATCCGTTTGGCCATAGGCCGTGGGAACTGCAGTTCTGTCGATTTGCAGCCAGCGATCAGCCTGGGCCTGACCCGTCACCGGGTCTTTGACACTGGTGCTCACCTTCCAGATGGAGGCCTCTTGCTCAGCGAAATAGCCTGCAGCTACCGAGCGGTCTTCCTGGACATAGATAAATCCATCTTGGGACCAGGTTAGATTGTCCGGATTGCGAACAATGGTAGCGCCGAAGGCGCCCTGTTCGGCAGTGTCGATGATGCCATTGTTGTTGCCGTTGCTCGCATCCCATGCGGCAATCTGACGATCGCCGTCGTAGATCACGGCCAGGTCAGTGCGGTTATTGGCACTGATCCTGCCCTGGCGATCAAAGGCCTGAGAGAGATCAAGAGTGATCAGATTGCCAAAGGCATCCGCGCCATTGAAAGCTGAGTTGCCCGTGGTGGCAAACACCACCTGTTGGCCATTGAGGGGATTCACATTGGCATCCTCAAGGCGGCTCAGCTGCAGGGCGCCGAGAGCGTTGGCATTGCTCCGTAGAGTTGCTTCATCCCATCCTGCGACCTCGATGCCGCTGCCCACGAGCACCCAGCGGCCAGCTGCCGCAGTGCCGAGAGCAAGAGCTGTGAGATCAGCTGAATCAGGCACGCCCTCGGCGCCGGCATCAGTGCCAATGCTGCTGTCAGTGGGAACCCAGGTGTACACGCTTCCCTGCTCTTTGGCCAGGCCATTGCGCTCAAGGAAGCCGGCGCCAGGGGAACGGGTCTTTTGGCCTACCCAGAGATAGAGAGGGGCTGTGTTGTCATCGAGAAGCAGTACGCCGACAGTGCTGCCACTGCCGGTATCCACCTGAATGGCCGTCTCCCAGCCGCCTCGGCCCAAGCCGGGCAAGGCATAGAGGATTTCAGTTTTTGTGTCCAGCGCATAGAAGAGACCCTCGTCGCTTTCTTCACCGGTGAGATAGATCGAATCGCGGAATCCTCGCTTGCCGTCAAAACGATTCTTCTGTTCAAAGCTGCCGGAGCAGAAGCGACTGAAGCCGCCATTGATTTGGCTGGCGTTGGTGACGAAATTGCCTTCGACATCCACAATCTTTTTGTAGGCAATTCCGCCTGTGGTCACGACAGACTGATAGCCGTTGAGTGCGTTATCGTCAATGTCCTTGTCGACAATGAATTTTGTGATTCGAGCTCCTGTGAGCGCCACTCCGTCCACGAGATAGGGGACTCCAGCAGTGGATCCAAGTTCGCTATTGGCCAGTACTGTGTAGGTGCCATTGCGGTTGTCATAGGCGCCTAGTCCGTCAAAAATACCGGTTGGAGTAAATACGCTGTCTCCGGGCCGGAGGCCGTTGATGAACTCGCCATTTGTGATCAGATTGCTGACCTGAAGTTCGGGGCCGCCGGCCACGTCCTTGAGCATGGTGGATTCAAAGGAGCCAGCGCTCCCCGGGCCGGGTGAATTGATCAGCGCCTCAACATCCACGAAGTCAATCGTATTGCTGACTTCGTTTGAAATTAATAGCAATGCCTGGCCATTTGGGCTGTCTTTTGCGGGAATCACCTGGAGGCCCTCTGGGCTGACGCTGCCCTCAATCACCAGATGGCTCACGTAGCGGGACTGGGCCGGTTGGCTCACATCAAAAACCACCACGGTGGTCTTGGTGCCGCGCTCAAGACTGGCAATGGCGTAGGTGCGGCCATCCACGCGGGTGGTGATCACCCCTTCCACCTCCACGCCCTTGTCATCGCTGCGGCTATCGGCATAGGTGCCGGCAGCGAAGGCGATGGTCTGAAGGCTGGTGCCGCTGTCCCAGACCAAGGCCCCGGTCGTGGCGTCGAAAATAGACACGGAGCGACTGCCAATCGCTGTGGTGGTGTTAGGCCCGGCAGGAGCGGGATCCTTGATGGTGTTGAGGCGACCGCCTGGAGCAGTGGCATTTCGGCTGACATCGCCATAGTCGCCATACTCCCGAGCATCGCCTTCATTGGCCGTGATGTAGTAGGTGCGACCTCCCGCTTTGAAGGCGCTGATGCCATCAGGCATCCGCAGCCCCTTGAATGCCTGACCGAGTCTGGGACGAAACACTGAAGAATTGCTGGGGCCGTCCCGATCCGACAGGTCAACAGCCTGTTGGCTGAAATCGACCGATCCCAGCTCCTGCACCGACTCAATCTGGCGGGTCTGCAGATTCACCACGGCCACGCCGTTATTTTCCTGCAGGGTGACGTAAGCTTTGTCGCCTAGGATGCTTACATACTCTGGTTCAAGGTCCTGGGCAGGGGTTGTGCCGCTCGGTCCTGAGATCCTTAGGTCGGCCGGTAGGGGTATGCCGTCAAAGCTTAGGTCTGTATAGCTGAAGCCGGGAAGCCGGTTTGGATTCGTGATGTCTATGATTCCCACCGAGCCGATCGGATCGACGCCGTAATCGCTGCTGGGCTGGCCCTCATTGGCGATCACCAGTTGGCGGCCATTGGTGCTGAATGCCATGCCGTCAGGTAGATAGCCCACCTGAACGTCCTGCAGCGCTGTCAGGGTGCCGTCGCTGCCCATCCGGAAGAAGCGCACCACTCCTTTGGAAGGGTTGATGTCGTAATCGGCTGGCACCAATGCGACCGCAACGAGATCCCTGAACGCAGCTACAGATGTGCTTGTGTAGTCGCCATAGGCTATGCGTTGCTTCAGCAATGGACTGGAGATGTCGGTGGCGTCCGTGACCTGCAGCGTGGATCCGCCGCCAGAGGAAAGCACGAAGAGCTTCCCTGCCATAGCCACTGTGGCCGAGATCTCGCTCTGGAACTGCTCGCCAGACGTCCCAGCGGGCGTGAGATTGATGCTGCCAGCCAGAGGAGATGTGTAGGGCACGGCTCACAAAAAAGCTATGCCCACACAATCGCCGCGAGCACCCGGCTTTCCGGTTAAGAAGCGGCAATAAAATGGTTAGACCAAGCCCAAATGCAGTTGGGGCTACATGTCCGCTGCAGTGCAGATCACGTTTGAGGAGTGTCGTCTAGTGCTTTTTGCGCTGCCCGGCCCGCCAGCCATGCCGCCCCCACCGTGGCCAGCAGCCCGATGACGCGGAGAGCCCAGGTGCCTGCATCGGCGCGGTTGGCCAGCACATCCCCGAAGCGGGCGACATCACCTGCCAGTGCCCCCAGGCTGCAGAACAGGATCGTGCCTGGGAGAATGCCGATCAGTCCCACGCTGTAATCGCGCAGGCTCACCTCACTGAGCCCGAAGGCCAGGTTCAGGAGCGAGAAGGGAAATGCCGGAGAGAGTCGGGTGAGCAGCACCAGCTTCAAGCCCTCCCGGCTCACGGCCTGCTCCATTGCCTGCAGTTTCGGCAGGGCCGACAGCCGCGCCCGGGCCCAGTCACGCAGCCAGTGGCGTCCCAGCAGGAACGCTGCCTCCGCGCCAAGACAGGCTCCCACGAACACCACCAGGCTGCCCCAGGCCGTGCCGTACAGCGCGCCCGCGAGCATGGAGGCCCACACGCCGGGCAGGAGCAGGGTCACCCACAGGGCATAGAGGGGCACGAAAGCCAAGGCTCCCCAGGGCGATTGCAACGCCGTGAGCACCGGGGTGAGGCCGTCAGGGGAGAGGGTCACTGGGGCGAGTCCGCCAGGTTGCGTTGATCCTGACCATCCGCATGACCGATCTGCTCGATCCAGGTCAGCGACAGGCCTTCGCAGAACAGGCCCACCGCCTTCATGCACTTCCGCATGTTTCCCGTCACCTGTGCCAGACATCGCCACAGTCCGCCGGCAGACCTACAACGGAGAGGAACTGTTCAGCGCGCCATGGCCGACCGCCACCTGGAGGAGGCGGGGCGACGTTGGCCCCGTCGGTTGGTGGCGGCTGTGGCGTTGGTGGGGCTGACCGCTGCCCTGGTTGCGGTGATCGTGCAGCAGCAGCAGCGGCGCCAGGTGGAGCAGTCCCGGCACCAGCAACTCCTGCCGCGCCGGATCGCCGCTCTCGGGCGGGTGGAGCCGCTCGATCGGGTGGTGAAGCTGTCGGTGCCGGCCGCGCTCAGCAACGACGCCGTGCGGGAGCTGCGGCTGAAGGAGGGCCAGCAGGTGAGCAAGGGCCAGGTGCTGGCGGTGATGGACAGTGCCGAGAGCCTGGATCGCAGCGTGCGGGAGGCTCAGGCGGCGGTGCAGGTGGCGGAGCGCAAGCTCACCGCCCAGGCCAGCGTGATCAGCCGCTACCGGGCCGAGCTGGCCCAGGCGGAGGTGGAGCTGCGCCGCTACAGCCAGCTCTACGCCCAGGGGGCCAGCAGCGCCGAGGTGCGTGACCGGCGGATCACGATCGAGAGCACCAGCCGCGCCAACCTGGAGCAGGCCCTGCGCGACGAGGCCACCCTGCGGGCGGAACTGGAGGAGCAGCGCGCCACCCTGGCCCGCGACCAAGCCGAGCTGGCCAAGGCCCTGATCCGCGCCCCCTTTGCCGGCACGGTGTTCAAGATCAACGCCTACCCCGGTGACAAGGTGGGCGACGACGGCATTCTGGAGCTGGGCGACAGCAGCCGCATGGGGGTGATCGCCGAGGTCTATCAGACCGATCGGGCCGGCATCACCCTGGGCCAGCGGGCGGTGATCTCCGCCGATGGCTTCCCCGGCAAACAGATGGAGGGGAAGGTGGTGGAGATCGCCCGCCAGGTGAGCCGCCAGACCGTGTTCAGCGGCCAGGCGGGCGAAAACCTCGACCGGCGGGTGTTTGAGGTGAAGATCGGCCTGGGGCCCGAGGCGGCAGCGGTGGCGAGCGCCATCAATTACCTGCAGGTGAACGTGCTGTTCGATCCGCTCACCCCGGAGCAGCTGCGCGCCCAGCGCCAACGCCTCGAGCAGCTGGTGGAGCAGCAGCGCCGCGAACAGCGCGGGCTCTCGCAGCCGAGCCCGCGATGAAGGCCCCAGCACTGCTGCGGCGCACCCCCCTGGCCTGGCGCCAGGCCATCCACCGGCCGATGCGCCTGGCCGCCGCGATCGCCGGCGTGAGCTTCGCCAACGTGCTGGTGTTCTTCCAGCTGGGCCTCTCGGGCGGCCTCTACGACAGCCAGAAGCGGCCGATCCAGCGGATCAACGGCGAGCTGGTGATGGTGAGCGGCCGCTACCTCTACCTGGGGGAGCAGCTCAACTTCCCCCGTGCCCGCCTCACCCAGGCCCTGGGGGTGGAGGGGGTGAAGGCGGTGACGCCGCTGTATCTGGGGCTCACCGAATGGCTCAACCGTGACACCCGCCAGCAGAAGCAGGCGCTGGTCTTCGGCATTGCCCCGGAGAACCCCGGCCTGCAACTGCCTGAGCTGGCGAGCGATCCCCTGCTGCTGCAGCGCGGCGACGCCCTGCTGTTCGACGTGCGCTCCAAGGCCAATGCCGGCCCGGTGGCCGACACCGTGCGCCGCGAGGGCCGCTACGAAACCGAGCTGGGGGGCGTGCGGGCGGTGGTCACCGGACTGTTCTCGATGGGGCTCACCTTCGCGGCCGACATCAACCTGGTGACCTCCAGCACCAACTTCAAGAACGTCTTCCCCAACCAGAGCGCCGACGACATCCAGATGGGGGTGATCCAACTGCAGCCGGGGGTGGACCCGCTGCGGGTGAAGGCCACCCTGGCCACCTTCCTCGATCCCTCGGTGAAGGTGTTCACCATCGAGGAACTGGCCGCCGCCGAGGTGGCCTACTGGCGCCGCAACACCTCGTTCGGGCTGATCTTCGGCCTGGGGGTGCTGGTGGGGCTGGTGGTGGGCGGGATCATCGTGTATCAGATCCTCTACTCCGACGTGGGCGACCACCTGGCCGAATACGCCACCCTCAAGGCGATCGGCTACAGCGACGGCTTCGTGGTGGGGATCATCCTGCAGGAGTCGCTGATCCTGGCGCTGCTGGCCTTCGCCCCCAGCCTGCTGCTCTCGCTGGGGCTCTACGGCTTCCTGGCCCGCTCCACCTCGCTGATGGTGGTGATGAGCGCTGGCCGGGTATTGCTGGTGTTCGCCTTCACCCTTGGGGTGTGCGGCGTATCGGGCTGGCTGGCCACCGCCAAGCTGCGTCGCCTCGATCCGGCCGAGATCTTCTGAGGGCCATCGCTGCCATGGCCACCAGCACCGCCACGCCCCTGATCACGGTGGAGCACCTCGACCATGCCTTTGTGGAGGCAGGCGCGGCCAAGCCGGTGCTCCATGACATCAACCTGAGCGTGCTGCCCGGTGAAATCGTGATCCTCACCGGCCCCTCGGGCTCGGGCAAGACCACCCTGCTCACCATGCTGGGCGGGCTGCGGGCGGCCCAGAGCGGCAGCCTGAGCATCCTTGGCGCCGAACTGCTCCACGCCGAGCGGACCACGCTCACCCGGCTGCGGCGCCAGGTGGGCTTCATCTTCCAGGCGCACAACCTGCTGCCTTACCTCAACGCGCTGGAGAACGTGCGGGTGGGACTGGAGGTGCACCCCAGCTGGCTGGAGCGGGGCCGGCCGGCGATGGATGGGCGCTGCGCGGCGCTGCTGGCCGATGTGGGGCTGGCCGAGCGGGCTCGCTACTACCCCGAGAAGCTTTCCGGCGGCCAGAAACAGCGGGTGGCGATCGCCCGTGCCCTGGCCCCCCAGCCCCAACTGCTGCTGGCCGATGAGCCCACCGCCGCCCTCGACAAGGAGTCGGGCCGGATGGCCGTGGAGCTGTTCCGCCGCCTGGCCGACGAACAACGGGCGGCGATCGTCATGGTGACCCACGACAACAAGATCATCGACATCGCCGATCGGGTGGTGAATCTCGACGACGGCCGGCTGGTGGCGAGCAGCTGAGGCCAGCGCTCAGCACGGGTAATTTGGGCGCCGCACCCGGGAGCCCGCGATGGAGATCAGCCTGCTGGGCACCGGCCTGCTGGGCGGCGCCATCGGCGAGAGGCTGCTGCGCTGCGGCCACGCGCTCACGGTGTGGAACCGCAACCCGGAGCGCTACGCGCCCCTGCTGGCCCTTGGGGCCCGGGCCGCAACCACGCCGGCCACGGCCGTGGCCGGCGGTGAACTGGCGATCACGGTGCTCAGCGACGGTGCCACCACCAGTGCCGTGCTGCTGGATCAGGCCGGTCAAGCCCTGGCCGGCCGGCTGGTGCTGCAGGTGGCCACGATCCCGCCCGAAGAAAGTCAGGCCCTGGCTAAGGGCCTGGCGGAACGGGGAGCCGAGCTGCTGGAGCTGCCGGTGCTGGGCAGCAAACCGGAGGCCCTGGCAGGTACCCTGCAGTTGATGGCAGCTGGCCGGCCGGAAGCCCTGGAGCAGGCTCGACAGGTGCTGCGGGATCTGGGCGGCGAGCCCCACCACCTGGGCCCGGTGGGGGCGGCGCTCACCTGCAAGCTGGCCCTCAACCAGCTGATCGCCAGCCTCACCCACAGCTTCAGCCTCAGCCTGCATCTGGTGCAGCGGGGCGGCGTGGAGGTGGAGGCGTTCATGGCGATCCTGCGCGCCAGCGCCCTCTACGCCCCCACCTTCGACAAGAAGCTGGCCAAGGAACTGGCCGACGACTACGCCAACCCCAACTTCCCCACCGCCCACCTGCGCAAGGACCTTCAGCTGTTCCTGCAGGCCGCCACTGGGGCGGGCCTCAACGCCGAAGGGCTGTCCGGTCTGGCCCGGCTGCTGGAGGGCGCCACCGCGGCCGGTCTCGACGACCTCGACTACAGCGCCCTGCACCGGCTCACGGCCGGCACGCTCAACAGCTGAACCATGGCCCGCCGCAGATCAGCCAGCAGCGCCGGCTTCGCGCCCAGCACCCGCACCGTGCAGCCCGCGCCGGAGGGTCCGGAACAGCAGCTGGAGCCGCTCGCGCATCAGCCCTCACAGCTGTGAAGCGGCCAGTTACTCGCCTGGCCCGAGGAGTGCCGCTCGATTCGCACTTGTGGTTCCTCGGCCTGGCGCTGCGGGTCAGGCCACCCAGTTCTCAATCCGCAGCTCCGGGTAGGCCTGGAAATCGACTGGGTTGTTGGTCACCAGAGTGACGCCCAGCGCAAGCGCATGGGCGGCAATCAGCTTGTCGAGGGCGTCGCGACGGCGCAGACGCGTGGCCCAGCGCACCGGGCCATAGGCGTGGGCCGCCGGTCCGTCGAAGGGGGCCACGGGCACTTCGCGCACAAACCGCTCCAACGCCTCCCGGTTGCGTTCAGCGTCGAGCCCTGAGGCAACCACCCCGTATTCCAGCTCCGCGGCCGTGATCGCCGAGATCACCACCTCTCCCACCTGGCAGCGCGCAAAACGCTCCACCACCTGGGGCGGCTGGTGCTTCATCAGGTAGATGCAGATGTTGGTGTCGAGCAGATAACGCGGCCGCGGGCTCACAGCCCCTCCCGCTCGGCCTGATCCTGATCGCCGCGGCCGGCGGCCATGAACCCCGGGGAAAAGCGGGCCAGGGCGGCCAGGGCCCCGCGAATGGGCCGACCGGCCGGCCGGATCCGCAGCTCATCGCCCACTCGCTCGATCTCCAGCTCCAGATCGCTCCGCGCATAGGCAAGCTCGGCGGGGATACGCACGGCCTGGGAATGGCCATTGCGGAACAGCCGGGTGGTGACCACAGGAACCCTTCAGATGTACAAGTACATCCAGGCTAAGGCCATCCGATGGGCTTAGCCCAGATCCATCAACCGCTTGCGGGCCAGTTCCGCCTGGGCTTCCGCTTCCGCCAGGTTGGCCTTGCACTCAGCAACCACCTCCGGCGGGGCCTTGCCGGCGAAGTTGGGATTGGCGAGGCGGCCAGCCAGGCCCTTGATCTCCTTCTCAGCCTTTTCCAGGTCCTTCTCCAAACGTCTCCGGAAAGCCTCCAGGCTCTGCTGAGGCACGGTGATGCCGACCTGGGCGTCACTGTCAAGGATGCCCAACAGCTGCCCGGTCGTTGGCTTCGGATCAAGCCCGATGGTGCTCCCCCCTACCAGGCGGAGGATCTTCCCCTGGTTCGCCTCCAAGAAAGCCTGTCGCTCGGGGATACCGCTATGGATTCCCACCGGCAGCCGTTCGGAAGGCTTCACACCTGAGAGCGCACGCAGGTTGCGCAACGCTCTCACCGACTCGATCCCGAACTGGAAGGCTTGCTCGTGGCTGTCGTCAATCCAGCCTTGCTCTAGCTCGGGCCAGGCCTGTAGAGCCAGGAAGGTGTCCGGATCTGCACCGGTCACGGCGTGCCAGAGCTCCTCAGTGAGATGGGGCATCAGTGGATGAAGCATCACCAACACTGCTTCGAGACTGTTGGCCAACACACGCCGCGCTGCCGTGCGGGCGGCGGCATCTTCGCCAGCCAGTCGTGGCTTGGCCCACTCGATGTACTGGTCGCAGAGATCGTTCCAGGCAAACTCGTAGAGCAGCTTCGCGGCCTCCCCCAGCCGGTAGCTGCCGTACAGCTCGGCCGCCTCATCCGCTGTACGGGCAAGGCGAGAGAGGATCCAGCGGTCTTCACTCTCCAGTTCGGCAGCCACGGGCTCACCCAGCGACGCCGGCGTCTCGCCGCCCAGGTTCATCAGCGCGAAACGGGTCGCGTTCCAGAGCTTGTTGGCGAAGTTGCGCGAGGCCTCCACCGTGGCGGAGGTGTCGCTCTTGCGGTCGTAGTCGAGGCGGATGTCCTGGCCGGCACCGGCCACCTCGCGCACCAGGGCGAAGCGCAGGGCATCGGCGCCGTAGCGATCGATCAGCAGCAGCGGATCGATGCCATTGCCCGCCGATTTGCTCATCTTGCGGTTGTGTTCATCGCGCACCAGGCCGTGGATGTACACGTCCCGGAAGGGCATCGTCCCTGTAAAAGCGCCGGCCATCATCGTCATCCGGGCCACCCAGAAAAAGATGATGTCGAAGCCCGTCACCAGCACGCTGGTGGGATACCAACGGGCGAGATCGGCGGCGCCCTCCTTGGGCCAGCCGAGGGTGGAGAAGGGCCAGAGGCCGCTGGAGAACCAGGTATCGAGGGCGTCGGGGTCCTGCTCCAGCACCACGGGATGGGCGTGAACGCCACCGGCGAACTGGGCCTCGGCCTTGGCACGGGCCTCCGCCTCGTTGCGCGCCACCACGTAGGGGGTGTTGTCGGTGATCTCGCCGCCGGTTTCGCTCACCACAAACCAGGCTGGGATGCGGTGGCCCCACCACAGCTGGCGGGAGATGCACCAGTCGCGGATGTCGGTGAGCCAGTCGCGATACACCTTGCTCCAGCGCTCCGGCACGAAGCGGGGATCGGCTTGCTCCAGAGCCTCACGGCAGCGGGCCGCCAGGGGCTCGGTTTTCACAAACCACTGGGTGGAGAGCAGCGGCTCCACCGGCACCTTGCCGCGATCGGAGAAGGGCACGCTGTGGCGGTAGGGCTCCACGCGCGCCAAAAAGCCGCCCTCCTCCATGGCCGCCACCACGGCCTTGCGGGCCTCGAAGCGATCGAGGCCCTGGAAGCGGCCGGCGGCCTCGTTCATCGAGCCGTCCTTGGCCATCACCGTGATCAGCGGCAGGTTGTGGCGCTGGCCGATCGCGAAGTCGTTGGGGTCGTGGGCGGGGGTCACCTTCACGCAGCCGGTGCCGAAGTCGGCATCCACGTGGTCGTCGGCCACGATCGGAATCTCGCGTCCCACCAGCGGCAGGGTGAGGGTCTGGCCCACCAGATCGGCATAACGCGGATCCCTGGGGTTCACGGCCACAGCCGTATCGCCCAGCAGGGTTTCGGGACGGGTGGTGGCGACTTCTAGAAAGCCGGCACCGCTGCTGAGGGGGTAGCGGAAGTGCCAGAGGTGGCCGTCCACCTCCTTCATCTCCACCTCCAGATCGCTCACCGCCGAGCCCGAGGCGGGGCACCAGTTCACCAGGTATTCACCCCGGTAGATCAGCCCCTGCTCATGCAGGCGGTTGAAGGCCTCGATCACCGCGGCGCTGCAGCCGGCGTCGAGGGTGAAGCGCTCCCGCTGCCAGTCCACCGAGTAGCCCAGCCGACGCAACTGGCCCACGATCGTGCCGCCGCTCTGGGCCTTCCACTCCCAGGCCTTCTCCAGGAATGTCTCGCGGCCCAGATCTTCCTTGCGCTTCCCCTCGGCCTTGAGCTGCTTCTCGAGGATCGTCTGCACGGCGATCGAGGCGTGGTCGGTGCCGGGCAGGCACAGCACGTTCTTGCCCTGCAGGCGCTGGAAGCGCACGATCGTGTCGATCAGGGCCGTGTTGAAGGCGTGGCCCATGTGCAGGCTGCCGGTCACATTCGGCGGCGGGATCACCACGCTGAAGGGCTCCCCGGGCGCGCTCGGATCGGGGTGAAAGGCACCGCTGGTTTCCCAGGCCTGCTGCCAGCGCGCTTCGGTCCCCACCGGGTCGTAGGTCTTGGGCAGGGCCGCTTCAGGGGCAGGGGAAGTCACGGCGGCGGCAGCGGGCAATCCCGCCATGCTCGCAAAACGGGCTGAGGCCAGGGATGATGACCTCGCTGAATAGGGCGATGCAGCACCCCCCGGCCCCCGCAAAGGCACCGCGCCAGCGTCCAGCGCTGCGGCGGGCCAGGTTGAATGCCGGCTGGCGCTGTCTGTCGGTGCTGGCTGCGGTGCTGCTGGCGGGATGCGGTGCCGGCAGCAACCTGCCCCGCGTGCTCTACCTGGCGATGGGGGTGAACTCCGACCAGACCATCGACGCCGACCTGCTGGATGACACCCAGCAGCGGCTGGGTGAGCTGGAGGCTGGCTACCGGCAGATCCACCCCAACACCAACTTTCAGATCAGCCTCTATCCCGAGAAACAGCTGACCTGGGCGATGCAGCGGCGCAATCGGGCCGGGCTGGGTCCCGATCTGCTGCTGATCAACGGCGACACGGCCCTGCGATTGTTAGGGGAGGGCCTGATCACGCCATTCCCGCAGACCGGTTTCAATCTCAACCTCTTCGAGCCCGAGGTGCTCGATCGGCTGCGTAGCCAGGCCGGGGAGCTGGCCGGGCTGCCGGTGCTGGTGCAGACCCAGGTGGCCTGCTTCAACCGCCGCCGACTGCCCGCCGCACCGGCCACCCTCGACGAGCTGCTGAGCACCAGCGCCAAGGGCTATCCCATGGGGCTCCCGATGGAGTTTTCCAACCTGTTCTGGTCCGTGGGGAGTCTCGGAGCCCTGGAGGCCCTTGAGACGGCCCTGGCCGGCCGGCAACCCACGCGTGGCCAGCAGCAGGCGATCGAGCGCTGGCTGGGCTGGCTGCAGAACGCCAGCAACCAGCAACGCATCACGTTCTACGCCACCCAGCCCTCCACGGAGGCGGAATTCCTGGCAGGCCGGCTCGATTGGATTCCCTGCCGCAGCACCGCCATCCCGCGGTTGCGCAAGGCCCTGGGGGCTGGGCTCGGGGTGGCGCCCCTGCCCAGCGGCGAGGGCGGGGAGCCCAGCCCGATCAACCACCTGCGCGTGCTGGCCCTCGGCACCAACTCCAGCCAAGGCAGCCGCGAGCGTGCCCTGGCCTTCAGCTACTTCAGCGTGAATGCCCTGAGCCAGCGCAATCTCACCCTGGGCTCCCAGGTGATGCTGCCGGCCAACCGCTTTGTGCAGGTGCCCCTGAGCAGCTCGGCGGTGCTTCGCGCCATGGTCACCTCGGCCCAGCAGGGCAACCAGACCAACTCCCTGGTGGAGCTGATGCACAGCAACGACGCCCGGTTGGCCGAGATCCAGGCCCTGCTCACCACGCTGGTGTTTGGGGAAGTGCCTGCTGCCACGGCCGGTCGGCAGCTGGTCACGATCCTGCGCAACCGCCCATGATTGAACTGCTGCTGGAGGTGCTCGGCTGGCTGGGCTATGTGGAGCGGCCCGGTGTGCTGCTGCAGCTGGCGGTGGTGATCGGCCTGATGGTGGGGCGGCGCCTGGCCTTCCGCCGCCACTGGCTCCCCCAGCTGCGGCCGTGGGCCTACACCCCCCTGGCCCTGTTGGTGCTGGTGGCCAGTTGCCTGCTGCTGGCCCTGCTGGGTCTGCCCTATGGCCTGAGCGCTCAGCTGGGCGTGCTCTGGCTGGGCTGGTACGGCCTCAACCTGCTGCAACCGCTGCTGCAGCGCCGGCTTGGCATGGAACCGGCACGGCAGCTCGATAGCCGCCTGCTGCGGCCCGGTTATCTGCTGCTGGCTGCCCTGGTGCTGATCAGCTCCCTCGACAGCCTCCGCGATCTGGCCGTCGCCCCCGTGGGCAGCGTGCTCGGGGTGAAGCTGAACGCAGGCAGGCTGTTCAACGCCCTGCTGATCAGTTACCTCGTTCTGGTGGGCTCAGGGCCGCCGGCTGCGGGCGTGGCCTGGCTCGCCCAGAGAGCTGTCGGCACCAGCGATGGCAGCCGCAAGGCCCTTGAACTGATCCTGCGCTACGCGGTGGTGGGCATGGGTCTGGTGGGTGTCGGGGTGCACCTGGGCCTCAACACCACCGCCCTGATCGCCGTGGCCGGTGGCCTGTCGGTGGGCCTGGGCTTCGGCATCAAGGAGGTGTTCTCCAATTTCGTGAGCGGCCTCTGGTTGCTGTTTGAGGGCTCGGTGCGCCCGGGCGAAGTGCTGATGCTCGATGGCGATCCCTGCGAGGTGCGCAGGCTGGGGCTGCGGGCCACCCTGCTGTGGCGCGACCGCGACAACGCCGAGCTGCTGATCCCCAACCAGACCTTCTTTACCGAGGCCGCCACCAGCTACACCGCCAGCGATCGCATGCGCCGCAGCCAGGTCATGGTGGGCGCCGCTTACCACCACGACCCGGCCGAGGTGATCGCCCTGCTCGAAGCCACCGCGTTGCAGGTGCCGCGGGTGTTGCCTGAGCCGGCTCCGAAGGGGTTGCTGCTCAGCTACGGCGACTCCGCCATCAACTACGCCCTGCGCTTCTGGATCGCCAATCCGATGGACAACGTGACCATCTGCAGTGAGGTGAACCAGGCCATCTGGCATGCCTTCAAACGGGAGGGAATCGAGATTCCCTTCCCGCAGCAGGTGCAACATCAACTGCCGGGATCACCCGGGGCGCCGGTGCTGCAACCCCCGCCCAACCATCGGTCCTGACCCCGCTGATTGCCAGCCCGTTCCAGCTCGCTCAGCTTCCGGCCAGCCGTTTGAGGTAGCCCGCCAGGCTGCCCGCATTGATCCAGCCGGTGGCGATTGTTTTGGTGTGCTCCTGGCTCACCCGGCCGCGGTGGATGTGCGACGGGCCGGCTGGAAAGATCACCAACTTGCCCCGCTCCGCCTCCTCGTGGTGGCCCTGCCAGTGAAACTCGGTGCCGCCATCGGGCAGGGAATTGCAGTAGAGGATCCAGGCCAGCACCCGCGCCTGGGGCTCGGTGGCCTCGTCGCTGAGGGTCCAGTCGCAGTGCCAGCGCTTGAAGCCTTCGCCAGGGGCGTAGCGCTGCAGGTTGAAGATCGGATTCACAAACAGGCTCTGTTCCGGGCAGCAGTCGCGCAGCAGCGGTCGCTCCTTGAGGTACTGGCCCAGGGCGGCGTTGACGCCGCGCAGGATCACCTCGGCCAGGGCGAAGGCCTCGGGATCGCTGCGGTCGATCGCCACCAGGCTGATGTCGGTGGAGATTTTGGCGGGCTCAGCGGCGGCAGGCTCACCCGCCCCTGCCGGGCCGAACGCCACCCCAGGGCGCTGCAGGTCAGCGCGGCGATCAAAGAACGCCATCACGCCGTCGGCCAGGGCCTCGAAGCCGGTGTTGCGGTAGCGGGCGATCAGCTCCATCAGCTCCGCGTGCGCCAGGGAATCGCCACCAGGGCCTCCAGCTTCTGCCAGCGGCCTGCCTCGGCTACCAGGGGCTGCAACTCCAGGCGCTCCAGGGCCGCGGCCACCTGCTCCAGCATGAGCGTGTCCGCTCCTTGGGCCATGTCCGCGCCTCCGTCCAGCGGCAGCACCAGCACCTGCTGCTCCGCGGGGTCGGCCATCACCTGCAGCCCCAGGTCGTGGAGCTCCCGCTCGAAGAAGATGCGCCGCAGGCGGCCACTCAGCACGGGTCCCAGCGCCTCGGCGAAGGCGGTGAGGTCGGTTTCATCACCGCTGCAGCCGCAGTTGAGCGCCAGCCAGATCAGCAGCTTCGCCCAGCTCTCGCTGCTCCAGAGCGGCTGGAAGCTGGTGCGGTGCTGGCGCACCAGCTCGCTGATGGCGAAGTCGAACAGGGTGGCCTGAATGTTGGTGGAATCCACGCATTGGGCAGGCGATCGAGCCATCCTGCTCGCCAGTGGGCAAACTGCAGTCACACCGCGCAGGAGACGGGCGGCATGGCCCTCGATTTCAACGATCCTGATCTGGAGTTCTCGGATCTGGTGTTCGCCTACCAGAGCTGGGTGATGGCGGTGATCAACGACCAAAAGCTGGGCGGCGATCCCCTGCTCACCGACGAGATCGCCGATGACGCGCTCAACGCCATGCGCTTCCTGCCCGACGTGGTGACCAGCGCGATCGAGACCACCCTGGCGCGCGTCTACGACGTGGACCCCGACGAGCTGGCCGAGCTGCTCTATCCGGAAGCCTGAGTGCTGGGGCCTCCGCTCATCCGGTAGCGGCATTCCAAGGTGGAGCTGGCTCCAGGGGCCAGCTCCAGGCGGCGATCGCACCTGATCAGCGCCTGGCGGGGAGCCGTCCAGGGCTCCAGACACACCATCGCCCGGGGCGGATCCACCAGGCTCACCGCCGACACCGGTCCGGCGAGCAGATCCACGCCGCTGCCGTCATCGCTGGAGGGCAGTGGCAACTGATCCCCAGGCAGGCCACCACAGATCGGAAACAGCACGGGGATGCCGCCTCGCACCAACTTGCTGGGATCGGCAAAGCGCTGCACATCGAGGTAGAGCCACTCCACTCCGTTGCAGCGCCACCCGGTGATCAGGCCGCCGCGCTCCGGCACCACCAGCAGCCGATCGGGCAGCTGGTTGGACACCGCACCCGGCCCCTCCACGGCGGCACCAGTCGACAGTACCGCTGTCGACTGGTGCCGTGAACTCCCAGTGGTGGTAAGGGGTGTCCCGTTGAATCAATCCCATGGCAACCCGGCCAGCCGCAGATGCAGCTGGCATCACTGTTGATCGCGGATCATTGCGTGATCGCGGATGATTGCGGGGCTCAATGGTGCTCGCGCAGGATCGTGGTGCATGTGGTGATGCATTCGCCGTCGTCGAGCGAGCAGCTGGTGATGCACTCGAAATAGGCCTCCACGGGATCGAGCCCGCCTGGCATTCCCGCCACGAGACCTGCCGCCCCCTGGTGCTCCAGAGATTGACCCGCAATGCCCTGCCAGGAACCAGCGTGATTGGGGTTGCCGATGGTCATGACAGCTCCTGCGGGGGGATGCCTTTCACCATATGGATGGCTCTGTGGTGAGAGCAACACAAATGAGCAGACATGCTCAGGCCGGGATTGCGCTGTGTAAAGACCTCGCCGGTCTCGGATTGACTCTGCTTCTGTCCCGCGCACTATCTTATTAGGCATAAGATGGTAAATCCTATGCATCTGCCGGCTGGCAGGTGCTGGCTTTCACCCGTTCGGTTTGTGTGTCGACGCGGCTGAAGTGATGACCTGTTGGCTCATGCCTATGCCGATCAACCGGATTGGTTGTCGTGTAGACCGCTGAAGCCTGCTCTGGGAGATTTTCGCCGAGGAGCTTCTCTGTTGAGCGGCAGTGACGCTCGGTGCTGTCCAGCTGCAACGGACTTGAGGGGCTGACAGGTGGCGGCGGGTCTTCGCCATCTCTGGGTCTTGAGGACTTACTAGCCCGTATCTGCTACTCCTGCCGACTGAACCCGATCAGCAATCAGAGCCGGAAGCAAGTCAGGAGCAGCTGTCAGGCCAGGGCCCTGAACCCGATGATCGTTCAGTCTCGGAGGCTGAGCTGGATGACGAGCGTGCGCTTGTCGATGGGGGCGAGCCGGGAGTGGACCCCGAATCAGCTCCCACCTCCAGGGCCACCCCACGTTCGAGTGGATCTGCTGCAGCGTCGGCCGCTCCGCCTCAGCCGTGCGGCCGACAACGGGACAGCAACCAGCCTGAAGACGTTGGCGGCAGAGGTGTTTGCTGACGCCGATGGCCGCCTTGCCGGAAATCAGAGGCTGAGATGGCGCTCAGCTGTTCTGGGGCAGGCCGCCAATCGGAAGATCCGTGGCACCTACTTGCTGATCAACATCGCGGCTTTCAGCGGTGATCTGCCTGATTACGCTCGGATCAATCCAGGCGGCTTGTTCGGCTGAACCATCAACCAAAGGTGGATGTCATGGAAGAAGGGGCATGAGAAGGTAAGGGGACGTTGCTCCCAGAGTCCAGCGTGCCCCTGCACAGCCCGACACGCGCTGGAACGGTGAAAGCCTTGGCCAAAGTGGCAGCTCGCCGTGGTTCAGGGCCCTGCCTGGAATGCGCGATGCCGGGTTCGAACCAGCGACATCCTGCTTGTAAGGCAGGCGCTCTACCGCTGAGCTAATCGCGCGTGGGCCGCAACCTACACCACGCGAATGAGGCTCTGGCCACCCGCCTGCGCTGGCGGGCGGAGGCGCTGGGTCTGGGGGCCCTGCTGCTGCTCCTGCAGGGGCGAAGCCATCGCACCATGCAGCGCGGCATTCGAGTGGGGGTGGGCCTGGCCCGGCCCCTGCTCAGCAAGCGGCTGGCCACCGCCAGCACCAACCTGGAGCGGGTGTATGGCCAGCAACTCAGCCAAAGCCAGCGCCAGCGCCTGGCCGAACTGTCGCTGGGGAACTTCCTGCTGGCCTGCCTGGAATCGATCATCCAGCCCGTGCCCGAGGCGCGGATCACGGTGGAGGGCGAGGGCCTGGCCGATCTGCTGGTGCACCAGCGCAGCGGCCGTGGGTTGATCGTGGCCTCCCTGCATCTGGGTTGCTGGGACATCGGTCTGCGCTGGCTCAGCCAGCACATCGACAACCTGGCCGTGGTCTACCGGCCGGCCAAGAACCCGCTCACCGATCCGATGCTGAATCGGGCCCGCAGCGCCAATAGCCACTGCGGCTGGATTCCCAGCTCCGACCGCTGGGCCATGGCGCGCCATCTGCGCCGAGGCGGCGGCCTGGTGCTGATGAGCGACCTGCGCAGCGGCACCAGCAACCTCATTGCCGACTTCCTGGGGCTGGAGACCCGCTTCAGTCGTGGGCCGATGGTCCTGTCCCAGCTGGCGAGCGTGCCCGTGTTCCCCGTGGCCCATGTGCGGGAAGACGATGGCCGCTTCCGCCTGATCTGCGGACCGCCGCTGCTGCCCCAGAGCCCTGCCACTGCGGGTGAGGGCGGCCGCAACGCGCAGGCTCAGCGCCAGGTGGAGGCCCTGGCCCGCTGGCAGGAGCCCTGGATTCAGGCCTATGCGGAGCAGTACTACTGGATCAACCGCCGCTGGCGCCGCGATGAGGGCAAGCCGTGGCGCCGGCTGCCGCCGCCGGCGGCGCGGGTGCTCGAGAAGCTCACGGTCAGCAGGGGCGCGCCCAACCCCCCTAACTCCGACCAGCCCACACCCTGAACCATGGCCAGTGGGCGCGACCATGACCGGGCCACCTGGCTGCTGGCCCTGCCCTTCGGGGCACTGTGGTGGCCGGTGTTGGGGCTGGAGGGTCTCATCTGCGGAGCGGTGGCCTTCCTGGCCGGTGGGCTCTGGCTCTCGCCCGATCTCGACACCCGCTCCAATCCGACACGGCGATGGGGGCCGCTGCGCTGGCTGTGGTGGCCCTACCGGCGCCTGCTGGTGCATCGTTCGCTGCTGTCCCACGGTCCGCTGATCGGCAGTGCCGGCCGGATGCTCTATCTGGCCGGGCTGGTGCTGGGGCTGAGCGTGCTGTTCACGCCCCTGGGCGCACCATCGCCAGATCAGTTGCTCACCAGCGCCGCCGCGCTCTGGCGCAGCCACAGGCCCCTGCTGCTGGCGGCACTGGTGGGGCTGGAGGCCAGTGCCTGGCTGCATCTGATCCAGGATGGCGACCCCATGCCCCGCTGGCGCAGGCGCCGATGACCAGCTCCCCAGACCAGCCCACGCCAACTCCCCTGGAGCAGCTCGTTGCGGTGGTGGCGCAGCTGCGTGATCCCGAAATCGGCTGTCCCTGGGACCTCGAGCAGACCCACGCCTCTCTGGTGCCCTACGTGCTGGAGGAGGCCCACGAGGTGGCCGATGCCATTCGCCACGGCGACGATGCCCACCTGGCGGAGGAGCTGGGGGACCTGCTGCTGCAGGTGGTTTTGCATGCCCAGATCGCCCGTGAAGAGGGGCGTTTCACGCTGGAGCAGGTGGCCTGTGGCGTCACCGACAAGCTGATCCGCCGCCATCCCCATGTCTTCGGCGAAGACGCCGCAACGCTGGCGAACCGGGGCCGCGGCGGCGATGCCAGCGCCGTGAGCATGAGCTGGGACGCCATCAAGGCCCAGGAGGCAGACAGCGGTCAGCTCCGGTCCGGCCAGCCTGAGCCAGGCTTGTCCAGCGAGAGTCCCCTCAGCCATCAACTGGCTCGCAAGGTGCGCGGCCAACCCGCCCTGGCCGGCGCGATGACGATCTCCAGGAAGGCCGCGGCCGCGGCCTTCGAATGGGACGATCTCGCCGGTGTGTGGGCGAAGGTGCACGAAGAGCTCGATGAGCTCAAGGAGGCCGTGCAACACGCCATGCAGGCAGCCCAGGCCCAGCCCCAGGCAGATCCCTCGGCCCGGATCCATGCCGAAGCGGAGCTGGGCGACCTGCTCTTCACCCTTGTGAATGTCGCCCGTTGGTGCGGACTGGATCCCGAAGTGGGTCTGGCCGGCACCAACCGCCGCTTCCTGCAGCGCTTCGCCAGGGTGGAGGCCGCCCTGGGGGGTGATCTGCAGGGGCGCAGCCTTGGTGAACTGGAAACGCTCTGGCGCCGGGCCAAGGCCGAGATCCGTGCCGCCATGGGCGACCCCCGCGCCTGAACTCCCCGCAAAGGTGCGCTGCTCAGAGCACCCGCACCAGGCCTGTGGTGAGATCAAGGAAGGCGGGGGTGATCCGCAGCGCACCCCGCTGCTGGGCATCGGCAAGCAGGGCGCTGCGGCGACCAAGGCTGGTGGCGGCACTGCGGGTGTGGATCTGCACGGCCTCGCTGAGGTCAGGCTGAGGGCCCCTGCCCAAAGGATCGGCGCCGAACGACGCGGCCTGGTGGGAGTCGGCCAGGCTGGCGCGAATCGGTGCCACCAGCTCTTCCAGCAGTGGCGTGAGGGGGTCGCGGCTCAGGGCGGCGGTCACAGCACCGCAGCCGCTGTGGCCCAGCACCATGATCAGCGGCACGGCCAGCTCGGCCACGGCATATTCGAGCGACGCGATCCCGGCATCGAAGGCGGTGTTGCCGGCGCTGCGCACATCGAAGAGTGCGCCTGGCCCCTGGTCGAACAGCCATTCCGGCGCCACCCGCGAGTCGGCGCAGGTGAGCAGCGCCGCCCAGGGTCGCTGTCCCCGTGCCAGGGCCCCAGGGTCGGGCTGGCAACTGCCGCGCCAGAGTTCGGCAAAACGCTCCATCCGCGCAGCGGGGCTGAGATCGGGCCTCCGCTCCGCGGCCGTGCTGTGCCACAGCTCCGCAAAGCGGCGATTGCCGGCCAGCAGGGCCTCCAGTGGATCCCCCGCTGGCCGGCAGGCAGCCTGCCTGGCCTGCAGGTCGGCCGCATCCGCAGCTGCCGCCCAGGCCAGTCCCGCGCCCCAGCCCAGGCCTGCGCGCAACAGCGCCCGGCGGGTCCATCCCGCAGGCTGGGTCGGGGGCCTGGACATGGACCGGTGCAGGCAGTCATCATGGTCTAGCCACAGGTGCCGCCGGCCAGCACATGGGCTCGATCGACACCGCGCCGCGCCCCGTGCTGCCATCGGTTCACCGGCAGAAGGACGTCTGACCAGCCAGGAAAGCCCCCACCTCGGCGGCATCCGGCTGCGGATCGATCGCCCCGGCACCACGGCACACCAGGGCCCCGCAGGCGCTGGCGAAGTGCATCAGCTGCCGCACCCGCTCCGCGGGCACTGGATCATGCGGGAGTCGGGGCCACTCCCCGCGCAACAGCCCGTGCAGCAGCCCTGCGGTGAAGGCATCGCCCGCGCCTGTGGTGTCGACTGCCGGCACCGGGAAGGCCGGCAGCTCACCGGCAACCCCGCCCAGCCACCAGCGCAGGGGCGCGGCCCCATCGGTGATCAGCACCGCGGGGCGCTGGGGCAGACCGGTGCCTGCGACGGCAGGATCCGCCGTGCCCAGCAGCCACTCGGCCTCCTCGCGGGCGCACTTGATCAGCGCCGCCTGCTCCAGCAGTGGTCGCATCGCCGCCACCTGGGCAGCCGTGGGGCCGCTGCTGGGGTTGGCGGCCGGATCCCAGAAGGTGGGCCGCCAGTTCACATCGAGGGCCAGGGGCACGCCGGCCGCCGCGGCCTCGCGGAGCGCGAGCCGCAGGGCCGACGCCGCGCCGGGCGAGGCGAGCGGGATGGTGCCCACCAGCAACCAGCCCGCTGATGCCAGCAGGGGCCTGAGTGCGGCAGACAGCTCGGTGGCATCGAGCGCCTGATCGGCAAAACCCGCTCCCCGATCACCGGCAAAGCCGCCGAACTGCCGCTCGCCCTCGCCGTTGCGCCGCACCAGCACGATCCGCGAGGGGCGCTGGGCATCCCATTGCAGGGCCGTGGTGTCGACCCCCCGCGCGACAAACAGGTCGCGGAATGCCGCACCGATGGCATCCCGGCCCAGCCGGCCCAGGAAAGCGCTGCGGGTGCCGAGCCTGGCCAGGGCGCAGGCCACGTTGGCGGGGGCGCCGCCGAGCCGGTCGTCGCAGGGGCCATCGCTGGCCGGATCACCGCCGGGTGGGCCCAACCGGTCCACCAGCGCCTCGCCCAGGCAGAGCACCTGCGGGGCCTGGGCTGGCCCCGGGCTGGCTGAGCTGGCAGTGGGGGCCATCAGGCGGCCGGGCGACTCTCCTCAGGTTGGGAGGCATCGACGCCGGCGTCAGCCAAATCCAGCCGCTTCAGCAGGGCGGCAATGATCCGCGCATTCGCTGCGGGGAAGGGAAACTCCGAGAGCTGCTCGGGGCGTACCCAGCGCACCTGCTGCGACGCCAGCGGCTGGGGCTCGCCGCTCAGCCAGGTGCACAGGTGCACCACGAAGCGCAGCTTCTTGTGGCTGTAGGCGTGATCCACCACGATCAGTTCCTCGCCCACCTCGGCCTCGATCGCCAGCTCCTCGCGCAGCTCGCGCACGATCGTGGCCTCAATCGCCTCGCCCGGCTCCTGCTTGCCGCCGGGGAATTCCCACAGCCCCCCCAGCAGCCCCTCGTTGAGCCGCTGGTCGATCAGCACCTCGCCGGTGCCGTTGCGCACCACCCCTACGCCGATCACCTGGAAGGGCAGCTCGCGGGGCGCTTCTTTCACCGGGTAGGCGGCGGGGTCGCCGGCAGCGTAGGCAGCGCAGTGCCCCTGCCAGGGACAGGCGCCGCAGCTGGGGTTGCGGGGCGTGCAGACGGTGGCGCCCAGGTCCATCAGGGCCTGGTTGAAGGCCCGGGGCCGCTGCGGGTCGAGCAGCAGCTCACTCAGTTGCCAGAACCCCTTGAGCTGCCGCGCCGGCGGCATCGGGCTCGCGATCAACCGCGCCAGCACCCGCTTGACGTTGCCATCGAGGATTGCGAAGGGCAGGTCAAACGCCGAGGAGAGGATGCTGCCGGCGGTGCTGCGGCCGATGCCGGGCAGGGCCAGCCAGCCATCGAGATCGCGGGGCCAGGCTTGCCCCAGCAACTGCCGGGCTCCCTGGTGCAGGCGGCGGGCGCGGGAGTAGTAACCCAGGCCCTGCCAGAGCAGCAGCACGTCGTGCTCCTCGGCCGCCGCCAGGGTCTCAAGGCTGGGGAAGGCGGCCATCCAGCGCTGCCAGTAGGGCAGCACCACCTGCAGCTGGGTCTGCTGCAGCATCACCTCGGCCACCCAGATCGGGTAGGGGTCGAGGGGCTCGCCAGAGCGGGGCCGGGGGCCACCGGCCCCGCGCTTCCAGGGAATGGTGTGGCGGCCATGGGTCTCCCACCAGGCCAGCAGGTCGGCCCGCAACGGCCCTGGATTCATCGGATCAACCGGCACCCATCAGCCGGCGACGTAGGCCTCCACGGCATCACTGAGGCGGCGCAGGCTGGCGAGGCCATCGCGCTCGAGGTTGCGCACCCGGTCGCGGCTGATGCCCAGGATGCGGCCGATGCCGGTGAGGCTCATCGGTTCATCCGGCTCCTGCACATCGGCGCAGGGGATGCCGTAGCGCATCTTCAGCACCCGGCCCTGCAGCTCCGGCAGCTGCTCCAGCAGCGCCCGCAGGTCGCCCTTCAGGCACTCGCCATCCAACCGCTCCTCCGGC
>JBIIIC010000027.1:0-38256 GCA_044235095.1 Prochlorococcaceae cyanobacterium | reverse complement strand
CATCCCGCTACAGAAAGGATTTCTCTAACTGGTGGCGATCGTGGATCTGTTCTCCAGGAACGTGCTCAGCTGGAAGCTCTCCAACAGCCTTGACACGGAATTCTGTCTGGATGCCCTTGAGATGGCGTCGGATGAACGCCGGAGCCGGGTAGAGGCTGGTGAGCTCCTCCAGCACCGCCACCACGTCCCTGGCCTTGCAGCGCCTGCCCACCCGGATCGCCAGGCAGAAGCGGCTGTGCTCGTCGATCACGTTCAGGAACTTGAGCCTGCGGCCGTCAGCCGTGGCGTCGAACTGGAAGTCCATGGCCCACACCTGGTGGGGATGCTCGGCGCGATGGCGGCGCACTGAGCCGTCTGCGGGCCGTGCCCGCTTGCGCTTCCTGGGAGTCGGCCGCTGCAGCCCTTCCTCCCGCCAAAGCCGGTGCACCCGTTTGTGGTTCACGGTCCAGCCCTCCCGACGCAGGAGGCGGTAGGCCATCCGCCGGCCCCAGTGGATGTGCTCAGCGGCGATCTCCCGTAGGCGATGCCGGAGTTTGGCCTCCTCGGTCGAGACGACCTTGCTGCCATGTCGCTGGGTGCTGCGGTGCTGCCCCGCCACCCGGCAGACAAAGCGTTCAGAAGCCCGGTAACGATCCTGCAGAACCTTGACGGCCCTGCGGCGATGTTCCGGGCTCAGAAGTTTCCCTCGGCAAGGTCCTACTGCTTCGCAGAAGCCTTCGGCTAGAGCATCGCCTTCTCCAGCTCGGCCTCCGCCAGAAGCTTCTTGAGCCGAGCGTTCTCCTTCTCCAGTTGAGTCAGCCGCCGGGCTTCCTCGGCCTGCATCCCGCCGTATTGCTGGCGCCAGCGGTGATACGTCGGCTGCGTCACCTCGATGACGCGGCAGACCTCGACGACGGTCTTGCCCTGGGCGATCAGCTGCTCGGCGGTCTTGAGCTTGCGGATGATCTGCTCCGCGGTGTGCCTGGTGCGTTTCATGGTCGAGTCCCCGGCCCAGTCTGGCCGGCTGAGGACTCTCATTCACCCTGGACCGATTGCCGGGGTCCACGTCAGATAGGCAAAGGGCCAGGCGCTGGAGATGCTGGCGTTGGATCAGTGACGCTGAGCCGTTACGGGGGATGGCGCTTAACGCTGTGAGGTCTCTCCATGCAGCCAGCGCGGGGTGCTGCCGCCATGCCCCCTGCCGATCACGCCACTGAACAGCCCGAGGCACCCCTCTCCGTAAGCAGACGACAGCGAGGAGGACGACGCATCGTGCAGGTGAGCAGCTCGCTGACCGCCATGGATGCTCTGCGGGCACGGATCCATCCCCAGAGCAAAGCCATGGCGGAGTACATCGCCACGGATGCGGAGGCCCGTGCGTGCATTGCCAACTGGGCCACGCCTGAACCCCTCGACTGCTGAAGAGCGGCGTGGACCTGAGAGCTGGTGATGCAAGACCTGGGCCCTGCATCACGGCGTGCGGGCCAGCGGGGGCGAGTTGCAGGTGTTTTTCGACGCCGACACCGATCCGGGGTAGCAGTGTCTCGAGCGGCTGCTCGCCAGCCTTGAGCAGCAGGGCGGGCTGGTGTCGTTCCAGCTTGATCACCGCATCCAGAAGCCCTACGAACAGCTGTCGGGGCTGTTCAACATGTTCTGTCTGTTGCTACATCGCAACAACCAGCTTCGCCTGCAACACCTGGTGATCTGCGTTGCACTGTTGGACGCATGACAGCCACGCGGCTACCAGAGATCAGGCCGGAGCCAGCCTGCTTAGCTGCAGCAGCACGCCGAGGGCCTGACCGCACTCACCGAGAGGGAGAAGATCGAGCTGGGCATGGACACCGGGCTGATTGGCTCTGGCCATCAGGACTGGCTGCCGCTCCACGGGCCGATGACTGAGGATCACGTCCTGAACCAGCTGCCGCAGAGAACGGTGCATGGTGCGGTCATCCTGCTGCTGTGCATCCGAGGCCAGCGGCAGCATCAGTGCCGCTTCAAGGCGTTCGAGAGACTGGCCGCTGAGCTCGCGGGCAGGCAAGCCGAAGTAGGAGGCAAAGGTCTCGCTGACACTGACGAACTGAAGGGTGTCATCGAGCAGGGCGATCGACTGGGTCTTACTTGCTTGAATCTTCTGAAAGGCGCCGGCCAGGAGTGCATTTCGGCGCTCCATCAGCCGGACTTCGGTCACATCCATCAGTGTGCCGACCACCTCATGGTCGATTCCGTCACCCATCACGGTGGCCACCTCCTCAAAGGAACGGACGCGGCCATCGGGGATTTGCAGACGAAAGGTGACGCGCCAGCCCTGTTCTCCGCTTCGACGCGCTTCCGCCACAGCGGCACGATCCTCAGTCAGGATGGCGCCATCCAATACGCCAGCATCCGAGCAGAGCTCTTCCACGCTCCAGCCTGTAAGTGATTGAATGCGCTTACTGATGTAAAGAATGCGTCGCATCTCATGATCGCGTTTCCAGACCACCTGATCGAGCGCATCGGCCAGAGAGGTGAACTCACGCAGCAACGCTTCGGCGGCCTGACGCAGGGCCACCTGTTCGGATACATCGGTGAGGATAATGATGGCTCCCAGGCACTGACCGAAGCGATCGCGGTAGGGCATGGCCTGGGTGAGATAGGAGACCTCCTCGCTGGTGGCTTCGAAGCTGCGGCGCTCCTGACCACTCATCACAGCAAGCAGTGCCCCGCGCAGCTCTGGCAGAGGAACCGTAGTAGGCACGCCGATCAGCGGTTGGCCGATGTCGCTTTCGACCAGACCGAAGACCCTCACAGCTAGAGGTGAGAAGCGGGTGATACGCAGCTCTCGATCGACAATCACCATGCCCTGATTCAGGGAACTCTGGATGTTCTCCAGATCGGTGTTGAGCTGTTCCAGTTCATCACTGCGGCTGCGCAGTTGTTGATTCAGCGTACTGAGCTCTTCGTTGGTGGCTTGGAGTTCCTCATTGGAGGCTTCCAGCTCCTCATTGGAGGACTGCAACTCCTCTGAGGAGGCCTGCAACTCCTCTGAGGAGGCCTCGAGTTCTTCATTGGCTTGTTCAAGATCGGCCATCGATCGCCTGAGGGTGTCCTGACTGGACAACAGCTCGCGTTCCAGCCGTTTGATCTCTCGGGCGAAGGCGGCATCGCGATCGGGACTCGGCAGGTCACTCCGCAGCGTGGCGGTTTCACCAGGTTGCTCAATGAAGGAGAGCACCGTCAGCACCTGATCACCCACCTGTAGCGGTGCGGCCTGCAGACGCAGGGGCTCATCCCGTCCATTGAGCTGCAGGCTGGCGCTGCTGGCAGGAGCATGGTCAGCGCGTACCAGCAGAAACAGGGCCCTGGCCTCCGACTGAAGTTCTTCGCGCAGATAGGCTCCTGCCGCCGTCGTGATCGGCCCTTCAGGGACACGACAATAGGCCGATACATCACCAATGACCTCGACAAGATTGTGGTTCTCATCGAGCACCAGCGCAGGCGACAGCAAGGTTCGCGTGAGGGCCTCGTACAGCTTGATATGTTGCTCGGCAATGCTTTCCCGTAGAGATGTAGAAACAGCTGCCGGGCGCTGGGTCGTTACCGGAGACTGCGTGGAAACAGCTAGAGAGAAGCGGCGACGCGACTGGCCATCCGGCGTGCGCTTGTAAATCCGATGGGAAGGATTGACGACAGTGAAACCAGTGAGTGCTCCCAAGGATTCAGAGCTACCGAGGAAAAGCAACCCTCCCGGACGCAGAGCGAACCCGAACAGGGCAATCACACTTTCCTGCAATGGAGAGGTGAAATAGATGAGTGTATTCCGACAAGAAATTAGATCGATGTCGGGAAATGGAGGATCATTGGCAATGTTGTGCTTAGCGAACAGCACGCAACCCCGCAGCTCTTTGCTGATTTCGAAGTCATGCTCACGCACGAGCGCGAAGCGTTGTAATAAATCAGGAGGGATGCTGTTGGCTGCCGACAGCGGATATACCGCTCGCCTGCCAAATGCCAGACTCTGCTCGTCAAGATCGGTGGCGAAGATCTTGAGATGCTGCCCCAGATCAAAGGGATGCCTCATCGCTTCACTGAGTATCATTGCGATGGAATACACTTCCTCACCAGTAGCGCAGCCCGGCACCCAAACCCGCAGGCGCTCACCGGACTGTCGCGCAGCGATCAGTGGCTGCAGATGCCTGCCAAGGGCCGCAAACGCTTCAGCGTTGCGAAAGAATTCCGTGACCTTGACGAGCAGATTATTTGCCAATGCCTGCCCTTCACTGGCTTCAGTGGCAAGCACAGGGAGATAATCCTCAAGATCATGGACTCCACGCATAGCCATACGGCGCTGTAGCTGACGCCGCAGAGTTGATTCCTTATAGAGTGAGAAATCGATTCCGGTCGCAAGCCTCAATTGGGCTACCGCACTCGCCAACAGCTGCGGCTCCGAGGACTCGCGCTCCTGCTCCTGTTCAACAGTCGTTGTTCCGAACCAGGCGGCCAGCCGTCTGCCGATCGTGGCCGGATCAGCCACTAGGTCGGCACGACCTAGGGCCAGGGCAGACCTTGGCATGCCGTCGAATCGGGCACTCTCCGGACTCTGCACCATGGTCAGACCGCCGGCAGCGGCCACAGCACGCAGGCCGCAGGCGCCGTCCGATCCAGTCCCCGAGAGGATCACTGCCACGCCACGATCGGAGTACTGGTCAGCGACGGAGGTGAACAGCAGATCGATGGAAGGACTCGGCCCGAAACGAGGCTGCGGCTCCCGGATGGAAAGGGTCTGCCCTTCAAGCGTGGCATCTCCGTTAGGAGGAAGCACCATGATCTGACCGGGCTCGAGCGTCATCCCGTCACCGGCCGGAACCACTTTCAGATGGGTGGAGCGACCTAGCAGATCAGCAAGCTGGCTGGGGTGATCAGGGGAAAGGTGCTGAGCAACGATATAAGCAACATCTCCCTCCAGGGGCAGATTTCTGATCAGCTCCTGGATGGCATCTAGCCCTCCAGCCGAAGCCCCGATCGCCACGACATGGTCGAGGCCGGCCTGATTGGCTGCCATAGTGAAGGAGCAGATGTAACGATGAGCAAAACCAGCCTAGCCGTCTTCAAGACATGGCAACCTCCGAGCCCAGTGATCTCAAAAGAAAATTCGGATTACCAAAGAGATGCAACATTATCCCAGAAATGCAGACTTGCCTAGAATATGCATCACCCGCAGAAGCGAGGCATGGGCGATGCTTTAATGATGTGCCATCGCATCTGAACTGCTTCGGCGACCTTATGCCTGTGAACTCTACGGATGATCATGATGAGTTCATCTCCAAGGCTTTTCGAAAGCCAAGAAGAGTGACGATTACGATCCCATATGCCACCTTTCTAGCCCTTGAGCGTCATAGCTATGAGCAGGGAAGATCCCTTTCCAGCTTGTCGGCTTACCTGCTTGAGTGCGCTGTTAAAAAGACGTTCTAGTCCCAGTTCTGGCAGCCTCCGAGCCCAACCAGAGTTTCGATAGATGGCCGCCCATCTCACTGGCATGACTCGGCTGGAGTGAAGATCTATGTTCAATTCATGTGCGGTTCAACTTCGGAGATCCCGATCCAGGATCTGAGATGACAGCCAAACTGCCTGCTTACGCAACAGATCAAGACAGTCCTTTTTCTGGGTATCTCCTGCCACTCACGGAAGCCATCCCAGGCAACCTTTTTGACGAAGCAGCATTGCCCTCGTTGCACAGCCTGAGTAACGCCGGCGCGGCAACTGCCAGCAGGGCTTTCCATCTGGTGTGCCAGTCAGGCCATCTCATCGTTCTCAGCGGGCCGGCGATCACAGACATTCTGAGCAGCAGGCACTGGCTGTCTTTGATTTATGTAGAACGCGGCCAACTCGAGCTGCTACATCCTCAACACCAATGCATTTGTGACGCGGGTACTTGGGTGTTAGTGCCTGAATGTTCATTGGAATGGAAAAGCACTGCATTCCGTGTGATCTGCGTCCTCATGTCGTCAGCGGAGATTGTCCAGAGCCTTGAGAACTATCGCCCCGATGCCCAGTGGAGCACCTCATCTGTTCTGCCTGAATGGCCGCTCGTGTTTCACTCCAGCACCACGAACGTTAGTTGCATCGTGCTGAGGATGCTGACCAAGCTTCTCAGCTCCGCAAGCCAACTGTATGGCTACGATCCGGCCTTGCTGGATCAACTGGCGATCGGCGACCAAATCCGCAGACTACTGACTGTGCTGATCGATTTAAGGGCAAACCGTCCGCCCTCGCCAGTTTCAAATCAGCAGAAATACGACTACGAGAATGACTACTTTGATAGTATCCTTGACTATATCAAGGCTAATCTCGGCCAACCACTGAACCTGACCGTTCTGGCCAATCAAAGTCATTATTCACTCCGCTCGCTGCAATACGCCTTTCGCAATCGGTTGGGTTGCACCGCTACCCAGTGGATTCGCAGCCAACGACTCGATCTGGCCTGGCAAATGCTGCATACCGCCGGATCCGGAGACAACGTGACCAAGATCGCCCAGGCCTGCGGCTACCGTTCCTTGAGTCTTTTCAGCATCGAATTTCAGCACCGCTTCCACATCAAGCCTTCGGTGATCCTGCGGGGCACGTGTGAGAGGCAGGGCCTGCATGGACCGACGCAGGCCGACAGCGAGCACCATGCCTGAGCAGGTTGCAAGGGGTGTGTCTCGCATCGGCTGCCAGCGTCAGCAAGCCCAACAGGCTCGATCGGGCTCAGATGCCCAGAAACAGGCCTAGAATCATGAGTGCTTATGCTTAGCCCACATCTTCAATGTGACGCGCCAGCACAAAGGAGACTTTGGAAAACCCAAGCCATCCGCGCGAAAATATTTCTGTAAGCGCAGGCGCGGACTGGGTTCATGGGCAGCAAGCAGCGCGGTTTTGGTGATTACGAGCAGGCCACCGCCAAGAAGCGAACCAGGCGCGAGCGATTTTTGAGCGAGATGGAGAAGGTGGTGCCGTGGAAGGCGCTGCTTGATCTGATTGAGCCGCACTATCCCAAGACCAGCTCCAAGGGTGGACGGCCGCCCTATCCGTTCTCGACCATGCTGCGAATCCATCTTCTGCAGCAGTGGTACGACCTCAGCGATCCAGCGATGGAGGATGCGCTGATCGAGGTAAGGCCACTGAGATTTCACGGCATCGACTGACAGCAGTGAAAGTTCAGTTGTTACCCAAGACATCTAGTCGATACTTGAGAGATGTTGGGGGAGAGCATTTCACCAAAGGCTTTGTTTCAGTATTCGACACGGGCGAGGGCTGTCTTATCTTTTTCCCCTTTAGGAGATCTCCCAGGTCGCGAACTTGGCTAGATGCGTTCGCGAACATGTACGGTAAGGCCATGCTTACGCGTAGATACATCTCGGCATATTCAGTTGATGCAATGGCACCGGGAAGGCTCTCTGTCGCGTATGGGTTGCGCTGCTTGAACCCAGCATTCAAGCAGTGGTCAAGTGCAACGCTTACATATTTCGAGGAAAACCGGCACTTCCAAAGGTCCAGATGTCCTGGTATGAAGTCTTAATTGTCTCAAGCTGCTTGGTGAGGTCGCCAGGCTTGCTGTCCTCAAGGGCGGTATTGATAAATCTTAGTGCTTTTCTCCATTCATGACCAAAATCAACATAGCTTATGCCTGCTTCCGTAGAAGCCGATTGGAAACGCAGTTGCCTATAAGCATCGGCAACGGGAGGACTTTGCGCAAATGTTGGCCGCATTTGGATTGTCCAAGTGACTGAAAGCAAGAGGCTGCTGGCGCCTAGGCTTTTAAGGAATCCCGTCTCTGCTCTCGAGAGCTGCCGATCTAGTAAATACCCTCTCTGGGAAGGGTGCAACAATGGCTTGGCGCTATTCGTTGTCTATCTGCATCAGGTAGGCTGGTCTTGATCTCTATCTCAGAAGTGCTCCGTGATTGATGTCGTTAGGAGATGAGTAGGCGGGGTGAAGTTCGTGAAAGCAGAGATTGGGATTTTGGTGTATGAGAGGAGTTCTGATCCGCTCAGCTGGTCTGGCGTTTAGCTCCAGCGGCCACGCTTGAAATGCCGTCACTGGTGTGCTGCACCAGAAAGGTTTCGATCTAGTCGTGGTGCCTCCGCTGGCAGATCCGATCGGCGATCGAGGCGGCCTCGGCCGGCACCTGGAAACGCTTGCGGAAGGCCTTGCTGAATTCCTCCAGCACCGGAACGGGTAGGCCGCGGATGGTGGCGTGCAGCTGGCGAATCGTGGCCTGGTCGAGGGGCGCCAGGCCGGGATCGAGGACTGGAGGCTGGGCTGCCGCGGTTGGCAGCGCTGAGGTTGGCTTAGTTGTCGGTGTCGCAGCGACCTGGGCCTGGAGTTCGATTTTTTGGAGCCTGGCTGTCGCTGGGGTTGGCGCTGGAGGCACCACCCGCAGTGGCGTAGACATGGGGCGGCTGGCCTGGCCGCTGCTGGAGCGATCTCCCTCACCTGGGGCCCCGCCTGTGACCTCGCGCTGCTGCTTGTCGTAGAGCGCCAGCCCGAAGGGATTGCCAAAGGTCATCAGTGCCCGCTTCATGGCATCGGTCTCGGCCTCTTTGAGGGCGGATTCATGGGCCTGGCCGAGGTCGACGTCGATGCCGTAGCCGGCGGCTCACCCTTCACGGATCACAGGCTCTGCATCAGGTGCCCCCACCGTGATGCGTACCCGGCAGGTGTAAGTGACGCCCCAACCGGGTTTCTGGTCCCGTCCTACGGGGCGCTCGGCCTGGCTGACGCAGCGGGTGGCGAGGGTCTGGCGCTGCCAGCCGTCACAGCCAAAGATGCGGTTGGCCTCAGCGATCACCTGCCAACCCTCCAGGTAGGCCATGGAGCGGCCGGCCTGGCTGCGGGTCTGAACCTTGGCCCGATCCAGAGGGGCCGAGAGGGCAGCGATCTGCTCGTGGGATAAGACAGCAGTGGCCATGGCGATGCTTCGAGGTGAGAAGGGCTGGGGATTGAGGGACGTGGGCCTGCCCCTGGAGCGGACCCAGGTGGAAGGAGGCTTTGCCTCCCTGCGTTGATGCGCCAGGAGCGGCGGGAGAGGAGCCGGGCGCCGCTGATCTGGCGGCCAGTTTTGAGAGCCTCCTTGATGGCGGCCTTGTCCGGCTTGCTGGTAGTGGTGACGGTGAGCCACTCGGAACCGAGGGCGTCTTCGTCGTTGATCAACACAGCGGAGGACTTGCGGCTGCTGAGCTGGTGATTTGGGAACGAGAAGCGGGTAGCCGCCGGCTGCAGCTGGGTGAGGACAAAGATCAGCGACTCTTCCAGGGCATCGGCCCAGCCGGCATCGGACTGGGCCAGATCAGTGAGGCGCTAGGCCTGCTGCTGGCGGTAGCGGCCTGGCCACGCAGGTGCTCGATCACCCAGCAGGTGGCATCGGCCTTGGCCGCCAGGGCCTGCTTGTTGCTTTCTTCTGCAAGCAGGGCGGCCTCCAGCTCGGCGAGGACCAGGGCGCGCTGCTGAGGGTCATCGGTTTCCAGCTTCTCGGCCAGCTGGCCGATGGCGTTGGTGAGCTCCTGGGACTCGATGCCAAGCTGCCAGAGGGAGCCGGAGCGCGGGAGGGAACAGGCAGGACCAGAGGCTTCCGGGGCCGAAGCAGGGGCGGCAGCGGAGGGGATGGGAGTGAGAACGGCCATGACGGTGAGAGGAGAGACAGGGAATGGAGAGGAGGCGCGGCAGAACGCCAAGGCTTGTGGTGAGTGATCAGGAGCGGGGAACACCAGCCGGAACGGCCCAGAGCCCGGCCGACGTGCTGACCTCAGCCAACGAAATCGGCACCGGCGAACAGGAGGCCATTCGGCGGGCCTGCTGCACGAGCAAGGCGGTGCCAACGCCACCGGGGAACGCCACCACCAACACCGAGGCGATCGAGACCGGGGAGGTGTGGGCCACGGCCTGGGCAATGGCCTGCTCGAGCAGCTCCCGATTACGAATCGGCCCAGCCGCCCGGCCATGCCGCTCCCACCGGGCTGGCATTACCACGGAGGACCAGCCCAGCTGATGGGCCGCACGACCCATGGCGGCATCGGCATCACGGGCCCCGCCATGGAGCCGCAGATGCACCAGCCGGCCGCCACTGCGGGCCAGCAGTTCAGCGGCCACGGGCTGATGGGGCCAGGCCAGATCACGACCGCCCCCGGCCGCGATCACCAGCGAGCGGGCCGGAACGATCTCCGGCTGCGATTGAATACATAAAGCCATGGATTCAGTTGCCAGAAAGGACAACTGATCGGGGCATCACATCCGCTTAGGTGTACGCGGTTGTGATGGCGAGACCAGGGATTAGGTTGCCGCCGGCGATGGGTTCTTGGCCTTTGGCGCAGCCCTTATTCTACCAGTACAAACGCACTGAGCAGGGGGTAGGGTCGTTTCGGGGCAATGGATCTGCACAAGTCAAGGCCATCCGGTGGCGGCCTTGAAAACTGATCAGCAAGACCGCCAGATTCAGCACTGAACGATGAGCTGGCCGCGCAGCCGCGCGATGAGGCCTGGGGCCCACCGCTGCCCCCATTGATGCGGGCGAATGCCCAGCCACCGCAGCCGCGGGAGAGCGGCCCTGCCCGCCACCTCACCACCGGCCCCGGAGCGGAGGACGGCCGTTGCCGACCGGACGCACTGCCGAAACCGCGGGGGGCAGACATTGGATAACTCAGCCCGCCAATCTCTCGGGCGCTCTGGATTCAACTTTCAAATCTTGCTTGTACCTAGCGGTCATGGCGAAGGATTGCCAAGGGTAAAGGAATACTTGACTTGCGTAAAGAGAACGCCCTTCACAGAGCAGCCCACGCCCCTTCGCCCTACGCCCGCCGGCTCCAACTTGCACCTTCTCACAACAGGGGAGAAGGCCAAAACCTTCTTGCAGATCTTCTCACATCCAAGCCTGAGGCATATAAGACTCTCTGCAGCACAAGCAGGTCGGCGAATCATCAGAGAAGCTTCCCAAGCTGAACGTCGCCGGTTCGAGTTCGGTCACCCGCTTTTCACTTCTGGGCTAATCATTGTGTCGCTCGGGCGACAGTCTCGCTTGGCACGCGCTGACTGCATATGAGAAACCAACTAGGCACGAAAGGTGATAACAGCGATTGGTTCAACTTTCTTACAGGGCTTCTTGCTGCTTGGTCATGTCATGGCCCACTTCACCGACCTTGATCGGTCCGGGTCGCCGACATGGATCGGCAGAACCCGAGCCAAGTCGGCTCAGTCCTCGTGTGTCTGGAGGAATGCTTCTAGGTGAGCTCCATAGGACTTAGGCCTCTCGAGGAGGGCATGATGGGCCACTCCCGGAAGAACCACCAGGCGCTGATTCGCGAGTTGTTGCCATCCCTGCATCGAACGGGAGGTGACAAAGTCGTACTCCGCAGCGAGACGCAATACAGGTGTGGTGAAAGAAGCCAGGCTCGCCTCGGGCACACACCACTCCGCAATCACGTCCACACCCCGCCAATGGCTGCCTGGGTGCCCTGGCGCATAGGCAGCCAGCAGTGCCGCTGGCCGGGGGATCGCTCGACAGACGTGGGTCGCATCAAAGCGGGAGCCGTCGTCGCCAAGATCCGCCAGTAGGGCCGCCACATCCTCAAGCAACACCGGCACCGAGCTCGGCACGTTGGACAGGCTCAACGAGCGCGGCGGCGGTGGACCACTGGCCGCATTGAGGGTCTCAAAGGCCAGGATGCCGCCGAAGGACTGGCCGTATAGGTGGTAAGCCGGACGCCCATCACGGATCGGGATCCAGGCCTGAGCCACCAGTGCATCGATCACCGAAACGAGGTCCCGTACGGAAGCGGCAATCGAGTATTCCTGATCAGCGGGTTCAGGCCGGTCACTGCGCCCACAGCCCAGTTGGTCGAAGAAAATCACCGGTCGCTGCAGCAGCTCCACCAAGGGAAACAAATAATCACTGGGGATACCTGGGCCGCCATGACACACGAGCAACGGCCATCCATCCGTAGAAGCTGCTGGCAGGTGCCGGCCAGCCCATAGGCGGCAGGCGCCACCGCGCACCGGCAACATCAACGACATCAATTCAGGAGTCATGACTGTCTTCTCAACGGCAGTTCTGTCGGTACGCGCGAGATCGGAACGGGTCAGCCCCGGCCCTGTCAGTAGGGAGCGCATGGGATCAAGGCAATGCACCAGGTCTGGCAGACAGCTGACAAACAACTGTTGGAGAATGGCATTCAGCGGTTGCGGCTTCGGCGGGTGATGCCAGTGTTGATAGGTGTGTCCCAGTCCAACGCTCACCTGGCAGGCACCCTGTTGCCACGTGGCTTCTTTCTGGGCGTGGGCCTGGTCTATCTGGCGGCATTGGCGCTCGACCAGCTGGCTGCACGCTGGCGGCTCCCGGGGGCTGCGGCGATTCTGCTGCTTGGCTTTCTCATTCCGAGTGATCTCGGAGCATTGGGCCAGAGTATCGGCCCAATGCAGGTGGAAACCCTGCACCGGGTGGCGCTGGCCCTGCTGATCTTCTACGCCGGTCTCAACACCGACCTGCGCCGCATCCGCGGCATGACCGCGGCGGGCCTGAGGCTTGGAATTCTGGGGGTGCTGATCACCCTTGCGATCACGGGGCTGGCCCTGCTCGGGCTGACTCCGCTGGTGGCCAGTGGCTTGCCGATCTCTGCCGCCTTGCTCACGGTGTGCTGTCTTGGGGCCACCGACAGCAGAGCCCTCGAAGATCTGCTGGCGGCACTGCACCATGGCATCCGCGGAGGTCTCCGGCACCTGCTTGAGTTCGAAGCCGCGGTAAGCACGGTGATCGCGCTGCTGGTCTTCGGCTTGGTTGCCGGTGTGCTGCGAGAGCAACCCCATGGCGACCATCTGGCCGTGCAAGGGCTGTTGACGAGCCGTCTGCCAGATGAGCTGGGAGCGGTGGGGTTGCACGTGATCGCCGGCCTGCTGGCCGGTCTGGTTGTCGGGGCTGTAGCGCCGCGCCTGATCGATGCACTGGCGCGCTCCGAGCAGATGCTGCTGCTGGTCGCTGTGGCTCTGGCCTTTGTGACCTATGGCTTCGGCCAGCTGCTGGGGGGCGGTGGGCTGATCGCGGTGTTCGTGGCCGGGGTGCTGCTCTCGAATGGCCGCTACCGGATCGGCCGCTTTGAGCAGCAGGCCCTGGGCAGGGTGATGCATCCGCTGAACACGGCCGCCGAAATCACGGTTTTGCTCCTGCTTGGCGTGCTCGTGCAGCCCGCCGCACTGATCGCGGTGCTGCCGTTGGGGCTACTGCTCGCGATCGTGCTGCCCCTGGCTCGCCTGCTCGCAGTGTCGGCAGTGCTGCCGGCAGCCCGCTTCCCCTGGCCAGAGCGCCTGATCGTCTCGGGCTGCGGCCTGCGGGCGGCGGTTCCCCTGGCCCTGGCCGTCTCGATGGCCGAGGAACTGCCCCACCTGCGCGGCATCACCCCAGAGCTGGCGGAACCTCTCGCAGCCCAGCTGCTGGCGCTGATTTTCGTGGTGGTGCTGGCCGACCTGCTGCTGCAATCGCTGCTGATGCGCCGCCTGCTGCCGATCAGGCTCGAGGGGGCGTGATCTCCCGAAAGGGTGAACGTTCCACCAGCGCGGCAATGCCCAGTTGCTGCCGCCACTGGGCCAGCGGCCGCGCCCAGCCCTCCTCCCAGCGCTGTGCCAGCAACGGCGCGCAGACCCTGCCCAGCTCCAGGCCGTAAGCCACCGCTTGACCCACGTCGACCTCGCCACTGGCCGGCCCCTCCAGGCACCGGTGCAGCAGATCGGCCCCCAGCAGCATGGCGCTGCCCGGCCAAAGCAGCTGCATCACGTTGACGGCACTCATCGCTGCCTCCCCAGCCGCTGTGGGCGGGCAGCCACACATCACATGCCAGAGGTCGTGGGTGTGGCGAACGCGCTGGTGCAACCAGATGTCGTCGCCCTCACTGCCAGCCTGCAGCTCCGGATCCGGCAGGGGCTGGCCGCCGGCCTGGGCGAACCAACTGGCGTAGGCATGGCCGAGGCTCTCCGTCGGCAGCGCCAGCAACTCGAGCTGGCCTGGCCAGGGCCCCCAGTAACGCTCTGCGATCAGTGGTGCTATCGCCGGGTCGTGGCGCAGGGCAGCGCGGGCGGCATCGGCCACCGGGGTGGCGTAGCTGCGGGTGAGCAGATCGAAGCCGTGGCCCAGGTCGTCGGGGTTCGCCGTCAGGGCTGAGAGATCGGTGGCGAGGTGCAGCAGCTGGCGGCGCAGGGAGGAACGCATGGGAGGGGAAGCCGACAGGAGTGGGAAACGTTGCGGCGGTAAGGCTTGTGGAAGGTGGTCAGGATGAGGCCATCAGCAGCAAGCATTGCTGAAACCCAGATCGGACCGACCCGAAGAAGCCCTGGTGCCGGTCGAGCTCCATGCCTGGCCCCGGCAACCCCAGCGCTGGATCCGCCACAGGGCCTTGCCGATTTGAAGTTGGATCGACACCCCCCGAAAACCAGTTCACCTGAATGCCCACCTGGCCGCGCAGCCGCGCGAGGAGGCATGCGGCTCACCTCTGCCCGCATTGATGCGGACGAATGCCCGGCCACCGCAGCCGCGGGAGAGGAGCCCTGCCCACCACACCCACTCCGGCCCCGGAGCGGAGGGCGGCCGTCGCCGACTGGAGCCCTGCGGTGCCTGCAAACCTGCAGCAGCTCCGCACAGACGAAGGGCTGCAAGAGATGCAAGAGAAACTCAGACCTTGGGCCTTGGTCAAAACGGATGGACCTGACTCCAACCAGCACTGACCCATGCCCTCACGGGAGGAACGCGAGGCCTGAAACCCCTCTGTTCTCTTGCACTTTCTCTTGCAGGCAAGAAAAAAGGGTTCCCGGCATCGCCGAGAACCCTTGGTGTGATTGATCGGGGCGACAGGATTCGAACCTGCGACCTAGTGCTCCCAAAGCACCCGCGCTACCAAGCTGCGCCACGCCCCGATACAGGAGAGCTTAGAGGGCGGCGGCGGGAGTCCTGTCTTTGGGGCTGGCGCCTTCCGGTCGCATGGCTAGTGTTGAAATCAACACAGGGAGGCCTGGGTCATGGTGCAGTCCCGCTTCGGCGATGCCACCCCCGACGACTGCCTGGGTCGCTCCTGCATGAAGTGGGGCCACGACGGCGAGCTCTCGGCCCTCGACCTTCAGTCGATCCTGCAGCGCCTCAGTGCCGTGGATGAGCAGGCCAGCGGCCTGCTCGATTGCTCGGTGGAACCCCGCTAGCCCAGCACGGCGATGCAGTCGATCTCGACGCGCGCCCCCTTGGGCAGGGCGGCCACTTCCACGCAGGCCCGCGCTGGCGACACGCCGCTGCCGAACACCTCGGCATAGAGGGCGTTCACCTTGGCGAAGTCGGCCAGGTCGGCGAGAAACACGGTGGTGCGCACCACCTGTCGGGGGCTGCTGCCGGCGGCGGCGAGCACCGCCTCCAGGTTGGCCAGCACCTGGCGGGTTTCGGCCTCCACATCGCCCTCGCCCACCATTGCGCCCGTTCCGGGATCGAGGGCGATCTGGCCGGAGCAGAACAGCAGGTTGCCGGCCTGCACCGCCTGGTTGTAAGGGCCCACGGGGGCCGGCGCCTGGCTGGTTTCGATCGCCTGCAGCTCGGCTGGTTCGTGGGTGGTGCTCATGCCGCGACAAGATGGGGGGCTGAGCCTATGGCCGTGTGCGGCCCGCTGCCCATCGCCAGCCCCCTTGCCGAGCTGATGCCTGCGGAACTGCCCCTGCGTGAGCAGGTGCGGCTCGAGCAGATCTGGCACCGCTATCCCAATGCTGCCGCCGACGGCTTCACCTTGCGCGGCATTGATCTGACCCTCCGCCAAGGTGAGTTGGTGGGGCTGCTGGGCCCCTCCGGCTGCGGTAAAACCACCCTGCTGCGCCTGATCGCCGGCTTCGAGCGGCCGTCGCGCGGCAGCGTGAGCATTGACGGCCGCGAGGTGGCCGGCCCCAACCGCTGGCTGCCGCCGGAGCGACGCGGCGTGGGCATGGTGTTTCAGGACTACGCCCTCTTCCCCCACCTCGACGCCTGGCAGAACACCTGCTTCGGCCTGCGCCGGGGCCAGGACACCAGCCGGGCGTCCTGGTTGCTGGAGCTGCTGGGGCTCAAGGGTCTTGAGCAGCGCTATCCCCACGAGCTCTCCGGCGGTCAGCGCCAGCGTTTGGCTCTGGCCCGCGCCCTGGCGCCGGGATCCTCGCTGGTGCTGCTGGATGAGCCCTTCTCCAATCTCGACGTGGAGGTGCGGCTACGACTGCGCAGCGAGCTGCCGGCGGTGCTGAGCCGCTGCGGCGCCAGCGGCCTGATCGTGACCCATGATCCCGAGGAGGCGCTGGCCATCTGCGATCGGGTGGCTGTGCTGCGCGACGGCGTGCTGCACCAGTGCGCGGCCCCACAGGAGCTGGTGAACGCCCCCGCCACCCCGTTCGTGGGGCGGTTCGTGCTGCAGGCCAACCTGCTGCCGGCCCGGCTGGAGGCTGGTCGGGTCCAGACGCCCCTAGGGGCCCTGCATCCGTTGCCGGGGGAGGGACTGCCCGCGACGCCGGCAGCGGGGGAGGCGCTGGAGCTGCTGGTGAGTCCGGAATCGCTGCTGCTCAGCCCCGACCCCGAAGGTGAGGCCTGGGTGCTCGGCCGTGAATTTCTAGGCCGCGAGTGGCTGGTTCAGGTGCAGAGCGGCAACCAACGCCTGCGGCTGCGCCTGCCCCTTGACCAGGCCGCGCAGCGGGGCCTGCGCTGTCGCCTCAGCCTGCGGCCTGGCAGCGAAGCCCTGCTGTTCCCCGGCCGTCAGCGGTTGCGGGCTGTCTGAGTGAGGTCGGCGCCCACCCGGTCTGCCTGCTCAGCCACGCCAGAGGTCCTTGCTGCCGCGCAGCCGCCGCAGTTCGGCGGGATCGGCCGCCCGCACAAACAGATTGGTGGCCCGCTCGCGTTCAATCGTGCTCGGGATGGTGGGCTGGCCTGCCTGCCGGGCTGAGCGCACTGCCGCCAGGCGCTCAACAATGGCGGGATCGCCTGGCGCCTGCTCGGCCGCCCAGCACAGGTTGCCCTCGGTGTATTCGTGGGCGCACCACACCCGGGTGGTTGGTGGAAGGGCCGCCAGCCGCTCCAGCGACTGGTGCATCTGCTCGGGCGTGCCCTCGAACAGGCGGCCGCAGCCACCGGCGAACAGGGTGTCGCCGCAGAACAGATGGCCGCTCTCCGGCAGGTGATAGGCCACATGGCCGCGGGTGTGGCCCGGCACCGCCAGCACGTCCACCGGTTGGCCCAGCAGCGTGAGGCGCTCGCCGTCGTGCACCCCCTGGGTCTGGGGGATGCGATCGGCCTCGCAGGCCGGCGCGATCACCGCCGCCTGGGGCCAGCGCCGCCGCAGCGCGGGCGTGCCGCCGATGTGGTCGCTGTGGTGGTGGGTGTGGAGGATCGCCACCAGCTCCAGACCCTGGCGCTCCAGCTCGGCGATCACCGGCTCAGCCACCGCCGGATCCACCACCACCGCCCGGCCCGCCCGCTGCAGCACAAAGACATAGTTGTCCTGCAGCACCGGGATCAGCTGCACCGGGAGTGGCTGCAGCGGTTGCCGCATGGGCAGGTTGGCGGTGGGGCCCATCGTTAAAGTCCGCTTTCCGGCGCCTGTCCATGATCACCGCCGTTCTGGCCCCATGATCACTGTCGCCCTGGCCAAAGGTGCGCTGCTCAAGGACTCGGTGCGGCGGTTCGCTGCGGCGGGTCTCGATTTTTCGGCGGTGCTGGAGCCGGGCAACCGGTTGTTGATGGTGCCCACGCCCTGCGGTCGCGCCCGGGCCCTGCTGGTGCGTAACGCCGATGTGCCGGTGTATGTGGCCTACGGCCAGGCCCAACTGGGCGTGGTGGGTTACGACGTGCTCCGCGAGCATCAGCTGCCGGTGGCACAGCTGCTCGATCTGGGCTTCGGCGGCTGTCGTATGAGCGTGGCCGTGAAGGCCTCCAGCTCCTATCGCCGCGCTGCCGATCTGCCGGCCCACTGCCGCATCGCCAGCAAGTTCACCCGCTGCGCCCAGGAGTACTTCGAGGCCCTCGACCTGCCGGTGGAGCTGATCCACCTGGCCGGTTCGGTGGAACTGGGCCCGATCACCGGCATGAGCGAGGCGATCGTGGATCTGGTGGCCACCGGTCGCACCCTGGAGGAGAACGGCCTGATCGCCATCGACGACCTGTTTCATTCCACGGCCCGGCTGATCGGCCATCCGCTCTCGCTGCGCCTCGATGGCGGCGAGCTGCAGGCGCTGGTCGACAGGATGTCGTGAACCGTCTCTGCGAGGGGAGCTGAACCATGGCGCGCGGAGATCGGCGACGACTGCTGCGACTGCTGCCCTACCTGGGGCGCGACAGGCGGCGGCTGGGCCTCACCCTTTTGCTGCTGATCCCAGTGGCCTTTGCGGCCGCCGTGCAGCCGCTGCTCGTGGGCCAGGCAATCGCCGTGCTGCGGCGCAGCAGCGGCGCCGCCGGTGAATCGGTGCTTCCCTGGCTGGCGGCCCTCGACACCCCGGTGGCCCTGCGCACCCTGGTGCTGATGCTGCTGGCCGCCGTGCTCACCCGGCTGGGACTCCAGGGCGTGCAGACCTACAACGTGCAGGCCGTGGGCCAGCGGCTCACTGCGCGCATCCGCGACGACCTGTTCCGCCATGCCATGGCACTGTCGCTGCGCTTCCACGACCGCACGCCGGTGGGCAAGTTGCTCACCCGCCTGACCAGCGACGTGGACGCCCTGGCCGAGGTGTTCGGCAGCGGCGCCGTGGGGGTGCTTGCCGACCTGGTGACCCTAGTGGTGATCGCCGCCACGATGATCGCGATCGAGTGGCGGCTGGGGGTGCTGCTGCTGGCGGTGCAGCTGCCGGTGGTTCTGGGCATCTTCTGGCTGCAGCGCCGCTACCGACGCGCCAACTATCGGGTGCGCGAGGAGCTCAGCCAGCTCAACGCCGATCTGCAGGAGAACCTGCAGGGGCTGGAGGTGGTGCAGATGTTCCGCCGGGAGGCGGTGAACAGCGAGCGCTTCGCTGTCACCACTTCGGCCTACAAGTGGGCCGTGACCGGCACGATCCTCTACGACAGCGCCATCTCCGCCTTCATCGAGTGGGTGGCGCTCTCGGCGGTGGCCGTGGTGCTGGCCCTGGGTGGCTGGATGGTGACCAGCGGGGTGATGGGCCTGGGCACGCTCACCACCTTCATCCTTTATTCCCAGCGACTGTTCGATCCGCTGCGGCAGCTGGCGGAGCGCTTCACGCAGATCCAGGGGGGCCTCACCGCCGTGGAGCGGATCGGTGAGCTGCTGGAGGAGCCAATCGAGATCGCCGACCGGCCCGGTGGCGCCCCGGCAGCAGCCGCGCCTGCGTCAGCGCCTGTCCCTGTGGCGGCCGCACGGGTGGCCGGCGAGGTGGTGTTCGAGCGCGTGTCGTTTGCCTACCGGCCCGACGATCCGATCCTCACCGACCTCTCCTTCAGCATCTCCGCCGGTGAACACGTGGCCCTGGTGGGTCCCACCGGCTCTGGCAAGACCACGGTGATCCGGCTGCTCTGCCGTCTGTATGAGCCGCAGCAGGGCCGGATCCTTCTGGATGGCGTGGACATCCGTGAGCTGCCGATCGCCGCCCTGCGCGAGCGCCTGGGGGTGGTGCTGCAGGACACCTTCCTGTTCAGTGGCAACGTGGCCGACAACCTGCGCCTCGATGCCCCGATCAGCGACCCGCAGCTGCAGCAGACCTGCCACGAGCTGGGTCTGGATCCCCTGCTGCGGCGTTTGCCGGAGGGACTCAATACCGAGCTGCGCGAGCGGGGCGGCAACCTTTCCTCCGGAGAGCGCCAGTTGCTGGCGGTGGCGCGGGTGGCCATCCGCAATCCCTCGGTGCTGGTGATGGACGAAGCCACCGCCTTCATGGATCCGGCCACCGAGGCCACCCTGCAGCGGGATCTGGAACGGCTGCTGGATCGCCGCACCGCCATCGTGATCGCCCACCGCCTGGCCACGGTGGAGGCCGCCGATCGCATCCTGGTGCTGCAGCGGGGGCGGCTGGTGGAGCAGGGCAACCACCGTGAGCTGCGGGCCTCCGGGGGCCTCTATGCCCGTTTGGCCGAGCTCCAGGACAAGGGCCTGGCGGCGCTCTAGCCGAGCTGCTTCCGTTTCAGCTGCTCGAGCCAGCCACTGAGCATGGCCGCCAGCTGCAGGGGTTGCTGGCGCATTGGCAGGTGACCGCAGCCCTCCAGCACCTCCACCCGGTGGTTGGGGCAGTAGCTGGCCAGGTGGCGCACGTAGCGGGGCTCCATCACCTGATCGCGGCTGCCGGCCACCCACAGGCTCGGCACCCTCAGCCGGCTGGCCAGGAGCGGCAACTGCTGCACGGAGGAACGCCGCATGCTCGACGCCAGCAGACCGCGGGCGGCTCGCAGCTCGGCCCGCAGGGGGCTGGCGACCGCCTCGCTCCCGGGCAGCTCCAGCAGCCAGCGTGGTCGCCAGCGCAGGAAGCTGGCCCCGCCGCGGCGCACGGCCCGGAAGGGCCGCGGCTGATACACGCCACCACCGGAGGCGATCTGCACCAGCCCCTGCAGCTGCTCACCCAGCAGCGGGGCGGCCTGCAGCGCCAGGCTGCCGCCGAGCGAATGGCCGATCAGCACCACGGGGCGGCCACTGGCCCGCTCGCTGGCCTGGTCGGCCACCCAGCGCCCGTAGCTCACGAGGTTGGGCTGCAGGCCGCGCGGCCTGGGGGCCCGGCCGAAGCCCGGCAGGTCGGGAGCCCACAGTTCCCATCCCGGCTCGAGCCGATCCGCCAGGGGTTGCCAGAGCCGGCCCGCCAGCAGCCAGCCGTGCAGGGCCACCAGCAGGGGCAGTTGGGTTTCGCCGGCGGGCACGGGAATCAGGCAGGATCGTGCCATCGTGATGGGTCATGGTGCCCGGAGAGCCCAACGGAGCGGATGAGCAACCCCAGCACCGCCCCGGCCATGGCCCCCGCTTCTGCCGAGCTTGAGGCCGACACGATTGCTCTGCTCGGGGCTCTCTATGGCCCTCGCCACCGGATCGCCCCGGTGCCCTCCGGCGCGGTGGGGCTGGTGCTCAGCTGCGAGCGCGAGATCGACCTGATCGAGCTGGAGCAGCTCTGCGACGCGGTGGGCTGGAGCCGGCGCCCGGTGCGGCGGGTGCGCAAGGCCCTGACCCACAGCCTGCTGCGGGTGGGCCTGTGGCGCCACGATCCGCGCCTGCCCAAGCTGGTGGGCTTTGCGCGCTGCACCGGCGATGGCGTGGTGGAGGCCACCGTGTGGGATGTGGCCGTGCACCCCCGCTATCAGGGCGCCGGGCTGGGCAAGCAGCTGATGGGCTACGTGCTCGATCAGCTGCGGGAGATGGCGGTGGAGCGGGTGAGTCTGTTCGCCGATCCCGATGTGGTGGGTTTCTATCAGCGTCAGGGCTGGGAGCTGGAGCCGCTGCAGCGCCGCTGCGCCTTCTGGTACGCGCCCTGATTCCTCCCGGCATAGAGGGCGGCCAATGTTTCGGGTGGAATCCCCTGGTGCCAGAGCCGCCGCAGCCGGGCGTTGGCCAGGGTGGTCTGCCATACCCCCCGCTGCCTCCAGCGCCGGTCGCTCACCCCCAGCGCCAGGCCGAGGCTGCGCAGGCGGGTGAGCGGCGCCAGCCGCCGGGCCAGCTCCAGGTCTTCCATCAGCGGCAGGGGTGGGATGCCGCCGGCGCGCTCCAGCAGGGGACGGCCCAGCAGCAACCCCTGGTCGCCATAGGGGAGCTGGCGCCAGCGGCTGCGCCAGGCCACCGCCAGCTCCACCAACCGCAGAGCCGGGTCCACCCCCTGGATGCCCAGGTCAAACCACCACGCCGGTCCGTGGTTGGCATCACTGCGGGCGATGGCGCTGCCGATCGCCGCCGCCCATCCCGGCGGCAGGCGCACATCGGCGTGCAGCAGCAGCAGCCAGGGCGTGGTCAGGGTGGCGGCACCGGCGGCCAGCTGCAGTCCGCGGTTCGGGCCGCAGCGCAGCACCTGCGCTCCGCCCAGGGCCGCCAGGCGGGCGGAGCCGTCTTGGCTGCCGCCATCCACCACCACCACCGCCGTCACCAGCTCGGGCGCCGACTGCAACTGGGCCAGCAGGGCCGGCAGGCTGCGGGCCTCATTGCGGCAGGGGATCACCACGCCCAGGGGCGGCGTCGTGGGGGAGTCCCGCCGGAACTCCGACAGCTGGCCCCACAGCTCACCCATCGGCCCGTCTCCCGCGTCAGCGCCAGCGGGCCAGCTCGGCCGCCCGATCCAGGTCGGACTGCCGGCGCAGGCAGCGCCAGTGCAGGCCCTGCCTGGCGGCCTCGGCCTGGGTGCGGGCCAGCACCTGGTCGCCGCCCCAGGGGATCCCGCAGAACAGAGGCGGGCAGCTGCGGCGCAGGCCGATCAACCAGTAGCCGCCATCCATGGCTGGCCCCAGCACCAGTGGGCTCTGCTCCAGGGCGCTGAAGGCGTCCAGCAGATCGCCCGGCTCCAGCTCAGGCAGATCGCTGCCGATCAGCACCACCCGACTGGCGCCGGCCCGCCAGCCGTGTTGCAGCTGGCGCTGCAGGCGCAGGCCCAGTCCGCCATGGCCCTGCACCAGCCCCTGGTCGCAGCCCAGCTGCCGGGCCCAGCGCCTGGTGGCCCCGCCACCCAGCCCGCTGCTGGCCAGCACCAGCTCAAACCCCAGCTGCTGGCGGGCCTGGCGGGCTGCCGCCAGCACGTGGTGGCCCAGTACGGCCTGGATGCGGCAGGCGGCTGCCGGCCCCAGGTCAACGGCGAGACGCCGCTTGCAGCGGCCCGCTGCCGGCCAGCGGCTCATGATCACCAGCCGGCGTCGCGGCGCGGGCCCTTCCCCAGCCGGCTGCACGGGCTTCACCCCTGGCCCTGGCGGGGCAGTTCCCCGGGCTTCACGTTCAGGGTCTGGCGCTGGTCCCCACGGCGCACCACCACCACCAGGCTCTGGCCCACCTGGGCCTGGTCCACCGCCAGCTGCACATCGGCCGGGCTCTTCATGGCCTTGTCGCCCACCTGCTCGATCAGATCGCAGGGCCTCAAGCCACCCCTGGCCGCCGGGCTGCCGTTCATCACGTCCACCACCACCACGCCATTCACCTCGGGCACGCGGCAGTCGTTGGTGGTGGCGTTGATCTCCCGCGCCAGCTGCGGGGTGAGGGTCTGCAGGCGCACACCGATGTAGGGGTGGCTTGCGTAGCCACGATCGAGGATCTGGGCGGCGATCTGGCGGGCCAGGTTGATCGGTACCGCAAAGCTGAGACCGGCGCCGGGGGCCTGGCGGATGGCGGTGTTGATGCCGATCACCTGGCCGCGGTCGTTGATCAGCGGGCCGCCGCTGTTGCCCGGATTCACGGCGGCGTCGGTCTGGATGTAGGGCACCCGTTGACCCTCGCCCACGGCGTTGGTGCGCTGGATGGCGCTGATGATCCCGGCGGTCACCGTGTTGTCGAGACCGTAGGGGTTGCCGATGGCAATCGCCCACTCACCGGGCCGCAGCTTGCTGGAATCGCCCAGGGGGGCCACTGGCAGTCCGGTGGCCACCACCTTCACCACGGCCACGTCGGTGAAGCGGTCTCCCCCCAGCACCTTGCCGCTGAAGCTGCGGCCATCGGGCAGGGTCACCGTCACTTCACTGGCGCCATCCACCACGTGCGCATTGGTGAGGATCACGCCGTCGGAGCGGGTGATGAATCCGGAGCCCTGGCCCTGCTGCTGCTGCACCGAAGGGCCGCCGCCGAACAGCCCGCCCATCGGGTTGATCACCCGTCGAGTGGTGTCGATCCGCACCACGGCCGGCCCCACCTTGGCCACCGCATCCACGATCAGGTTGTTGCCCGGCTGGAGCGGCGGCGCGGGCATGGCGTCGCTCACCCGCGCCTGGCTGGTCCCCTGCCGGGGCATGGTGGGCAGGCCGGGGATGCCGGAGCCACAGGCGCCGAGCAGCAGCACCAGTGGGGCCAGGAGCACAACGCGACAGCACAGCTGACGGCGGGGCATGGGCGGAGGTGGCCAGGTCGTGATCCGCTTCATTAAAGACGGACGCGGCCAGGGGCACTGCCTAGATTCGCGAATCCTGAGGTCGATGGTCGGTGCCGCAACCGGTGCAAGCAGCACGGGATGGTGAAGCTGTGCCAAGTGGTGAGCAGCTGTGGCGCCAGATCCAGCAGGCGCTGCAGGCCAACCTCAGCAAGCCCACCTTTGAAACGTGGATCCGGCCGGTGCGCTGCCACTCCTTCGATGGCCAGCTGCTGATCCTTGAGGCCCCCAACAGCTTCGCCTGCGGCTGGTTGCTCAAGCACTACCTGGGCACGATCACGGCCATCGCCACCGAGATCGCCGGCCGGGGCCTGCAGGTGCAGATCCAGACCACCGATCGCGACGGCTCCCCAGCGGCCCTTGGGGGAGAGGGACTGGCCGGGGCCGCTCTCACCGCTGCCGCGACTGGGGGTGGGGCACCGCCGGATGGTGCCGGGATGGCCGCCGCCGCCGTTGGTGCCGGCGGTGCTGGCGGTGGCGGCGAACCGCGCAGGCGGGTGCTGCCTTCGCTCAACGCTCGCTACGTGTTCAATCGCTTCGTGGTGGGCCCTAACAGCCGCATGGCCCATGCGGCGGCCCTGGCGGTGGCGGAGGCCCCTGGCCGGGAGTTCAATCCCCTGTTCATCTGCGGCGGCGTGGGTCTGGGCAAGACCCATCTGATGCAGGCGATCGGCCACTACCGGCTGGAGATCAATTCCGACGCCAAGGTGTTTTATGTGAGCACCGAGACGTTCACCAACGATCTGATTCAGGCGATCCGCAAGGACAGCATGCAGGCGTTCCGCGATCGCTACCGGGCCGCCGATCTGATTCTCGTCGACGACATTCAGTTCATCGAGGGCAAGGAATACACCCAGGAGGAGTTCTTCCACACCTTCAACGCGTTGCATGAGGCCGGCCGCCAGATCGTGATCGCCTCTGACCGGCCGCCATCGCAGATTCCGCGCCTGCAGGAGCGTCTGATCTCGCGCTTCTCGATGGGCCTAATCGCCGACATTCAGGCGCCGGATCTGGAAACCCGCATGGCGATCCTGCACAAGAAGGCCGAGCAGGAGCAAATGAGCCTGCCGCGGGATCTGATCCAGTTCATTGCTGGCCGCTTCACCTCCAACATCCGCGAGCTGGAGGGTGCGCTCACCCGTGCCGTGGCCTTCGCTTCGATCACCGGGCTGCCGATGACGGTGGAGTCGGTGGCGCCGATGCTCGACCCAGGCGGCGGCGATGTGGAGGTGAAACCGGATCTGGTGCTCGAGAAGGTGGCCGAGGTGTTTGCCGTGGGCGTCGACGACATGCGCAGCGCCAGCCGCAAGCGGGCCGTGAGTCAGGCCCGTCAGGTGGGCATGTACCTGATGCGTCAGAGCACCAGCCTGTCGTTGCCCCGCATTGGTGAGGTGTTCGGCGGCAAGGATCACTCCACCGTGATGTATGCGGTGGAGCAGATCGAAAAAAAGCTCAACGTGGATCCGGCCCTTTCGCGTCAGGTGCAGCAGGTGCGCGATCTGCTGCAGATCGATTCGCGCCGGCGCCGGCGCTGATAGCCCTCAGCGGCAGCCTTGCACGGAGATGCGGTAGCTGAAGCCAAGGGCACCGGGGTCGTTGCTGGCTCCAATCTTGAAATTCATCTGAGAGGTCTGCTTCCCGGGCACCGCCGCGAAGGGACCAAACATCTTGCCGGTGCCCATCGGCGGGCTCATCAGGTTGTTGAACATCCGCAGGTTGGAGCCATCGCTGAACTTCATGTAGCCCTCCACCGGATACTGGGCTTTCGGGTCGGAGGAGTTGGCGGTGAAGAAAAACTTGTAGCTGGTGTAGGGCTGGGTGACGAAGAAATCGGTATTCCAATTGGTCTTGCCGAGCAGCTTGCCCCGCCCCACCGACTTCGACACGATCGGCGAGGTGCCGTTGCCGCCCACCGGCTGCAGGAATGTGCAGGTGGGGGCAGCGTTGGCGGACAGGCCAGCAAGGCCCACGCCAACCGTGAGGCCCGCGGCCAACAGGTTTGGGGCTTTCAGGATCGCGACTGCAAATGGAGCGGAGGGCATGGTCAGCGGAGTACTGCCCAGACCTTAGGTGAAGGGTCGAGCCGGATCGAGGCCCTCCACCTCCCCCTGAAACACCCGGCTGGCGGTGATGTCCTCGGCCTCGATCGTCATCAGATCGCGCTTGGTGAGGGCGCTGCCCATGGCGTTGAACAGGCGGTTGGCCTGGCGCATTCGGGCCCGGTCGATGGCGTTGCGGATCGAGCGGGCATTGGCGAAGAAGGGCAGCTGCATGCGCCGCTGGATGTAGTCGGCGAAGGTGGCGCGGGCCTCCTCGCTGAAGCGGTAGTTCTCCTCGGCCAGGATCAGCTGGGCGATGGCAAGCAGCTCCTCGGCGGAGTAGTCCGGGAAATCAATATGGTTGGCCACGCGGGAGGAGAGGCCGGGGTTGCTCTGGTAGAAGACGTCCATCCGGTCCTTGTAACCGGCGAAGATCACCACCAGATCGTCGCGGTTGTTCTCCATCACCTGCAGCAGGATCTCGATCGCCTCGGCGCCGTAGTCGCGCTCGTTTTCCGGCCGGTAGAGGTAGTAGGCCTCGTCGATGAACAGCACCCCGCCCATCGCCTTCTTGAGCATCTCGCGGGTCTTGGGCGCGGTGTGGCCGATGTACTGGCCCACCAGATCGTCGCGGGTGGCCGTCACCACGTGGCCCTTGCGCACGTAGCCGAGCCTGTGCAGGATCTGGCTCATCCGCTCGGCCACCGTGGTCTTGCCGGTGCCCGGCCGCCCGGTGAACGACATGTGCAGGCTGGGGGGAGCGGTGTCGAGCCCCACCTGCAGCCGGGCCCCGTTCACCACCAGCAGGGCCGCGATCTCGCGGATGCGGGCCTTCACCGGCCGCAGGCCGATCAGGTCGCGGTCGAGCTCCTGGAGGATCTCCTGCACTCCGGCGCCCTCGTAGGCCGCCTGGAGGTTCACGGTCTGCTCCTCGGATGCTCCCATCAGATCAGCCCATCCATCAGATCAACCCGTCGATGGCGGCGGCAAAGGCGTGCTCAGCCGCTCCGATCGGTTGCTCCTCGCCCTCGGCCCGCAGGGTGAGGTTCACGTAGGTGCGGCCGAAACTGATGTCGAGGAAGCGCTGCTCCTGCTCGCAGAAGTCGTTGAGCCGCTCGAGGAAATCGCGGGTGCCGGCATAGTCGTCAAACTCGATGCGGCGTTCGAGCCGATCGGCTTGTTCGGGCTTGGGACGCGGTGTCCAGGGCTGATCCATGCCCTGACGCTACGACCCGACAGTCGGCTGGGCGCTGAGGCAGTCGGTGCGGCCGCGCGCCAGCCGTGCCGCCCAGGCGCCGGCGTAGGCGCGGTTGGCGGCCTGCTGGTGCGGGTCGGGGGTGCTGAGGGAATGGGGCATGGTGCCGTTGATGGCCGCGTTGGTGACGCAGAACATCGATTTCTGGAAGCTGCTGCAGATCTTGACGCGCACGTCCCCCTCGCCCCTGGTGCGCTGGCGATACACGTTGTGGAGCCGCTCGGGCAGGTGACGGAACATGTCCTGCATCAGCAGGCTCGGCGGAATGCCGGCCCCCATGGTGGGCAGGGGGTCGGCGTAGAGGGCGCCGTAGGCGAACTGGGCCTGGTCGGGGGAGATCTGCTGCGCCTGGGCGTTGAAGCTCACGGTGCCCAGGAACGGCATGCCGCGCAGGAACACCGCCTCGACGTAGGGCACCGCCACGTCGACCAGGAAGGTGAGGCCGGCCTCTGGTGGCAACACCCAGCAGTGCTCGCCGTGAATCGTGACCCCGTAGGTGATCGGGTTGGCGGCCGCTGCCACCAGGCCGTCCTTGATGAACTCCACCACCTGGGGGATGCTGCCCACGCGTCCGTCGCGCTCGGCTGCGGCCAGATCCAGAAACAGATCACTCATCACTCGCCAGAACTGGCCAAGGGCATGGGTGGTGGCGGCGTTGCGGATCAGCTCCGGCAGGAAGCCTGGGAACAGGGGGTTGAGCAGGGCCAGCAGGGGATCGCGCCGGCGTTTGCGGGCAATGATCGCGGCACAGTTGGCGGCGAAGGCCTCGGAATCGAGGTAGGCGTCGAGGCCGCCGGTGCCATGCCAGAGCATCGCTTTCATGCAGTACTCGGCGTACTCGAAGTTGATGCGGTCGTGGTTGAGATGGCGCCAGATCTTGGCCGGATTCAGGTCGCCATCGAGGTACTTGAAAACCGGGAATGGATTCAGGAACTGCTGTTCTGCCTGGTAGATGAGGTTGATGCTGTAAGCGTCGAGCACCTCTCCGTAGCTCTCCAGCACGTCCACCACCTCCAGCAGGTGGTCGGGCGTGTCGGCCAGCAGGGTTTCACCGGCCAGCAGCCGGCGCTGCAGATCCTCTGCCGTGGGCATGCCACCGGAACGGGTGAGCTCGGCGGGGATCACCGGCATCAGCCCAGCCCTCCTGCCATGGGGGTGGCCGTGGCGATGGCGGCCTGGCTCAGGGCCGTGAGGCTCAGCTCACTGAGATGGCCCAGCAGGGCAGGCACCAGGCCGATCGCCACCACCGCCACGGCCAGGGCCAGGGCGGGGAGGGATTCGCGCGGCGCCACCGGGGCCAGCTGGATATCGAGCCGGCTCTGTTCCACGGGATTGGTGGGGGGCGTGATCGCGAGCCTGCCGAAGAAGGCTCGGTTCACCAGCAGCAGAAAGTACACGGCGGTGAGACCTGAGCCCACCAGGCAGAGCAGGGTGGCCAGCGGGTAGCTCTCAATGCTGCCGCGATAGAGCAGGAACTCGGAGATGAAGCCGCCCATGCCGGGCAGTCCGGCGCTGGCCATCACCCCCAGGATCATCAGGGAGCCGGTGAGGGGCAGGCCGCGCTCGGGGTTGAGCAGGCCGCGCAGCACGTCGAGGTCCCGCGTACCGGTCTTGCGGTAGACCGTGCCCACCAGCAGGAAGAGCAGGGCCGAGATCAGCCCGTGACTCACCATCTGGAATTCCGCCCCCAGCAGGGCCACCGGAGTGGCTGAGGCGCCCGCCAGCAGGATCGTGCCCATGTGTCCCACCGAGCTGTAGGCCACCATCCGCTTCATGTCGCGCTGGGCGATCGCCGCCAGGGATCCGTAGAGCACGGAGATCGCTGCCCAGAGGGCCAGCCACGGAGCGAGGAGCCCCCAGGCCTCTGGAAAAAGCCCAAGACCGAAGCGCAGCAGGCCGTAGGTGCCCAGCTTGAGCAGCACCCCGGCCAGCAGCACCGACACCGGCGTGGAGGCCTGGGTGTGGGCATCGGGAAGCCAGGTGTGGAACGGGACCAGGGGCATCTTGATCCCGAAGCCCACCAGCAGCGCCCCCAGCAGCACCAGTTGGCTGCCCATGGCCAGCCGCTCTGTGGTGACGGGCGTGAGGCTGAAATCCACCTGGCCGGTGAACAGGGCCAGCCCCAGGAACGCCCCCAGGATCAGCATCCCGGAGATCGCGGTGAAGATCAGAAACTTGGTGGCCGCATAGGCCCGCTGGGCTCCGCCCCAGATCGAGATCAGCAGCCAGAGTGGGATGAGCTCAAGCTCGTAGAAGAGGAAGAACAGCAGCAGGTTGTCGGCCAGGAAGGCCCCGTTTACCGCTGCACTGATCAGCAGCAGCATGGCGAAGTAGATCCGCGGCCGCTTGCTGAAATCGCGGGTGCACACAACCGCCACCAGGGTGAGGGCGCCGTTGATCAACACCAACGGCAATGACAGGCCATCCACCCCAAGGCTGTAATCGAGGCCGATTCCAGGCAGCCAGCTGTGCTGTTCCCGGAGCTGCAGGGCGCTGTCAGCAGGATCGAACACCAGCAGCAGCAGCAGGCTGAGCAGCAGTTGCAGCGCCAGTACGGCAATGGAGATGGCGCGCAGCCGCTGCGGACTGGGCTGACCCGGCCACACCAGCAGTGCACCGCTGCCGAGCAGGGGCACCGCGAGCAGCAGCGACAGCAGGGGCAGGCTGTGCAGCATGTCCATCAGGCCAGGCCTCCGGCGATCCAGGCCAGGGCACTGAGCAGCAGCACGATCGCCACAATCACGGTGAGCACGTAGGTCTGAAGCTGACCGCTGACGCTCAGCTTCAGGTTTTCGGCGCTCTGCAGCGACAGGCTGCCGATGCCGTTCACGAGGCCGTTCACCACCCGCTGGTCCACCGCGTTCGTGAGTCGGGCCAGACCCGCCACCAGCGCCACGATCGTGGCCCGGTAGATGCGCTCGGTGTAGAAGTCATACGCCAGCAGGTCCTGGATGGTGCGCAGGGGCGTCTGGATCGCCCGCGACCAGAACTGATCCAGGCGCACCACCGCCCCGATGGCCACCCCGGCAGCGCCGGAGATCAGCACCGCAGCGAACACCGGCAGGGGGAAGGAGCCGATCCCCGGCACCGGATCGATCCGCTGCATCAGCAGGGGGGTGATCAGCACCAGCACCGTGAGGCTCACCATCGGCAGAGCCATCAGCCAGTTCACCTCGGGGGCGCGCCGGGTCTTGGGCAGCACCGGACCCAGGAACAGGGAGCGGAACACCCGGGTGAGATTGAGAGCGGTGAGCAGGTTGGTGAGCAGAAGCACGCCGGCCAGCACGGGCGATGTGGCCCAGAAGGCCTGCACCGCCAGGCCATACCACCAGAAGCAGCCCAGGGGCAGCAGGCCCACCAGGCCGGCGGCGGCCACCAGATAGGCCATCACGGTGGCGGGCATGCGGGTGCCCAGGCCCCCCAGTTCCGTGAGGTCCTGGCAGTTGGTGGTGGCGATAATGCTGCCCACGCTCATGAACAGCAGGGCCTTGGCCAGGCCGTGGGCGAGCAGCAGCAGCAGGGCCAGGCCGGGCTGCTGCAGGGCGATGGCGATGAACACCAACCCCAGGTAGGAGGTGGTGGAGTAAGAGAAGGCCCGTTTGAGGTCGACCTGGGCCAGGGCCACCAGAGCGCCGGCCACGGCGCTGATCGTGCCCACCACCAGCAGCACGTTGATCGCGATCGGCGAGAGGGTGAGCAGGGGCATCAGCTTCAGCAGCACCAGGGCCCCCGCCGTGACCACCACCGAGTTGCGCAGGATTGAAGCGGGGTTGGGACCCTCCATCGCCTCATCCAGCCACAGGTGCATGGGGAACTGGGCGCATTTGCCCATCGGCCCGGCGATCAGGCCGAGCCCCACCAGGGTGGCGGCCAGTGGGCTGATGGCGCCGCTGGCCTTGGCGTCAGCAGCCCACTGGTAGAGGTCGGTGAATTCCATCGAGCCGGCCCAGGCTGAGAGCGCCACCACGCTCATCAGCAGCAGCACATCCCCCACCCGCTTGGTGAGGAAGGCGTCGCGGGCCGCCGTGACCACCAGCGGCTGGGCATACCAGAAGCCCACCAGCAGATAGGTGGAGAGGGTGAGCATCTCCAGCAGGAAGTAGCTCATGAACAGGCTGCTGCTGAGCACCACCCCCACCAGGGCACCCTCAAAGAAACCCACCAGGGCATAGAACCGGGCCAGTGCCCACTCCTTGTCGAGGTAGCCGAGCGCGAATGCCTGCGCCACCAGGCTGAGCAGGGTCACCATCTCCATCGCTGCCAGGTTGGTGAGCGACAGGTCGAAGCCGATCTTCAGGTGGAGATCCGCCGCCTGGAACCAGGCAAAGCTGAGGTGCTGGGGGCCCAGCTCCCATACCTGCCTGAGCACCAGCGAGCCGTGCAGCACGGCCATCAGGGTGGCCAGCAGGTTGAGGTAGGCGGCAGGGCGCTGGCCGTTGCGACGCACCCAGCCACTGGCCCAGGGCAACGACAGCACCATGCCGCAGAAGCCGTAGAGCGGGAGCAGCCAGGCCAGCTGGATCGGCAGGGGGAGGGAGTCGGCCAAAGGGAGTGCGGGTGGTCGGCTCTGGGCTGGTGGGGCGGTGGCGGAATCTAGGCGCTGCAGACTTCAGGCTTCCGGGTTGAGGCCTCAACCGACGCCGGCAGCAGGACTGGCCTCAGAAGGTGGCCCGATCGAAGCGGTCGCTGAAGCCGGCCAGGCTCCGCATCCACACAGAAAGGTCTTCGGCGTGGTGTTGCTCGTCGAGCCAGAGCTCCCGGAAGAAAGCCTCGTTGCCGCTGTCGCCGATCAGCAGACAGAAGCGCACCGCCTCGGCGTAGTGGTTGACCAGGTCGGCCTCGAGGGCGGCATTGAGGCGCAGCAGACCGGCCAGATCGGGGGCATGGCCCACTGGCCGCAGCTGGGAGGCCGATGGGGCCACGCCGAGGGTGAGCATGCGTTGCACGATCTTCTCGGCGTGCTGCATTTCCTCCACCGTTTCCTGGCGGAAGCGCTGGGCAGCCTCCTGGTCACCCCAGAGCTCAACGAGGGAAGCCTGGGTCATGTACTGCTGCACGGCTGAGAGCTCAAGGCTCAGGGCGCGACCGAGATAGCCCAGGACGCGCGGATGAACGGCGCCCATCACCATCAGAGCCGACGGGTGGTGGCGGTGCCGCGCAGGGCGGGCTCCACCTCACTGTGGGGGCGGGCAATGATGTGGGCAGCCACCAGGCCGTCACCCACGCGCTCACAGGCATCGGCGCCGGCGCGCACGGCGGCATTCACGGCGCCGGTTTCGCCGCGCACCATCACGGTGACGTAGCCGCCACCCACGAATTCGCGGGCGATCATGGTGACCTCTGCCGCCTTGGTCATGGCGTCGGCCGCCTCGATCGCGGGCACGAGACCACGGGTTTCGATCATGCCGAGGGCGATGCCGTGGGGAGCTGAGGCCATGGGGGAATTGGAGGCGGAGGAGGACAAGGGGGGCTTGGTGCTGCCGGCACCACGGCCGCTGGCGGCACCGCCACGGGCCGAGGTGCCGCGGGAGGCGGAACTGCGGGTGGTGGTGGTGCCGCGGGCAGGAGCAGACCGGGCTGGGGCCGAGCGTGACACGCTGCGGCGGGCCGCAGGTTTGCTGGCCGGAGCCGGGCTGCTGGTGGCTGCGGCAGGCAGAGCCTTGGCTGCCGCAGCAGGTGCCGGGCTGCTGCTGGCCGCTGTGGATGGGGTGGACGGGGTGGCTGCAGGCACTGCTGCGGCAGGGCCGGTGGCGGCTGCACTGCTGCTGGCGGTGGCCGCCGGGGCGGCCTTGGCGGCAGGACGGGGGGTTGGGGTGGCCATGGGGAGAGGGTGGGGGGAGACGACGGATGGGATGGCTGGCCTCAGCCGTCGGGTTCCCAGAAGTCGATGATTCCGCCGATGGTGAGATCGGTGTAGGCGTCGGGATCACCGCAGGCGAAGCGGGCGGCGGAGCCCGAGGCGGTGAACACCCAGTTGCCAGGGGCAGCACCCACCGGATCCACCGCCACGTTGAGCTTGCCCTTGCTGGTGCGCAGGATGCGCAGATTCCAGTGCTTCAGCCCCCCCACACGCTGGGTGCACACCAGGGAGCCGGTGACCTGCATGATTTCCATTACTTGGCACCTCCACCGCTGGAGCCACCGCCGCTGGCTGCCTGCTTGCCGGCATCGGGGTCCCAGTGGTCGATGATCCCCACGATCGTGAGATCGCTGGGATACGACTTGCTGCCGGCGGCCTCGCGGGCGGCGGAGCTGCCCACGCAGATCACCCAGTCGCCAGGCACGCAGCCCACCGCATCGACAGCCACCTTCTGGGTGCTGCCATCGAGCACCACCTGGAGATGCTTGTGCTCGAAATCGGGGATGCGGTTGGTGGAGACCAGCGGCTTCACGACCTTGCAGATCAGCATCTCAGTGTCCTCCCCCGCTGTGGATGATCACCGAGGACCCTATGGTCTCGGCGGGCACCGGCCGGTCCCGGTCCCGCACCGTGAGCAGGGTGTGCAGCAGACCCTGGTCGCAGAGGTCGCTATAGCGGGCCTGGATCGCGGATTGCACCCTCTGACAGTGCTCGATGGCCCGCTCCCTCGCACCGGGAACGGCCCCGTGGTAGTCGAAGCGCAGCACCACCGGGATCGGCAGTCCGCGCGACACATTGAGGCCCTTGAAGATTTTCACGCCCACATCCAGGTCGGGAGCACCCTCCTCCACCGTGTCCATGTAGGCGAAGTAGGTGAGGTTGCGGAGGTGGATCTCCTTGAAGCCTATGCCCACGCCGATGAAGCGTTCGGCATGGCCGAAGTCGCTGTAGCTGCCGCCATGGAACTGGCGCACATAGTCGATCTGGGCGATGTTGTGCTCCAGCAGCCGCGCCACCAGGGCCACCAAGCCGGGATCAGGCTGGGCGGCCGCCGCCTGTTCCACCAGCTGCTGGATGCGGGCACGGGCCTCGGCTGCACTGAGGGTGGCGGTGGCCTCATACACGGTCCGGGCGTCAAGCCAGTTGTCCAGGTCAGTCGTTCCGTCGCGTCCCGGCACATGCACGCGGATTGCGTCGGTGTCGGTGTCGATGCCGATCAGCAGCAGATCCACCGAGGCACCGCAGCAGAAGCTGTTCTCCACCGCCTGCTGGAAATCCCGGAGCCGCTGCAGGCCCTGGGCGGCCGCTGCCCTGTCGTCGCTGCCGTGGGCTGCACAGCCCTCATGGCAGGGATCTTTAGAGCTGAAGTGATACACCACCACCTTGAGGTAGCGGGTGTCGGCGTGGGCGGGATTGGGCACCCCCTCGCGGTAGCGGCGGTGCTCGGTCTTCACCCAGCGGTTCACCGTGTTCTCCACGTCGAACATGGCGCCGGCGTGGGAGCGGCGGCGCACCGAGCTGAAGGGCAGCCTCAGGGCGTAGGCGATCGCGTGGGCCAGACGGCCGTCGGCACAGGGGGTGATGTCGAGCAGGTGAAAGCCGCACTCCAGCAGGAAGGCGTTGAAGGCCTCGGCCTCGGCACTTCCTTCCTGGCCGGCGAGGGGGTCGGCCTCAAAGAACTGGATGCTGGTGCGCTCGTAGGCCTCGAACACGCACCAGGCAAACAGGGTGCGCATATCCAGCTGACTGGTCCAGGCGTTCTCGAGCACCTGCTGTGGCAGCTCGTAGCCCAGCTCGGCCTTGGCCAGGCGCTGGGCCTCAGCCACGAAGTTGGGCTCGTGCTGCAGCGCTGAGAGCTGCTTGAGCACCGGCACGATGCGGTCGAAGGCATCGAGGGTCCCCTGTTCGTAGGCACGCAGACGGGCGTTGGCGCGGCTGTCGCAGAGGGGATGCAGACCCGAGGCTGCCGGGGCAGGCCCGCCCGGGGATCGCACCAGCTGGTTGGGGCGGATCACCTGGGCTGCAACCGGCCGTACCCGCCTGCCGGCGGGTGCCAGGGAGCGGCTGGTGCGCGCGGCCTGGGCCAGTTCACGCTGGCGCAGCACCTTGCTGAAGGCACTCACTGGGGTGGGCCCTTCAGTGGCAGCAGACTCCTGGGACGTCGCCGCCGGATTTACACCGGGGCGACGTCGGGGAGCCGTGGGTGCCAGGGGCCGGCTGTTCGGGGAAGGTCGCCGGGGCATCGCTTCTGGCTCCTCAGCCGCGGGCTCCGCCCGACACGGTGATCAGGGATCCGGCACTGGTGTTGCCGCTGGAGCCGGTCACGCGGCTCACGGGCTCGGGCACCTCATCGTTGCGCTTGCGCTGGAAGCCGGGCATGGCCCCCATCGGACCGGGACGGGTGGGGTTGCGGCGGCGGGCCGACGCACCTTCGGTGCCGGTCACGCGTTCACCACGGTCCCAGTCGTCGCCAGTGATCTTCAGCCCCGCCGAGATTCCTTCGCCAGTGACCCGGGAGACGGGGCGCGCATCTTCATCGACGCTCACGGGGGCAGCATCGGGCACGATCGGTCCGCGGGAGAGCTGGGCGCCGCGCCGATCGAAGCGGAACTGCTCGGTGCCGGTGACTTTGTCACCGGCCATGTCAAAAGGGCCGGTGACCCGGTTGCCCTGCTCGTAGCTGGTGCCGGTGACACCGCCACCGCGCTGACGGGCCGTGTGGGCGACGCGGGCAGGCGACTGCACGCTGAAGCGCTGCCAGGGGGCCTGCTCAAGCGGCTGGGGGAAGTCGGCATCGGCCGCTGTGGCGGCGCCGCAGGCTTCTGCCAGCTGGTCGGCGCCCACGTAGGGGGTGCCGGTGACGGCTTCACAGGCACCGCGCTCGGCGCCGGTGAGGTGGCCGCCGATGCCGGGCTGGATGCCGCTCATCACGCTGGCTCCCCGGACCGGGGTGCGCTCACGGATGGTGCGCACGTTCGGGGTGGGGCACCAGGCGCTGGCCTGCTCCAGGCCCGCATAGGGGGTGCCGGTGACCGCCTTGCAGGTGCCGGGCTCATCGCCGGTCACCTTCTCGGAGCGGCCGGTGCGGGTGCCGCTCACCACCTGATTGCGGTTGGTCACGCTGAAGCCCACCTTCGGGGCCTCGGGGGCGGGCTTGGCACCACAGAAGGCGCCGTATTGGTCGGCTCCGATGTATTCGTCGCCGGTGATGATCCGGCAGCTGCCGGGCTCATCGCCGGTGACGTGTTCGCTGCGGCCCACGGCGGTGCCGGTCACGCCGGTTCCGCGCAGGGTGTTCACGTTGGCCACCTTGGTGGGGGCCCGACCGGCGGCAGGGGGTTCGGAGCCCAGGTATTGGTCGCCGGTCAGCTGAAGCCCGGAGCCGGGCTCATCGCCCGTGACCTTGGAGGAGCGACCCACCATCACGCCGCTCACGGCCTGCCCGCCCAGGGTCTGGCTGCGGCCCACCTTGCGCGGAGTGGATGGGGCTGTGCCGCAGTAGGCGGCGGCCTGGTTGGCCGACACGTATTCAGTGCCGGTCACGTTCTTGCAGGTGCCGGGTTCATCTCCGGTCACTTTTTCGGAGCGCCCCACCTCATTGCCGGTGACCCGGTTGCCGTGGCTGGTCGCGGTCACGCGCACCTTGGCCGGCTGGCGGGTGGGAGCGTCGCTCTGGCAGAAGGCCTGGAACACCTCAGCTCCGAGGTATTCGGTACCGGTGATGGGGCGGCAGGTGGCCGCCTCGTTGCCGGTGGTCTTGGGGGAGCGGTTGGCCTGGGTGCCGGTGACCACCTGGCCGGCTGCGGTTTCGCTCACGCCCACCTTCCAGTGGGCATCGGCCGCCGCTGCCTGCTTGGCGCCGTGGCGGTTGGGGCCGCTGGGGCGGGTGCCGCCCGAGCGGCTGCTGCCGGCGCTGCCCACCTTGGCGCGCAGTTCGCGCACCTTCTGGGACAACTCACGGGCGCTCATGTCGGGATTGCCCTGACGGGACACCGATGCCGCTGTTGTGCTCTTTGGGGCATTCGCAGATTTACCGCGCTTCGAGAGGGCCTCGCGGCGCGCCAGAACCAGGGCACGGCTGGGGTCGCGCTGGGCTGTGCGCTTGGGGGTGGAGCGGCGCTCCAGGCTCTGGCCGCCCCGGCTGCTGAGGCTGCTCAGGGCCGGAACAGCTTCACGGCTGCCTCCCTGGCACTTGCACTTGCCCTCTTTGCTAGGGACCTTCTCGCTGGATGTGCTGGCAGGAGCCTTGGCCGTGGCTTTGGCCAGTTCCGTGCGGGTGCGATCGCTTGAGGTGTCGGCACGCTTGCCGCGCTTGGCCAGGGCATCGCGCCGGGCCAGCACCAAGTCGCGGCTGGGATTGGAGATCGGCCGTGCCTGACGACGCTCGCTGTTGGAGGGCGCCGTCAGGCTGCGGCTGGAGGCGGCAACGGGTGCCGGAGCAGCCGTTGGGGCGGGGGCTGCAGCCGGAGCAGAGGCAGCAGCTGCTGTGGTGCGGGTCGGCCGGGCGTCCTCCACCGAGCGCACACGGCTCGGCCCGGAGGTGAACCGGCCGGCAGCCTTCTTGCCACCGTTGGTGAGGGCCCTGCGGCGCTCCAGAGCTGCTTCCCGGCTGGATGTGCTGGCCATGTCCGCCCGTCGAATGGAATATCTGAAAAGGTGCTGGAAAGCCCGTATCGCGAGCTGATCAGCAAAAAAAGGAGGGTGGGGTCACAACCCAAGAGTTGGGACCCCGGAAGGGCTGGAGATCAGCGGCCTTCAAACACCACGAAGCAAGCACCCTGGCTCTGGGTGTAAGCGTCGTAACCCACCAGACGCACGTGGTGGTCGGGGTAGGCCCGGTGGCAAGCCTCCAGTTCATTCACGATCACGCCCAGATCCTTCTCACCGAAGAAGGGCAGTTTCCAGTAGGACCAATAGGTGGCCATGGAATTGCTGGGGTGGACGTGCTCAACGAGCGGGCTCCAGCCCTGGGCAATGATGTAAGCGATCTGGTCGTAGATCTCGTCCTGGGTCATCGGCGGGAGGAAGCCGAAGGTCTCCAGGGTGGCGACTGTTTGGTAGTCACCCACGGTGCTCTTGAAGGGCATGGGGATCCTTGAGATGGATGGAATGAA
>JBIIIC010000009.1:0-128282 GCA_044235095.1 Prochlorococcaceae cyanobacterium | reverse complement strand
ATGCCGTAGTTGAAGCGAAGCTTCTGCTTCTCTTCGAGGCGGATGGCGTATTCGGAGCGCTTGCGACGGGCTTGGCCGTGCTGACCGGGGGGATAAGACCGCTTGGCGGACTTACGGGTGAGACCGGGAAGGTCTCCCAAGCGCCGCGTGATCCTCAGGCGAGGGCCGCGGTAGCGAGACATGAAAAGCGTTTCAAACGACGGGATGCCGGCCGGACCGGCCATGGCCCTGCCTTGATCGAGCATGCTGGGAAGAGCCCAGAGCCCGGAAGTGCAGCGCCAACGGTCGATCCTATCGGTTGGCCCCCGAAGCCTTGGCCTCGATCCCAGCCCTGTTGTTGCCGGTCCCGCCACTCCTGCGGCACCGGCCCCTCGCCCTGGCGTTCTGGCAGGGGTGCTCCTGGTGCTGATCGGTTTCTATCGCCAGTGGATCTCTCCCCTGCTGGGGCCCCGATGCCGCTTCATTCCCAGCTGCAGTGCCTACGGCCTGGAAGCCATCAGGCGCCATGGGGCCCTCCGCGGCGGCTGGCTCACCCTCAGGCGGCTGCTGCGTTGCCACCCGTTCACCCCCTGTGGCTGCGATCCCGTGCCCGATTGAAGTGATGAGCCACCCTGGCCCCGATCCCACCCCAGTTCCCTGGCAACTCACGCTCTACAGCCGGCAGGGTTGTTGTCTGTGTGAAGGGCTGGAGGAGAAGTTGCAGGCGCTGGATCCTCCTCCGGCCGTGACCGTGATCGACGTGGATCAGGACCCTGCCCTGCAGGCTCGCTACGGCCTGGAGGTGCCTGTGCTCGTGGTGCGGCAGGGTGCTGCCGAAGGCGGACAGAGGCAGTTGCCGCGGGTCCCACCCAGGCTGCAGGGGCCCGCACTGCAGGTTTGGTTGCAGAAGAACTGTTTTGTTTAGGGAAGCGCTTAGAACAGGCCCCGAATCACCGCACCGGCCATGACCCATCGCCTGCATGCGCTGCTCCAGCAGGTGGGCCTGCCTGTGGCTCCGCAGCTGGCCAACGTGGAGGTGGGCTCCATCAGCTGTGATTCCCGCCGCACGGGTCCAGGCACGCTTTTTATCGGTCTGCCGGGAACCCAGGTGGATGGAGGGGCCTTCTGGCGGCAGGCACTGGCGGCGGGAGCTCCCGCTGCCCTGATCAGTCAGGCCGCAGCCGTGGTGGATCCGCCGGCTGCGGCCGATCCGGTGCTGGTTTTGAGTGATCCATTGGCGCGCTGGGCCGGGCAGCTGGCAGCGGCTTTCTGGGGGCAACCCAGCCAGCGCCTGGCGCTGATCGGGGTGACCGGTACCAATGGCAAGACCACGACCACCCATCTGATCGAGCACCTGGCGGCAGCCTCGGGCCGTCCCTCGGCGCTGTTCGGCACGCTGGTGAACCGCTGGCCGGGGCACAGCGTGACTGCCCAGCACACCACCGCCTTCGCCGATCTGCTGCAGGCTCAGCTGGCCCAGGCCGTGGAGGCCGGCGCCAGCATCGCGGCGATGGAGGTGAGCTCCCATGCCCTCGACCAGCAGCGTGTGGCGGGCTGCCGTTTCGCCGGCGCGGTGTTCACCAACCTCACCCAGGACCACCTCGACTACCACCCCTCCATGGAGGCCTACTTCGAGGCCAAGGCCCAGCTGTTCGCTGAACCCCTCCTGACGGGCGGTGCGGTGGTCAACATCGACGATGGCTGGGGGCAGCAGCTGGCCGATCGCCTCAAGCCCGGGCTGGGGGAGCGCTGTTGGCGCAGTTCGCTGCACGACAGCAGTGCCGAGCTCACGATCCGTGATCTGGAGATGGGGGCCGCCGGTGTGCGTGGCCGACTCGTGAGTCCGGCCGGCCAGGGCGTCTTCGAATCCCCCCTCGTGGGCCGCTTCAACCTGATGAATCTGCTCCAGTCGGTGGGTGTGCTGCTGCAGCAGGAGCTGCCGCTGGAGCTGCTGCTGCGGGGCCTGGCCAGTTTCCGGGGCGTGCCGGGCCGAATGGAGCGGGTGATGGTGGGTGATGGCAATGGCGCCCCGGCGGTGCTGGTCGACTACGCCCATACCCCGGATGGCCTGGAAAACGCCCTGGCGGCCTGCCGGCCCTTCACCGGTGGCCGGCTGATCTGTGTGTTCGGCTGCGGCGGCGATCGCGATCGCACCAAGCGGCCCCTGATGGGCGCGATCGCCGCGCGGTTGGCCGATCAGGTGGTGGTGACCTCCGACAACCCCCGCACCGAGGATCCCGAGCAGATCCTCGACGACGTGCTGGCCGGGATTCCTGAAGGCACATCTCTGCTGGTGCAGGCTGATCGGGCGGCAGCCATTGCAACCACGGTGGCCGATGCGGACCCCGGGGATCTGGTGCTGATCGCCGGCAAGGGCCATGAGGATTACCAGATCCTCGGCACCACCAAGGTTCATTTCGACGACCGCGAAGAGGCGGAGAAGGCCCTGCGTCGGCGCCGCTGCTGATCGGGCAGGGCTGTCAGGCAGGGATGGCTGTCAGGCAGGGAGAAGTGTCACGGCGAACAATCGCGACAGTCCCCTCGACCCAGGGCGCCAGCCCCGATACGTTTCGTCCGACTTTTTCACACAGGCGGGCTTGTCGATGTCCCAGGCTCAACCGATGTCCAGGCGCTTCCTGGCCGAACTGATCGGAACGTTCTGGCTGGTCTTCGGTGGTTGTGGCAGTGCCGTGCTTGCCGCCGTCTTCCCCTACGCCCAGGCCGATGCCAATCCTCTGGGTCTTGGTTTTCTGGGGGTGTCGCTGGCCTTTGGTCTCACCCTGCTCACCATGGCCTATGCCATCGGCCACATCTCCGGCTGCCACATCAACCCGGCCGTGAGCTTCGGGCTTTGGGCCAGTGGCCGCATGCCCGGATCCCATCTGCTCCCCTACATCGTGGCCCAGGTGCTGGGAGGCACCATCGCCGGCGGCCTGATTTACGGCATCGCCAGCGGCCGGCCAGGCTTTGAACTCTCGGGCTCCAATCCTCTGGCCACCAACGGCTTCGGGGCCCATTCCCCCGGGGGCTATGGCCTGGTGTCGGCCCTGGTGATCGAGCTGGTGCTCACCTTCATCTTTCTGCTGGTGATCCTCGGCACCACCCATCGCGATGCGATCGCCAGCATGGCCGGGGTGCCCATCGGCCTGTCGCTGACCCTGATTCACCTGATCAGCATCCCGGTCACCAACACCTCCGTGAATCCCGCCCGCAGCACTGGCGTGGCTCTCTGGGCCGGCGGCGATGCCATCGGTCAGCTGTGGCTGTTCTGGCTCGCTCCGATTGCCGGTGCCCTGCTCGCCGGCTGGGTGCAGCGCCATCTGCTCGACGGCGGTCGCCCCACCACCTGAGGGTCGGGGGCGACCGGACTGATCAGGGGAGTGTTCAGCTCCCCTGCAGGTCCTCCTTGGAGCGGAGGGCTCCATAGCTCACGGCGGCCAGTCCGACCGGCAGCAGCAGCCACCAGAGCTGCATGCGATGCACCCGCAGGTGGGCGCTGGTCGCCGCGTCACTTTCCTTCGCCGCCGCGAACGGTGAGTCCTTCTGGCTGCCGGCGGCCTTTGTGCCCTTCAGCTTGTCGAGGGTGTCCTGGGCCTGGCCAGCGGCTTCGGCCTTGGACTCATCCTGGGCCGCGGCGTAGGGCGAGGCTTTCTGGCCAGGCACAGCCTGGGCCAGCTGCGGGCTGGCGTGGGCGCCGGGCGGGGCGGTGATGGGGCTGAACAGGGCTGCGCAGCTCAAGCCTGTGCTGCAGGCCATCACGCATAGCCAGTGGGGGTGGAAACGGAGTGGTTTCATCCACAATCTCCAGTAACCCCCCCACTGTGGCCAGAACTGTTCGATCTGACACTGTTTAGCAGTTCAGAGACTGTTCAGCAGCTGCAGGCTGTTCAGCAGTTGATCGATCTCGGTGCTGGTGGTGGTGATGTGGGTGCAGGCCCGCAGGCAGGTGGGGCTGTCGAGCTGGCGGATCCAGATGCCCTGATCGCCCAGCCGCCTCACCACGGCGGCGGGCTCCTGGTCGTTGAGCTGGAAGCTCACCAGCCCCGCCGGCGGAGGGGTCTCCAGCAGCGTTTGCGCCTGGGGAATGGTGTTGAGGGCCTCCCATAGCCTCTGGCTGTGCTGTCGGATCAGGGCCAGGCGCTGCTCGGCGCTGCCCTGGGCATCGAGCAGCGCCAGGGAACTGGCCAGGCCTGAGCACAAAGGGATGCAGGAGGTGGCCACCTCGAAGCGGCGGCCATCGCGGTGAAACAGTTCGGCTGCCGAGGCCTGGGCGCCGGCCTGGGTTTCGTGGCGCAGGCTCCGCCAGCCGATCAGGGTGGGTTGGGCTTGCTCCAGCAGCCTGTCGGACAGCGCCACCACCCCCAGGCCCTCGGGGCCGGAGCACCATTTGTGGCCGGTGCAGGCGTAGATGTCTGCGGCCGCCGCCGCTTCCGCCACTGGGATGCTGCCGAGGCTCTGGGCGGCATCCACCAGCAACCACGGGTGGTTGCCATGGTCACGCAGCTGGGCGGCGACCGCCGCGATCGGCATCAGCTGGCCTGTGTTCCACAGCAGGTGGGAGAGCACCACCAGGCGGGTGCCGGGCTGTAGGGCTGCCGCCAGACGTTCCTGAACGGCTGCCGCGGCCTGGTCAGCCGTTCCCCTCAGGTCGGCCACCGCCAGCCAGTCGATCTCGAGCCTTTCGCGCCGAGCCAGTTCCCGGCAGGCGGCGACCACGCCGGGATGCTCACAGTCGCTGAGCAGCAGCCGATCGCCGCTGCGCCACGGCAGGCCCCAGAGGGGCAGCACGCAACCGCTGGTCACATTTTCCGTGAAGGCCAGCCGCTCAGGTCCCACGCCGAGCCAGTGGCCGAGGTGCTGGCGCAGGTGCTGGGTGGTGGCTTGCAGGTGGGGCCACACGGCTCCGCTGAAGGGCCCCAGCTCCTGGATCCGCTGCCAGCAGTCCACCATCGCCTCCAGGCTCGGCTGAGGCAGAGGTCCCTGGCCGCCGTAGTTGAAATAGGTCTTGTTGGCCAGCGCGGGCATCAGGGCGCGCAGGTCGGATGGCATGGCTGGTGCGGGTGTGGCGGTGAACTGAAGCCTGGCGGTTGGCGGTGCTGGATTGACGGTGCTGGATTGGCGGCTGGGAGGGGGGCGTGGCCGATGGTGGGACTGGGGAGGCTGGCGATGGAAAAGGCATCAGTTGCCGAAAAGCGCAAGCGTGGTTGACGACGCAGGTCCAGCTCGGCAGGCTCAATAATTGTTTTTTTACGAAGTTCGCGTGCCTCCCGATCTGCTGAGCCTGGCCGCCACCACCCTTGTTCCCTTCCTGCTGAAGCTGGTGGGAGCAGTCGCCCTCTGGATTGCGGGCGGCTGGCTGATTGGACTGGCCATGCGCCTGATGCGCCGGGCACTCCGCACTGGCCCCCTTGACGTGACGGTGGTCGGTTATCTGGTGAACATCCTCGGCGCTGTGCTGCGGGTGATTCTGGTGGTGGCGATCCTGGGCTTCTTCGGGATCCAGACCGCCAGCTTCGCCGCCTTGCTGGCTGGTGCCGGTGTGGCCATCGGTGCGGCCTGGAGCGGCATGCTCGGCAACTTCGCCGCCGGCGTGTTCCTGCAGATCTTCCGGCCCTTCAGCGTGGGCGACTTCGTGGAAGGAGCCGGAGTGGTGGGCACCATCGAGGAGATCGGCATGTTCGTGACCTCGGTGCTTGCCCCCGACAACGTGCGCAACATCGTGCCCAACGGCAAGCTGCTGGGTGACACGATCAAGAACTATTCGGTGCACCCCTTCCGGCGAGTGGAGCTGGTGGCCCAGCTCGACAACAGCGCCGATGTGGGCCGTGCCATCGCTCTGCTCAAGGAGGGCGTGAAACGGGTGCCCAACCAGTACCCCGGCAAGGAAGCCGATGTGGAGGTGCTGGAGTTCAGTGAGCGCGGCCCCTTGCTGGCTGTTCGCCCTTACACCCATACCGACAACTACTGGCAGGTGTACTTCGACACCAACCGGATGATTGTGGATGTGCTGGGTGGGGCCGGTTTCCCGGTGCCCCGCATTCCCGTGGCCATGGCCGGCAACAGCTCCAACTGAGAGCAGCTCCTGGAGATCGGAGCACCGCTTGGTGGTGCTCCGATCGTGACCGGGCAGAGGCGAGAAACGTGTCCCTGCCTGTCAGGTCGAGTCAGGTCGAACCGAAGGCCACCTGGCAGGCCGTGTTGACCAGCTCGGCCTCGGCTACCACGGTGGGCACCTCGCCATTGAGAAGGCCGTCCTCGCAGTCGGCCACCATCTCATAGGTGTTGTTGCCATTGGCCACGATAAACGTGACCTCTGTTTGATCCCTGGCTTCCACTGAGCCGTAGTAGAGCTGCATGGAACTGTTGGGAACCACCACCGTTGGCTGGCGTTCGCGAATGGCGTTGTTGATGGCGTTATTCACGATCAGGGCTGTGGTGAGAGCGTTGATGCCCCAGCCCAGGGCCTGCCCACCCCACCAGCTCCAGCTTGGGTTTGCGGATGAATACCAGCCATTATCCCAAGGTCGGTTGTAGCCCCAATTGGGATTTTGTGCCCAGGTGGGATAGCCATAAAATGGTCGATTGTATGTAACGGGTCTGACCCAGATATCGCGGCGAGACCGGTTGTAACTCCGCCACTGATCGCGGTTCCAGGATTGCCATTCCTGACGCCTGGCCTTGTGATAAGCCTCGTCTTTTCCTTTCTTCTTGCCAGCTTCGTAGCCCTTGTCGTATCCTTTCTCGCGCCCTTTCTTCAGGCCGTCTTCGCGTCCCTTCTGGTAAAACTCTTGCCTCTGTTCGTCGGAGGCTTTGCTCTTGCTTGGGCGCTGCTTGTTGTCGCCGGTGCTGTGTTTTTGGGAGCCTGCTTTTTTCTTGGTGTCTGATTTTTTATTGCTATTTTTGGTTGGGGCGTTGAGTTGCCGATCGCTGTCTTTCTGGGACTTGCCCTTGTGCTCCTGTTTGTTGGCGGGTGTTGACTGAGGTTGCTGCTTGGGCTGTCGCTGTTGATCTTGCTGCTTTTTCTTCTTTTTCTTTTTTTCCTTATCGCTGTCGCTGTCGCTGTCGCTGCTGGCCAGCAGCGGAACCGCCTCGCCGGAGAGGCGGTTCGGCAACCCGGTGGGCTGTCTCTGGGACATGGCTGCCAGCACAGGCAGGGTGGTGCTGCTGCCGAGTAGGAGGGCAGCCGCCAGGATGCCCAGCGATTGAGCGCTCCGTTGAAGCCTGTTCATCTTTGAAGTTGACGGCTCATGCAACTCAATGTATGAGCCGTGAGCTGCTTGCTATCGAAACCGGGGTTTCCTGCCACGCTTTTGACGTTTCGGAGCAGCACTCCGCTCGGATCAGCCCTTATGCGTGCAACGGGCGTGCTGTCTTGTCGCCTCAGAGCACCTGGCCCACCATCACGGCCGCAATGGCCGAGAACAGGGTGATCCCCAGGGCGGTGAGTGGATTCTGGCCCTGGGCCACAGCCAGGCTCGTGACCACGCCGGCACCGATGCAGGCCACGGCCAGCTGGCTGGTCAGTTCGCCGCGATCGCGGGGAGCGGGATTGGGCAGCACGGCAGGGATCTCGGCTGGGGGTGACCGTAGGCCGGTTGTTCCGGGCCGCCCGGGTCACCGCTCTCCCTTGTTACTTGGCGTCGGAGTTCGTTACGGGCTGCAATCTGCAGCGGACTGCGGCTTGGAAGCAGGCCGCGCCCGGCCGCTGCTGGCCCAGTGCTGCAGAGCCTCCAGCTGCTCACGGGCGGTGCGCACCAGCGGCACCACCTGGCTGGCGGCGGCGATCAGGTCGGCCTCGCTGATGTCGCGGCCGGCGGCAAAGGCCAGGTGCAGGGCTTCGATCACGGTCTGCTCCAGTTCGGCGCCGGAGAAACCGGCGGTGCGATCCACCAGCACCTCGAGGGAGATGGCGTGGTCTGGCCTGCGCCGGCGCAGCTGCAGGTCGAGGATGGCGCGGCGCTCCTCAGCGCTGGGCAGATCGAGCAGGAAGATCTCATCGAAGCGCCCCTTGCGCAGCAGCTCGGCCGGCAGCCGCTCCACCCCATTGGCGGTGGCCACCACAAACACAGCGCTGGTTTTCTCCGCCATCCAGGTGAGCACGGTGCCGAGCACCCGCTGGCTGGTGCCTCCGTCGGAGCGGGAATCGCCGCCGAAGCCCTTGTCGATCTCATCGATCCAGAGCACGCAGGGGGCCATGGCCTCAGCCCGCTGGATCATTTCTCGGGTGCGGGCCTCGCTGGCCCCCACCAGTCCGGCAAACAGCCGGCCCACATCCAGTCGCAGCAGCGGCATGCTCCAGCTGTGGGCGATGGCCTTGGCCGTGAGCGACTTGCCCGTGCCCTGGGGCCCCACCAGCAGTACCCCACGCGGCAGCGGCAGGCCGAAGCGTTGGGCCTCGGGGCTGAAGGCCACCCGCCGCTGCTCCAGCCAGGTCTTGAGTGCCTCCAGGCCCCCGATGTCGGCGGGGGTGGCCTCGCTGGGGCAGTACTCCAGCAGCTCGGTCTTGGCGATCGCCTGGCGCTTCTCCTCCAGCACCTCGGCCAGGTCGGCCTCGCCAAGGCGGCCGCGGCGGGCCAGGGCGCGGGCGGCCAGCTGCCGCACCCTCTGTTCACTGAGGCCATGGCAAGCGGCTGCGAGCTGGCCCAGCACGGCGGGTTCCAGGGGCTCGCCACCGGCGCTGGCGATCGCCGCCAGCAGCTGGCCGATCTCGCCCGCATCGGGCAGGGGCAGCTCGAGCAGGGTGATGCTGTCGTCGAGTTCGGGGGGCAGCTGCCAGGCTGGGGCGGTGATCACCAGGGTGCGCGGCTGCTGACGCAACTGGCCGGCCAGGTTGCGCAGCCGGCGGCAGATGCCGGCGTCGTCGGCGTAGCGGTGGAAATCGCGCAGCAGCAGGATTGCCCCCTGCTCCGCGGGCAGCGCATCGAGGCAGCTCAGCGCCGCCAGCGGATTGCGGGCCGCTTCGCCGCTGCGGTTGGGGGTGCCGCTGAGCCCATCGATGAAATCCCAGCGCAGCAGGGTGCGGTTGCCAAGGCGTTGGGCGGCCTGCTCCAGCAGTGTCTCCACCCGCTCTTCCTCAAGGCTGCGGATCCAGAGGATCGGGGTGCGGGAGCGGATCAGAAGGTCGAGCTGATCGGCCCAGCTGCCGGCGGCACTCATGGGAGCTCGCTGGGGGCTGGCTGGTCGGCTGGCTGCAGCGCCTGCAGCGCCGACCAGCGGGGATCGATCACCTCTGCGGCGCTGCCCCAGCTGGCGGGGCCAGGACACTCGGGGCCGCAGCGGTTCACCGGTGGCAACTGCAGGCTCAGCTGTTCAAAGGTCCAGTGGGCCGGGTCGAAGCTGCCGCGGGGATCGAGGCTTTCCGTGAGGGCGTCGGGATCGAGATCGAGCACCGCCTCACCCTCTTCCACGAGGCTCGTTTCCAGACCCTGCAGGCGGGCCGCTTCGCCCAGCCAGAGCAACTCGCGGGTCTGGAAGGCCAGTGGCTGGTTGAAGTGCTGCAGGCAGCGATCGCAGCTGAGGGTCACGATCGTGGATGCCTCGCCCTCCACCTCGAGCACATTGCCGCGATGGATCACCCGCAGGTGGCCGCGCACGGGGGTGAGGCTCTCGAGCCCGTCGAGCTGCTGGTCGATCTCCCAGCGCCGGCCCTCGGCCAGGCTGGCGAGCTCCTGGATGGAAACGGGCCGAAGCTGGGTCACTTCTTGCCCTTGGGCTCGAAGGGGAGGCGATCGCCCCCAGCGCCGCTAGCGCTCACCGTGACCGCCTGCTGGGCCAGCTGCTGATCGAGGATCTTCTGGAGGTTTTCCGGCAGGGCTTCGCGGGTGAGCAGGAAGGTCTGGAGGGCCTGGAAGATGTTGGCCACCACCATGTAGAGCAGCACACCGGCCGGCAGCGGAAAGAACAGGAACATGCCGGTGATCATCACGGGCGTGATCTTGTTGGCCGTGGACTGCTGGGGGTTGGGGGGCATGCCCAGGCCCGAGAGGATCTGGGAGAGAGCCAGGCTCAGACCGAAAGCGGCCACCAGGATGGCGATGTCCCAGTTGATGCTGCCATCGGTGTAGAAGCCCACCTGGCCGAGGGCCTTGATGAAGAGGAAGCCACTGCGGGCCGCCAGGCCGGGGATCTTGCCCTCCACGGTGGCGTCGCCAGGCGTCAGGGCCGTGATCGTGCCGTTGGCATCCACGCTCACCACCCCGTCACCCTTGGTGACGCTCCAGTTAGGGGCGAAGCTGCTGCCGTTGTCAGTGCTGGAGAGCAGGGAGGCAAAGCTCTCGCCGCTCTTGGTGTGCAGGTTCACGGTGGTCTGATCACCCACGCCCAGCTTGGTTCCGCCCTCAAGGCTGGCGATCACCGGCACATGGTTGGTGGCCGACAGGAAGATGGAGTGGCTGGCGCTGTTGAAGGGCTTGGGCTCGACCGCTGCAATCTGTTCAGCTGGCAACACCTTGAGGTTAAGGGTGTAGGGCACGTCGGCAAACGGTGAGCCCCGCAGGGTGGCGAACAGTGCGAACAGGATCGGCATCTGCACCAGCAGAGGCAGGCAACCCGCCAGCGGGCTGCCGAACTCCTTCATCAACTTGCCCAGCTCCTCCTGCTGTTTCTGGGGGTTGTTGGCGTGACGGCTGCGAATCTCGGCCTGACGCTGCTGCATCACCGGCTGGGCGATCCGCATGCGGCGGGCATTGCGGATCGAGCCGGCGCTCAGGGGGAATAGGGCCAGGCGGATCACCACGGTGAGGGCGATGATCGCTAGCCCGTAGCTGGGCACCAACCCATAGAAGAAGTCGAGGATCGGGATCAGCAGGTTGTCGGAGATGTAGCTGATCACGGCAGCGGCTGGAGGAGAGGGAGTGGAATCGTGGGCTCAGTGTGCCTGAGGGCTCAGGCGGATCGGTGGCAGCGCCGGGTTCAGGCGGCCAGACCCTTGGGTTTGGCGCTCTGGCGGGTGGCGGCGCAGCGCTCTTCGATGTAGGCCTCCACCTCGCGGAAGCGCGGCACCGAGCGCATTTCCAGCCGGGCCCCATCGCTGAGCACCAGCACCATGTCGCCCCAGAAGCCGAAGCCGCGCGACACGCAGCGCACCTCCTTGATCTGGCTGTACACCACCTGCGTGCGGTCGCGGCCCAGCCAGCCGCCATTCACCTCGATGCGGCGACTGGTGAAGCGGAAACGCAGCCACAGGGCCCTGAGAACCGCGCCGATGGCGAAGGGGATGCCGATCAGGGTGAGGCCGAACAGCAGGTTGAAGATCAGGTCGCCCTTGGCGGGCCCACCCTCGTAGTACACGGTTTCTTCGATCGTGCTCATCGGCTCAGGCCTGCCCGCAGCAGAAGCTCATCGCATTCTCCCAGCAGGGCGGCTGCATCGCGCTCGGCACTGCCTGGTTTGAGGCTGAGCAGCAGCCACTGGGGCCTGTCCGGCGGCCCGATCGGCGCGGCCAGGAGGTGGCCGTGCAGCAGCCGGCGCAGCCGGTTGCGCTGCACGGCCCGCTTGTGCACCTTGCTGCTCACCACCACTCCCAGGCGCCAGGGACTGGCGGTGTGGCTCCGCTGGGCGGGGGGCAGCAGTTCGGGCCGGGCATCCATCCAGCGCAGCAGCAAAAAAGGGCCGTGCATGGCACGGCCCTTGCGGTAGAGGCAGTCGAAACAGCGCTGGCCCTTGAGCCGATGGGCCTGGGGCAGGGCCACTGGCTCAGACGGCCAGGCGGGCCCGGCCGCGGCGGCGGCGAGACCGGATCACGCGGCGACCGGTGTGGGTGCGCATCCGCACCCGGAAACCGGAAACCCGCTTGCGCTTGCGGCTTGTTCCTTCCAGGGTGCGCTTGGTCATGGCGGGATCGACGCGCCCGGCGTCGCTTCAACAACTGGTGAAAAGCCAACTTACCAGGCGACCCGGGGCCCTCCTAGTTGGGTGGGTCGATCTGGAGCAGCCAGCTGCCCAGGTAGCCGGAGATCGGCACGTCGCCCGGCGCCTGGGCCAGGGCGTTGAATTGATACATCCCGATGCTGAAGGGATTGAAGAGGTTCATGTAAACCCCGATCGTTCCCGTGTCCGGCACGGGGGTGTCGGGGAAGATCTCGATGGCACCGCCGTTCGCAGTCACTTCGATGGTGGCTGGAATCGTTTCCTCGCAGCGGGTGCGTGACAGCATGCCGCCCTCGCTCATCTTGCAGAGCTTCACCCGCTTCGGATCGATTTTCGCGTCGAAGTGCTTGGGAATGGTGATGCTCAGTTTGAGGATGGCGGTCTTGCGATCCTTCGGCCTCAGGATCAGGTAATACTCCGAGCGCTTGAGGCGCTGGGTATCGGTCATGAAGTAATAGAGCTTGCGGTAGTCCTTGGTGTTGTCCCACCGGAACTCCATCAGGCCAGGGGTGCCCTGGGCGAGGGCAGGGGGCTGCACAGGCGCACTGAGGCCGGCGAGGCCCAGGCCGGCGGCCAGGGCCGCATGCAGCAATCGGCGTGGGGGTTGAAAACCCATGGGCCAGGGTGTGTGAGGTGACTTGATTCTCAGCAGCCTCACGGCGGGCATGCCGCCCCGGGTGGTCGGCCCGCTAGCTGGCGCGATCGGGGCGGAGCCTTGCCGCATCGCGCAGATAGGGATGGTTGGCGGGTTGCTCGCTCTCCATCCAGGCGTGGGCGAGCAGGCGGATGCAGCGGGGCAGGTCGCCGGCCACAGCCATCTGCTGGCAATCCAGCAGGGCCACCCGGTCCCAGCCGGGGGTGCGTCGGGCGATGGCGGCCGGGAAGCAGGCGTTGAGATCGGCCGTCACCGAAAACGTGACGGACAGCACCCGCTCGCCCGCCAGGTGATTGCGGCTCACCAGGGCCTCCACCAGCTCCTGCACCGCCTCGCCGATCGCCTCAGCTGTATTGGCTGCGGCGGTGGTGGCTCCGCGCAGGGCCCGCAGCTCCAGGGCGGTGTCCATGGCCGACGGGCTGATCATGGCCGGTAGAGCCACAGGGGTTGGCCGCTCCAGGCGAGCTCCAGGCTGAGGGCCTGGCGCAGGCCGCGCAGCTGCTGGCGGCCGGGAATCAGGCCGCCAAATCGCTTGGGGGGGGCGCCGAAGGTCACGGGTCGGGTCTTGTCGGGGTCGAGCTCCGCCAGCTCGCAGGCCAGCTGCCGCGCCGCCTCTTCGTCGCCGAGGCGATCCACCAGGCCGAGCTCCAGAGCCTGCTGACCACTGAACACCCGTCCATCGGCGAAGCCCCGCACCGCCTGCTCGCTCAGGCCCCGCCCCTCGCTCACTGCGGCCACGAACTGGCCGTAACTGGAATCGATCAGGCTCTGCAGCAGCTCCCGTTCGGCCAGGGTGAGCGCCCGATCCGGGGACAGGATGTCTTTGTAGAGGCCGCTCTTCACGGTCTCAAAGCTCACGCCGATGCGCTCGAGCAGCTTGGAGATGTTGTTGCCCCGCAGGATCACGCCGATCGAGCCGGTGATGGTGCCGGGGTTGGCCACGATCTTCTCGGCGGCCACGCCCACATACACCCCGCCCGAGGCGGAGATGTTGCCGAAGCTGGCCACCACCCGGCAGCCGTTCTCCCGCAGGCGGCTGATGGCGGCGTGAATCTCCTGGCTGTCGCCCACGGTGCCGCCGGGGCTGTCGATGCGCAGCAACAGGGCCGGGCACTCCCGCTGCTGCACCTGGCGCAGGGCCTTGAGCACGCGGGTGCGGGTGGGGCCTGCGATCGGACCTTCGATCGCCACCCGGGCCAGGGTGCGGCGGGTCTTGCGGCGCCAGAGCCAGGGCATCGGCGGGAAGCGAAGCGCGGAGGTGTGTGGCTGGATCTTAAAAAGAGGCTTCAATCCGGCTCCGGAGCCATGTCCCAGGCCCAGCGCTGGCCGTTGCTCCGCCCGCTGGCGATGCTGCTGCCCTTCGCCCTCTGGGGCACGGCGATGGCGGCGATGAAGCCGCTGCTGGCAGGGGCCAGCCCGCTTCAGGTGGCCAGCCTGCGGCTGCTGCCGGCGGGGCTGCTGCTGTTGCTCGCGGCCCGGGCGCTGGGGCGGCCCCTGCGCATTGCCCAGGCCGACTGGCCCTGGCTGCTGGCCTTTGCCCTGGTGGATGCGGCCCTGTTTCAGGGTCTGCTGGCCCAGGGGCTGGGTCGCACCGGCGCCGGCCTCGGCTCGGTGTTGATCGATTCCCAGCCCCTGCTGGTGGCGCTCCTGGCGCGGGGTCTGTTCGGTGAGGCGATCAACCCCGTGGGTTGGCTGGGCCTGCTGCTGGGTCTGCTGGGGATCGTCTGTCTCGGCCTGCCACCGGAGCTGCTGCGGCACTGGTGGCTGGAGGGCCCGGCGGCCCTGGGCGTGCGCCCCTGGAGCCATGGCGAGCTCTGGATGCTCGGCGCGGCCATGGCGATGGCGGTGGGCACGGTGTTGTGTCGCTATGCCAGCCGCCACAGTGATCCAGTGGCCATCACCGGCTGGCACATGGTGCTCGGGGGCCTGCCGCTGCTGTTGCTCGCCGAGTTGCCTGCCCTGGCCGAGGCGGGGCCGGGGGGGCTGGCGTTGCTGCCCCACTGGGATGGCACGCAGTGGGGACTGATGGCCTACGCGAGCGTGCTGGGCAGTGCCCTGGCGTATGGGCTGTTCTTTTTCTTCGCCAGCAGCGGCGACCTCACCGGGTTCACCGCTCTCACCTTTCTCACGCCGGTGTTTGCCCTGCTGTGTGGGGTGGTGTGGCTCGACGAGCGGCTGCAGGGACTGCAGTGGCTCGGGGCCGTGCTCGCCCTGGTTTCGGTGCTGCTGATCAACCGCCGCCAATGGCTCTGGGAAGGGCGTCAGCCCCATCGATCGGCGTCAACCTCGGACTAACCAGCGGGATAGCGTCAGGGTTCCTGTTCCGGGTTCAGGCCGGATGGCCCTGCCCTCGCCACCTCCCCGCCACGCCGTACCCCTGCGCATCCTGGTGGTGAGCACCCCTGTGGGAGCGTTGGGCAGTGGCCGCGGGGGCGGCGTGGAACTCACCGCCACGGCTCTGGTGGCGGGGCTGCTGGCGCGCGGCCACCAGCTCACCGTGCTGGCGGCGGCGGGTTCGGTGCTGCCCCTCTCCTGTGCAGGCGCCGACCTCTGGCTGGAGCGTGGGGTCGACCAGCCCAGTTGGCAGCACCGTCCTCGCCAGGCTCCGGTCGAGATTCCTCCCGATGCCCTGTTGCCCAGGCTCTGGCGTCGGGCACTGGCCGAGCAGGAACGGTTTGATCTGCTGCTGAACCTCGCCTATGACTGGCTGCCTCTCTGGCTCACGCCGTTCACCAGCACGCCCCTGGCCCACCTGGTGAGCATGGGCTCGGTGGGGGAGGCCATGGATCAAATGATCGCCGAGATCGCGCGCAGCCATCCGCGGCATCTGGCCTTCCACACCGCAGCCCAGGCTGCCGATTTCGATCTGCCGGAGCCACCGCGGGTGCTGGGTAATGGCTTCGATCTGGAGCGCTACCAGCTGCAGCAGGAGCCGGAGGCCGTGCTGGGCTGGGCTGGGCGGATCGCCCCGGAGAAGGGCCTGGAGGATGCCGCGGCCGTGGCGGCGTCGCTCGGGCTCCCCCTGCGGATCTGGGGCCTGCGGGAAGACGAGGCCTACGCCGCGCGGGTGGAGGCCTCGGTGCCCCCCGGCACGCTCCAGTGGCGAGGCTTTCTGCCCACCGCCCAGCTGCAGGCCGAGCTGGGTCGCTGCCTGGTTCTGCTCAACACGCCGAAGTGGAACGAGGCCTTCGGCAATGTGGTGGTGGAGGCGATGGCCTGTGGTGTGCCGGTGGCGGCCTACGCCCGTGGCGGCCCGGCCGAACTGGTGCGGCAGGGCGTGAATGGGGCCCTTGCCGCCCCCGACGATCGGGCTGCCCTGGCGGCCGCAGCCGAACGGGCCATGGCGCTGGACCGGGCCGGCTGCCGCCGCTGGGTGGAGCAGCACTGTTCCCAGGCGGCTTTTGCAGAGCGCATGGAAGCCTGGCTGCTCGAGCTCCTGCAGCGGCAGGGGCCGGCAACGAGGAGCTCGCCATGACCCAGCCCCATAGGGTCTCTGCACCCCTGTGTCGTTCGTGAGCCCTCCCCCGGCTGCCGCTGCGCCCACTACCCCGGCGCACGCCCCGGCTCGACGCCGGGGCGTGCTGCTGATCACTCTGGTGATCGGCCTGGTGCTGTTTGTGTGGCAGCTGGGCAGCACCGGTCTGGTGGATGAAACCCCGCCCCTGTTTGCCGCGTCTGCCCGGGCCATGGCCGAAAGCGGTGACTGGCTGATTCCCCGGGTCAACGGCCTGCCCCGCTACGACAAGCCGCCGCTGGTGTACTGGCTGATGGGGGCCTTCTATGCGCTGCCCGGCCAGGCCAGCTGGAATCCCCTGGGCACCTGGGCGGCCCGGTTGCCTTCGGCCCTCGCCAGCGTGGCCCTGATGCTGGCCCTGGCCCACACACTGCTGCGCTGGCCGCAGTGGGCCCGGGGCCAGGGATCCACGGCGCTGGCGGCGGCCTTGGCCTATGGCCTCTCACCCCTGGCCCTGGTGTGGGGGCGGATTGCGGTGAGCGACGCCCTGCTGGCGGGATGCCTGGGATTCAGCCTGCTGCTCGCCTGGCGCTGCTATGCCACTGGTGCCAGCGGGGCTGGCCGCCACTGGTGGCAGCCCTGGCTGGTGCTCGGCCTGGCGGTGCTGGCCAAGGGGCCGGTGGCTGTCGTGCTGCTGGGGCTCACGCTGCTGTTGTTCGGTTGGTTGCAGGCTGACCTCGGCGGGCTCTGGCGACAGCTGCGGCCCCTGCCGGGTCTGGCACTCACCGCTCTGGTGGCCCTGCCCTGGTATGGCGCGGCACTGCTGGTGGAGGGGGAACCCTTCTGGCGCAGTTTCTTCGGCTACCACAACCTGCAGCGCTTCACGGCCGTGGTGAACAACCATCTGGCGCCCTGGTGGTTTTTCGGGCCGGTGCTGGTGATCGCCAGCCTGCCGGTCACGCCCCTGCTGCTGCTCGGACTGGCCCAGGGGCTGGGGCGCCTGCGCTGGGGCTGGTGGCCTGCCGAACCCCTGGCGCCCGAGCGCTCGCTGCAGCGCTTTGCCGCCTGCTGGCTGCTGGCGGTGCTGTTGTTCTTCACCGCCGCCGCCACCAAGTTGCCCAGTTACTGGTTGCCGGCCACGCCGGCGGCGGGCCTGCTGGTTGCCCTTGCAGCCCAGAGCAGCGTGGGGCAGCTCCGGGCTGCCCCCGCGGCGCGTCGGTGGTGCTGGGCCTGGGGGCTGAGCCTGGTGCTCACGGCGGTGCTGGCCGGTGGCTTGGCCGCTGCGCCGCTCTGGCTGCCGCTGATCGATGCCCCGGAGATGCCCACCCTCGCCGCTGAGCTACTGGCGCTGCCGTGGCTTCCGCTGGCGGCCGGGCTGTGGGCGCTGGCGCTGCTGCTGGGGGCCTGGGCAGGCTGGCGTCGTGGTGCTCTGGCGGGCCTGCTGGCCCTGCAGCTGCCGCTGGTGGCGTTTGTGGCCGCCGTGCTGTTGCCGCTGGTGCAGCTGGGTGATCGCCTGCGGGCCGCGCCGGTGCGGGAGCTGGCGGCGGCCGCCATCGCGGCGCGCCGTTCGGGTGAACCGCTGGCGATGGTTGGGCTGCTCAAGCCCTCGCTGCACTACTACAGCCGCCAGGTGGTGCTCTACGAGGGCGCGGAACCTGCCCATCTGGTGAACCTGGCCGATCGCCTGGCCCGTGAGCGCCGCCCCGGGCTCAACCCCCAGCCGCCTGCCGCAGGCCGCACCGTGCTGGTGGTGATCGATCGCGGCACCGCACAGCTTCCCTACTGGCAGCTGCTGAATCCCCAGGTGTTGGCCTCCCGCGGCCCCTATGTGCTCTGGCGCCTGAATCGCCCCAATCTGGAGCAACGGGCCGTTGCCCTGCGTCGTCTGGGGGTGGGGGCCAATTGGCAGGACCCCAGACCGGAGCGCTACTGAAGGCGCTCCCGGCAGCTGGCCATGGGGAGCTGGCCTTCGAACTGGGTCCGCTGGGGTCTTCGGGGGTGAACGGGATGCGTCGTGATGGTGGCGCTGCCCATGGCGTTGGGTATGTCTTGGTGAAGCTTGATGGCTGCTGCAGATGTGCAGCAAAGTCCGCCATTTATGCAGCATTCGCATTGCTTTTTCGTGTGTCTATGGTTTTTGGCGGATGCCTGTACTCCATTGGCTCTCTTCTCGTTGGAGTGGGCTTCATCAAGAGAGGGAGGCTGTCACTTGCGCGGGTTTCAAACTAATCTTTCTGATCTGTGGTTCGCTGCCTGGGGGAGGGCTCTGGCCATGCCTCGTGACTCGGTTTCCCGCTCTGCAGTGCTCGCGCAGCGCCGCTTTCAGTCGGATGCACTGGATGCCCACATCACTGCAGCCGAGTTGCATTCGCTCAGCCATGACCAACTGGTGCGTCTCGCCGTGGAACTGCGCCAGCGGATGGAACTTCTGGATGAGGAGTTCCATCTGTGGGGCCGTCACCACGAGGTGGCCACGGATGGACTGAACGCGCAGGTCCATCGCGCCATGGTGGAGCTACGTCATTTTCTGCTGTTCCTGGAGGAGCGTGTTCTGCGCCACCGTTTGCGGCTGCGCCGCGCCGGACAAGCTCCGGAGTCCGCGCGCCCAGCCCGCTCCTCGAAGCCCAGCCATGTGGCCTGAGAACGCGCGAGTTCGCTCAGTTCTCAGGTCGGTTCAACCGGACGGCTGGGCGAGCTCCTGCTGGCGGCAGAAGCTGCAGTGGCCCCATCGGGCCATCTCGCCGGCCGGTGCCGGACTGCCGCAGCGGGGGCATGGGGCCATGCCATGCACATCCACCCTGCTGGGGTGACGGTCCCAGATCTGGGCCTCCGTTTCGCTGTCTGGAGCAGCGGCTGCGTTGGCGTGGTGCTGTTCGATCCGCAGATCGCGCAGGTTGAACCCCGCGGCCCGCACGGCGGCCAGCAGCTGGTGGCGGTTGTACTGCAGGGCCTGCAGCCAGGGGCCAGGCGCCGCGCCAACGGTGAGCACGCGTCCCTGCAGCCGTAGCGGTCGGCAGTGCGGGGCCAGCTGGGTGCCCGCGAGTTTGGGCCAGGCCTGCCAGAGGGAGGCCAGGTGGCCCTCCCTCTGCCAGCCCTGGCGGAGCGATTCCAGGCATCCCGCCAGGGCCTCAGCGGGTGTGGGTGGTGGTGGCGCCAGCACCGACACTTGGCCGATGCGCAGGGCTGTGGCTTGCCGCTCCGCTGCCGGCTGCCGGTTGCCCACACCTTTGCCTGATGGTCTGCTGCGAGCCATGGCGGGAAGCTAGCTACCCTCAGGCATCGCCCCTGATGCGCAATGGGCTTTTTTGATCGCCTCAGCCGCCTGGTTCGCGCCAACGCCAACGCGGTGGTGAGCAGCATGGAGGATCCAGCCAAGATCCTCGATCAGTCGGTGGCCGACATGCAGGCCGACCTGGTGAAGCTGCGCCAGGCGGTGGCCACGGCGATTGCCAGCCAGAAGCGGATCCAGAACCAGGCCGAGCAGGCCGAGGCCCAGGCCACGACCTGGTATGAGCGGGCCGAGCTGGCCCTCAAGAAGGGGGAGGAGGACCTGGCCCGCGAGGCCCTCAGCCGCCGCAAGACCTACCAGGACACCGCCACCACCCTCAACGCCCAGCTGCAGAGCCAGGCGGGCCAGGTGGAGACCCTCAAGAAAAGCCTGGTGGCCCTCGAGGCCAAGATCGCCGAGGCCAAGACCAAAAAGGACATGCTCAAGGCCCGGGCCCAGGCGGCCCAGGCCCAGGAGCAGCTGCAGAGTGCGGTGAGCAATCTCGGCACCAACTCCGCCATGGCCGCCTTCGAGCGCATGGAGGAGAAGGTGCAGACCCTCGAGGCCCGCAGTGCCGCCGTCGGCGAGCTGGCCGGCGCTGATCTGGAAAGCCAGTTCGCGGCGCTGGAGGGGGCTCCGGAGGTCGACGATGAGCTCGCCGCCATGAAGCAGCGTCTGAGTGGGGGGGCGCCGGCCGCAAGCCTGCCGGAAGGGGCAGCCGTTGAAGCTGTGCAGGTGAAGGAGGTGGACCCCGAGTTGGAGCAGCTCAGGCGATCCATTGATCAGCTCTGATGGCGCCCAGCTCTGATCGCGCCTGAGCCCGGCCATCCTCGGCGCCGGGTCCGGCTCCATACAATCGGCCCCAGTCCGTTCTGCTGCTGTGGCCGTCGCCGAACTCACCGATGCCAGCTTCCGTGCGGAGGTTCTGGAGGCGGACACCACGGTGTTGGTGGATGTGTGGGCTCCCTGGTGTGGTCCTTGCCGGCTGATGGCTCCCTTGATGGACTGGGCGGCCGGTGAATACGCCGGCCGGCTGAAGGTGGTGAAGCTCGAGGCCGATCCCAACCCCGCCAGCCGCGACCAGCTCGGCATCCAGGGACTGCCCACCCTGCTGATCTTCAAGGACGGTCAGGAGCTGGCCCGCCACGAGGGCGCCATGGCCCAGGCCCAGCTCAAGTCTTTTCTCGACAGCCACCTCTGAGGATGGCGATCGCGGAGCCGCAACCGGGTCAGCGACAGCAGCGAATTTCCCAGCGCGTGTCCCAGCTGGGCAGCGGCGTGTTCGCCCGCAACGACCGCCGCAAGGCGGCCTACCGGGCCCGGGCCCAGGCAGAAGGCCTTGCCCCCCTGCTGGATCTTTCCCTCGGGTCCACCGATCTGCAGCCGCCGGCTGCGGCGGTCGACGCCATGGCGGCGGCGCTTGGGCAACCCGAGAGTGCGTCCTACTGCCTGCATGCCGCCACGGCACCCTTTCGCCAGGCGGTGGCCCGCTGGGCCCGGCGTCGCTTCGCGGCGGAGGTGGATCCGGAGCGGGAGGTGCTGCTGCTGGTGGGTTCCCAGGAGGGCACCGCCCACCTGCCGCTGGCGGTGCTCGACCCCGGCGATCGTGCCCTGCTGCTCGATCCCTACTACCCATCCCACATGGGCGGGTTGCATCTGGCTTCGGCCGAGCCGCTGCTGCTGCCCCTCGATCCTGAGGCAGGCTGGCGGCCCAACTTCGGGGCGCTCACTGAGGCCCAGTGGCAGAGCCTCAGGCTGATGGTGCTGGGCTTTCCCCACAACCCCACCGCCACCACCGGTGAGCAGGCCTGGGTGGATCAGGCCGTGGCCAGGGCGATCGAACACGGCATCGTGATCGCCCACGACAACCCCTACGTGGACCTGGCTCTCGATGGTGAAGCCCCGGCCCTGCTGCGCAATCCTGCCTGGCGGGACTGCGGCATCGAGTTCTTCTCCTTCTCCAAGAGCTGGTGCCTGGGCGGCTATCGGCTCGCCTTTGCGATCGGTGCCGAGTGGTTGATCACGGCCCTGCGCCAGCTCAAGGGGGTGGTGGATTTCAACCAGTCGCTGGCCCTGCAGGCCGGTGCCATCGCCGCCCTTGAGCAGGCGCCGGAGTGGCCCGAGCAGCTGCGTGCCACCTATCGCCAGCGCCGCGACGCCATGGCGGCCGCGCTCGAGCAGGCGGGCTGGCCCGTGCGGCGTCCGTCGATGGCCCTCTATCTCTGGTTGGAGCTGCCAGAGCAGGCCCGCCGCCGCGGCTGGGACAGCGAGACCTGCTGCGCCGAGCTGCTGGAGGCCACAGGCGTGGCACTCACCCCGGGCAACGGTTTCGGCCCCGGCGGTGAGGGCTGGCTCCGGCTGGCCCTGGTGCATCCGGTGGAGGAGTTGTTGGCTGGCGCCGCACGCATCGGGGCGTGGTTGCAGACCCTCTGACCTGGCAGTTGCGGCGCCTGCCGGTGTGTGCCAGCACCGAGCTCACGCTGGCCCGCTGGCTGGAGGCACGGGAGCGCGCTGCCCGTCCGCTGCCGTCGATGCAGTGCGGGTTGGCGGTGGTGGCCAGGCGCCAGCGCTTCGGCGTTGGCCAGCAGGGTCGCCGTTGGCACTCGCCGGCTGGCGGGCTGTGGCTCAGCGCCGCCTTCGGCTGGTCTGGTCATCGGCACCCGGCTTCGGCCTCGCTTGGGCTGGCGGCGGCCGTCGGCCTGGCCCAGCAGCTGGAGGCCCTCGGGTTGCCCGTGCAGATCAAATGGCCCAATGATCTGCTGCTCGGCGGGCGCAAGCTCGCTGGCCTGCTGCCCCGCCTGCGCCTGCGCGGCGCCGCCATCCGCTGGGCCCAGGTGGGGGTGGGGCTTAACGGCACCAACCGGGTGCCGGCAGCCGCTGTGGCCTGCGGGGCAATCTCCCTGGCTGAAGCCCTGGGATGCAGACACCATCTCCAGGCCCGTCCTGATCGCCTGCTGGCCCGCGTGCTTGCGGGGCTCGACTGGGCCAGGGCCCATGCCGACCAACCGGAGCTGGTGCGCCTGGCTGCCGAGGCCCGGCTGTGGCGCCCTGCAGCAGGATGGCCCCATGCCGGTGAAATCTGGCAGGTGCTCGGCCTCCACAGCGATGGCCGCCTGCGCCTGGGCCGCCAGGGCCAGGAGCTGGCCCTGGCGCGCCGATTCTGAAGGCCACGGCCAACGTGGTCACCGGAGCCCTCCGGCTTCAGCCCTGATCGCATGCCTCCTAACCTCAACGACAAAGTGACCGGCAATCCCACCCCCTGCGAGCATGGCTGCGTTGGTTGCGCGTGTGACGGCCCTGGCATTCGGCCTGTCGGTGGGGGCGGGCCTCGCTGCCTCCACCGTGCTCGGGCCTCTGCCGGGCCCCGTCGCCGCCGAGCAGGCGCCGGTGGAACCGGGTGTCGCCGAGCCCGCGGCAACCACGCCGGTACCGGCACCCGCACCCACGCCCAGGGCCCAGCCGGCCCCTGCGCCAGCCGCTTCGGTCCCCCTTCGGCCCCAGCCCCAGCAGCTGCCTCCCACCAAACCCTCGACCCGCTTCGACGACTCCCTCGATTCCCTGGTGCGCGACGGGGTGGTGAGTCCTGTCGAGCGGTCCCGGATCCGCAATCCATCGGGTCTGCAGCCGCTCAATGCCCCGGCCCATCAACAGGCCTGTCGGAGCGGCGCCCTCTCGGCGGAGGAGTGCCGTTCCGGTCTGGTGCTGCGCTGGCGCGGCCGCCTGGAATCCGCTCCCGTTCAGGAGAATGGCAACGGGATTGAAGGGTCGATGCCCTTTGAGCGCCTGGGGGCCGATGGACGCCCGCTGCCGCCGCTCACGGTGCCGGTTTCGGCGCTGCTGGCCGGGGGGGGCGGCACTTTCCGACTGGAGGATGTGTTCCGTGTCACCCCCCGCCCGGCCCCGATCGTTGGCAACGGCAACCGCCGGCTGCTGTTCCCGGTGATCGGTTCAGCGATCAACAGCAGCAGCTTCGGCTTCCGTCTGCACCCCGTTCTCGGCATCTGGCGCCTGCATGCGGGCCAGGACCTGGCGGCCCCCGAAGGCACGCCTGTGGTGGCGGCCCTGTCGGGACAGGTGGTGAGCAGCGGTCTGGCCGGTGGCTATGGCCTGGCGATCGAAATCGAGCATGCCAATCCCCGCCGCCGCACCCTCTACGGCCACCTCAGCGAGCTCTACGTGAAGGCTGGGGATCGGGTGCGCCAGGGCGAGGTGATCGGCCGGGTGGGCAGCACCGGTCTGAGCACCGGGCCGCACCTCCACTTCGAGCTGCGCCTGCCCCAGGCGGGTGGCTGGGTGGCGGTGGATCCCGGTGATCTCGATCCCGGGGCCGGCGCCACCGGCACCGATGCCGTCGCCCTGTTGATGGGGCAGTTGCTGGGCAGTCTGGAGCGGCCCGTGGCGCCCACGATCCGCAGCCGCGGCTGAATCGAGATGCTGGGTGGGTGCTCTACGTGAGCACCCGGCCGTCGCGGAAGTGCACCACCCGCTCGGCCCTTGCGGCCACGTCGTCTTCGTGGGTCACCATCACCACGGTCATGCCGGAGCGGTGCAGCTCATCGAAGATCGCCAGCACCTCTTCGGTGGTGCGGGAATCGAGGGCGCCGGTGGGCTCGTCGGCCAGCAGCAGGGCCGGCTGGTTGATGATCGCCCGGGCGATCGCCACCCGCTGCTGCTGGCCGCCAGAGAGCTGGTTGGGTTTGTTGTGCAGACGTTCAGCCAGCCCCACGCGGATCAGGGCCGCTTCAGCCCGCTCGCGCCGCTCAGCCGCGGGCACCCCCGCGTACACCATTGGCAGCATCACGTTTTCGAGGGCCGTGAGCTGGGGCAGCAAGTGAAACTGCTGAAACACAAAGCCCAGCTCCCTGTTGCGCAGGTCGGCCAGCTGGTCGTCGTTGAGGGTTTCAACCGGGGTGCCGTTGAGCCGGTAGCTGCCGCCGCTGGGCCGATCCAGGCAGCCGAGGATGTTCATGGCGGTGCTCTTGCCCGAGCCCGAGGCTCCCATCACCGCCAGGTAGTCGCCCCGCTTCACGGTGAGGCTGAGCTGGTCGAGGGCGTGTACGGCTGTATCGCCACTGCCGTAGATCTTGTCGACGGCGATCAGATCGGCGACCGGCTCTCCCAGATGTTCAGCCAATTGCCGCCTGCAGGATCGGGGTGCCGGCTACCGCCTCGCTGGCCCAGGTGAACAGGGGGCTCGACAGGATGCCGCCGACCGCAGTCACGATCACGCAGCCCACCAGTGCGGTGCGCAGTGCGGGCAGGCCAGGCAGTCCCCAGTTGATTGCCGGGTAGGCCTTCACCACTTCGGAAGCCTCCTGGGGTTCCTTTACCACCATCATCTTGATCACGGAGATGTAGTAGTAGATCGACACAACCGAGGTGACCAGGCCCACCACCACCAGCAGATACTGGCCGTCGGCCCAGCCGGCGAAGAAGAGATAAATCTTGCCGAAGAAGCCCAGCATCGGCGGAATGCCGCCCAGCGAAAGCAGGCAAAGGCTGAGGCCCAGGGTGATCAGCGGATCCTTCTGATAGAGGCCGGCGTAGTCGCTGATCCGATCGCTGCCGGTACGCAAAGAGAAAAGAATGATGCAGGCAAAGGCGCCCAAGTTCATGAACAGATAGGCCGCCATGTAGAGCACCATGGCGGCGAAGCCGTCCTCGGTGCCGCACACCAGACCGATCATCACGAAGCCGGCCTGGCCGATCGAGCTGTAGGCCAGCATCCGCTTCATCGAGGTCTGGGCCAGGGCCACCACGTTGCCGAGCACCATGCTCAACACCGCCAGCACGGTGAACAGCAGCTTCCACTGGGCGTCGAAGCTCTCGAAGCAGCCCACCAGGATACGCAGGGCGAGCGCGAAGCCGGCCGCCTTGGAGCCCACCGAGAGGAAGGCCACCACCGGCGTGGGTGAGCCCTCGTAGACATCCGGGGTCCACTGGTGGAAGGGCACGGCAGCGATCTTGAAGGCCACCGTGGCCAGCACGAACACCAGGGCCAGGGCCGTCACGGGGGCGGCGCTGGTCTGCAGGGCCACCGCCACCGCATCCAGGCCCGTGGCGCCGCCGGTGAGGCCGTAGAGCAGGGAGGCGCCATACAGGAACACGGCCGCCGCCGCCGAACCCACCAGCAGGTATTTGAGCGCCGCCTCCGAGCTGCGGGCGTCGCGCTTCATGTATCCCGAGAGCAGATAGCTGGCCACCGACAGGGTTTCCAGCGAGATGAAGATGCTCACCAGATCGGTGGCACCGGAGAGGAACATGCCGCCGAGGGTGGCGGCCAGCAGGATCGCCGCGTACTCGCCAACGGGGGTGCCGCTCTGCTCCACGTAGCGCCAGCTGAGCAGCAGTGAGATCAGGGTGGAGGCGGCCACCACAGCCCGGAAGGCGATCGCCAGGTTGTCGGCCAGGAAGGCCCCCAGGAAGCTGGGCTCAAGCGCTGCGTTGTTCCACTGCAGGGCGAGCAGCACCAGGGCGCCCCCGAGGCCCGCGTAGCAGAACGGCGGAACCCAGCGGCTGGCGGCCTTCTCGCCCGCCAGATCCACCAGCAGGCAGGCGAGCATCGCCAGCAGCACGGCACCCTCGGGGGCGATCGCCGCCGCGTTGAGCTGCAGGTTCAGACCCAGGGCTGGCGCAGCCTGGGTGATCGCAGCCGGGGCGAGGGCGCCGAGCAGAAACATCGCAGCAGCTCGTCTGGCCAGAGTTGTTGGCGGCGACTGTAGCGGCGTTGACCCCGCTTCCAGTCACGCGCCCTCTCGCTGCAACGTCGGCTGACCCAGCCTCGACGCCAGCGGCCGCCGGTGCGATAAAGAAGGATGAGGTCGTTCGCCTCTCTGTGGGTCACACCCTCGTCATCGTTGAGAGCCCCACCAAGGCCCGCACCATCCGCGGCTTCCTGCCCAAGGAGTTCCGGGTGGAGGCCTCGATGGGCCATGTGCGTGACCTGCCCAACAACGCCAGCGAGATCCCGGCGGCCCACAAGGGCGAGAAGTGGGCCAACCTCGGCGTGAACACCGCCAACAACTTCGAGCCCCTCTACGTGGTGCCGAAGGACAAGAAGAAGGTGGTGAAGGAGCTCAAGGACGCCCTCAAGGGTGCCGACCAGCTGCTGCTGGCCACCGACGAAGACCGGGAAGGGGAATCGATCAGCTGGCACCTGCTGCAGCTGCTCAGCCCCAAGGTGCCCGTCAAGCGGATGGTGTTCCACGAGATCACCAAGGAGGCGATCGGCCGGGCCCTGGAGCAGACGCGCGAGCTCGACATGGAGCTTGTGCATGCCCAGGAAACCCGCCGCATCCTCGATCGGCTGGTGGGCTACACCCTCTCGCCGCTGCTGTGGAAGAAGGTGGCGTGGGGGCTGAGCGCCGGCCGCGTGCAGTCGGTGGCGGTGCGCCTGCTCGTGCAGCGCGAGCGGGCCCGCCGGGCCTTCAAAAGTGGCAGCTACTGGGACCTCAAGGCCCGGCTGGAGCAGGGCGGCAGCGGCTTTGAGGCCAAGCTGAGCCAACTGGGCGGCGTAAAGATCGCCGGCGGCTCCGACTTCGACGAGAGCACCGGCGCGCTCAAAGCCGGCAGCAAGGTGCGGCTGCTGGCCGAGGCCGAGGCGCGGGCGCTGCGGGAGACGGTGCTGGCGGCCCCCTGGCGGGTGGCGGCGGTGGAGGAGAAGCCCACCGTGCGCAAGCCGGTGGCACCCTTCACCACCAGCACCCTGCAGCAGGAGGCCAACCGCAAGCTGCGGCTCTCGGCCCGCGAAACCATGCGCACGGCCCAGGGGCTGTACGAGCGCGGCTTCATCACCTACATGCGCACCGACTCGGTGCACCTCAGCGACCAGGCGATCAGCGCCGCCCGCAGCTGCGTGGGCGCCAAATACGGCAAGGAGTACCTGAGCCCTTCACCGCGCCAGTTCTCCACCAAGGCCCGCAACGCCCAGGAGGCCCACGAGGCGATCCGCCCCGCCGGCGAGAGCTTTCGCGACCCCTCCGCCACCGGCCTCGACGGCCGCGACCTGGCCCTCTACGAGCTGATCTGGAAGCGCACCGTCGCCTCCCAGATGGCCGACGCCAAACTCACCATGCTCAGCGTGGATCTGGAGGTAGACGGCGGCAGCCTGGGGCTGGCCTGCTTCCGCGCCAGCGGCAAGCGGATCGATTTCCCCGGCTTCTTCCGCGCTTACGTGGAGGGGTCCGACGACCCGGATGCGGCCCTGGAGGGGCAGGAGGTGCTGCTGCCCGCTCTTACGGTGGGCGATTCCCCCGCTTGCAAGGAGGTGGAGGCCCTTGGCCACCAGACCCAGCCGCCGGCCCGCTACAGCGAGGCGGCGTTGGTGAAGATGCTGGAGAAGGAGGGCATCGGCCGCCCCTCCACCTATGCCTCGATCATCGGCACGATCGTGGACCGCGGCTACGCCACCCTCGCCAACAACGCCCTCACCCCCAGCTTCACAGCCTTCGCGGTGACGGCCCTTCTGGAGGAGCACTTCCCCGATCTGGTGGACACCAGCTTCACCGCCCGGATGGAGAACACGCTCGATGAGATCTCCCACGGTCAGGTGCAGTGGCTGCCCTACCTGGAGAGCTTCTACAAGGGTGAGAAGGGACTGGAAACCCAGGTGGCCCAGCGGGAGGGCGACATCGACCCGGGCGTGTCGCGCACGGTGGAGCTGGAGGGCCTGCCCTGTGTGGTGCGCATCGGCCGCTTCGGCGCTTACCTGGAAACCAAGCGCGTGGCCGACGACGGCAGCGAGGAGCTGCTCAAGGCCACCCTGCCCCAGGAGATCACCCCGGCCGATCTCGATGCCGAGAAGGCCGAGCTGATTCTGCGCCAGAAAGCCGATGGGCCGGAGGCCCTCGGCGAGGACCCGGAAACCGGCGAGCTGATCTATCTGCTCTTCGGCCAGTACGGCCCATACCTGCAGCGGGGCCAGGTGAGCGACGAGAACCCCAAACCCAAGCGGGCCTCCCTCCCCAAGGGCGTCAAACCGGAGGAGCTGAAGCTGGAGGATGCCCTCGGTCTGCTGCGGCTGCCGCGCCAGCTGGGTGAGCACCCCGACGGCGGCAGGATTGAGGCCGGCCTGGGCCGCTTCGGCCCATACGTGGTGCACCACAAGGGCAAAGGGGAGAAGGACTACCGCTCCCTCAAGGCCGAAGACGATGTGCTGATGGTGGGCCTGAGCCGGGCCCTGGAGCTGCTGGCCATGCCCAAGAAGGGCCGTGGCGGCCGCACGGCCCTCAAGGATCTGGGCATTCCGGAGGGTGGCGATGAGGCGATCCAGCTGTTTGATGGCCCCTACGGCCTGTACGTGAAGCAGGGCAAGCTGAATGCCTCGTTGCCGGAGGGCGCCACCGCCGACACGATCACCCTGGAGCAGGCGGTGGAGCTGCTGGCCGCCAAGGCCACCTCCGGCAAGGGCAAGGGCAAGGGTCGCAGCACTGCGGCCAGATCCACCGCTGCCCGAGCCGGCACGGCGAAGAAGCCTCCGGCCAAGGCGACTGCTGCCAGCTCGGCTGCTGCCAAGAAGTCTCCGGCCACCACCAAGACCGGCCGGCTGCGTGCCAGTGCCGTGCGGGTGATCAAGGCGGCCGACAGCTGATGGTGCACCGGTTGGCTCGCCGGCAACGGTTGCCGCAGGCCATGGCTGCCCTGGCCCTGGTCGGAGGCCTCGTGGGCTGCAGCGGCACCCCCTTCGGCGACCAGCTGGCCCGCAGCTTTTCGCCGGCGCCGCCTGCCCCTGCCGCGGCAGATCCCGCCGCCACGCCCCCCGCCGCTACGGCCACCGGTTCTGCCACCAGGCCTGCTGCCCCCCCCCCCACGTCTGGGACCTCCGGCGCAGCCCCGCAGCCCGGCCCCTCTTCCCCGGGCGGGGCGACGGCCAGGTCGGCGCAGGGCAAGCCGGCGGCCCCTGCGCGCCCGGCTCCTGGCCCCCCGCCCCCTGCCTCCCCGGCGCCCTACCGCATCACCCTGCGGCTGCCGGGAGCCGACCCCTCCGCACCGGCGGAGGCCGTCACCGAAGCCCTGCGGGCTGCTGGCCTGAGCTTTGAAGTGGAGATGATCGAGCGGGTGCGCACGGGCACTGGCGCGGCCGGCACCAGCGCGGCCCCCACGGCCACGCCCGCGCCCCCGCCCCGCTGATGGCGCCGCCTGAACACAGTTCAAACGGCTGTCTCAGCGGCAGCGCCAACCGCAGCCTCAGCCGCCGTCAGGCGGGCCAGCTGATGGACACGGCCTATCTGGCGGCCGCCACGGCCCTGCTGTGGGTGGCTCTTTACTACCTGCCGGTGGGCAGCCCCCTGTTCCGGTTGGCCCTGCCGCTGCCGCTGGCGCTGTTGCAGCTGCGCCATGGTTGGCGTTGCGCCAGCGAGGGACTGCTGGTGACCGCCCTGCTGCTGGTGGCCCTGATGGGGCCGATCCGGGGGCCGCTGGTGCTCTTCCCCTACGGCTTCCTGGCCCTGTGGCTGGGCTGGTGCTGGCGGCGCGGGCTGAGCTGGTGGCTGAGCTGGGGGGTGGGTTCGCTGATCGGTGCCGCCGGTTTCCTGGTGCGCGTGGTGGTGCTGTCGGTGCTGGTGGGTGAAAACCTCTGGGTGGTGATCACCACCGCCGCCGCGGGACTGCTGGAGCGGTTGCTGGGTCTGCTGGGGCCAGCCCTGCTGCCGGTGGGCAGCGTTGATCTCACCACCGTGCAGCTCGCGGCCGTGCTGTTGGTGTGGTTTCAGAACGCCATCATGGTGCTAGCTCTGCATGCGGTGGCCACCTGGATCCTGCCGCGGCTGGGCAGTCCCATTCCTGAGCCGCCACGGGCCTTGCGGGCGCTGGTGGCTCTCGATCCCCTTTGAGGGCCCCCGTGGCGAGCTCCGCCTGGGACCGCATTGGCGTGCTGTTGCTGCTGGCCGCCACCGACACGGCAGCGGTGCCCGGGATCTCGGCGGCCGGGGCCACGCCAGCCGCCCGTCGCCAGACCGCCGCCGCCGACGCCGAGCTGCTGGTGCTGGGTCCAAGGGCCACGCGTCCCCATGCCCTGCCGCCGCTGCCGGCTGGTGTAAGTCCTGCGTTGATCGGCCATGCGGTGCTGCGGGATCTGGATCTGCTCGGTCAGCTGCAGGTGGTGGACCTGGGCTGTCCGGTGGCCCCCGCCATCCCCCATCTGCGTCTGCCGGGCCAGGAGAGTGTCGGCCCGGCGGCCTGTCTCAGCACCGGTCGGGCGATGGCACCTGAGCGGGTGGCGGCGCTGCTGGCACGCGGCCGGAGCTGGGGGCGGACCTGGGCGCTCCGCTGGGGGGGACGGCGTCCGTTGCTGGTGGCCGAGTGCGTGCCAGGCGGCACCAGCACTGCCCTGGCCGTGCTGCAGGCCCTGGGGGTGGAGGCGGCTGGCCTGGTGAGCGGCAGCCTGCGCCAGCCCGTTCACCAGCTCAAGTCCCGGCTGGTGGAGCTGGGCCTGGAGCGAGCCGGCCTGGGCAACGCCGCTGGCGAGAAGACCGGCCTGGGCGAGCCGGGGGTGGATCCGCTAGCGGTGCTCGCCGCGGTGGGAGATCCGATGCAGGTGCTGGCGGCGGGGCTCGTGCTCGAGGCCGGTGCCGCCCGGGTGCCGCTGTTGCTGGCAGGCGGCAGCCAGATGGCCGCGGTGCTGGCCCTGGCCCTGGCCCTGGCACCCCCTGCACTGCGGCCAACCCTGGCCGCTGCAGCGCCTGTGGCCACCACCGCCTGGGTGGTGGCGGAGGCCGACAGCGATCTGCCCCGACTGATGGAGCTGATCGGCGAGCGCTGGGGCTGCCAGACGCATCTGGAAGCGGCCAGCCTGCGCTTTCACGACTGCCGGAGCCAGTCGCTGCGCGACTACGAGCAGGGCTTTGTGAAGGAGGGGGTGGGCGCCGGTGGACTGGCGCTGCTCTGGCAGCGGCTGGGTCGGGACCCCCTCGATCTGGCCCGGCACTGTGATCGTCTGTGTGATGAGCTCACCGGTGCGGTGGCTGGCCCCATCGCTGGTGAGCCCTAGGGTCACGCCATGGTTGAGTGCCCGTTTTTGCCAGGTCGGCCCGTGTTCGGTCGCCGCCAGCTGTTGATGCTGGGAGCGGGTTGGGGAACGGCCCTCCTGGCTGCGTGCCGGTCGGGGGATGGCCCGGCACTGTGGGCTGTGCGCGGCGAGCTGCCGCCAGCCTGGGCCAGGGTTCTGCCTGCTCCCTGGCAGCTGCGCCAGCGCAACGATGCCGCTGAGCTGCTGGTTGAGCTCAAGGCCACGCCACGGCGCGGGCCTGCGCTGGTCGCCCTGAACGACGCCTGGGCGTGCAGCACACCTCCAGGGAACTGGCAGCCGCTGCCCTTGACCCGCCCAGGCCAGCAGCCTGGTGACCAGCTTGGAATGCAGGCTCTCCTCGGCCGGTTGGCCCCGTTTGCCCAGCCAGTCAGCCGGTTGTTCGGAGCGCCGGACCAGCCGGCACGGGCTTTCCCCTGGGCGTACACCCCATGGGTGATTGCGCTGCGCAACCGCTCCGACCTGGCCAGCCAGGCCGAGCGCGGCTGGCAGCTGCTGCTCGATCCGAGCCTGAAGGGCCGGCTGGTGCTGCCCTCCAGCGCACGGGTCTGTATCGAACTGATGGGAGGAGACTTCGCAGGGGTGCAGCAGCTGCGGCGCCAGGTGCTGGCGCACAACGACCGTGATGGGCTGAACCTGTTGCTCTCCGGAGTGGCAGAAGCGGCTGTGCTGCCCCTGCGCCCGCTGGTGCCGCTGTTGCGGAGAGATCCCCGCCTGCAGCTGATCTGGCCCACCAGCGGCGCACCGCTGAGCTGGCAGTTGCTGCTGCGGCCCTCCCAGGTCGGTCCCGGCGGCGACTGGCCCATTCCCTGGCTTGAGGCGATGCTCCAGCCGCCTCTGTTGGCCCATCTGTTGGCAGCCGGTTGGGTGCCGCCCTTGCCCCTCGCGCAGGTGCGGGAAGTGGTGGATCGGTTCCCAGCCCCGTTGCGTAACCTGCTCGCCCCTGATCCCGCCCAGCTGGCGCGCAGTTGGAGCCTGCCACCGCTGGATGGTCGCGATCGCCTCGCGCTGCAAAGCCTCTGGGATGCCGCCGGGCCCTGATCCACCAGCCCCCCAGCCGAGCGGTTCTCACCCCGGCAGGTGCGTCAGCCCCAGAGCCGGCGCCGAGGAGCGGCGGCCAGGCGGCGGTGGGTGTCGGCGAGCAGATCGGGAATCGGCAGCTCCAGCGGGCAGCGGGGCAGGCAGGCCCCACAGCTCTGGCATGCCGAGGCATTGATGGCTTCCCACCAGTGGCCGGCGCGGCCGATCAGGTTGTAGCGCTCCTCGGCGAAGGCGCTCATGCCGTGGCCGATGGCCAGGTTGCGAAGCCGCAGCAGCTCGGGGATCGGCACGCCGTTGGGGCAGGGCAGGCAGGCCCGGCACTGGCCGCAGCGCTCGGCGCCCAGGCGCTCACGGCCGCGGGCGGCCAGGCGTTCCAGGGCCGCATGTTGCGCGTCACTCAACCAGGGCGAGGGCCCGCTGAGGGCAGCGGCCCAGGCCAGATCGCCCGGCTGCTCCGCCCCCAGGCTCAGGGTGGAGATCCCCTGATCGAGCAGGAAGCGGTAAGCCAGCTCCAGGGGGTGGAACGGGGCGCAGTCGGCCTGCAGTTCGGGCGGCGGGTCGTAGAGGCGGCCGCCCTTGTCGGCCGGCGAGATGGCCAGCACGCCGATGCCATCGGCGAGGGCGGCGCGGGCCAGGGACAGGCGGGTCTGGTCGAACAGATGCAGATGCAGGCTGCAGACCGTGAAGCGCCCCGTGGCCAGGGCGGCTTCGATCAGAGCGGTGCTGCCATGGCTGCTGAAGCCCACCTGGCCCACCAGGCCCTCGCCGAGGGCCCACGCCAGCAGCTCGGCGCCGGGGCCCTGGCTGGCCCATGCCAGGTGCTCGGTGGTGTTGAGGCCGTGCACCGCCAGGGTGGTGAGCTGGCCCACGCCCAGGCGGCTCAGGATGGCGCGCAGCTGCTGTTGGCCAGCCTGCAGATCGGCGCCGGGCAGCAGTTTGCTGGTGATGCGCCAACCGCCTGCGGGCTGGAGGCCTTCGCGGGCCAGGGCGGTGAGGGCCTGGCCCAGGAAGCTCTCGGCGGGTCCGTAGGCGGGGGCTGTTTCCAGGTGGTTGATCCCGGCGGCCAGGGCAGCGCGCAGCACCGCTTCCATCTGGGCGGGGCTGCCCAGGGCCCGCATCGTTCCCAGGGTGAAGGCCGATACCGGCGGCCCGGCGCCGAAGGGACGCTCAGCTGGGGCTGTCACCGCTGGGGCTGTCACCGGCCGGCGTGTCACCGGCGCTTTCGTCGGGTTCCCCGCCCGGCTCAGGGGATGGCTCGGGGAGTTCCGGCTCGGGCTGGGCCTTGCTGAGGTGGCGCACCAGTTCGGCGGGGCTCACGGAGTCGAGGAACCGGCGGAAGTCGGCGGCGTCTTCGGCATCGGCCTCGGCATCCACCGGGATCGACGCGTCGGCCACCACCTCCTCCAGCATCCAGATCGAGCTGCCGGTGCGCACCGCCAGGGCGATGGCGTCGCTGGGGCGGGCATCGAGCTCGAAGGCCTGGCCATCAGCGCGGCTCAGCTTCAGCACCGCCCGGAAGGTGCTCTCCTCGATCGCGTGGATGATCACGCGCTCCAGTTCCAGCTCGCCCGCGTCGAGGAGGGCCACCATCAGATCGTGGCTGAGGGGTCGCGGCGGCGGCTCCTCAGCCAGGCCGGCCAGGATGTTCTGGGCCTGGGCCTGGTCGATCCAGATCGGCACCTGGCGGCGGCTGGAGGGATCCCGCAGCAGCACGATCGGACTGCGGCTGGCCGCATCCAGGGCGATGCCAGCGACGCGCATTTCCACCATGGTCTGCCGTGCCCCTCTGCTGGCGTGGCCCTTTGCCCGATTATGGCCAGAGGCGCAGGCCGCTGAGTCGGGCGGATCGCAAAGGAGGGGGGATGTTCACCGGTCTGGTGCGGGCCACCGGAACCATCGAGGCCGTCGCGGGCGGCGTGCGCTTGCGCTGGCAGGCGCCAGCCGCCACGGGCCAGGGCTGGGCACCGGCGGAGCTGCTGCTGGGTGACAGCGTGGCCGTGGATGGGGTTTGCCTCACCGTGGCTGAGCGGTTCGCCGATGGTTTTCGCGCTGATGTGAGTCCCGAAACCCTCAGTCGCAGCACCCTCGCGGCCAAGGCCCAGCGCCGCGCGCCCGTGAACCTGGAGCCGGCCCTGCGGCTGGCCGACCGCCTTGGGGGGCATCTGGTGAGCGGTCATGTGGATGGCCTCGGCCAGGTGCTGGGGGCTGCGCGCACCGGCGACAGCTGGCGGCTGGAGCTCGCCTGGCGGGATCCGGCCTACGGCCGCTACGTGTGCGAGAAGGCGAGCATCGCCGTGGATGGCATCAGCCTCACGGTGGCGGGCTGCAGCGGCGATGGCTCCCGCTTCTGGATCGCCGTGATTCCCCATACCTGGGCCGAAACCACCCTGCATCAGCTGCGCCCCGGCGATGAGGTGAACCTGGAGGCCGACCTGCTGGCCAAGTACACCGAGCGGCTGCTGACCAGCCGTGCGGCCGGGGGCCAGGCGCTCGATCAGGGCTGGCTGGCCGAGCACGGCTGGGCCTGAGCAGCTCTGGGCTCGGCCCGGCGGGCTGACGTCAACGGACAGCCTGCCTACGGTGCAGTCAGCCCCCAGTTTCACCATGGCCGGCCGGTTCAGTGACCAGCGTCCGTGGACGTCCAGCACGGCCAATCTCAGGGCCTTCACCCTGTTTGAAGGGGTGTTGATGGTGGTGCTGGGGGTGCTGGCCCTGGTGTTCCCGCTGGTGGCCTCGGTGTGGGTCACGGCGGTTGTGGCGATGGCCTTTCTGGTGGGCGGCATCGTGGGCTGGATCAACAACCTGATGCGGGCCCGCCTGCTGGGCCGATGGTTGGTGTTCTGGCGGCTTGTGGTGTCCACCGTGTTTCTGGTGGTCGGCGTCTCGATGATTCAGCAGCTCGGATCCGGTGCGGTTGGGGCGGTGCTGCCGGTGGCCTCGCTCACCCTCGCCATCGGAATCGTGTTTCTGCTGGAGGGGCTGGTGGCCAGCCTGGTGGCCCTCAGCTATCGCCGCATCCGCGGCTGGGGCTGGGGCCTGCTCAACGGAGTCGTGACGGTGGTGCTGGGGGGCCTGATCCTCTCGATGGCACCGGCTGCCCTGATGAGTGTGCTCGGCATCCTGGTGGGGATCAGTTTTCTGTTCAGCGGGGTCGACCTGCTGATCTTCAGCGCCAGCTTCCACGATCCGGATTGAGCCTGATCGCGAATGAGCCTGATCCGGGTTGAGAGCTGTCGATTGGGCGGCTCAGGGCGCAACGGCTCCCGTGGCTCAGCAGTCGGCCCCGGATTCCTCCAGGGGAATCAGCCAGATCGAGCCGGTTTCGGCGTGGATTTCGATCCTGAATTCCTGCCCGGGTTCCAGGCCCATGCGGCGGGTGTAGGCGTTGCCGATCAGCAGGTTGCCGTTGCCGTGCACCTTGGTGCGGAATTCAGCCTGGCGCCCCTTGCTGCCGTGGCCTGCCCCCATGGCTGCGCTCTTCGGCAGCACGTAGCCCTTGGCTTCCACCAGGGCGCGGTAGAAACTCTTCTTGAGCAACCGGCCGCTGGGGCCCACATAGCCACAGGCCCGTGCAATCTGATCCTCGGGACGGTTGCTGAGCGAACGGGCGCGATCAAGCAGGGCCTGACCCACCAACATCTCGCCACTGGTGCCCATGGGAGCTGAGCACACGCCGGTGCCAATTACGGTACGCGTCGATTTTGACCTCCATGGTGGTAGGCCTGCAAGGGGCTTTGGCTACATCCTGACGGTCAGGTCAGAGCGGTCAGGTCAGATGGCTCGGCTCAGGCACATTGTTCAAAGCAGATAAAGAAGCCCGTAGAGCACCACCCAGATGCCATCAACGAAGTGCCAGTAAAGTTCGGCTGCCTCCAGCCCAAAATGGCTCTCGGCTGAGATGGGTCCGCCAGGGCGTGTCTGCAGGGCCACGATCGCAATGCAGATCGTGCCAAGGGTCACGTGCAGACCGTGGAACCCGGTGAGGGCATAGAACGTGCTGGCGAAGAGGTTGTCGGTGAGGGCGAAGGGCAGCGAGAAGTACTCCACCATCTGGCCTGCCAGGAAGGCGACACCGAGGGCCCCGGTGACCAGCAGCCAGGTGCGGCTGGCACCCAGCTGGTTGGCACGGCATGCCTTGCCCGCCCGGTGAAAGGTGAAACTGCTGATCAGCAGCAGCACGGTGTTGATGGTGGGCAACACCAGCTCCAGTTCGTAGTTGCTGCCTTCGGGCAGCGGATTCACGGCCCGGAAGGTGAGGTAGGCGGCAAAGAAGCCGGCGAAGGTCATGCCATCGGCCACCAAGAAGGTGGCCAGGCCGAACAGACGGGCGTCATGGTGCTGTTCAGCACCGTGGTGCGTGTTGCCAGAAGGGCCGTTGATGGCGGCCTGGCTGCCGGCTGGCGTGCTGGTGCTGGTCATCGGGCCACCTCCTGGGCATCGCTTTGGCCATAGCCGTAGGGCTCCGTCACCAGGGGGGCCTCGCCCTTCCAGTTCTCGACGGGAGGGGGCGAACTGGTCAGCCACTCGGGGGTGAGGGCGTTCCAGGGGTTGTCGCCGGCCGGCTCGCCGTGCAGGGCCGTGATCACCACATTGATCAGCAGGGGCAGGGTGCTGATCGCCATGATCAGGGCACCCACGCTGCTCACCTGGTTGAGGGTGGTGAAGGTGGGGTCGTATTCAGCAACCCGCCTGGGCATGCCATTGAGGCCGAGCCAGTGCTGGGGCAGGAAGCAGAGGTTGAAGCCGATGAAGGTGAGCAGGAAATGCAGCCGGCCCAGGTCTTCATTCAGCAGACGTCCGGTGAACTTGGGATACCAGTGGTAGAGGGAGGCAAAGATCACGAACACCGTGCCGCCATACACGATGTAGTGGAAATGCCCCACCACGTAGTAGGTGTCGTGCACGTGGATGTCGAAGGGCACCTGGGCCAGGGTGATGCCGGTGATACCGCCGAACACGAAGTTGAGGATGAAGCCGCAGGAAAACAGCATCGCTGAATTCAGGGCGATCTTCCCTCCCCAGAGCGTGGCCAGCCAGTTGAAGAATTTGATCCCGGTGGGCACCGCGATGAAGGAGGTGGCGATCGTAAAGAACAGGCGCATCCACGGTGGTGTGCCGCTGGTGAACATGTGGTGGGCCCACACGATCAGACCCAGGAACACGATGGCCATGATCGAATACACCATGGTGGTGTAGCCGAACAGCGGCTTGCGGGCGTGCACCGGCAGGATCTCGCTCACCAGGCCGAAAGCCGGCAGCACCATGATGTACACAGCCGGGTGGGAATAGAACCAGAACAGGTGCTGGTAGACCACCACATTGCCGCCCAGGGCCGGGTTGAAGAAGCCGGTGTGGGCGATGATGTCGAAGCTGAGCAGGATCAGCACCCCCGCCAGCACCGGGGTGGACAACACCACCAGCAGGCTGGTGCCCAGCATGGCCCAGCAGTACATGGGCAGCTGCATCATCTTCAGGCCAGGTCTGCGCAGCTTGAGCACGGTGGCGATGAAGTTGACGGCGCCGAAAATCGAGCTGCCGCCCAGCAGCAGCACGCTGAGAATCCACACCACCTGGCCGGCAGCCGGTGTGGTGAGGCTCAGGGGCGGATAGGCGGTCCAGCCCGACTGGGCGGCAGCACCGGCCAGGAAGTAGCTGCTGATCAGCAGCAGGCCGGCGGGCGGAATCATCCAGAACGCCACCGCGTTGAGCCGCGGGAAGGCCATGTCGCGTGCCCCCACGTAGAAGGGGATCAGATAGTTGCCGAAGGCCCCGTTCACCACCGGCACGATCCAGAGGAAAATCATCACGGTGCCGTGCAGGGTGAGCACCTCGTTGTAGGTGTCCCGCGGCATGAAATCCGAGAGGGGCGTGGCCAGCTCGGTGCGGATGGCGCCGGCCAGGAGGCCGCCCACCAGATAGAAGAAGAAGCCGCAGACCAGGTATTGGAGCCCGATCACCTTGTGGTCGAGGCTGAAGCTGAAGTAGCGCAACCAGCCAGTGGGCTGCAGGCCGGGCTCGAGATCGCGGGGGGTGGCAACGGTCATGGCGGGCTCAGGCGGTGGTGGCAGGGCTGTTCTGCTGCAGCCAGGCCTGGTAGTCGTCGGGTTCGTGGACCACCACCGAGGTGCGCATGCCGCCGTGGTAAGGCCCGCAGAGCTCCGCGCAGATCACCGGATAGGTGCCGGCGCGGGTGGCGGTGAAGGAAAGCACGGTGGGCTGGCCTGGAATCACGTCCTGCTTGAGGCGGAACTGCGGCACCCAGAAGGCGTGGATCACATCAAGGGCGCTCATGCGAAGTTCCACCGTCTGGCCAACCGGCACGTGCAGTTCGCCGCTGGTGATGTCGCCTTCGGGGTAGTGAAAGATGAAGGCAAACTGCATGGCAGTCACGTCGACCGGCAGGGTGGGCAGGCTGCTCGCTGCCGAGGAGACGCTGGCGGCTGGACCGATGCCACCCCAGATGCGTTTCTGGGGTGGGGGCCCAGCGGCATGATCCATGGCCATGTGATCCATGGCCATGTGATCCATGGCCATGTGATCCATGGAAGCGTGATCCATCAGCGGCACCATGCCGCCCATGCGCTCATAGATGTCGTAGCTGTAAATCCCCACAAACAGGATCACCACAGCAGGAATCGCTGTCCAGACGATTTCCAGCAGCAGGTTGCCCTCCAGGGCCACGCCGTCGCCGCTGTCGCCGCTGCGGCGGCGGAAGCGCACCAGGCTGTAGCCCAGCACGATCACGATGCCCAGAAACAGAGTGGTGCCGATGCTGAAGAGCACCCGGAACAGGGCGTCGTAGGTGGGGGCGTTTGAGCTCGCCGCCAATGGCAGCAGATTGACGCCCTGCCCCACCCACAGACCGGCGAGCACCAGGGCCGTGGTGGCCAGCAGGGCCGTGATGACGGTGCGGATCGGCACGGGCGGCGGTGCACGTGGGTCGAGCCTATGGACTGGGCGCTTGCCTGTGCGAAAAGCCGGTGACTTTGGTTGCGATTCCGATGTCTGAGGGGCCGAATGTGAGGAGTTCGGCATGGGAATGCCGTATTCGGTGTCGCCCCGGACCCGCAACCCAATGCCATGGCTACGTTGTCGCCACTTCCGCGCAGGCTGGATATGGAGGCGGGGTTGTGCCTGGGGCGAGGGACGTCAGCGGACACGTCAGCGCACTTGGCAGCCGACTCCGTCGGCGTGGATCCTGCGCTGTGCCGCCGCCTGGGTCTGCTCAGTTCCCATCTGGTGGTGGCCCTGGTGGCCCTGGTGGTGATCGGTGGAGCCACCCGGGTGATGGAGGCAGGGCTGGCCTGCCCCGACTGGCCTCTCTGCTACGGCGCCCTGCTGCCGGGGCGCCAGATGAACCTCCAGGTGTTTCTGGAGTGGTTTCACCGCCTGGATGCCTTCGTGGTGGGGGTGGCCCTGCTGGTGCTGGCGGCCGTGGCCGCCGTGCGGCGGCGCCGGTTGCCCCACGGCGTGGCGGCCCTGGCGCTGCTGGCCCTGGGCTTGGTGGCGGTGCAGGGACTGCTGGGTGCCCTCACCGTGACCCAGCTGCTGGCGGCCCCGGTGGTGACGGCCCATTTCGGCACCGCCCTGCTGCTGGTGGCCCTGCTCTCTGCCCTGTACCAGCGGCTTGAGGGGGCACGGCGCGAAGGCCCGGCCGCCGATCGGGTCGCGGTTGCCGCGCCCGCCTGGCTGTCTCCCCCCGTGACGCTGGCAGTGGCGGTGGCGGGTCTGCTGCTCTACGCCCAGTGCCTGCTCGGCGCGGCCATGGCCAGCCAGTGGGCCGCCGACCTCTGCCTCAGCGCAGGCAGCGGCTGCCAATGGCTGCTGTGGCACCGCCAGCTGGCCGCGGTTGCTGCTGCGGCACTGCTGGTGGTGGCCGTGGTCACGCCTGAACGGCGCTGGGGGCTGGCCCTGGCGGCCGGGGCCGGAGCCCAAGTAGCCCTTGGGGTGTTCACCCTGCGCCTGCAGCTGGCCGAGCCCGTGGTCACGGTGGCGCATCAATTGATCGCCGCCCTCCTGGTGGCCCTGGTGGCCGCCCTGTTCACCCGATCGCTGGCGGTGCGGCATGGCTGAGCTTCGGATTGCCACGGCGGCTGCGGCGCCAGCTGCACCCACCAGCTCCGCGAGCGTGCCGCGCTCGGTGCGGCTGCCCGCCTGGCTGGAGGTGGCCAAGCCCCGGCTGATCCCCCTGCTCCTGGCCACCACCCTGGCCGGCATGGCGGTGAGCGGCCAGAGCGTGACACCGGCCACCCTGGTGGCCACCCTGGTGGGTGGTGCCCTGGCTTCGGCGGCGGCCGGGGTGCTCAATTGCCTCTGGGAGCAGGACCTGGATCGGCGCATGCTGCGCACCAGCCGCCGCGCCCTGCCCTCCGGCCGACTGGCCCAGCGCCAGGCCTTCGCTCTGGCGATCGCCCTCACCACGGCCTCGGTGCTGCTGCTGGTGTGGGCCGTGAATGCCCTGGCCGCGGCCCTGGCCCTGCTGGGCCTCTGCAGCTACGTGCTGCTCTACACGGCCCTGCTCAAGCCGCGCACCACCCAGAACATCGTGATCGGCGGCGTGGCCGGCGCCATCCCGCCGCTGGTGGGAGCCGCCGCCGCCGGCGGGCTGGGCTGGGCCAGCTGGTGGCTGTTTGCCCTGGTGCTGCTCTGGACCCCGGCCCACTTCTGGGCCCTGGCGCTGCTGCTGCGCGACGACTACCGCTCGGTGGGCATCCCGATGCTGCCGGTGGTGAAGGGGGTGGTGGTCACCGCCCGCGCCATCACCCACTACGCCTGGGCCACGGTGGCCTTCAGCCTGCTGGGCCTGCTGGCGCTGCCCAGCGGTGGCCTGCTCTATGGCCTGCTGGTGCTGCCCTTCAACGGCCGACTGCTGCAGCTCAGCCATCGCCTGCGCCAGCAACCCGAGGATCCGGGCCGCGCCCGCGACCTGTTTCGCTGGTCGATCTTCTATCTCTTCGGGATCTGTCTGCTGCTGCTGCTCGCCCGGCTGCCCCAGGCTTCCTCGCTCGGTTTCGGCTGGCCGGCCATGGCCATGCCTCCCCTGATCCCGCCATCACTCTTTACATTGGGCCGCTGAGCCTCCTGCGGAGAGTCGATCGGTGACCGGGGATGCGTTGAACGGGCCCGTGATCGAGCTGGCGGGGCTCCGCAAGAGCTATGGCCGCGGCGAAAAGGCGGTGCAGGCGCTCAACGATCTGGTGCTGAACGTGCCCGCCGGCAGCCTTTACGGCCTGCTCGGTCCGAACGGCGCCGGCAAGACCACAGCCCTGCGCATTCTGGCCACTCTGCTGGCCCCCGATGCCGGCAGCGTGCGGGTGGCCGGCATCGATGCCCTGGCCGATCCCCGCTCGGTGCGGCGGCTGCTGGGCTACGTGGCCCAGGAGGTGGCCCTCGACAAGATTCTCACCGGCCGTGAACTGCTGCGGCTGCAGGCCGACCTCTATCACCTCAGCGCCGCTGAGCGGGAGCCGCGCATCGATGAACTGATCGCGTTGCTGGGCATGCGCGACTGGATCGATCGCCGCTGTGGCGGCTACTCCGGTGGCATGCGGCGACGGCTGGATCTGGCGGCCGGGTTGCTGCATCGGCCCCGGGTGCTGGTGCTCGATGAACCCACTGTCGGCCTCGACATTGAGAGCCGCGCCGCCATCTGGGACGTGCTGCGGCAGCTGCGCGATGGCGGCACCACCGTGCTGCTCAGCAGCCACTACCTCGAGGAGGTGGATGCCCTGGCCGACCACCTGGCGATCATTGAGGCCGGCAAGGTGATCGCCGAGGGGGCCCCGTCTGATCTCAAGGCCGCCCTGGGGGGAGATCGCGTCACCCTGCGGGTGCGGGAGTTCAGCAACGCCGCTGAGGCGGCGCGGGTGCAGGGCATCCTGCAAGCCTGCGCCGGTGTGCGTCAGGTGGTGGTCAACCAGGCCCAGGGCTACTCCCTCAACCTGGTGATCGAGCACGACGGCGTGATCGAGCAGCTGCGCCGCCAGCTGGCGGAGGCCGACCTGCCGGTGTTCGCCCTGGCCCAGAGCCGCCCCAGCCTCGATGATGTGTACCTCCAGGCCACCGGCCGCACCCTGATGGATGCGGAGCTGGCGGTGGCCGGCAGTCGTGATCCCAAGGCCGAACGCAAAGCGAGCATGCGATGACCAGCGCCACTCCCACCTCTCCGCTCGCCGGCAGCGCCCGGGCTCCCCTGCCGGCCGAACCCTCCGCCTTCGCCGAGATCAGCCAGGAAACGCTGGCGCTCACCCGGCGGCTGTTCGTGCAGCTGCAGCGGCGGCCCTCCACCCTGATCGCCGGGGTGCTCCAACCGCTGATCTGGCTGGTGCTGTTCGGTGCCCTGTTTGCCAAGGCACCCGAGGGCCTGCTGCCCGGTGGCGTCAGCTATGGCCGCTTTCTCGGCGCGGGCGTGATCGTGTTCACCGCCTTCAGCGGTGCCCTCAACGCCGGCCTGCCGGTGATGTTTGACCGGGAGTTCGGCTTCCTCAACCGGCTGCTGGTGGCGCCGCTGCGCTCGCGCAGCTCGATCGTGCTGGCTTCGGTGCTCTACATCACCGTGCTCAGCCTGGTGCAGAGCCTGGCGATCATGGTGTGCGCCTGGGGTCTCGGCTACGGCTGGCCCGGCGGCGCCGGCCTGCCGCTGGTGCTGTTCACCCTGCTGCTGCTGGTGTTCGCCGTGACGGCCCTCAGCCTCGGACTGGCCTTTGCCCTGCCCGGCCACATCGAGCTGATCGCCGTGATCTTCGTGGCCAACCTGCCCCTGCTGTTTGCCAGCACGGCCCTCGCACCGATTTCCTTCATGCCGGGCTGGCTGGGCTGGCTTGCAGCCCTGAATCCACTTACCTTCGCGATAGAGCCGATCCGCAGCGCCTACGCCGGTCAGTTCTCCCTCACCGCCGTGGTGTTGGAGGCCCCCTATGGCCAGCTCAACGCCGCCACCTGTCTGGCGGTGCTGGCCCTCCTCGCCACTGGCCTGTTCCTGCTGATCCGCCCCCTGCTCGATCGCAAGCTGAGTTGATGCAACTCCCCCCACGCGCCAACCTCGACGACCTCCTGCAGGCCGTGGTGGCGGAGCGCGACACCACTGCGGCCCTGCGGCTGGCCGACCAACTGGTTCACCGCCGGGGCGTGGCTGCCCTGGAGGCGCTGCTGGCCGGTTCTCTGGCCCAGCTGCAGGGCCCTGAAGCGGTGGACTGGTTGCGGGGCGTTGTCTACGGCCCCGCGCTGCCGGTCGAGACCCTTGCAGCTGGGCCGGCTCCGGTTGTGGCTTCTGAGCCGCTCCCCTCCGCTGCCGTGGCCAGCCCATCGCTACGGCTGGTGCCGCTGCAGCTCAGGGAGCGGCCCGTGTCTCCGGCTCCGACTCCCGCGGCCCTGGCCGCCCTGCGTTCATGGCTGCCTGAAGAAACCGCTGCCTGAAACCGGCAAGTTTCCCCAGGCCAGCTGAGGGCACCACCAGGCCCGGCAGCCCCACCCCCTTCGTTCCCACGCCGTTCGTACGCACCCTCGTGGTCCACGAGCCTCTGACTGCCACCCTTCCCCAGCCCAGCGGCCTGATCGTTTCGGTGCAGGCGCCCGAAGGCTCGCCCCTGCGCAACCCCTCGGTGATCGCCGCGATGGCCGAGGCCAGCCTGCGCAACGGCGCCACCGGCGTGCGGCTGGAGAGTCCCGAACATATCGGAGCGGTGCGCCGCCGTTGCCCCGACGCCTTGATCGTGGGGCTGTGGAAGCGCACCACCCCTGGCAGCTCCGTGTACATCACTCCCGGCTGGGAGGAGATCCGGGCGGTGTGGGCCGCCGGCGCCGATGTGGTGGCCCTGGATGCCACCGAGCGGCCCCGACCCGGCGGTGCCGACCTGGCCCAGCTGGTCGCCCGGGCCCGCTCTGAGCTGGGGGCGGAGCTGATGGCCGACGTGGATTCACTGGCCAACGGCCTGCGGGCGGCCGAGCTCGGCTGCCGCTGGGTGGGCACAACGCTTTTCGGTTACACCGAGGCCACCGCCGGCTTGCGGCCTCCGGGCTGGGAGCTGCTGGAGCAGCTGCACCAAGCGCTGCCGGCGACCACCGCACTGATCTGTGAGGGCGGGGTGGCGTCGCCGGAGCAGGCCAGACGCGCTCTGGATCTGGGGGCCGCAGCGGTGGTGGTGGGCACAGCGATCACTGGTATCGACCTGCAGGTGGCCGCCTACCACCGGGCCCTGGCCTGAAGACCGGGCAACCTGAACATTTCCGGAACACCGCGGCTCGCGTCTCAGGTTGTTCTCACACTGAGGGAGCGTTGCTTCGGGGAAGCTCAGCATGCACCGCACCGGACTGGCGCTGATGAGCGCCGTGCTGCTCGGCATGCCCATGAGCAGCTTTCATCTCAATCAGCTGCAGGCCCTCAACCGCGAGCTGGGCCGGCTCTGTGCCAACCCGCCGCGGGAGGCTCTCAGCGTCTGCCGCATCCACGCCAGGCTGGTGCGATCGCTGTGAGCCCCGGGCCTGCAAGGCGTCATCACATCATGCCGGGCATGCCCATGCCACCCATTCCACCCATGCCACCCATTCCGCCCATGCCACCCATTCCGCCCATGTCGCCGCCGGGGGCCGACGGAGCGGGCGGTTCGGGTTTGTCGGCGATCACGGCTTCGGTGGTGATCAACAGAGCGGCGATCGACACCGCATCCTGCAGGGCCAGACGGGTCACCTTGGCGGCATCGAGGATGCCGGCCGCGAGCAGATCTTCGTAGTTGCCGGTGAGGGCGTTGAAGCCCTTGCCCTGGCGCAGGATCTCGGCTGCCACCACGGCCGCATCGGCGCCGGCGTTGGCGGCGATCTGACGGACCGGCTCAGCCAGGGCCCGCTGCACGATCGCCACACCGGTGCGCTCATCGCCCGCATAGGAGGCGGCCAGCTCGGCCAGCTCCTCGCCCAGTTGCAGCAGGGTGGTGCCGCCACCGGCCACGATGCCCTCCTCTACGGCTGCACGGGTGGCGTTGAGGGCGTCCTCGATGCGCAGCTTGCGGTTCTTCAGCTCGGTTTCGGTGGGGGCGCCCACCTTGATCACTGCCACGCCGCCGGCCAGCTTGGCGATGCGCTCCTGGAGCTTTTCGCGGTCGTAGTCGGAGTCGGTGCGCTCGAGTTCGCGCTTGATCGCCGCCACCCGATCGGCCACGGCCTGCTCGTGGCTGCCGCTGGCCACGATCGTGGTGTCGTCCTTGGTGATGGTGATGCGGCGGGCCGTGCCCAGGTCGGCCAGGGTCACCTTGTCCAGGGTCATGGCCTGGTCTTCGCTCACCAGGGTGGCGCCGGTGAGGATGGCGATGTCGGCGAGCATGGCCTTGCGACGGTCGCCGAAGCCTGGGGCCTTCACCGCCGCCACCTGCAGCACGCCGCGCGTCTTGTTGACCACCAGGGTGGCCAGGGCCTCGCCCTCCACGTCCTCGGCCAGAATCAGCAGGGACCGGCCCGCTTTGCTCACCGCCTCCAGCACCGGCACCAGGTCGGCGATCGCGCCGATCTTGCGGTCGGTGATCAGGATTAGCGGGTTTTCAAACACGCACTCACGCCGTTCCTGGTCGGTGATGAAGTACGGGGAGACGTAGCCCCGATCGAAGGCCATGCCCTCGGTGATCTCCAGCTCGGTGGCCAGGGAAGTGGACTCCTCCACCGTGATCACGCCGTCGGCGCTCACCTTGGCCATGGCCTCGGCGATCATGTCTCCCACTTGGGTGTCGTTGCCGCTGCTCACGGTGGCCACCTGACGGATGGCGTCGCCCGCCACCGCCTGGGCCTGACGGCTGATTCCCTCCACCACCTGGGCCACGGCCTTCTCCATGCCGCGACGCAGACCCAGGGGGTTGGCACCGGCGGCCACGTTGCGCAGACCCTCGCTCACCATCGCCTGCGCCAGCACGGTGGCGGTGGTGGTGCCGTCGCCGGCCGTGTCCTTGGTTTTGCTGGCCACCTGCTGGATCAGCTTGGCGCCGAGGTTCTCGAAGGGATCCTCCAGTTCGATCTCGCGGGCGATGGTCACACCGTCGTTGACGATGTCGGGGGCGCCGAACTTCTTCTCCAGCACCACGTTGCGGCCCTTGGGACCGATGGTCACCTTCACGGCATCCGCCAGGGCGTGAACGCCGCGCTCAAGGGCTGCGCGGGAGGCGTCGGAGAAGCTGATCAGCTTGGCCATCGTTGGGGGATGGATGGGGCGTACAGGGCCCCAGCGTCCCATGGGGAGTGAACCTGCCGGGTGGGGAAAGCCGAATGACCGCCGGGAAAGCTGAATGATCGGCCGGCGGGGCTGCCTGGTTCAGTTGGGCTCGATAGGGTGCGGACCATGGAAGAGCTGCAGTCCGGCCCCCTGGAGAGCGCGCTCGAGACGATGCTCGACGCGGCCCTCGATCCCGCCCGCGAGGGGCTCGCCGATCCGGTGTCGGCCGCCCTGCTCGATCCCACCAGCAGCAGCAACGCCCTGGTGTTCCTGTTGATCGCCGCCACCGGCCTGGCGATGGCGCTGGTGTACGTGCCGCTGCGGCTCTACCTCACGATCACGGCCCGCAGCCGGCGGCTGCGGCTGCTGCAGCGGATCCGCCAGCTGCGCGAGGAACTGGGCCGGCCCGTGACCAGCTCCTGAGTCAGCCCTCCAGAGTCAGATTCCCAGAGTCAGCGCATCACCATGCCGCCATCCACCTGCAGCACCTGGCCGGTCATGTAGGCGGCGGCGGGATCGGCGGCCAGGAAGCGCACGGCGCTGGCCACTTCGCTGGGCTGGCCCATGCGGCCCAGGGGGATCGCCTTCAGGATCGGCTCCTTGTTGAGCTCGGCGGTCATGTCGCTCTCGATGAAACCGGGGGCCACCGCGTTGACGGTGACGCCACGGCTGGCGAATTCGGCCGCGCTGCTGCGGGTGAGGCCGATCAGGCCCGCCTTGGCGGCGCTGTAGTTAGCCTGGCCCGGATTGCCCATCAGGCCCACCACCGAGGTGATGTTGATGATGCGGCCGGCGCGGGCCTTGAGCATCGAGCGGCTCACGGCGCGGGTGCAGAGGAACACGCCGGTGAGGTTGAGGTCGAGCACGCTCTGCCAGTCGGCGGTCTTCATCCGCATCAGCAGGCCATCACGGGTGATGCCGGCGTTGTTCACCAGCACGTCGAGGCGACCCTCTTTCTCCAGCACCGCCTTCACCATCGCCTCCACCTGCTCCTCATCGGCCACGTTGGCCTGGTGGGCCCAGGCCTGGCCGCCGGCAGCCGTGATGTCGCTCACCACCGCATTGGCGGCATCGGGCGAGCTGGCGTAGTTCACCACCACCGAGGCGCCTGCGGCGGCCAGTTCCCTGGCGATCGCAGCGCCGATCCCCCGGCTCGCTCCCGTCACCAGGGCGACCTGACCGGCAAGGGGGGTGGAATTGGCCATGGCGGGAGCGTGAGCAGGGGCCGATCGTATGGCTGCGGCTTCCGCCGTATAGCTGCGGCTTCCGCCGGCAGCTCAGCTGAAGCCCAGGGCGGTGAGCACGGCGGCTGGTTCGATCGCCGGCAGCGGCCCGTTGCCGCCCAGGCCCTGCACGCCCTGGCGGGCCGGCAGGGTGGCGGCATCGCGGCCCAGGGCCACCAGCGGCAGACCCAGCAGCAGGGCCAGCTCGGTGCTCAGGGGGTCGCTGCTCAGCACCACGTCGGCGCTGGCCAGGCGGGCGGCCTGCTGGCGGGGGGATCCCGATCCCGCCCCGCCGCTGAGGGTTCGCAGGTTGGGCAGCCGCTGGCCGATCAGATCGGGCAGCTCCTGCCAGCGGGCTGCCGGCCAGTCGCTGCTGCCCCCCTGGGGGGCCAGCAGCAGCAGGGGGCCGTCACCGGCGGGCAGCTCCGCCTGGGCAGCCTCCAGATCGGCCTTGGCCAGGGGCAGGCGGAAGGCCTCGGCGTCGAGCGCGACGCCGATCGGCTGGAGGAAGGCCTGCCAGTCGGCCTGGTTGGCCCAGCCGCCGCTGGCCGGGCTCACCCGCTCGGTGGCGGAGAAGCCGGCGGCGGCGATGCGGGTGGGGATGTGGCTCATGCTCAGCATCAGGTCGACCTGGCGGCCGCTGGCCCGGTTGATGCAGAGCTGGAAATCGGGCTCTCGCACAGATCCCAGCAGGTTGGCCCAGTCGGCCAGGGTGGCGCCTTCGAAGGCAAACGGGATCGTGCGGCTGACACCGGGGTGCAGGGCCCAGAGCGGAGCGGCGCCGGCGGGGCACACCACCTGTGCTTCGGCCCGCAGCTGTTCGGCCACGGCGGCCACCGCGGCGAAGGCTTGCAGCTGCCGACTGGCGTCGCCCGGAATCAGGAACAGGGCGCGCATGCGCGGCGGGGATGGGGCACTCGGGCTGATTGTATGGAGCGGATTGGACAGGTCCTGCTCGGACCGAGCTGTTTCAGGGGGTGGCTTGTGCATTTGCTGATCGCCGCAGCCGGCAGCGGTCGCCGCATGGGAGCCGTCGGCAACAAGCTGCTGCTGGAGGTGGCGGGCCGGCCGGTGCTGGCCTGGACCCTGGAGGCCGCCCTGGCCAGCCCGGTGATCCGCTGGATCGGTGTGGTGGGCCAGCCGGTGGATGCCGAGCCGATCGCGGCGATCGTGGCCGCCGCCCAGCCGGATCGACCGGTGCAGTGGATCCTGGGCGGTGACACGCGCCAGGAGTCGGTGAGCCGGGGCCTGGCGGCCCTGCCCGCCGACGCCGACGGGGTGCTGATCCACGACGGCGCCCGCTGCCTGGTGGAGCCGGAGCTGCTGGCACGCTGCGCTGCGGCGGTGCGGGCCGGCCAGGCCGTGATCGCCGCCACCCCCGTGACCGACACGATCAAGCAGGTGGATGGGCAGGGCACCATCACCGCCACGCCGGATCGGGCCGGGCTCTGGGCCGCCCAGACACCCCAGGGCTTCCCGGTGGAGCGGCTGCGCCAGGCCCATGCCACCGCCAGCGCTGAGGGCTGGAGCGTCACCGACGACGCGGCCCTGTTCGAGCGGCTGGGCTGGCCGGTGCAGGTGCTGCAGGCGCCGCCCTCCAACATCAAGCTCACCACCCCCTTCGACCTCACCGTCGCCGCGGCGGTGCTGGCGGCGCGGGCCTGACTGAGACCCACCCGTCAGATCACCCGCTCAGACCACCCGGTCAGATCAGGAGCTCCAGCGTGCCGTTGCCGCCATCAAGCCGGGCCCTCACGCCCAGGGGCAGGGCGGCATTGCCGGGCTCATGGCCCAGCGGCAGGCCCTCCACCACGGGGATGGCGAGATCGGCCGTGCGCTCCAGCAGCACCTCACGGGTGGTGAACGGACCCTCGCGGCCTGGGCTCTCGCCGGCGGCCTCGGGTTCGTCGCAGTCGCTGAAGCGGCCGAAGCCGATGCCGCCCAGCTGCTGCAGGGCGCCGCTGAGGCGCCAGTGGGTGAGCAGCCGATCGAGGCGGTAGGGGGCTTCGCCCACGTCTTCCAGCAGCAGGATGGCGCCGCCCAGATCGGGCAGGTGGCGGGTGCCGAGCAGGTGGGTGGCCACGGTGAGGTTGGCCACCAGCAGGGGCCCCTCGGCCCGGCCTGGCCGGCAGCCCAGGCCCTGAAGTGGCGGCAGCGGCAGGCCGAACAGCAGGTTGTGGAGGCGCTGCTGGCTCCAGTCGGGCTCGGCCGCCAGGGTGGTGAGCAGGGGGCCGTGGATGGCGCCGCCGGAGCCCTGGGCCAGCTGGGCCCAGAGCAGGGAGGTCACGTCGGAGAAGCCGAGCAGCCAGCGGGGCGGCAGGGCGAGGGGCGCCTCCAGCAGCCTGGCCGAACCCCAGCCGCCGCGCAGGCAGGCCAGCAGGGCGGCACCGCTGCGGCCGGCCCGCTCCAGATCGGCGGCGCGTTCCCGGTCGCGGCCGGCCAGGGTGCCCCAGGCCCGTTGGGACTGATCGCCTGCCCCCACCTCCAGCCCCCAGCCCTCGAGCACGGAGATGCCGGCCTCCAGCCGGGCCAGCGCTTCCGGGCCCTGCAGGGCGGAGCTGGCGGCCACCAGGGCCACCCGATCGCCGCTGCGCAGCGGCGGCGGCAAGGCCACCAGGGAAGCGGCGGCGTGCATCGGCGCGCTCATCGGCCGATGCCCAGCACCAGGGCCAGCAACAGCAGGGCGCCGAGCTGCACCTGGCCCTGGAAATGACGGCCGTAGGCGCTGCGGGGCAGGTCGGGGCGGCGCAGGCGCCAGCCCTCGCGCAGCATGCCGGCGGCCGCCACGGCCCCCAGTAGCCAGCCAATCGGTGCGAGGCCGCTGCTGGCGGCTGCTGCCGCCAGCAGCAGGGCGGTGGCGGCGTAGCAGAGGGTCACCGCCAGGGGGGCGCGGGGGCCGAGGCTCAGGGCGCTGGAGCGCACGCCGATGGCGCGGTCATCGGCGCGGTCGCTCATGGCGTACACCGTGTCGAAGCCGAAGGTCCAGGCCAGGGTCGCCAGCCAGGTGAACAGCAGGGGCGCGCCGCCGGCCGCACCGCTGAGGCCGCCCGCTGCGGCCGCCCAGGGAATCAGCACGGCAAAGCCCCAGCACAGGGCCAGCACCAGCTGGGGGTAGCCGAACCAGCGCTTGGCGGAGGGGTAGAGCAGCACCGGCGGCAGGGCCGCCAGCGCCAGCAGCAGGCAGAGGCCGCGGCTGGCCTCCGGCAGGCCCCACAGCACCACCGCCAGGGCCGCCAGCAGGGCCAGCAGCAACAGCCCCACCGCCTCGGCGATGCCGACGCGGCCGTCGGCCAGGGGCCGGGTGCGGGTGCGTTCCACCTGCGGGTCGATGCGCCGGTCCCAGAGGTCGTTGGCGATGCAGCCGGCGGCGCTCACCGCCAGGCCGCCAAGCACGATCCAGCCCACCAGCCACGCCGGTGGTGGCGCGGCCGGATTGAGCCAGAGGCTCCAGCCCGCCGGGATCAGCAAGATGAGGCGGCCGCTGGGTTTGTGCCAGCGCACCAGCTCTAGCCAGGCCCGCAGCCGGGGCAGCACCGCCTGCGGGTTTTGCCCCGCCGCTCGATTCGCACCTGCCCTGTCAGCCATCGCCCCCAGCCGTTGGGGCGCAGGCTAGGAGCGGGTCAGCCCTGGCACTGTGGGAGTGCCTGAGGGTTGCCCTAGCTAAGCAGTGTGGTGATTTCGCAGTCGTTCCAGTTTGCACACCATCCAGCAGCTGTGTTTGCCACCTGTCAGAGAAGACCCGTGATGCCGACCCTTCTGCACAGATCAGAATCCTGCTTCTGCGGCTCGCGTAGGTCTTGATTGTGCAGATCTGTTGCGGATTGATAGTTTAGCTTAGGTCAACTCCCGCTTTCGAACGATAATCACTGTATTAGTTTGTCGATCGAAACGAGATGTTTGCTCGCGCATGGGCTGGCAGAGGTGATGCTGTTGGTTGGCCGCTTGTGGGATGTTCGGGTGGTGTGTGGCGCCAATCGGCAACCTTGTCTGTCTTTGTGCTGCTGCAGATGGTGGGAATGCTTGGCTTGATCGTTGATGAGGCTCAGGGTGTTCAGCTTGTTGCCCAGGCCTGTATTCATGAGAACCCGGATGGGAGTTTTACAAATCGATGCGCGGGGGGAGGAAATGGCTTTGGTGGTCCGTCGTTCGAGCAAAAGAAGCTGAACAAGAACTCCGACCCTGTCTTCTCGCCTACAAAAAAGAAGGGTCGGGACCCAGGAAAGCGTGTGGATGTGGATAGCTAGAGATCGCTTCCCCCTCGGCGAGTTCTATGGCCAAGCATGTGTTTGTTTTTCCAGATAATTAGTTGGCTTCATTGCTGAATTGTCTTCCTCGATGCCAAGTCGTTGTCGAGCCAGATCTCGCCGATTGAGAAAGGGGCTTGGGCTTCATGCCTCTTGGCTGCTTCTGGGGGCAGGGGCAGACAGGTCTTTGCGATTGTTGGATTTCCATTGGTTTGTGAGGATGCATTACACCAGAAGAACTGCAGCTCGTTGCGTTCGTCGAGTTGTACCTCGGTTTGCAGTGCTCTGCCGTAGCCAGACTCCTTGACAGTTGGAACGATCATGCGGACCTGAATAAAGTCGTAGCTGTCGGGTGGAACGGGGATGATTCTTTCCTCGCTGAATGTTTCATCAGGTCGTATTTTATCGGCGCCAAAAACCCTTCCTGCTGCAACGATGTCGCGTAGGAGATTATACTGGCCAAGCCTGAGGGCATTGTTTCTCGGTGGTGAGTTGTAGGCGAATTTCTTATTGAAGCGATGGTTGATATCAATGTAATTTCTTGCTCCTTCTTTGGGCATAATCTGATAGCCGTATGCAATCCAGAATGGATCCTTTAATAGTAGCGTCTTGTGGGTGCTTTTGTTTGAAACTGCAATCGTTAGCTTCACTGGTATGGCCTGCTGCCTAGGGTCGCTGACAAGCTTGTCGTCTTTGATTTGTGGATCGAGAATCATGCCCAGCTTGACATCTATATTGACGGGCGATGCCGCGGGCATAAAGATATCTTTGTAGACGAAGCTGGAGATCGCGCCGCAAATTCCAAGGATGCCAATCAGCATCTGCCAGTTGGCGGAAATCCAGCTTAGGGGGCCCCTCGCGCCTGCCTTTGTCTGGGATTCGGCGGCTGCGCTGGGTGGGTCGTCGGATGGGCTCGCCGTTGGTTGCGCCTGCTGGCTGTTTGTTGGTTTGTTGTCGTTCATGTTATGGGCATTATGCATCAGTGTTCTTTAGTTTGTGAGGCGTGAATGAGGTGCGTCAAGTCTGGGCGTTAACCGTTACATCTATTTAACGGGGGGGTCTAGGTGGTGGAGCTCCATGGCTGATTTGATCTAGGGTTGGTTGACTAGCTCTGATACTGATTCATGGACAACTCCTTGCCTGCCTTGCCCGCTGCCATCGACGCCTCGTCTCCATGCGGACCGGTTTCAGCGCGGCAGCTCGCGGGTTGGCTGCCTTCCGGGCTTCCCTGGGTGCGAGGCGAGCAGCTTGGTGGGCTTGTTTGCTCACCTAGTGGGGTCATCAACCATGTCAAGGCCGCAACCGTGTCACTGCTGTTGACAGGGTCACTGGTGTTGGCTGCGTCGGCAGTGATGGCCCAACAGCAGAACTGCACCTGGAAGGTGATCAACGGTGAACGGGTCTACGTGTGCTGCGACGGCAACGGCTACTGCTGGCGCAGCAACCCTTAGGGATCACTTGATCTCAATGAGCCCTGCAGGTTGAGCCTCCCGTCCACCCCGGTGAGTGCAGGTCTTCCGAGGTGGTGTCAAAGTGGCCCCGCCCTGGCGCGACCCGCCCCCATGGCCCTGGCCCCTTCTCCCACGCCGGCCGGCCGCCGGCGGGTGGCCGCCATCGACATCGGCACCAATTCCTTTCACCTGGTGATCGCCGAGGTGGACGTGGCGCTCAGCAGCTTCAGCGTGCTGCACACCGAGAAGGCCACGGTGCGCCTGGGGGAGCGGGATCCCGACACGGGTGACCTGAGCACGGCGGCGATCGAGCGGGCCTTCCGCAGCCTGCGCCACAACCGCGAGCTGGCGGCCAGCTACGGCGTGGAACAGATCGTGACGGCGGCCACCAGTGCCGTGCGCGAGGCGCCCAACGGCCAGGAGTTTCTGCAGGCGGTGCAGGAGCAGCTGGGCCTGGCGGTGGACCTGGTGAGCGGGCCGGAAGAGGCGCGGCTGATCTATCTGGGCGTGCTCTCCGGCATGAGCTTCGCTGAGCAGCCCCACCTGATCATGGACATCGGCGGTGGTTCCACCGAACTGGTGCTGGCCGACAGCCGCGATGCCCGGGTGCTGAACAGCACGCGCATCGGCGCGGTGCGGCTGCAGCGGGAATTCGGCCAGCCCGACCCGCTGCCGGCGGCGCGGCGCACCTTTCTGCAGGCCTACATCCAGGGGGCGCTGGATCCGGCGGTGGCGGAGGTGCGCGCGGCCCTGAAGCCAGGCGAGCGGCCCCAGCTGGTGGCCACCAGCGGCACGGCGATGGCGATGGCGGCGCTGGCGGCGGCCGACGACGCCAAGCCGCCGCTGAAGCTGCAGGGCTACCGGCTCAGCCGCGAGCGACTGGATCAGCTGGTGACCAAGCTGCTGAGCCTGACGCCGGAGCAGCGGCGGGCGCTGCCGGCGATCAACGACCGGCGGGCGGAGATCATCGTGCCGGGGGCGCTGATCCTGCAGACGGCGATGGTGATGCTGGGCGTCAGCGATCTGGTGGTGTGCGACCGGGCCCTGCGCGAGGGCCTGATCGTGGACTGGATGCTGCGCAACCAGCTGCTGGGCGATCGCTTCGCCTTTCAGGGCTCGATCCGCCAGCGCACGGTGCGTCACCTGGCGCAGAACTTCGGCGTGGACCGGGAACGGGCCGAGCGGGTGGCCACCTTCGCCCTCAGCCTCTACGACCAGACCCGCGGCGTGCTGCACCACGACAGTGGTCCGGGACGGGACCTGCTCTGGGCGGCGGCCCAGCTGCACACCTGCGGCAAGAGCATCAACATCTCGGCTTATCACAAACACAGCTGGTACCTGATCCGCCACGGGGAGCTGCTGGGCTATTCCCAGATCGAGCACCTGATGGTGGCGGCGATCGCCCGCTACCACCGCCGCAGCCTGCCGAAGAAACGGCATGAGGCTTGGCAGTTGATCGAGGGCCGCGAGCAGCGCCGCCTGGTGAGCGAGATGGCCCTGTTGCTGCGTCTGGCCGCCGCCCTCGACCTCAGGCCTGTGTCTGCGATTGAGGCGATTACAGCCCACGCCGCCCCTGGCCGGCTGGAGCTCCACCTGCAGCCGGCTGCTCCGGCCCCCGGTGAGCCCGAGCCCGACCTGAGCCTGGAGCGCTGGAGCCTGCGCTCCTGCGAGGCCCTGGTGATGGAGGCCTCCGGCGTGGCCCTCACGGTGCAGGGCGAGTAGCTGGGAGCTGCGGAGCGGGCCGCAGCCGGCGATGGCTCACCCGTCAGGCGTCATCGCTCAGGCCCTTCAGGGTCGCTTGGCAAGAGCCGGGCTGAACCGCCGCCAGCGCACGGCCTCGATCGGTCCGAGGGGTTCCGGGGTGGTGCCGGCCAGGCTGGCCAGTACCAGATCGGGGCGACCGGCCAGCACCTCCAGCCCCCGGCCGATGGGGAAACGCTTCTGGCCGGTGAAACTGCCCTCAAACAGCATCGTGCCCTTGCTGTCGCGCACGGCCAGCCAGCTGCTGGCGGTGCTGTTCAACATGAGCTGATCGGCTGCGGGGGCCATCGCTGCAGCGCCTCGGCTGGACTGCCCCACCAGGGCCGCTGGGGCCGCGGCGGCTGACGGCTGCTGCTTCAGGAGGTGCGTGCGCTGCCCGTGCATCCAGCCGCTGAAACCGAGCCAGCCGAGCAGCGGCACGACCACCACCGCGGCCAGCGGCTTGAGCCAGGGGCGGGGGGAGCGCGGCTGGCGCGGTGCTGCGTCCGGGCCAGGCTCGGCGGCGGCTGGTGATCTCAGTGCTTCGCTCCGGCGCAGCTCCTGAATGGAGCCTTCCACATCCAACCCCAGGGTGCTGGCCACCCGGCGGATCTGGGCGATCACGAAGACCGGTTCGGGCAGCTTGGCCAGGTTGGCCGATTCCAGGGCCTGCAGCTGCTCCTGGCCCATGTTCAGGCGACCCGAGAGCTCAGCGATGCTCTGCTCTCGGTTGATCCGCGCCTGGCGCAGCTGGGCACCGATCTCCGCCAAAACCTGGGGGGTGTCGGTGGATGGAATGGGGGTGCTCACTGGCAGGGCCGGGTGTGGCTGAAAACAACAGGTCTTTTATTGTCCAGCCACTGTCCAGCTGGCGATCTGGACTTTCGCGAATCAAACAAATTCGCGCCAATTTTGCGCAAAATGAGAACTTCCGTCGCAGCCGACCAATACCTCTTTAATGATGAGCTGCCCGGAGTGTGGGCCCGTAACCAATCAATGGGCGATACTGGATTCGAACCAGTGACCCCTTCCGTGTGAAGGAAGTGCGCTACCGCTGTGCTAATCGCCCGGTTTGTTTGGCTGCTGCCGGATCAACTGTGCTGGAGCTGAGGAGCTCAAGCTGAGTTGAATCGAACCGCAGGCGCCCTTCCGGCGCATGCTGATGGTAGCCCACGGCCCTTCCCGCCATGCCGCACTGGTCGCTGCTGGCCCTCGGCACGGCCTGCTGCACCACCGCCGCAGACCTGGCCCTGCGGGCCTTGTTGCGGCAGGGCTTCACGGTGCGGCTCGGCCTTGGCCTGAGCTGCTCCCTCACGGCCCTGCTGGCCCTGCCGCTGCTGCTGGTGTGGCCCTCGCCCCTGGAGGGGCGGGCCCTGCTGATGGCACTGCTGGCCTCTGGGCTGGTGAATGCCCTGGCCTTCTGGGCCTACGGACGAGGGGTGGCCCGGGGCGATTTCAGCCTGGCGCTGCCCCTGCTCAACCTCTCTCCCCTGGTGCTGCTGGGATCCGGTTGGTTGCTGCTGGGGGAGCGCCCCGGGCCCATCGCTGCGGCAGGCGTGGTGGTGCTGGTGCTCGGTGCCCTGCTGCTGCGCAGCGGTGCTGGCCCGGGCCGCCAGCTCTGGCAGGTCCCGGGGGCTCCGGAGATGCTGCTCACTGCCCTGCTCTGGGGCATCGGCGCCAGCATCGACAAGCTGGGGGTGCGCTTCGGCGGTGGCCTGCTCTGGGTGGCGGCGCTGCACGCGGTGGTGGGTCTGCCGTTGCTGCTGCCGGCCTTGCTCGCCGGCGATCAGCGCCGTCTGCGCGGTGCCCGCCCCAGTCCCGCCGGCCCCTGGTGGCATCGCCGTGGGCCGCTGCTGCTGGCGGTGGCCCTGCTGGCCCTGGTGGGCACCAGCCTGCAGATGGAGGCCCTGCAGAGCACCGATGTGGTGCACGTAGTGGCCATCAAACGGCTCAGCACCCTGCTGGGCAGTGTGGCAGGGGTGGTCTGGCTGGGGGAGCCGGGTGGGGCCCTGCGCCTGCCGGCAGCCGGGCTGATGTTCAGCGGCGCCCTGATCGTGCTGCTGGCCGCCCACGCCTAACGAGCAGCGGGCCTGAGGGGGCGTGATCCTGCAGCATGGTGCCACTGCCCGCTTCTGCCTTCACCTTGGCTCCAGATACTCCCCTCACCGATGTGCTGATCGTGGGGGGCGGTGTGTGCGGCACGGCGCTGCTGTTTGAGCTGGCCCGCTACACCGACCTGGAGCACATCACCCTGGTGGAGCGCTACGACCAGCTGGCGCGGGTGAACTCCAAGGCCACCAACAACAGCCAGACGATCCACTGCGGCGACATCGAGACGAATTACACGCTCGAGAAAGCCGTAAAGGTGAAGCGCACGGCCGAGATGATCGTGCACTACGCGGAGCTGCTCGACCCGGCTGTGCGGCAGCGCTGTGTGTTTCGCACCCCCAAGATGGTGCTGGCGGTGGGCGAGAAGGAGTGCGCCTTCCTGCGCGAGCGCTTTGAACGCTTCTCGCCCCACTTCCCGGCCATGGAGCTGCTGGAGAAGGAGCAGATTGCCGAGTGGGAGCCGAATGTGGCCCTGGTCGACGGCCAGCTGCGCCCGGAGGAGCTGGTGGCGATCGGGATCCGCAGCACGTATACCGCCGTCGACTACGAGGAACTGGCCCAGTCGTTCGTGGACGAGGCCCGTGCGGCGATCGACGCGAGCCCTGCCCCGCGCCAGCTGGATCTGGTGATGGGCACCAGCGTTGCCGAGATCAGGCCGGAGGGGGAGCTCTTCCGGGTGACCCTGGCGCCCACTGCAGGCTGCCATGAGGGGGCGGCTAGCGATGGCACGCCGGTGGTGCCCCGCGAGATCATGGCGCGCCACGTGGTGGTGAACGCCGGCGCCCACAGCCTGCTGATGGCCCAGCAGATGGGCTTTGGCCTGGAGTATTCCTGCCTGCCGGTGGCCGGCAGCTTCTACTTCACGCCCGATCTGCTCCAGGGCAAGGTGTACACGGTGCAGAACGACAAGCTGCCCTTCGCGGCCATCCACGGCGACCCCGACGTGAGAGCCCCCGGCAAGACCCGCTTCGGCCCCACTGCCCTGCTGCTGCCGCTGCTGGAGCGTTACAGGCCGGCCTCCTTCTGGGAGTTCCTCAAGGTGCTGCGGCTGGATTGGGCCGTGCTGGCGGTGTTCTGGCAGTTGTTCCGCATCGCCGACATCCGCAACTACATCTTCAAAAACCTGCTGTTCGAGGTGCCCTGGCTGCGGCGGCGCCTGTTCCTGGCCGATGCCCGCAAGATCGTGCCGGGCATGCAGCTGGCCGACCTCAGCTTCGCCGAGGGCTACGGCGGCGTACGCCCCCAGCTGATCGACAAGCGGAACCTGAAATTGATGCTCGGTGAGGCCAGCATTCCGGCTCTGCCAGGCCTGGTGTTCAACGTGACCCCGTCGCCGGGCGGCACCTGCTGCCTTGGCAATGCCCTGCGTGATCTGGAGTCGATTGCGGCCAGGCTGCACTGCCAGGTGCACCGTGATCGCCTCGACTGTGAGCTGTTTGGCGAGAAACGAGATGCCGTTCATCATTAGCCAAATGCCGATAATGGGTAGCGGAATGCAAGCGCACAGGATTTGCTGATTGCTGGTGTGCGGCTTTGTTGGGTGCGGTGATGCTGTGTATGGGCAAATCAGGACACCCGTGTACCTGCATGCAGCAGATCTGCAACACATTTGCTGTTGATCTGCAGCGAGTGGTTGGATTCGCCGGCTGAGAGGATCAAAGTGCGGAAGCTAGTTTTCTTTCAAATTTTCGATGAAAACCACGCTTGCGCTCTCCACCCTGATCACGGGTTTCGCCCTTGCTTCCGGGGGTGCTGCTCTGGCTTCGGGAAATACAAGCTATGGCGTGCCAACGCCACCAGGGCCTTTTGTGAATCCTAAGCCAGGGAACCCTGTGCCCGCTCCTCGCAACGTTCCAGGCAAGGAGTTTTCGACGAAAGTCGATTTGGATACCAATGCGAATGGTGTTCCTGGTCAGGCTCTTTTCTGGGATGGCCTGGGCGGGACTGCCAATGCTGTTCGGTATTCGAATACGGAGCAGTTGGATGCCCTTGCCAACTCAGGTGACGCGCTCTTTGACGCTGTCAGGCAAAATAAAACGAATCTGCTGATTTCACTCGCAGGCGATTTTGGTAGGAAATCAATCTATGCGATTAATCCTGCCGGCAAGATCTCTCTCTGGGCGGATAACCACACCGTCAAAACCCAGCCGCCGTTCGCATTCGATCTCGATGCGCTGGAGGTCTGGGGGCCTGAGCAGGTATCAGATGCCAATGTATTTTCCCTGGAGGGCGATGTTCTCCCTGACGGGTTGACTTCTGCTTCTGTTGTCCGCCGCGACTCTAACGGTAGCGTAAGTGTGATGTATGATCGAGTTTCAATTGCAAATGCTATCGGCAGGCCCGAGCTGCAAGATGTGATCGATCTCGATGGATTGATGGTCAGCGGCGACAGGCTGCTTTTCAGTATTCAGCCCGTTGATACATTTGACGGCGGCGAGATCTGGGACTGGTCAGGAACCGGTGCTGCAAACTTCCTGTCGTTCGGTGGTCAGACATGGGATACAAATCTCAATATCCAGACGTACTTTGCTGATCAGGGCTTTGAGGTTCGCTCTGAAAATATTGATGCGTTGGAGGCGGCGTCTGTGCCCGGACCCTTGCCTGTGCTAGGAGCATTTGCCGCCTTCGGGTGGAGTCGCAGGCTCCGCAAGCGCCTGGCAGAGGCTGGCCAGTGAGCTGGCTGAGATAGACCACGGTTCCAGTGAGCCTCCTGGGTCACTGGCTTGATCGTGTTGAAAGGGATGGGAGGTTGAGTGGGTTGGCCTGGTCCTCGGACGTCATGGCCAACCCTTTTCTTGTCCCTGTCCCTGTCGCTAGGGGTCGGGGTTGTCCGGCACACCGCCGCGGAACAGGTGGTGGTGGCTGGCGGAATAGAGCTTGGAGCGGGCCTGATCCGGTGGCGCCAGGGCCGGGCTCACCACGTAGAGGGTGGTGCGGATCAGGTTGCGCTCGCGGCTCACGGCGGCCATCTGGCTCAGCGGCACCAGAGTGAGCCACTGATCCGGCCAGGTCACCCGATAGCCGATGGCCACCGGTGTGTCGGCGGGGTAGTGGCGCAGCAGCTCGGCCTGCACCTCCTCCACATGGCGGGCGGAGAGATAGAGGCAGAGTGAGGCCCGCAGGGCCGCCAGCCGCTGCAGCGACTCGGTTTCGGGCACGCCGGTGCGGCCGCCGGCGCGGCTCAGCACGATCGTCTGCACCAGTCCAGGGATGGTGAGTTCGGCGTTGAGGGCGGCGGCGGTGGCCTGGTAGGCGCTGATGCCCGGCACCACCTCCAAGCCGATGCCGGCGTCGGTCAGGCGGCAGATCTGCTCCGCCAGGGCGCCGTAGAGGCAGGGGTCGCCGTCGTGCAGGCGCACCACCCGCTTGCCGGCGGCGGCGCGCTCCAGCACCAGGGCCAGCACCTCCTCCAGTGTGAGGGTGCTGGTGCGGATCCGCTCGCAGGAGGCCGGGGCCAGGGCGGCGATCTGGGGATTCACCAGCGAGTCGGTGTACACCAGCACCTCGGCCTGCTCGATCGCCCGGGCCGCCCGCAACGTGAGCAGGTCGGGGGCACCGGGGCCGGCGCCCACGATCCACACCTTGGCTTGGTTCACGTTGCGGCTCCGGATTGGTTCATTTGCTGGCGCCTGCGGCGACACCAGCGGGATCGGGCAGGGCCCGGCGGCGTCCGAGCAGCCACCACAGGCCCAGGCCCCCCAGGGCGATCAGCAGCAGGCTCACCAGCTGGGCCATACGAATGCCCCCCTCGCAGAACGGTGGCTGGGAGAGCAGGCAGAGGGGATCAAGGCGCAGGCCCTCGATCCACACCCGGCCACTGCTGTAGGCCATCAGATACACGCAGCTCATGGCGCCGGCTGGCAGCTGGATGCGGCCCCTGCTCGCGGCCCGGAAGAGCAGCAGCAGCAGGGCACAGACGCCCAGATTCCAGAGCGACTCGTAGAGAAAGGTGGGGTGGAAGTAGAGCTGGTCGAGGAATTCCGGAGGCCGGCTCTCGGCGGGGATCTGCAGCTTCCAGGGCAGCTGGGTGGGCAGGCCGAAGGCCTCGGAGTTGAAGAAGTTGCCCCAGCGGCCGATCGCCTGGCCGAGGGCCACGGCCGGCACGAGCACATCCAGCAGCGGCCAGAAGGGCTGGCGTCGCCAGCGGCAGAACAGGATCGTGGTGAGGACGCCGCCGATCAGGGCGCCGTGGATGGCGATCCCACCCCGCCAGATCGCCAGCGCGTCGGCCGGGTTGGCGGCGTACTGGCGCCACTCCAGCGCCACGTAGTAGGTGCGGGCGCCCAGCACGGCGCCGAGCACCAGCAGGGGCAGGAGATCGGCGATCAGGGAGGGCTCGATGCCCCGGGCCTTGCCGAGCCTGGTGGCCAGGGCCAGGCCGGTGAGCACGGCAACGGCGATCAGCAGCCCATACCAGCGCAATGCAAAGGGGCCCAGCTGGAAGACCAGGGGCCCCGGGGAGGTGAAGGTGGCGAGCACGGCGCTCAGTTGGTGGGGGCTCAGACGATGCCTTCTGCGGCCTGAACCTTCTCCACCTGGCGCTTCTTCAGCACCAGGAAGATCTGGGCAACGGCGATGGCAGCGAAGAAGGCCAGCAGGCCGTAAATGCGAACGGGGTTCTGGAGCACCACCTCGGCATCCATCTGGCCGAAACCACCCACGTTGGGGTCGTTGGTGAGGGGGGCACCAGCGGCCACCACGTCGCCCACGGCAGCGGTGATGGTTGGACCGGCCGGCACTGTCTCGGTCACCGTGCTGCCGTCGTCGGTGGTGATCTCCACCACGGTGGCGCCAGCGTCATCAGGGGTGAGGGCCGAAACGGTGCCAGAGACAGGGGCGTTGAACACGCCGTTATTGCTCTTCTCGCCGGTGGGGTACACCTGGCCGCGGCCACGGTTGCCACCCACATGCAGCTGGTATTTGCCGAAGTGGATATTGCTGTCAGTGGCGGGATCGGGTGAGAGCACCGGGAACACGATCTCCTGGTGCTGGTCACCGGGGATGGGGCCCACCAGCAGGATGTTCGGCTGATCGTCGGAATACTGGGTGTAGTAGATGCCCGCGGTCTCCTCCTTCAGCTCCTCGCTGAGACGGTCCTGGGGAGCCAGGGTGAAGCCCTCGGGCAGCATCACCACCGCACCCACGTTGAGGCCGGTGGGGCTGCCGTCGCCGGCCACCTGCTGCACAGAGGTGTCGTAGGGGATCTCAACCACCGCCTTGAACACGGTGTCGGGGAACACGGCCTGGGGCACTTCCACCCGGGTGGCCTTCTTGGCCAGGTGGCAGTTGGCACACACGATCTTGCCGGTGGCCTCGCGGGGGCTGTCGTAGTTCTGCTGGGCCCAGAAGGGGTAGGCCCAGCTGGGGCTGGCGGCGCCGATCAGCACGGCGACGGCCAGGGTGGTGCCCACCAGGGAGTTGAGCAGCAGAGACAGGGTGCGGCGCATCGGAATTGGGGCGGCGGGGTGGGAGAAACGGCGATCAGAGCGGAGCGTGAGCCGCGATCAGACCCACCAGGGCTTGTCGCCGGTGCGGAAGTCGGTCTCGGTCCACTGGCTCACGAACACGTTGTCGTTGTCGACCGAGACATGGGCCAGGGCCAGGGAGAGGGGGGCCGGGCCGCGCACCACCTTGCCGGTGGCGTCGTACTGGGAGCCGTGGCAGGGGCACATGAACTTGTTCTGGCCGCTGTTCCAGGGCACCACGCAGCCCAGGTGGGTGCAGATGGCGTTGATGCCGTAGCTGCCGATGGCGTCGTCGCCCTCGACGATCAGGTAGGTGGGGTCGCCCTTGAGGCCCTGCACCAGGCTGCGATCGCCCTCTTTGTGGGTGCTGAGCCAGCCACTGGCGGTCACCGGGTTGCCGAGCTCGTCCTTGGCGGTGGTGCCGCCGCCGCCACCGGCGGCCTTGGGGGGGATGAAGTAGTTGACCACCGGGTAGAGGGCACCCAGGGCCACGCCGGTCACGGAGCCGAAGGTCAGCAGGTTCATGAACTGCCGACGACCCATTCCGGGCACGTCACCACTGGAAGCGCTCGCGGGCATCTGGGTCATGTAGACGTGCCGGGACAACGTGGCGGCCACATTAAGGCCTGCCCTCCCCGCAGCGCGCCCGGGCCTCCGCCAGTGCCGCCGTGGCTGCAACATGCTGTTGTGGATGGATCTTGTGGATTGCGGGTGTCTGGCGTGGTTCCACCCCTCACGGCCGCCGAGTTGCTGGGTCTGCTGCGCCAGCGCTGGCGCGCCTCCTACGACCTGCAGCTGGTGCAGCGCCGCGGGCGCCTGTACCTGCAGGTGATGTGGGCCTACCTGGAGCAGCAGTCGTTCCCGCTCAGCCCCGAGCAGTACGGCGAGCGGCTCGAGGCCCTTGCCGGCGCCCTCAACGACCTGGGCGTGGCCGAGCCGGTGCGCCAGTGGCTCGCCACCACCGGCGACAAGCCACGCCTCGGCAAGGCGCTCACCCTGCCGCTCGAGGTGCCCAGCCAGCGGCTCAGCGAGTTTCTGCTCTGAGGGCAGGGCCTGTGGTGCAGGTCGGGATGGTCAGGCCTTGAGGCGCTCGCTGAGGGCCACCAGTGCCACGCCGCTCAGGAACAGCACCGTGATCGCCCCGGTGAGCAGCAGCATCGTGATCGGGTCGGTGGAGGGGGTGAGCACGGCGCCGGCCAGGGCGGCCGCCAGCACCACCCAGCGCCAGCTGGCCAGCATCGTGCGCGACTGCACCAGCCCGAGGGCGCCCAGCAGCAGCTGCAGCACCGGCAGCTGGAAGGCCAGGCCGGTGGCCAGCATCAGCAGCAGCACGAAGTCGAGGTAGCGCTCGATCGACCAGCTCGGCTCCACCACGTCGGCGCCATAGCTCACCAGAAACTGCAGCGCCGCCGGCACCAGGGCCCACCAGGCGAAGGCCAGGCCCGCCGCGAACAGCACCGCGGAGCCCGCCACCGCCGGCGCCACTAGGCGCCGCTCGCGCCGGGTGAGGCCCGGCAGCACGAAGGCCAGGCCCTCGTAGAGCACATAGGGCAGGGCCAGGGTGAGGCCGGCGTAGCCCGCCACCTTCAGGGACACAAACAGGAACTCCCCCGGCGCCAGCTGCAGGAAGCGAATGCCGCTGGCCGGCATCTCCAGCAGCCGCACCAGCGGCTTCACGGCCAGCAGGCAACCGGCGGCGGCCACCACCACCGCCAGCAGGCTGCGCAGCACGCGGCGGCGCAGTTCCTCCAGGTGGTCAACCAGGGTCATCTCCACCTCGCCGGGAAAGGCGTCGAGATCGCCGCCGCCGGCCGTGGTGGGTGGGTTGGGGCGGCTGGTGGCCACCCGGATCGGCGGGGGTGGCGGCAGCGGCGTGGGCTCTTCGGAGACGTCGGCCATCAGCGCGCCTCCTCCGGCCGCGGTGCCAGCAGGGTAAGGGCTCGCTCCGGTTCGCCCCACAGCACCTCGCCGCCCCGGTGCCGCACCGTGCCGGGGGCGCTGCCCGGGATGCGCTGCAAGTCGGTGGTGGGCACCATCACCACTGGCACCCTCCGGTTGGCGCGGCCCCGGCTGAAGTGGGCAGCCAGGTCGGCGGCGGCCTGCAGGTCGGCATCGCTGGCGCTGGCCTCCGAGCTCTTCAGCACCACATGGCTGCCCGGCAGCTCCTGGGCGTGGAACCAGAGGTCGCCACGGCGAGCCTGGCGGAAGGCGATCCACTCGTTCTGGCGGTGGTTGCGGCCCACCTGCAGCGGCAGCCCGCCGGGGCTGCGCACCTCCAGGGGCTGGGGCTGGCCGGCAGCGGCCTGGGCCGCCTGGGCCGACTGCCGCCGCTCCCGGCGGTTGGCGCCTGGCCGGCCCAGCTGATCGTCCACTTCGACCGCCAGGGCCTCGATCGCCTCCAGGCTGCCCGGTTCATCCAGGCTGAGCTGCTCCAGGTAGGTGAGGCTGGCCTCCAGGGCGCCCAGGCGGCGCTGGTGTTCCTCCAGTCTCGGCGTGATGGCGGCCACCGAGCGGCGCAGTTTGCGCGCCTGGCGGTAGAGGGCCTGGGCCTGATCAATGCAGTCGCGGCTGGGTTGGCGCTGGCTCAGCAGGGCATCGGCCTGGAGCTGGAGCTGCTCGCTCTCTGGAACACGGCTGAGCAGCCGCTGCTGGTCGGCGGCCTGGCGCCGCTCCCGCTCGGCCGCCAGGCTGAGCCGGTGCTCCAGCTGCTGGCGCCGCTGGCCGAGGTGCCGCTGCGCCAGACCCTGGCGGTAGAAGGCCGCCACGGCGCTGTTGAGGGGCAGGCTGGCTGCTGTGGCGAGGCTCGCAGGGCCGGCGGGCATGGCCTGGGGAGGGGGCTGGCCGGCCTGGGGAGGCTGCCAGCAGCGGTAGCCCCCCTCGGCGGCCTGCCAGGCAAACCGGCCGGCCTCGATCGCCCCCAGCCATGCCTGCCACTGGCACCAGAGCTGTTGCCACTGTTCGCCGGTGAGGGCGTTCACGGGTTGCTCCAGCCAGGCGGCTGGCGCCAGCTGGCGGGCGAGGGCTGGACTGATGCCCTGGTAGGCATCGCGCAGGGCCCGCTCCAGCGACAGGGGCAGCAGCTGCAGGCGCTCGCGCCAGCGGGCCTCCGGCTCGGCCAGGCTCGGGGGCTCGCCGCCAAGGGGCGGCGGCAGCTGGTAGGGATCGCCGGTGCCGATCGGCCTTAACCGCGACTGGTTGCCCTTCACCTGCCGGCCCAGGGCGATCACGGCCCCGCCGGGTCCATCGAGCAGAAACAGGTTGCTGTGGCGGCCCATCAGCTCCAGCACCAGCTCGCGTTCGATCGGGTCGCCGGGGCGGCGCGCGAAGCCCAGTCGCAGCACCCGCTCCCAGCCCGGCTGCTCCAGCTCCACCAGGGCCAGGCCGCGCAGGCCGTGCTGCAGCTGCTGGGCCAGGGTGCTGCCATCGCCCTGCTTCGGGGGGGGCGGGATCGCATGGCAGCGGGCCGCCTCCGCCTGCCAGCTCAGTTCCAGCCACTGCAGGCCGCCCAGGTGACGCAGCCCCAGCTGCACCGTGTGGGGATCGCTCTGCTGCGCCTTTTCGAAGCGGCTGGGCAGCAGCAGTGGCCGCCACTCCGCCAGCACCGCCTTGAGGCTGGTCACATCCATCGGCTGGAGGGCCATGGCCGCTGCCGGGGAGCACCGCACTGGCTTCTACTCTGCAGCCCAGCCTCTGCCGCTGCGATGGCCCGCCTCACCGTGATCACCGGCCCCAGCGGGGTGGGCAAGGGCACCCTGGTGGGTCAGCTGCTCCAGCGCCACCCCCGGATCTGGCTGTCGGTGTCGGCCACCACCCGCCCCCCCAGGGAGGGGGAGGTGGAGGGCCAGAGCTACTTCTTCCTCAGCCGTGAGCGCTTCGAGCAGCAGGTGGCTGAAGGGGGATTCCTGGAGTGGGCTGAGTTTGCCGGCAACCTCTACGGCACGCCCCGGGCTCCGGTGGAGGCCAAGCTGGCCGCGGGCCGGCCGGTGTTGCTGGAGATCGAGCTGGAGGGGGCCCGCCAGGTGCGCCAGAGCTTCCCGGCCGGCTTCCAACTGTTCATCGAGCCGCCCAGCTTTGAGGAGCTGGAGCGGCGGATCCGCGGGCGCGGCACTGACAGCGAGGAGGCGATCGCCAGGCGCCTGGCACGGGCTCGGGTGGAGCTGGCCGCGGCGCCGGAATTTGATGCGGTGCTGGTGAATGGCGATCTCAATGCGGCCCTGGCGGAGCTCGAACAGCTGATGCAGCTGGCCGGCTGACGCCATCAGAAGCCGACAGACCGCCAACACAAACAACTGAGCGCCAATAACAAAGCGGCTCAGAGAGCCGCCTGGATGATGTGATTGGCCCGATCGCGTGGGGGCCAGCTCGCTTCACATCGGGTGGAAGAGCAGGTCGGGGAAGAAGCGATTGAATTCGATCATGATCCCGGCCGTGATGGCGAACCAGATGGTCGCAAACACTGGAGCGGTGGTGAGGAACTTTTTCATGGTGGGGAGATGCGGATGGGAATTCAGCGAGGCGACACAGTGATCTTGTTGTCGGCTTCGGTGAGTTTCTTGCCGGTGAGTTCGCCGAAGGCGGCCAGGGGCCAGGTGGCGGCGGCGATGGTGCTCTTCAGCGCCAGGGGCACGTCGATCTGGATCTCCTTCATGGTGGCGTCTTTGCTGTTGCGGATCGCCATCAGGTAGGTGCGACCTGCCCAGCCGATGCAGCCGGCGATGTAGAGGAAGGCGATGCCGGGGATCATGAAATCGCCGGCGTGGCTCCAGCGGCCATCCACGATCAGGTGGGGCAGGCCGTCGGCGCCGCAGAGGGCCTGGCTGTACATCTCGAAGCGGGCCTTGGCCTGATCGGTCTTGGCACCGGCGGCGCGCTGCTGGAAGCGGGCGCTTTCGGAGCAGGGGGTGAGGCCTGCCACGGCCCCGTCAGCCTTGGCCACCGGGGCAAAGCCGAAGAGCAGGAAGGCTGAGAGCAGAATCGCGAAAAGTCGGCGCATAACCAGGAAACGCGTCAGGGGGGACCGCGGCGCGGGGCAGGATGTCACTCGCGGACAGTAGGAGAGGTGATCGGGAGCCATGCCCACCGTTCTGGCCCTCGAAACAAGTTGTGACGAGTCGGCGGCGGCGATCGTGCGCGACCACACGGTGCTGGCCAGCGCCGTGGCCTCCCAGGTGGAGGAGCACGCGCGCTGGGGAGGGGTGGTGCCGGAAATCGCCTCGCGCCGCCACGTGGAGGCGCTGCCGGGGCTGATCGAGCAGGTGGTGCGCGAGAGCGGTGTGGCGCTGGCGGAGGTGGATGCGGTGGCGGCCACAGCGGCGCCGGGGCTCAATGGCGCTCTGCTGGTGGCCTCGATCACGGGTCGCACCCTGGCCCGCCTGCACGCCAGGCCCTACCTCGGCATCCACCACCTCGAAGGCCACCTCTGCTCGGTGCAGCTGGGGGAGCCCTTGCCGCCCGGCCCCTATCTTGTGCTGCTGGTGAGCGGCGGTCACACCGAGCTGGTGCGGGTGGATGGGCCCGGTGCCTACCGGCGACTGGGCCGCAGCCACGACGACGCGGCCGGCGAGGCCTTCGACAAAGTGGCTCGCCTGCTGGGGCTCGGCTATCCGGGCGGACCGGCGATCCAGGCCGCCGCCGAGGCGGGCGATCCGCGCCGGTTTGCGCTGCCCAAGGGCCGGGTGTCGCGGCCGGAGGGGGGCTTCTATCCCTACGACTTCAGCTTCAGCGGCCTCAAGACCGCCATGCTGCGCCTGGTGCGCGCTCTGGAGCAGGGGCAGGCGGCCAGCGCCGAGCCCCTGCCGGTGGCGGATCTGGCGGCCAGCTTTGAGCAGGTGGTGGCGGAGGTGCTGGTGGAGCGCAGTTGCCGCTGCGCTTCGGATCAGGGCCTCGGCACCCTGGTGCTGGTGGGCGGGGTGGCGGCCAACCGGCGGCTGCGGGCCCTGCTGGAGGAGCGCTGCCGCCGCGACGGCCTGCAGTGGCGGGTGGCGCCCCTGGCCTACTGCACCGATAACGCCGCCATGATCGGGGTTGCCGCCTGCCAGCGCCTGGTGGCAGGCCAGCGCAGCCCGCAGTCGCTGGGGGTGGCGGCCCGCCTGCCGCTGGATCAGGCCGACCGGCTCTACGAACCGCAACCCTGCTTCTGAACCTGCTGCTGATCGGTGTACCGATCCGCCCGATCGGCCTAGATTATTGAGACTGTTTCTCAGTGGCATTGCCATGGGCCCCGACCGCCAGGAGCCTGGGAGCCAGCCGGCAGCCACCACCAACACCGCGGCCGATAGCTCGCCAGACACCTCGGCTGAAACCCCAGCCGAGCCCCTGGTTGAGCCGGTGAGCTCCGAGGAGCTCAATGCCTGGCGTCGCGGCTTCACGCCCCAGGCCGAGATCTGGAATGGCCGTCTGGCGATGCTGGGTCTGGCGGTGGGCCTCACCGTGCTGTTGATCGCCCGGCTCAGCCACCACTCCTGACTGAGCTCCTGTCCCTCACTCAGCTCCTGCCGCGCAGAGCCTGGGCCAGTTCGTTGGGCCTGAGGCTCTGGGCCACGGCCGCCTCGGCGCTCACCCGGCCCGCCTCCACCAGCTTCTGCAGCGCCTGGTTGGCGGTCTGCATGCCGTCGAAGCCGCTGCGCGCCATGATTTCCTCGATCGCCTCGAGTTCGCCCCGCTGGATGTAGTCCTTGCAGGCTTCGGTGTTCACCAGGATGTCGTGGAAGGCGGCCCGTTTGCCGTCGGTGGTCTTCAGCAGGCCCTGGGCGATCACGCCCAGCAGGGTTTCCGACACGGCCCGGCGCACGCTCTCCTGTTCGTTGGGGGGCACCATGCCGAGCACCCGTTCCACCGTCTTCACCGCTGAGTTGGTGTGCAGGGTTCCGAACACCAGGTGGCCGGTCTGGGAGGCCTCGATCGCGGTGCTCAGGGTTTCCTGGTCGCGGATTTCGCCGATCAGGATCACGTCGGGGTCTTCCCGCAGGGCGGCCCGCAGAGCGTTGTGGAAGAGCTTGGTGTGCTGGCCCACCTCGCGGTGGCGGATCAGCGACTGGCGGCTCTCGTGCACGAATTCCACCGGATCCTCAATCGTGAGGATGTGGCGACTCATGTTGGTGTTGATCCAGTCGATCATCGCCGCCAGGGTGGTGCTTTTGCCTGAGCCGGTGGGGCCGGTGACCAGCACCATTCCCTTGGGTCGCGCACACAGCGTGCGCAGCACCGCCGGCAGGTTGAGCTCCTCGAGACTGGCGATCTTCTGGGGAATCAGCCGCAGCACCATGGCCGGGCCGCGGAAAGAATCGAGCAGGTTGATCCGCACCCGCACCATTGGAAAGGCATGGGAGCCGTCGAATTCCTTGTTGCGCTGGAAGGCGTTGATCTGCGACGGCGTGAGGATCTCCCTCAGCCAGCCTTGAAAGCAGTCGTTGTCGGTGATCGGCCAGCCGGTGCGCAGCATCTCGCCGCGGTCGCGGTAGCGGGGTTCCTCCCCCACGCCCAGGTGCACATCCGAGAAGTTGCGTTCATGGGCGATGCGCACGATGCCCTCCAGCGTGTCGGGCTGGCTGGCCGGTGCGGTGGGCGGCGCAACCGATGGCAGGACCGGTGGCGGTGCCGGTGGGGGCGGGAACGCCGAGGGTGGGAAGGGGCTGTTCACCATGGCCGGCCGCTCGCGGCTGCACGCTTCCAAGTTTTAAGGCCAGCCTGAGGTCCGTAGGATCCGCCCACCTCTCCATGGCCTCGGTGTCTCAGCCTCTGGTCACGATCGTGCTGGGCACCCGGCCGGAAGCCATCAAGCTGGCACCGGTGATCCGGGCCTTTCAGGCCGCCCCCGGCTTCCGCACCCGGGTGGTGCTCACCGGCCAGCACCGCGAGATGGTGAGCCAGGTGATGGAGCTGTTCGGCCTGAATGCCGACCACGACCTGGCGCTGATGGCGCCCAAGCAGACCCTCACCCACATCACCTGCGCCGCCCTCAATGGCCTGAAGGAGGAGTTCACCGCCCATCGGCCCGATCTGGTGCTGGTGCAGGGCGACACCACCACCGCCTTCGCCTCGGCCCTGGCCGCCTTCTACGAGCAGATCCCGGTGGGCCATGTGGAGGCCGGGCTGCGCACCGACAACCTGTTTGACCCCTTCCCGGAGGAGGCCAACCGCCGGCTGATCTCCCAGGTGGCCCAGCTGCACTTCGCGCCCACGGAGGTGTCGGCCGCCAACTGCCGCGCCTCGGGGGTGATCGGTGAGGTGCTCACCACCGGCAACACGGTGATCGACGCCCTGTTGCAGATGGCGGAGCAGGCGCCGCCCTACGAGCTGCCGGGGCTGGATTGGGCCAGCCAGCGGGTGATCCTGGCCACCGTGCACCGGCGTGAGAACTGGGGCGATCGGCTGGGCGAGATCGGCCAGGGCTTCCTGCAGCTGCTGGAGCGCTTCCCCGACACGGCCCTGCTGCTGCCGCTGCACCGCAACCCCACCGTGCGCGAGCCGCTGCAGGTCCTGTTGGGCAGCCACCCGCGGGCCTTCCTCACCGAACCGCTCGACTACGACCAGCTGGTGGCGGCGATGCGGGGCTGCACCCTGGTGCTCACCGATTCCGGCGGCCTGCAGGAGGAGGCTCCGGCCCTGGGCAAGCCGGTGCTGGTGCTGCGCCGCACCACCGAGCGGCCGGAGGCCGTCTCGGCCGGCACCGCCAGGCTGATCGGCACCGCCACCGCCGACATCGTGGCCGAGGCGAGCACCCTGCTCACCGACCCCGCAGCCTACGAGGCGATGGCCCGGGCCCACAACCCCTTCGGCGACGGCCAGGCCTCGGGCCGGATCGTGGCGGCGGCCCGCACGTTTCTGGGCGTTGAGGTGCCGGGCGTCTAGTTGCGCTTGCGCTTCGACCAGGGCGGCAGGTCGATGAACACGCGTGTGCCGGGCCTGAGGCCCGTGAGGATCTGGGTGTTCTTGCCACCGCTCGCGCCCAGCTCCACCGGCTGGAAGGTGGGCTGGTTGTCCTTGCCCACCAGCAGCACGCCGGGGCGGCCGTCTTCGGTGACCACCGCCACCGTGGGCACCAGGGTGTCGGCGCGCACGCGGCCGGTCTGGAAGTCGATGTCGGCGGTCATGCCGATGCGCAGCTCCGGCGGGGGCGCCACAAAGCTCAGCACCACGTCAAACGACGTCACGTTGTTGACCTTCACGGCCCGCGGGGTGATGCGTTTCACCTCCGCCGGAAAGCGGCGATCGGGGAATGCGTCGACCCGCACCTCGGCGCTCTGCCCCAGGCTGATGCGGCCGATGTCGCTCTCGGGCACCTTGGCCACCACCTCCAGTCCCTGGGCCAGCTCCACGATCGAGGAACTGGTGGCGCCAGCCACGGCGGCGGCGGTGGTGGTGGGAGTCACGAAGGCGCCGGGATCGGCGAACCGCTGGGTCACCACCCCGTCGAAGGGGGCGCGAATCACCAGGTCGGCCTGCTCCACCCGGCGGGCGGCCAGGCGCTGGCGGGCGGCCTGCACGGAGGCCCGATCCACTTCAAAGGCGCTCAGCACCTGGTCGTAGTCGTTCTGGCTGATGGCGTTCTGGGCGAACAGCCGCCGGTTGCGCTCCAGTTCGCGGCTGCTGCGGTTGAGCTGGGCCTCGGCCGAGGTGAGCTGGGCCTGCAGCTCTGCCAGCCGCTCGCGCAGGTCGTCGCTGTCCATCCGGGCCAGGGGCTCGCCACGGCGCACCACATCGCCCTCCTCCACCAGCAGTTCCATCAGCACCCCCTGGCGCTTGGGGCTCACGTTCACCCGCTGCTCGGCCTCCAGCTCGCCGCTGGCGGTCACCACGCCGGGCAGTTCACCCGACTCCGCCAGCACGGTGTAGTCGGCCAGGCGGCCGGCCTGGCCGGCGCTGCGCTGGCGCACGCCGAAACCGATGCCGCCGAGCAACAACGCGCCGGCCAGCACGCCCACCCAGAGGCGCTTGCGCCGCAGCCAACGGGGCCCCCGCTGGTGAGGCGGGGGCGGGGAGGCAACCGGACGCGACGAGGGGCTGGCTGCTGGCTTGGGTGGCGTGAGGGTGGAGATCGCTGGCTTGGCTTTTCTTAAGTTTCGCTGCTGAAGGGGCCCAGCTGCGGGTGGTGGGGCCGGCAGGCCCAGCCCCCGTAGATTCCGGTCATGCTCAAAGCCGGAATCGTCGGACTGCCCAACGTTGGCAAGTCGACCCTGTTCAACGCCCTGGTGGCGAATGCCCAGGCGGAAGCCGCCAACTACCCCTTCTGCACGATCGAGCCCAATTCGGGCATCGTGTCGGTGCCCGATGCCCGCCTGCAGCAGCTCTCGAATCTGAGCGGCAGCAAGGAGATCATCCCCACCAAGGTGGAGTTTGTGGACATCGCCGGCCTGGTGAAGGGCGCCAGCCAGGGCGAGGGCCTGGGCAACAAATTCCTGGCCAACATCCGCGAAGTCGACGCGATCGTGCACGTGGTGCGCTGCTTCGAGAACGACGACGTGATCCACGTGAGCGGCTCGGTGGGGCCGGCCCGCGACGCCGAGGTGATCAACCTGGAGCTGGGCCTGGCCGATCTGGCCCAGGTGGAGAAACGCCGGGAGCGCCTGAAGAAACAGGTGCGCACCAGCAAGGAGGCCCAGGCCGAGGATGCCGCTCTGGAGCGCATCCAGGCGGTGCTGGAGGCCGGTGGCGCCGCCCGAAGCGTGGCCCTCAGCGAGGAGGAAGCCGCGATGGTGAAGCCCCTGGGGCTGCTCACCGCCAAGCCGATCATCTACGCCACCAACGTGAGCGAAGACGATCTGGCCTCGGGCAACGCCTACTGCGAGGAAGTGGCGGCCCTGGCGGAGAAGGAAGGGGCCGGCACGGTGCGCATCAGCGCCCAGGTGGAAGCTGAGCTGATCGAGCTGCCCGAGGAAGACCGCGCCGAGTTTCTGGCCGGCCTGGGCGTGGAGGAGGGCGGCCTGCAGAGCCTGATTCGGGCCACCTATGCCCTGCTGGGGCTGCGCACCTACTTCACCACCGGCGAGAAGGAAACCCGCGCCTGGACCATCCGGGCCGGCATGACCGCCCCGCAGGCCGCCGGCGTGATCCACACCGATTTTGAGCGCGGCTTCATCCGCGCCCAGACCATCGGCACCCAGCAGCTGCTGGAGGCGGGTTCCCTTGCCGAGGCCCGCAACAAGGGCTGGCTGCGCGCTGAGGGCAAGGAGTACGTGGTGGAGGAGGGCGACGTGATGGAGTTCCTGTTCAACGTGTGACCGGCTTCAGGGTGTAACCCGCTGCAGCGAGTGATCAGCCTCTCGGCGTAGCCAGTCTCAGCAGCCGCTGCGGCTGGGCTACAGCCCAGCGCCGCTATTCATTGCGTGGTTCTGGGTATTGGATAGCTGCATTTTTGCTGCGTCAATAGCCCTGGGTTTGTGGTGGTGAGCTGAGCCATGGCTGCTGACGCTGCCCTGCGGCATGGGGCCGTGACCCTGATGGCCTTGCCCGCCAGTGAAGCCTTCGCGGTGGGCTGGCTGCAGCGCGAGAGCCACGCCTGCCTGCTGGTGCCGCTGCCCGAAGCCGGGCCCGGGGCCATCCGCTACTGGCCCCCGAGCGATGTGGGCCGGCTGGCGGCTGAGCCGCAGGGCGCAGGCACGCTGGTGGCCTTCAGCCTGGCGGCCCTGCAGAGCCATGGACAGGCGGTGGCCCTAGAGAGTGGTGCTCCCGATCGCCTCCATCCCGCCCTGCTGCGCCCCCAGGTGGTGCCGTTGCTCAGGCCGCGGCAGCGGTTTGTGGGGCAGGCCCTCTTCAGTGCGGTGGCGCTGATCCACCAGGCCGCTGGCTTCGGTGCGGCGGCTCCGCTGTCGACCCTCGCCCTCGACGCCCTGTTGCTGCGCAGCCTGGTGCTGCTGCTGCTGCCCGATCCGGCCGAGCCCGTCGCCAGTGCCGACGCGACCTCCCTGCACCAGGCCGTGGATCAGGCGATGGCCTGGATGCTGGCCCGTCTGGATCACGCCATCAGCCTGGCGGATCTGGAGCGGCAGATCGGCTACAGCCGTCGCTCGCTGCAGCTGGGGTTCCGGCAGCGGGTGGGCTGCTGGCCGATTCAGTGGCTGCGCCGCCAGTGACTGCGCCGCCAGCGGCTCAGCCTGACCCACGAGCGGATCACCACCATGGCCGGAATGCTGGGCCAGGGGGACTTCACGCTCACCGCAGTGGCCCGGGAGTGCGGCTACAGCAACCTCGCGTCGTTCAGCCGCGACTTCTCCTCCCTCTATAGCTATCCGCCATCGCAGCTGCTGCGGCAGGCCTGAAGTGCTTCAGAATCAGTACCAAGCACCAGCCGTGCCATGACAGCCCCGCAGCCCAGCCCCTCCCCCAACGGCGCCGCCGCTGAGCCGGCGACAGCTGGCGCTGCCGAGGGCCATCCCCACGACTTCGAGGTGCAGAAGCAGGTGCACCAGCAGATCCGCAACGATCCCGACTACGACGACTGGGAGTACGGCACCGAGCCCCTGCCCCACGAAGCCTGGGTTCAGCGGGGCTGAGCATCGGCTGCGGCGCCACTGCCACTGCCGCGCCGGCCGCCGAGCTGGCGCAGCAGTGGCAGGCCGAGCAGACACAGGGCGCTCATCGCCAGCCACAGCACGCTGCCGTGGCCGTGGCTGTCGAGGGCGCGGCCGGCCAGCAGCGGCGCCGAGAAGGCACTCAGGGCAAAGCACTGGGAAAACAGGGCCATGGCCAGGCCCTGGTGTTGGCTCGGGCTGACCTCGATCACCGCCTCGGTGGCGATCGGCAGAAATGCCGCCTGGCCCAGGGCCAGCGGCAGCTGGGCCAGCACCACCAGCACCACCCCCTGGCTGAGCAGCGCTGAGCCGGCCAGCAGGGCGGTGCCCAGGGCGAAGCAGAGCAGGCTGAGCCCCAGACCCTGGGCCACCGGTCGCCGGGCCAGGGCCTGCCCCACGGGCCACTGCAGCAGCACCAGCAGTCCCAGTTGCAGGCCGATCAGCAGGGCGCCCACCGACTGGGGCAGGGCCTGACGCGCCAGCCCGCCGCGCACCAGATCCAGGGGCAGGGCGCTCTGCATCAGCGCCGGCAGGGCCGTGGCCAGCAGGGTGATCGCCAGCAGGGGCAGCAGGGGCCGCAGCCAGCCGCCCCAGGGCGCGGGCCTGCTGCCGCTGGCGCTGCGGTGCGGGTTGGGCAGCGGGCGCAGCAACAGCAGCATCGCCATCACCACCAGACAGCCCATGTCGAGCACATAGATGCCCCGCAACCACCCGCCGCTGGCCAGCAGGGCCCCCACCAGGGCCCCCGTGGCGATGCCGGCCGCATCGGCGCTGCGCGCCAGGGCGTAGCCGCGGGCCGAGGGAAACGCGCGTTCCGCTGGCGCTGCAGGGGCCACGGCGCCGCCGCAGCTCAGCGGCACCGCCAGCTCGATCGCAGGCCAGTAGAGCCCCATGGCCAGGCCCAGCAGCAGCTGGCCCTGCAGGTAGCCGGGAAAGGCGGTGGCCCCGAAGAGGTGGCTGTCGCCGGCGAGGGCCGAGAGGATCGCCAGCAGCACCGGCAGCGAGCAGTTCAGGCCGCGGTCGAGCAGCAGCCCGCTGATCAGCCGGCCAGCGGTGCCGGCCAGGGCCGCCAGGGCCACGCCCAGGGTCACGCTGCTGGCCGTGAAGGCCTGCTGGTGAAACACCAGCGGCGTGAGGTAGAGCACCCCGCCCGCCCCGATCGAGCCCACCAGGCGGAGCAGGGCCAGTTCGCGCAGTGGCGCGGGAAACTGGAGCCACCAGGTGCTCTGTCTGGCCTTGGACCGTGTGTGTGCCAAACCGCTTTTGCCGCCTTGCCGCTGCGCTGGTCAGTTTGCTGCTGGCCGTGCCGCCGCTGCCGCCGCCGCTGCGGGCTGCCCAGCAGCTGGAGGTGGAGCTCGACGGCCTGCGGGTGCCGATCGATCTGCCCCAGCTGCAGGCCTGGAGCCGGGATCCCGAGCGGGAGGGCGGCGATCTGGCGCTCTGGCTCAACCTGCTCAATCCGGCCGAGCGCCGGGCCCTGATCCGGTTGCTGGGGGCGCCCCTGCTGCAGGAGCGCAGCTTCGGCCTGCAGCTGCTCAACAGCTGGACTGGCGAGCGCATGCTGCTGGAGCTGGGCGGCCTGCTCACGGCTCCCAATGGCGCCAACGCGGCCACCGAGCTGGATCGCACCCTGCGCCAGCTGCTTGCCAGCGGCCGCCCGGTGACGGTCCTGGAGCTGCTGCGGGCCCTGCCGGGCGAGAGCGTGGTGCTGCGGCTCGATGGCCTGCTCAGCCTGGCGGCCCAGTGGCAGCGTCAATTGGAAGACCAGCGCGGCGCTCTGGCCCAGTTGTCCCAGCTGCGGGTGCCGCGCCGCGAGTCGCGCCCCCTGTTGCTGGCCGGCCAGTTGCCGGCCAGGGCCCAGCGCCTGCTGCTGCCGGTGGCCCATCGCTCCACGCCGCTGCCGGTGGAGCTGTGGCCGGCGCGGGTGGGGCAGTCGTCGCCCTGGCTGCTGCTGATGCCGGGCCTGGGGGGCGACAGCAGTGAGCTCGGCTGGCTGGCCGCTGCCCTCTCGGCCCAGGGCTGGCCAGTGGTGGTGGTGGAGCACCCGGGCAGCAACGCCCAGGCGGTGCGTGCCTCCCTGCTCGGCGATGCGCCACCGCCGGGGGTGGAGAGCCTGCCCGCCCGGCTGGCCGACCTGCAGGCGGTGCTGAGCGCCCAGCGCGATGGCCAGCTGCCGCCGCTCGGGCCCGGCTCGGCCGGCGATCAGGGGGTGGTGCTGGTGGGCCACTCCCTGGGCGGGCTCACGGCGCTGATGGCTGCCGGACTGGTGCCCCAGCGGGGCCTGGGCCAGCGCTGCCGGCAGGCGATGGTGGCCCTGCCGCTCACCAACCTCTCGCGCCTGCTGCAGTGCCAGCTGCCCCAGGTGGCGGGCGAGGGCTCGGGGGGCGCGGCCCAGCCGGACCCGGTGCTGCAGGGCTCCACCCGCCTGCTGGGGGTGGTGGCCTACAACGCCTTCGGCAGCCTGCTGTGGCCCGAGGGCGCCCTGGCCGATCTCGACCTGCCGCTGCTGCTGGTGGGGGGCAGCCTCGATCTGGTGACACCGCCGATCGAGGAGCAGCTCACCCTGTTTCAGGGCGCCGGCCATTCCCGCAGTCGCCTGGTGTTGGTGGAGGGGGGCAGCCACTTCTCGCCCGTGCGCATCGGCGGCGAAGGGGCCCCGCTGTTCCGCCTCGGGGAGGAGCTGGTGGGGGTGGAGCCGCGCAAGGTGCAGGGGCTGTTGCTCAGCCTCACCCAGGAATTTCTGCAGGGGTGGCAGCACCCGCTGCTGCTGCCACCCCAGCGCCGCGTGCAGGACGGGGTGGTGGCCTACGTGCTCGACCCGGCCCAGGCGCGGCGCTGGCGCAGCCTGATCAGAAGCTCGCCCCTCAGAAGCGCACCCGCGGATCCAGCAGGGCCACCAGCAGGTCGACCACCACGGTGACCAGCACCACCAGGGCCGCCACCACCACCACGATGCCCTGCACCAGCGGATAGTCGCGCTGGGCGATCGCCTCCTGCAGCCGGGCGGCGATGCCCGGCCAGGAGTAGGTGACCTCGATCAGCAGCGCGCCGCCGATCAGGGAGGCCACGGTGATGCCGGTGATGGTGAGCACGGGCAGCAGGGCATTGGGCAGGGCATGGCGCAGCACCACCCGGGCCTCGCTCAGACCGCGGCTGCGGGCTGCCTCCACGTAGTCGGAGTCGAGCACCCGGCGCAGGTTGAGGCGCAGGGCGTTGGCGAAGATGCCGCTGAGCAGCAGGGCCAGGGTGCCGGCCGGCAGCACCAGGTGGCGCACCGTGCCGGCCAGCAGCTGCCAGTCGCCCTCACCCAGCCCCTGCTGCATCCCGGCCCAGAGGTAGAACCCGCTGGTCTCGGGGGGCAGCACGGTGGGGGGGAGCCGGCCGCCCACCGGCAACCAGCCCAGCCACACCGCAAACACGAGCTGCACCACCATCGCCGCCCAGAAGGGCGGCAGGGCATAGGTGCCGATGCCGTACAGACGGCCGCCGAGGTCGAGCTTGCCCTCGGGGCGGGCGATGCCGCTCAGACCCACCACCAGGCCAACGGCGGCCGCCACCAGCAGGGCCACCACCCCGAGTTCGAGGCTGGCGGGCAGGCTGGCGCCGATGATGGCCCGCACGGGCTCCTGGTTGGTGAGCGACTGGCCCAGCTCGCCCCGCAGCAGCTGGCCCAGGAACTGGCCGTATTGCTCGAGCAGGGAGCGGTCGAGGCCCAGCTGGCTGCGCAGGGCGGCGCGGGCCGCCTCCGGTGCCCGGGTGCCGAGCAGGGCATCGATCGGATCGCCCGGGGCCACCCGCAGCAGCAGGAACACCAGGCTGGCGATCAGCCACAGCATCACCGGCGCCAGGGCCAGCCGGGCGCCGAGGTAGCGGAGCAGGGCGCGGCGGCGGCTCATGGCTGGCCCTCGCCCAGCTCCTGCAGCAGCAGGCGGCCGGAGCCGTCGAAGCGCGGTGGCGCCAGCGGTGGCCGCGCCCAGGCCCGCGGCGCCACCAGCCACACCGGCAGGTAGGGCACCGCCGCGGCCACCTGGCGCTGGATGCGTTGCAGCAGCTGCCCGCGGCCCGGCCCGCTGAGCTGGGCGCTGCGGCTGAGCTCGGCCTGCAGGCCCGGGGTGGCCCAGAAGCTGCCACTGGCGGCGCTGGCCCCCTTGAGGCAACGGTCGCCGCGCTCCTGGTCGCAGCCCAGGAGCGGCACCAGGTAGTTGTCGGCGTCGGGGAAGTCGCCCATCCACTCCAACAGGATCAGGGGAAAGCTGCCATCCCCCAGCTGCCGGTAGGCGGTGGTGGCTTCCATGCCGCTCACCTCCAGGCGCACGCAGTCGCCCAGGTCGCGGCGCAGCTGGGCCTGCCAGGTGAGGGCGAACAGCCGGTCGGCGGGGATATTGGAGCGGAAGGTGAGCGGCAGGCTCAGCACCCGGCCGCCGCAGTAGCCCGCCTGGCGGTAGAGCTGGCGGGCGCGGCTGGGGTTGTAGGCGGGCCAGGCATCCGGATCGCTCCCCGGCAGGCTGGGCGGCACCAGGTCGCGCAGCGGCGGCCGCTGACCCAGGGTCACCCGCTCGCTGATGGTGCGGCGGTCGAGGCTGTGGGCCACCGCCTGGCGCAGCTGCGGGTTGTTGAGCGGCGGCTGGTCGGTGAGCAGGGTGAGGTAGCCGATCTCCAGCGCCGGACCACTGCCCTCCCGCAGCGCGCCGCGCCGCGCCTGCTGGCTGAGGGCGGCCTGCTGGTCGATCTCCAGGCTGGTGGAGAGCAGCACATCCACCTCGCCGCTGCTGAGGGCGCCGAACAGGGCGGTGGAGTTGCTCAGCCCCACCAGGTCGATGCCGCCATTGGCCGGCGGCGGGCCCCAGTAGCCGCGGAAGGGCTCGAGCCGCTGCTGCTGGGGGGTGAAGAAGCTCAGCCGGTAGGGGCCGGTGCCCACGAAGCGATCGTTGAGGAAGCGGCGGGCGTGCTGGCGGTAGGCCCGCGGCGACAGCGGCGTGAGATTGATGGCGCTGAGCAGCTGGGGCAGGGCGTTGAAGGGCCGCCTGAGCTCCAGCTCGAGGGTGTGGCTGCCCGCCGCCCGCACGGCCGCCACCCGATCGCCGAGCAGGTAGCTCAGCTTGCCGATCGCCAGAAACCGCTCCAGCGTGAACACCATCGCCGCGGCATCAAACGGGCTGCCGTCGTGGAAGCGCACATCGCGGCGCAGCTCCACCCGGGCCCGCAGGCCATCGGCACTGAGCCGGGGCCAGCCCACCGCCAGGCTGGGACGCACCTGGCCGCCTGCGTCGATGCGATAGAGCGTGTCGCCGAGGCCGTTGAGCACCTGCATGGCGCCGAAGGTGTAGGCGGCCGCCGGATCGATGCTGTCGATGCGGTTCTTGCTGGCCACCACCAACCTGCGCTCGGGCGGGGTGCGGGTGACGTCGGCTGGAGGTGCCACCGGGATCGAGCTGCCCCTGCGGGGCGGCGTGCAGCTCGCGAGCAGGAGCCCGGTACAGGCCAGGGCCAGCAGCCGCTGCATCAAGACGTTCGGATCAGCGGCACGGCGCCATTCAAGGGCGATGGGGGCGGCTGGGGCGCACGTGTTGCAGGGAAATTTCAAACACTTCCGAGCCATGGCGGGCCAGGGGCCAGCGACGCACCCAGCAGCGGTCATGGCGGTCGTCGATGCTGATCACCTGATACAGCTGGTCGTCTTTCTGGGCTGCGGGGCTGAGCTCAGCGGTGATCTGCACGCACTGGCCCTGCTGGAGGGCGTCGCCGCTGCTGGTGGCGGGGCTGGCTGTGGCTGTGGCCGTGGCCGGTGTGGTGGGGTTGTGACGGGTCATCGGTGGTGGGTGGGTCGGTGTCGCGTATCGGGGTCACGTTTTGGTGTCGCGCTTTGGTGTCGCGTGTGGTGGTGACGTGGTGGGGCCTGGGTTGGCCCCGACCCGGCGAGCGACCCGGGGGTGAAGGGGTTGGTGGAGATCCAGGGGCCAGCCGGTGGGGGGATCGGGCTGGACTGGTTCTTAAGAGTTGTTTTCGATTTGTGTCTCCACTGTGCCTCGTTCGGGGGGCGATGCGCCAGGGGGTTGGGATTTGCGCACCTGATGGCGCTGATCAGCGCCTCGGCGTCCGCCTCAGAGGGTGCGCAGGCAGGCGGCCACGCTGCGCACCTCGGGCAGGGCGCTGATCGCCGTGAGGGCTTCCTGAAACTTGCCTTCCTGCACCTCGTGGGTGATCACCACGATCTCGGCCCCGGCCTCCGAGGCGTCGAACTGCACGATCGACTGGATCGACACGCCCGCCTGGCCGAAGCAGGTGCCGATCTTGCCAATCACCCCGGGGGTGTCGCCGGCCTGCAGGCGCACGTAGTTGCGGTGGCTGGTGTGGCAGCTGTCGACCAGCCGGCACTGGCGCCAGCTGCCGGCGGCCAGCAGGGGATCGAGGGCCGTGTCGCCGGCCTGGCCCGCGCCGGTGACCTGGCGGATGCCGGCGATGTTGAGGATGTCGGCCACCACCGCCGAGGCCGTGGGGCCGGCGCCGGCACCGGGGCCGTAGAACATCACCTGGCCCACCGGGTCGCCCTCCACCAGGATGGCGTTGTTGACCCCGTGCACGCCGGCCAGCGGGTGGCTCTTGGGCAGCAGCGTGGGGTGCACGCGCACATCCAGCAGCTGCTCCGCCGACCCCTGCACCCCCTCGGCCCCGCCGAGGTGCTGCGACACCGCCAGCAGCTTCACCACGAAGCCCAGCTGGGCGGCGTAGGCCACATCGCGGGCGTCGAGCTGGTCGATGCCCTCGGTGGGAATCGCGGCGCGCGGCACGCTGCCGCCGTAGGCCAGGCCCGTGAGGATGGCGATCTTGTCGGCCGCGTCGCCGCCCTGCACATCGGCCGCCGGGTCGGCCTCGGCGTAGCCCAGCCGCTGGGCGTCAGCCAGCACCTCGGCGTAGGCCGCACCCTCATCGGCCATGCGGCTGAGGATGTAGTTGGTGGTGCCGTTGATGATGCCGCTCACCCGCTGGATGCGGTTGCCGCCCAGCGACTGCTTGAGCGGTTCAATGATCGGGATGCCGCCGCCCACGGCGGCTTCGATCAGCACATACACGCCGCGCGCGGCGGCGGCCGCTGCGATCTCCTCGCCGTAGCGCGCGATCACCGCCTTGTTGGCGGTGACCACCGATTTGCCGGCTGCGATCGCCTGCAGGATCAGGGAGCGGGCTGGCTCCAGGCCGCCCATCACCTCCACCACGATCTCCACCGCCGGATCGTCGACCACCGCTTCGGGGCTGGTGGTGAGCAGCTCCGGGGCGATCTCCACCGGCCTGGGGCGGCTGAGATCGCGCACCGCCACCCTGCGCAGGGCCAGCTCCTTCACCAGCGGGTGGCGGCCCTCCGGCGTGGCCAGGATCGCGGCAACGCCGGCTCCCACCGTGCCCAGGCCGAGCAAGCCGATGCCGATGGTCATGGAGGAGAACGCCGCAGTGGGCGGATCCTAGAAATCAGCCGGCCACAGATCAGCCGGCCAGGGCCTTGGCCTGGGCCTGCATCAGCCGGAGGATGTTGAGGAAGCCATTGGCCCGCGAGGGGGTGAGGCTGGCCTGCAGGCCGGTGGCGGCGATGAACCCGGGGTCGATGGCGGCGGCCTGTTCGGGACTCAGGCCCTCGAGCCCCTCGATCAGCAGCGCCAGCAGCCCCTTGGTGATGGCGGCGTCGGAATCGCCGCGCCAGTGGAGTTTCCCCTCCACCAGCTCACCCACCACATACACCTGCGACACGCAGCCCTTCACCTTGAAGGCGTCGTTGCGGAACTCCTCGGGCAGGGGCTCGAGCTTCTTGGCCAGCCAGAGCACGTATTCGTAGCGGCGCTTGGGATCGGTGGTGCCGGCCAGGCGCTCCACGATCGTGTCGAGGGCCGCACTGCCGGTGGCGGGTGCGGCCATCAGCGGCGCCGACGCACCAGCTTCAGGCCGCCCAGACCCAGGCCGCCGAGCCCCAGCAGGCCAACGGCGAGCAGGGGCGCGTTCTCTACAGCTGGGGCGGCCAGGGGCAGGCGGGGCTGGGCCTGCACCTGGGCGGCGGGGCCGGAGCCGGCTGGCAGCTCCAGGTAGTCGCGGTGGCCGGGGCCGCCATCCACCTGCACCTCCCAGTCGGCGCTGGCCTGGCTGGGCAGCTGGAAGCTGAGACGGCCCTGGCCGTCGGTGCGGCCCACCTCCACGGGCTGGCCGCCGGGGGGCACCAGTCGCACCACCGCATCGCTGGCGGGCTCGCCGTTGCCGAAGCGGGTTTCCAGCAGCAGCTGGTCGTTGAGGGCACTCAGCCGCTCGAGGCTGCTCTCGATCGCGTGGCTGCGGGCGGCCGGAGCGGCGGCCAGGGCACACACGCCGCAGAGCAGGCCCGCGGCCACCTGGACCGGGTGAAGGGGGGAAGGGAACATCGGCAAGCGGGCCATGGGGCTCAGCTGGCTTTCCAGCGGCTGTCGTTGCTCTGGCCGGCCTGCACCATCCGCACCATCGAGCTCATCATCATCGAGAGCGCGTCGTTGTCGTCGCTGCGGCCGCTGAGTTCGGCCTCGAGCACGCGCTGGGCGGCTGTGACGGCCGGCTGCGGGGCGTCGGCCGGGGTGGCTTGCGGCTTGTTGGTGTGAAGCGGGGTGGTGTCAGGACGGGAGGCGGAGACGTTCAACGCTGCGGCCTGTGCACGGATCTGAATCCTGGCAAATGACCCGGGGGTTCGTGGATCCCTGTGAATCATTTGTGAGGTTCGCATCTGTGAGGTTGGCATCTGTGAGGTTGGCGCCGCCGCGCTCATTGATCCAGCCGGACAAGGGCACATCCCAGGGATCGCGGGGCAGGGAGGCGTGGCAGCAGGCTGCCGGCAGCACGGCCAGGGCCGGCACCTGGCGCCAGGTCGCCTCGGCCCGGAGCCGGTCGTACCAGCCGCCGCCGTAGCCGAGGCGGATGCCGGCCGGATCGATCGCCAGCGCCGGCACCAGCAGCAGCCCCAGCTGCCCGGGCTGGAGCGCGCCGGCGGCGGCGGGCGGCGCCAAAATCCCGCAGTCGTCGGGCTCCAGTGGCTGGCCGGGCCGCCAGGGGCGATACACCAGCCGTTGCCCATGGATCGCCGGCAGGGCCACCGGCAGCTGCCGGGCCAGGGGCCGCAGATCGATCTCGCCGGCCAGGGGCCAGTAGATCCCCAGGTGCAGCTGATTGCCTGGCTGATCGGCCAGCAGCTCGGCGGCGATCGCCTGGGCGGCGGCGCTGATCCGCTCCACCAGCTGGCTGCCGCCCTGCTCCAGGGCCTGGCGGCGCACCTGGCGGTAGTGGCGGCGCAGGGCGGCCTTGGCGCCGGCGGTGTGCGGGCTCGCGCTCATCGCTGGAACCAGCCGGTGAGGGCGGCGGCCAAGGCGTCGGCGGCGTCGTCGGGGCGAGGCGGATGCTCGAGGTCGAGCTCGCGCATCACGGCGGCGAGCACGTCGTCTTTATCGGCGTGGCCGTTGCCGGTGAGGGCCTGCTTGATCTGCATCGGCGGAAACTCGGCGATCTCGATCCCGAGGCGGGCCAGGGTCATCAGCAGCACGCCGCGGGCCTGCACCACGGCGATGGTGGTGCTGGAGCGGTAGAAGAAGAACTTCTCCACCACCGCCAGCTGGGGGCGCCAGGTGCGCACCAGCACGCGCAGGTCGCGGGCGATCTCCACCATGCGCACGGCTTCGCTGCGGCCGGGGTCGGTGCGGATGATGCCGCAGTCGAGCAGCCGCTGGCTGCGGCTGGTCGGATCGATCTCGATCACGCCGTAGCCCACGCGGGCCAGGCCGGGGTCGATGCCGAGGATGCGCATCACAGCTTCAGAAGCGGCAGGCGCAGCAGCACCTCCGCTCCGCCCAGGGCCGAGCGCCCGAGCGCCATCGTGCCGCCGTGGTTGGTGATGGTGGTCTGCACCACGAACAGCCCCAAGCCCATCCCCTGGTGCTTGGAGGTGGTGAGTGGTAGATCCTCCAGCTGCAGATCCCCGAAGCCCGGGCCGTTGTCGGCCACGCGCAGCTCCACCCCATCGGCCAGCCGGGTGGCGCTCAGCACGATGCGTCCGGCGCTGGCGGCTGCGGGCTGGGCGAGGGCCTCCAGGCTGTTGCGGATCAGGTTGGCGATCGCGCGCTGCAGCTGCACGGCGTCGCCGGCCACGGGCAGCGGTTGAGGGGGTGGCTGCCAGCGCAGCTCCACGGCCTGCTGGCTGGCCCGGGTCTGCACGTAGAGCACGGCGTTGTTGACCACCAGCGCCAGATCGAGGGGCTCCAGGGGGGTCTCCACGTTGCGCAGCAGCATGCGCATGCTGCTGCGCAACGTGGCCACCACCTGATCGCCCTCGGCGATCAGGCTGGCCAGCGCCGCCTGCAGGGGATCGGCGGCGGCGCCGATCCGCCTGGCCGCATCGAGCGCCAGCTGGGCCTGCAGCAGGATCACGCTCAGGGGCTGGTTGATCTCGTGGGCCACCACCGCGGCGGTGAGGCTGGTTCGCAGCTTGCTGGCCAGCTCGGCGCTCTTGCGCTCCATGGCCTGCTTGGCCGCCACCTCGGCATCCACCAGCCGCCCGGCGGCCAGGATGCCATCGGGCCGGCCCTGCTCATCTAGAAACACGCTGACGCGGGTGTCCATCCAGTGCCAGCTGCCGCTTTTGGCCCGGATGCGGTTGCGGGCGGCCACCGGCCGGCCCCGGGCCAGGAGCTCCAGGTTGGCGGTGTAGGAGTTGTGGTCGGCGGGCTCAAGAAAGTCGCTGCCCAGCTGGCCGATCCAGTCGTCGGGCTGCCAGCCGAGCACGGTGGTCACCGACGGTGACACCCACACGATCCGCCCGTCGCGCATGTGCACCACCACATCGGTGGCGTTCTCGGCCAGCAGCCGGAAGCGCCGCTCCGAGGCCGCCAGCCGCTGGGCCGTGCGGTGGCGTTCGGTCACGTCGCGCCAGGAGTAACTGAGCAGCTCGCCCACCCGCACGGCGCGGATGTCGTAGCGCCGATCCCCGCCCAGCACATCGTGCTGATACACCATGTCGTCGAGCACCAGCGGCTGGCCCGACTCCATCGCCTCGGCGTAGTGGGCCAGCAGCCCGGTGGCCTGGTGGGCGGGCAGCAGCTCCAGCACGGTCATGCCGATCAGCCGCTCGCGCGGCACGCCGTTGTAGGCGCAGGCCGCCGGATTGGCCTCGTGAAAGCGGAAATCGACGATGTGGCCCGCGGCGTTGCGGATCGGTGCCAGCAGGATGTGGGGCTCCAGCAGGGCATCGAGGCTGGCGCGCAGTTGCCGCTCCCGCTCCGCCAGGGCCGCCTGGGCGGCCACGGCCTCACTCACATCCACGATCTGCGACACGAACAGCCGCACGCGGCCATCGCTGTGGCGCACGCAGCCCACGTTGAGGTCGCCCCAGATCACGCTGCCATCGGGCCGCAGGAAGCGTTTGCGCAGCCGATAGCCCTGGCGCGCGCTGGCCTTCACCGCCTCCACGAGCTCGAGGTCGCTGGCCAGGTCGTCGGGATGGGTGAGCTCCTGCAAGGTGGCCTGGCGCAGCGCTTCGCTGCTGCGGCCCAGCAGCTGGCAGAGGGCCGGGTTCACCTCGAGAAACTGCCCCTCCGGGCTCACCAGGCAGAAGCCCACACCGGCGCTCTGCATGGCCACCCGAAACAGTTCCAGATCCGGTAGGTCGGCGCTGGAGCTGTTCGGGGCCGTCACGGCGCCGGGCTCAGGCAGCCAGCGCCAGTTCGAAGGCGCTGCGGTCGCTGGGTTCGCCGCGCTCGAACACTTTGCAGAACACCTTCACCACCCGGTCGCCGGAGTCGATCTGCTCGAGCGGATCCTTGCGCAGGCGGTGGCGCAGGCAGCAGGCGGCCACGCGGGCCACGTCGTCTTCCGACACTTCGGTGCGGCCCTCAAACGCGGCCAGGGCGCGGGCGGCCCGGTTGGTCACGATGTCGCCGCGCAGGCCGTCCACATCCAGTTCGCCGCAGATGGCGCTGATGCGGATGCGCAGGTCGTCGTCGATCTGCACTTGTGGCAGCCGCTGCTGCGCCTCCACCACCCGCGCCTGCAGGGCGTCCTGGCTGGGCTGCACGGCGGTGTTGAAGCCGTCGGGGTCGTTGTCGAAGCTGGTGCGCTGATCCACCACCTGCACCCGCAGCTCGGGGTCGCGCACGGTGCGCACCTCCACGCTCATGCCGAAGCGATCGAGCAGCTGGGGGCGCAGCTCGCCCTCCTCGGGGTTGCCGGAGCCGATCAGCACGAAGCGGGCCGGGTGGCGCACGCTCACGCCCTCGCGCTCCACCGTGTTCCACCCCGACGCCGCCGAGTCGAGCAGCACGTCGACCAGGTGGTCGTCGAGCAGGTTCACCTCGTCCACATAGAGCAGGCCGCGGTTGGCCTTGGCCAGCAGGCCGGGCTCAAAGGCGCGTACGCCCTCGCTGAGGGCCTTCTCGATGTCGATCGTGCCGCAGAGGCGATCTTCGGTGGCGCCCAGGGGCAGGTCCACCATCGGCACCTGGCGCGGCTCCACCGGCAGCTGCTCGCCCTGCTCGGCCCGCTGGCGCACCTCGGCGCTCTGCAGGTCGGGGTCGGTGGGGGAGCTGTTGTAGGGGTCTCCGGCCACCACGTCGATCTCGGGCAGAAGGTCGGCCAGGGCGCGGATCGTGGTGGATTTGCCCGTGCCCCGGTCGCCCATGATCATCACGCCGCCGATGCGCGGATCGATCACGTTGAGCAGCAGGGCCAGCTTCATCTCCTCCTGGCCCACGATCGCGGTGAAGGGATAGACCCTGCGCTGGCGGGCTGGCATCAGAGGGAGGGGGCTGGCTGGTCGGCCGATTGTTTCACAGGCGCTTGAGCCGCCACGGGCAACAGGCTCAGCACCTGGGGCGGGGTGGCGTCGGCCGGGTAGATCAGCCGCACCCGCAGGCTGCGCTGGGCGCCGGGGGCCAGGCTCACCGTGCCGAGGGCCGGGCCCTGCTCGCCGGCGCGCTGCACCAGGTGGAAGCCCTGGCGGGCGCTGGGCCGGCCGCCGGGGCCGTCGAGGCCGCTCACCTCCACCGTGCCGCGGAACATCACCGCCCGCGAGGGCTGGCTGTTGAAGCGCAGGCCGCCGAGGGGCTGGTTGTGCTTGAGCGGCGATTCCAGGGCCAGCTGCAGCTGCACCGGGCTGGCGCCGGTATTGCGCAGGGGGATGGTGAGGTCGTATTCCACGCCGTAGTTGCCGTGGGCGGCCCAGGCGGTGCCGGGGTAGAGGGCCTTGAGCTCGGCGGTCTGCACCTGGCCGGTGCCCAGGGTGGCCTGCTCGAGCGAGGCGATCGGCCAGGAGATCGGCGCCGCGGCCGCGTTGAGCCAGTGCTGGCCGGGGCTGGTGATCGTGCCCCGCCACACGCTGCCGATCTGCACGCCGCTGACGCGGGAATAAATCAGCTTGCCCTTGGCGCCGCGGGGGGTGGGCTGGTGCTCCTTGGGGCTGAGGTCGCCATCGAGCAGCTCGCTCCAGGTGCCGGCCGGCGGCGGGCTGGTGTTGGGGCCGAAGGCGGCCAGGGTGGCCATGCTGATCGGGCCGCTGCTCTCGAGGCGCAGCTGCAGGTTGCGGCCGTTGAGCAGGGGGTCGAGGCCGCGCACCGGCAGGGGCAGCACCAGCAGGGTGCTGGGGGCGCCGGGCTGCAGGGTCCAGCTGGCGGGGATCTCAGTGCTCTTCTGGCGGGCCAGCAGCTCGGTGGCCACCCGGCTGCCCGGGCCGGCCCACACCGGCGTGGTGCCCTGGCTCATCAGGGCGGGCAGGGGCAGGAAGGGCGCGCCGGCCATGGCCGGATCCAGCGACTGGGAGAGGGCGGTGGAGCCCGCCAGCAGCCGCAGGGTGACAGGGGTGTTGCCGCGGGGCTGGGCCACCACCGCCAGCCACAGGGTGGAGTCGAGGCTCTCGGGTTTGCCCGCGTACACGTGGTGGCTGAACAGGTCGAAGCGGCCGCTCAGCGGCACATCGAGGTGGGCGGCCGGCACGCCCCGGCCCGCCGCCGGGAAGGTGGAGAGCAGGATCCCGGGCCCGCGGATCAACTCCGGGTTGTTGTCGTTCACCAGCAGCACCGGATCGAGCCCGCCCGGCAGTGGCGCCACGGTCTGGGGCCGCAGCAGCGGCGCTGGTGCCGGTGCGGGAGCCGGGCTCGCGGGGGTCTGGCTATGGGCGGGCTGCTGGGCGGCCAGGGGCAGGGCGGTGAGGGGCAGGGCAGTCGCCAGCAGGGCGGCCCAGGGGCGGCGCAGCTGGCGGGCGCGGGGGAGTGGGGTCATCGTCATCGCTTGGCAACCAGGGTGCGCGACACTTCCGCCGCCATCGTCCGGATCAGGTCGGCGGAGCGGGGGTCGTTGAAGGGGCCCTTCACCATGAAGGCGGCCACGGCCCGCTGGCCGTTGGGCAGGTGGATCAGGGCGGCATCGGAGTAAGCGATGCCGATGTCGCCGGTTTTGTTGTACACGGTGATGCCGTGGCTGAGCAGCTCACTGTCGGGGTCGCTGCTGTCTTTGCCCAGCCCCTTGAGCAGGCCGAGCGGGATCAGGGTGTTGGTGCGGGAGGTGCCCATGATTTCGCGGAACAGGTCGCGGGTCCGCGGCCCCAGCTTTTCGCCGGTGTCGACCAGGGCGATCGAGCGGGCCAGATCGCGGCTGCTGGTGGTGTTGGTGCCGTTGAGGTCGGGCAGCCAGTTGTTCACCACGGTGGCGCTGAGGCCGAGCGTCTGGAAGCGCTCGTTGAGCTGCACCCTGCCGCCGAGCCGCTTGATCAGCAGGTTGGTGGCGCTGTTGTCGCTCACCCGGATCATCTCGGTGGCCGCCTCGAAGAAGGGGAAGCGGGTGCCCACGGGCTTGCTGGCCATCCAGCCGGCGCCGCCACCCACCAGCTCCTTGGTGAGGGGCAGGGGCTCGTTCCAGCGCAGCCTGCCGCTGTCGAGGTCGTCGAGCCCCACCAGCAGGATCGGCGTCTTGATCGAGCTAGCGGCCGGCAGCGGCAGGTCGGGCTGGAGCTGGGCGTAGCGGCCGTCGTCGAGCACCAGCAGGAAGGCTGAGGCCTTGAGGTCTTTCTGGGCGGCCGCCAGCTGGGCCCACTTCGCACTCACCGCCGTGAGCTCGGTGCGGGGCTCGAAGCGGCCCAGGTCGAGGCCGCGGCGGGTGATCGTGGGCGTCACCGTCTGGCCGCCCTCGAGCCGGGGTGCTTGGCTTGCCCCCTGGGCCAGGTGGGGGGCCAGCAGCTTGAGGCCGGTGCCGGTAATCACCCCCAGTCCGGCCCCCATCACCGCCAGCCGCAGCACCAGCAGCAGCGGTTGGCGCCAGTTGGGGCGCGGGCTACGGGGGGCGGGACGTCCGGCAGTCAACGGGGCGAAACCTGGGGTGGCCCGACGCTAGGGGCTCCCTACGGCTGCGCACCAGGGGGGCTGGCGGACTGTTGGCTGGCCCAGCGCAGCTGGCGCACCATGCCGCGCAGCAGGGCCACCTCGGCGCTGGTGATCTGGGCGCGCTGCAGCAGGGCCCGCAGCTTGGCCAGTCGGGCGTGGGCCGTGTGGGGATAGAGGAACCCCACCGCCAGCAACAGCCGTTCGGCGTCGGTGAGCAGGGCCTCGAGCTCGGCGCGGCAGCTGGGCTCGGGCAGCGGCGGCAGTTGGGGGCTGTGCTCGCTGCGCAGGCTGTGTTCGCTGCGCAGGCTGTGCAGGCTGTGCAGCACCACCGCCGCGGCATGGGAGAGGTTGAGCGAGCCATAGGCCTCGCCGGTTTCGATTTGCAGCAGCCGGCCGGCCTGGAGCAGCTCGTCGTTGCTGAGCCCCCGGTCTTCCCGGCCAAACACGATCGCCCGCGGGGCCGGGGCCTGCTCGGGCGGGCCCGGCTGCTCCGGCCCGTGGTGCTCCAGCAGCCAGGGCAGGGCCGAGCCGAGCGGCAGCAGGGGCAGGGGCTCGCCGGCGCCGCGGCCACTGGTGGCCACCACCCGCCGGCAATCGCGAAGCGCCTCGGCGAGGCTGCCGAACAGCCGGGCCTGCTCCAGCACCCAGCCGCCGTGCACGGCCATCTGGCGGGCCTCGTCGCCGTGGGGATCGCAGCGCGGCGCCACCAGCCGCAGCTCGCTGATGCCGAAGTTGGCGCAGAGCCGGGCCACGCTGCCCACGTTGCGCGGCCCAGCCGGCTCCACCAGCACCACCACCACCGGCGTTGGTGTCATGGCGGGGTCACACCAGACCGTTGAGGTAGGCCAGCAGGTCGGCCATCGCCTGGGGGTCGGGCTGGAAGCGCGGCATCGGCGGGGTGCGGCCGCTCACCACCTGCTGGATCAGCTGGCGCTGGTTCTTGCGCTCCGCCACGCCATGGAGGTTGGGGCCCACCAGCCCCTGGGCGGCGATGCCGTGGCAGCCGGCGCAGTTGAGCAGGAACAGCTGGCCGCCGTGTTCCGCCGACCCGGTGAGTTCGAGCGTCTGGCGGGTGTAGGGATCGGTGCGGGCGGCGGGCAGCACAAGCAGCACCAGCACGATGCAGGCCACGGCGGCGGCCAGCACCAGCCCCGCCACCAGGCCCCGGCGGGTCGGGGCCGCTGCCGCTAGCAGGTCGGATTGCAGGTTGGGCTGCAGGTTGGGCTGCACTGGGGATTGCACGGGGGATTGCCCTTCGGGGCCACGTTTGGATTGGCTGACGCTCACGATCCCAGCGGCGGTGACAGTTGGGGGGCCTGTTGGGGTGCTGGGCTCACGGCCGGGCCAGGGTCGTGGAAGAATTGTGGCGCGACCACCGCTTCAGCATTCCCATGATCGAACCCCTGCTCTGCGGCATCGTGCTCGGTCTGATTCCCGTGACGCTGCTGGGTCTCTTTGTGGCCGCCTGGAACCAGTACCGCCGCAGCAGCGTGCTCGGCGGCTGAGTCGCCCGGGAGCGGCTGCTGCAGCTGCTGCAGCAACAGCACTGTGGTGCTGCCGTAGCGCCGCTCCTTCACGCACTTCCAGCCGGCGGGTATCGCCGGCGTGGCGCTGCTGGCGCACTCCCAGATCAACGTGCCCCCCGGCACCAGCCACCCCCCCGCCGCGATGGCCGCGGCCAGTGGTGCATAGAGCCCGGAGGCGTAGGGAGGATCGGCGTAGATCAGATCAAAGCCCGGCGCGCCTGGCCCGGCGAGCCAGCGCAGCACCTCAGTGGTGTGCACCTGCACCTGGGGCTGTTCCTGCACCTGGGGCTGGGGGCTGAGGCCGCTGCGCACCGCGTCCAGATTGGCCCGGGCCGTGCCGGCGATGCGCCGGTCGTGCTCCACGGCCACCACCGCCGCCGCACCGCGCTGCAGCGCCTCGCAGGCCATCACGCCACTGCCGCTGCATAGATCCAGCCAGCGGCAGCCCGGCAGCTCGGCCGCCAGTAGGTTCATCACCGCCAGCCGCACCCGTGAACTGGTGGGGCGGGCCCGATCGCCCGGTGGGCTCTGCAGCTTGCGCCCACCACTCAGTCGCAGACTCATCGCACGCTCATCGCTGTTCCAGCCAGGCCAGCCAGCGCCGCAGGATCGCCTGGCCGTGGGGGCCTGACTTTTCGGGGTGAAACTGGCAGGCCCCCACCGCGCCTTGCCACACGGCCGCCGTCACCGCCGTGTTGCCGAAGGCCACACGGGCGGTGACGCAGCCTGGATCGCTGGGTTCGGCGGCGTAGGAGTGCACGAAGTACACCCAGCACTCCGGGGCATCGGCCGGCAGCAGCGGGCTGGGGCTGGCCGGCAGCAGCGGTTCCCAGCCCATGTGGGGGATCGGCTGGCCGGGCTGGCGCGGCAGGGCCCGCACCGCGCCGCTCAGCACGGCCAGCCCCTCGGCCGTGCCCTCATCGCTGCGCTCAAAAAGCAGCTGCAGGCCGAGGCAGATGCCCAGCAGGGGCCGGCCGGCCGCGCACCACTGCTGGATGGCCGGCGCCAGGCCGCTCTGCCGCAGCCGCTCCATCGCTGGGTCGAAGGCGCCCACCCCCGGCAGCACCAGGCCATCGCAGCCCGCCATGGCCGCGGCGCCGAGCACCGGCACCAGGCTGGCGTCGAGCCGCTCGAAGGCCCGCTGCACCGAGTGCAGGTTGCCCATGCCGTAGTCGATCAGGCCGATGCGCAGGCTGCTCATGGAATCGGGTCGTTGCTGCAGGGTTGGCGTTGGGCTGGGTGTTCGAGGGCTTCACTGGCCGGCAGGTTGAGGCCGTTGAGGTGATCGAGCAGCTGGTAGAGCCGGCCGATGCGGCGCTTGTTGAAGTGAAAGCGCAGGCTGGGCTGCAGCAGGCCGGCGTCGTCGACAGTCTCGCTGGCCTGGATCACGCCCTCATCCACCAGGTCGTTGAAGCGGCGGTTGAGCTCGGCCAGCTCTTCCCCCACCACCGGCACATTCAGCACCAGCTCGATCCGGTCTTCGCCCAGGCGGGCGGAATTGAACACCCGGTAGAAGCGGCTGATGTGGGCCACGGCACCGGCGGCATCGGCCGCCTCCAGCACCAGGGCGGGGTCTTCGGGGGAGATCAGGCCCCGGCCCACCATGAAGCGCCGCAGCTCACGCTGCCAGCCGCGCCAGAAGTGATCGCCCTCGGGGGCCAGCAGCACCAGCGGCACCGGCGGGGTGCGGCCGGTCTGGATCAGGGTGAGGGACTCGAACAGCTCATCGAGGGTGCCGAAGCCCCCCGGCAGCACCACCATGGCGTCGCTCTCCCGCAGGAAGAAGAGCTTGCGGGTGAAGAAGTAGCGGAAGTGCAGCAGCCGGCCATCGCAGCTGCTCACGTAGCGGTTGGGATGCTGCTCAAAGGGCAGATCCACGTTGAGGCCGATGCTCCTGTCGCAGCCGGCACCGCGGTTGGCGGCCTCCATGATGCCGCCGCCGGCGCCGGTCATCACCTCGAAGCCGGCCTGTACGGCCAGCCGGGCCACCTCCTCGGCCAGGGTGTAGCAGGGGTCGCTGGCCACGGTGCGGGCCGAGCCGAACACCGTGATCTTGCGCACGTTGCGGTGCGGCTGGAACACCTCGAGGGCCTCGTTGATGTCGCCGAGGGCGCCGCTCACCAGCCGCCACTCGTCGGCGCCGGCCTCGCGCCGGCTGAGCTGCAGCAGCGACACCAGGGCGCGCTCGATCTGGCGCCGCTGCGGGTGGCCTTCGAGCTCCCGGGCCAGGGCCTGCAGGGGGCTCAGCCCCTGGCTGGAACGGTCGGAGGGCAGGGCCGGGGGGTCAGAGGTACTTGGCGATCGTGCCGGAGAGGGTGGTCTTGGGCACGGCACCCACCACGGTGTCCACCTTCTGGCCGCCCTTGAACACCATCAGGGTGGGGATGCTGCGGATGCCGTACTGGCTGGCCACGTTGGGGTTCTCGTCGGTGTTGAGCTTGAACACCTTGATCTGACCCTCAAACTCCTTGGCGATCTCGTCGACGATCGGTGCCACCATCCGGCAGGGACCGCACCAGGGAGCCCAGAAATCGACGAGCACCGGCACGTCGCTCTTGAGAACGTCTTGCTCGAAGGAGGCGTCGGTGACCGCAGCAGCGCTGGACATCCTTGATGGACACAGGGTTTGAGGGAATCTAGCAAGATTCCACTGGCCCAACCAGGCGGCTGTTGGAAGCGTTGCAGGCCGTGATCTCGGCTGGGCCCGGCTGAAGACAAAAGGCCCGGACGCGCCGGGCCGGGGGTGTGAGGAGTGTGTGAGCCGTAAAGCCCCCACGTCGAAACGATAAACCGCGTTCCGCAGCGCGCCTGTGGCCTATTTGCCCATGCCCAGTTGTTGCGCCTTCTGGTAGACCTTGCCCTCGGTGAGCAGCGAGGGGGCCACCACTACCTCCACCTGCTGCATCTCCTTGAGGGTGCGGGCGCCCAGAGTGCCCATCGAGGTGCGGATGCAGCCCAGCAGGTTCTGGGTGCCGTCGTCGAGCGAGGCGGGGCCGCGCAGGATCTTCTCGAGGCTGCCGGTGGTGCCCACGTTGATGCGGGTGCCGCGGGGCAGCACCGGGCTGGGGGTGGCCATGCCCCAGTGGAAGCCGCGGCCGGGGGCCTCGGCGGCGCGGGCAATCGGCGAGCCGATCATCACGGCGTCGGCGCCGCAGGCCAGGCACTTGCAGATGTCGCCGCCGGTCACGATGCCGCCGTCGGCCACGATCGGCACATAACGGCCGCTCTCGTTGAAGTAGTCGTCGCGGGCGGCGGCGCAGTCGGCCACGGAGGTGGCCTGGGGGATGCCGATGCCGAGCACGCCGCGGCTGGTGCAGGCGGCACCGGGGCCGATGCCCACCATCACGCCGGCGGCGCCGGCGCGCATCAGCTTGAGCGCCACGTCGTAGGTCACGCAGTTGCCGATGATCACCGGTACGCCGAAGTCGCGGCAGAGGGTCTCGAGATCGAGGCTCTCCTGGCCCTCAGGACCCACGTGCTCGGTGCTCACCACGGTGGCCTGCACGAAGAAGAGGTTGGCGCCGGCCTCGGCGATCGCCTTGCCGAAGCGGATGGCCGCCACCGGCGTGGCGCTCACCGCGGCGATGCCACCCTGCTCCTTGATCTCGGCGATGCGCCTGCGGATCAGGTCTTCGCGCACCGGCTGGCTGTAGAGCTCCTGCATCAGCGGCACAAACTCCTCCTTGCCCACCGCGGCGATGCGATCGAGGGCGGGGTTGGGGTCGTCGTAGCGGCACTGCACCCCCTCCAGATTCAGCACGCCCAGGGCGCCCTGTTTGGTGAGCTCCACGGCCATGCCTACGTCCACCACGCCGTCCATGGCACTTGCGATGATCGGGATCTCGCGGGTGATGCCGCCGAGGGTCCAGCTGCTGTCCGTCACGGCCGGATCCACCGTGCGACCGCCCGGCACCAGGGCGATCTCGTCGATGCCGTAGGCGCGGCGGACGGTGCGGTTGCGACCGAGCTGGATGTTCACCGTGACTGTGCGTATTCGGGCCACCGTATCAACCGGTAGGGCCCGGGCGGTTAAGGCCGGGTGGGGCTCAACCGCGGCCGAGGAACGACTGCCAGCGCTGCCGCAGCCCGCTGATCAGCTGCTCGCGCTCGCTGTTGCGCACCAGCTTGGGCACGCCTTTGCGCACCAGCCAGATCACCCCCACCAGCTCGAGCAGGCCGGGCACCAGCGGCAGGCTCTCGATGGCACCCAGCAGGGCGCTGTACACGCGCAGCACCACCAGCAGGGCGATCAGGGCCGCCAGGGCCGTGACCGGGGTGCGGGCCTGGGCCCAGAGCTTCTGCAGCTGGCCGCTCTCGAGCCAGGCGCGCACCTGGCCGGTGAGCAGTTCCCACTCGCCGCCCTCGCCAGCGGGCGCAGCGGCGGCGGGGGTGGTCGCCAGGGGGGGCACTTCGATCGTGGCGGCCACCACGGTGGTGTCGAGGGCAGGGGGCTCCACGGCGAGCTCCACCGGCGGCTGCGCAACGGGTTCCACAGCTGGTTGAGCCGGCGGCTCGGCGGCGGATTCGGCGGCGGATTCCGCCGCGGGCTGGGTGGCAGGTTCAGCCGTGGGTTCCGCCGGAATCTCGGCGGCGGTGTCTGGGGAGAGGTCTGCGGCGGTGTCGTCGGCCATGGCAGGCGGCCTGGCGGCTGCAACGGGTTGCGGGGAGCTTAGGTGCGCTTCAGAGATCGAGCGGCACCAGGGTGGGGCGGCTGGCGAGGGGCCGGGCGGGCAGCTGCAGCGGAAACTCCCGGCGCTGCAGGCGCTCCACCAGCGCTTCGGCCAGGCTGGCGGCCAGCCGCGGGCTGTGGGCCGGGGCGCAGCGCAGTCGCTGGCCCTTCACCGCCACGCTGCCCGATTCCAGCTCGGCATAGCTCACCAGGCCCAGGGCGGGCTTGACGCGCCGGGGGATGGCCAGATCGAGCACCGGGGCCTGCAGCTGCGCCGGCCCTGCGGCCGCCTGCCCGGCCCTGGCGAGATCGAGCAGGGGCACCGGGGCGGCGATCGCCACCAGCAGGGCGCTGTCGTGGCCCTCGAAGCGGCAGGCGCGGATCCAGCGCGGATCCAGCCCGTGCAGATCCACCGCCACCGCCGCCGAAGCGCCTGGGCTGAGGGCATGGCCGCTGGGCAGGCGGCGCGGCTCGGGCTGGTGGCCGCTGCCGCTGCCCAGCACCCAGCCGGTGGCGCCGGCCACCAGCACCGGCGAGCCCGGCCCCAGCAGCTGCAGGCCCGGCATGGTGAGGCCGATGCTGCCGGCCCCCGGGCAGGTGTAGAGGGCATTCACCAGCGGGCCGAGCAGGGCGCCGCAGGGGGTGTGGCAGAGCCCCTCGGCGCTGCTCACCGCCACGATGCCGTTTTCCTGGATGGCGCGGTGCAGCTGCAGCCGGGCCACGCCGAGCTGCTCGAGGCTGAGGTCGCCGTGCAGTTCCTGGCGCGGGTGCTGCGACGTGGCCCGGCCGCGGGCCACCAGGGTCACGCTCTCGCCAGCCAGCAGGGCCGCCAGCACCTGGGCCCCGCCGGCGCCGATCGGCAGCACCAGCTCGCCGGGGCCGCCGCTGGCCAGGGCCCGCACGTTGGCCAGGCGCAGGTCGCGCAGGCGGATCGGCGGGTCGGTGGGGCCGAGGCTGAGCTGGAGGCTGGCCTGGTCGGTGAACAGGGCCTCGGCGGCCACCACCACGTGGGTGGCGGCATAGGCCTCGGCCAGGCCCACCTGCTCCACCAGCTGGCGGTAGTGGGCGGCGGTGCGCACCTGCAACTCGCCGCGCTCCTGCAGCCGGAGCAGGTGGCCGAGGCTGCGGGCCGGGGGGCCTGGGGCGGCTGGGGTCGTCGACGGGCGGGCGCTCATGGGGTGGCCGGGCTCAGCCCTCGCCGTGGTCGTGGCGCCACTGGCTGAGCCAGAGGCGGCGCCAGCTGCCGCGGGGATCGCGGCGCAGGCGCCGCTCGCTCAGATACCAGAGCCGGTTGAGGGCGTAGCTGGTGCGGTTGTGGCGCTGCAGCTCGGGATCGCTGGTGATCGTGGCGCTGTGCTCGCTGTTGAGGGCGGTCATGGCGGCGTGGGCGAAGCTGCCATCGAGCTGGTCGATCCCGGGGCTGGCCGCCAGGCGGTCGCGGTAGTCGAGATCCTCGCAATAGGCGGGGTGGAAATTGGCATCAAACAGGCCGAGCTGATCCCAGCAGCGGCAGGTGAGCAGAAAGGCGGCGAAGGCGTGGGGCCGAGGCAGCAGCGCCAGGAACTGGGGCCGGCCGGCATCGATGCGCTCCAGGGCGGCGGCGAGCACGCCGGGGGCAAGGCGAACGTCGTTGTTGGCCAGCAGGGAGCAGGGGGCCTCGGGGAAGCTGCTGAGGATCAGGTTCCAGCTGGCGGCCACGCCCAGGTTGGCGAAGGGGCGGGCGATATGGATCGCCTCCACCAGCGGATGGCCGCGCCGGCGCAGGCCCTCGAGCTCGGCACTGATCGCGCCATCCATCCTGATCACGCCATCCATCGGGGCCCCGGCGCTGTTGTCAACAATGGCCAGGTTGCGCACCGGGTGATCGAGGCTGTCGAGCAGGCGCTGCAGCAGGTCCACCCGGTTGAGGATTGGCACGCCGAGCAGGGGCAGGGCCTCCAGGGCGCCGGGGGCCGGCGTGGGGCCGTCGAGGCGGTCGAGCAGTTGCCAGTAGCGCTCGATCAGGGAGCGGTCGCCGCTGGCGTGGGCGTGCTCCACCAGGCCATCCCAGAGCTCGGGCTGGCGCAGCTGGCGGCGCTGGGGCCGGGCGGGCAGCTGCAAAGCAAAAGCCCGCAGCCACTGCAGCAGCAGGGCGCGGGCGGTGGTGTGGTCGTTGGCCGCGAGGGCGGCCGCGAGGGCCTGTTGCAGCTCGCTCAGGCTGGGCTGGGGAGGGTTCAGGACTAGACAGGGGGACCGAAGCGCAGATCGTCGTTGGGATCGGCGACGTTTTCCCAGGTGTAGTTGCCGATGAACTTGTACTGGGAGCTGCCGATGAAGAGGCGATCATCCGCACTGGCCCCTTCGATCACCAGGCCGGAGGTGTTGGCGTCGTCGTCGAAGAAGCGCACCCTGTCTCTGCCGCCGCCGAGGTTGAGGGTGGTGTTGGTGGCATTGCCACTGAAGTTGACTTGGTCGTTGCCAGTGCCGAGATTGACAACCGAGCCGCTCACGTCGCCGTTGAGGTTCATCAGGTCGTCGCCGGCGCCGGCGTCGACGTAACCGGAGCTCACGAGACCTCGGAATGCCAGTGTGTCGCGATCAGCGCCGCTGGTGAGGCCGCTGTTGACGAAGGGGCCATTGATCGTCGCGTTGTCGCGGCCGTCGCCGAGCTCGATGGAGGAGCTGTTCACGGCACCGTTGATGGTCAGCCGGTCGGCACCCTGGCCCAGAAAGACCTGAAGGTTGCTGGTGGAGCCGTTGATGTTGACTCGTTCGGTGGTCTGGTTTCCATCGATCCCCAGCCCATCGATTGGTCCACGGCCCGTTTGTTGAATCGTGTATTGCGGGGCGCTGGCCGAGCCACTCACCCTCACAAACACATCACTGTTCCCACTGCCGGGAATCGTTTGGAGATCGAACCCTGAGGGTTCAAACACGAGGGTCTGGTTCATGGGGCAATGGTCCTCGGATAAGGGGCTTGAACCGCTGGCAGGCGGATCATGCCTGGTCTGTAAAACTACGTATACCAGGCTGGAGGTCGGGTGTCTTGTGTCGCCCGCGACTCTTTAGGGATTGTTCGGGGGAATGTGCGGAGTACAGAACCGAACAGCTGGCCCCCCTGCTGCCGGCGGCGCAGCGCCAGCGGCAGTTCTGCAGACCGCTATGCAGATCGAGATGCAGATGCAGCACACAGGCGGATGGCGCTGAGCACTCCCCATAAATTCGCTTTCTATCTGGGCAGTGCGGGCCATGGCGATCCTGGGGCGGTTGTTGCGCAGGCTGGGCCTGGTGGAGCCCCTGGGGGCCACGGCCACGGGGCCGGCAGAGGACAGCCTGGTGGAGGAGCCCAAGCCGTCGGCCACCCAGCTGGGTGGCGAAGCGCGCGTGCTGCCCTGGTCGGTGGGGCGGCTGCTCACGATCATCCGCACCTATGGCAACGAGCCCGGTGCCACTGCGCTGCGGCAGGCGCGGCTGGCCCGCCAGTGCCTCTCGCAGTTCTGGCTGGTGGCGCCGGTGGATCAGCTGGAGCTGCTCTACGGCTCGGCGATCGGCGAGTGCTACCGGGAGCTGCTGGCCGGCCCGCTGGCGCGGGAGCCGCTGCTGCCCCAGGAGCAGGCCTGGCGCGACCAGCTAGCCCAGCGCCTGATGGGTCCGCTGGACCGGCCGGAAACGACCAACTTGTTGCTGGCGGTGTTTGCCTATTTTCCGCCGGGGCGGATGCGGGTGGAGAACCCGCTCACCCAGGTGCCGCGCTGGCTGCAGGAGGACTACGCCCGCCTGTTTGATCCCGATCTGCTGCAGCGGATCTGGCGGCCGGCCGGGCTGCTGGCCCCCGCCGGCCAGGCCCTGGGCCAGGCCCCCAGCCTCGGCATGGGATCTGGTGTGGGATCAGGGCTGGGATCCCGGCCGGCGGGATCCCAGCCCCTGCAGGTGGGTGGCCAAAGGGGGGCTGCGGCCCTGGCGCTGGTGCAGGACCAGGAGTTTCAGAACCGGATGGCCGGCCTGATCAACCTGCATGTGATCGACCCCGCCGATGCCGAGGTGGCCGGCCAGCTGGCCGGCCTGCGGCGGCAGCTGGCCCAGGTGTGGCTCGACGCGGCGACCGACCAGCTGGAGCCGCTCTACCGCAGCCGTTTCGGCGAGCTCTACCGCAACCTGCTGGCCAGTGGCTTTGCCCGCAGTGCGATCAGCCCGGCCGACCTCAACCTGCGGCGGCAGCTGGCCCAGCGGGTGGCCGACATGAGCCGGCCCGGGGCGATCAACGCCCTGCTGGCGGTGCTGCCCTTTTACCCGCCGGGCACGATTTCCTTTGGCGGCGGCGAGCAGCACATGCCGGTGTGGCTGGTGCGGGAGATCACCAAGCTGGATCCGGGCGCGATGCCGGCCCGGCCAGCGGCCGAGACCGCTGGTGCAGCGGCTGGCGCCTCGGCTGGTGCAGGGGCTGGTGCGACGCCCGCTGCCCAGGGCGGGGCTGTTAACGGTGAAACTCCCGCCAGGTGAGCCAGTCGCTGATCCAGGCCAGGGCCGGCAGCGTTGGCCACCAGGGCGCACGGGGTGATCGAGGCTGTCGAGCAGGCGCTGCAGCAGGTCCACCCGGTTGAGGATCGGCACGCCGAGCAGGGGCAGGGCGTCCAGTGCGCCGGGCGGGCAGCTGCCAAGCAAAAGCCCGCAGCCACTGCAGCAGCAGGGCGCGGGCGGTGGTGTGGTCGTTGACCGCGAGGGCGGCCGCGAGGGCCTGTTGCAGCTCGCTCAGGCTGGCCTGGGGAGGCTTCAGGACTAGACGGGACCGAAGCGAACGGTGTCGGTAGGATCGACGAGGCTCTCCCAGGTGAAGTCGCCGACGAACTTGTAATTGGTGGTGAGGATGGTCAAGATGTCGTCGGCGCCGGCACCTTGAATCACCAGGCCGGTGGTGTCGGCGTTGGGATCGGCGATCGTGATCCTGTCCTGGCCGCCACCGAGATTGACTATGGTGTTGGTGACGTTGCCGAGGAAGCGCAGCACATCGTTGCCGGTGCCGAGCGAGATATCCGAACCATTCACGCCCGATTGGAAAATCACCAGGTCGTCGCCGCTATTGCAGTCGATGGAACAGTTGTTGACCTCTGATTTGAACAGGAGGCGATCGCTGCCGCCGCCGCTAGCGACATTGTTGTTGTTGAAGGCGCCGTTGACCGTGAGTTCGTCATTGCCGCCGCCAAGGTCGATGCTGGAGTTGTGCACATCACCCCTGAGCTGCAGCCGGTCAGCACCCCTGCCGAGGTCGGCGTTAAGGTTTTCAACCGAGGGGATGATCACCGTGTGCTCGCTGGTGGCTTCGCCGTCGATGCTGAGCCCTTCGACCTTTTCGACGCCGGATTGTCGGATGTTGTAGACGGGTTCCTGAGGAGTGCCGCCCACAGTCACCGCGACATCGCTATTGCCGCTGCCGGGAACTGTGGTGAGGGTAAACAACCCTTGAGGTTCGTAAACGAGTTGCTGGTCTTGCATGGTGAAAAAGTCCTTGGGTTCGCTGTGCTGAGCCGGTGAATGACTGACCGACCCTGCGTTATGCGTACGACTTCATTCAATCCATCTGGTCTGGGGTTGTGCAGTGCCCAGCGCGAAGGCCGCATAATTCTTAATGGTTAGCTGTCAGGAATTGACAACCGAACCACTGGCCCCCCTGCTGGCGGCGGCTGAGCGCCACGGCCGGGCCGCTGCCGCAGCCCCCGGCGACCACCGCCTGCTGGGCAACTGGGGCAATGCGCTGTGGATCGCCGACCGGCCGGACCAGGCCCTGGCTCCCCTGCGCCAGGCGGTGTTGCTGGCCCCGCGGGAGCCCCTGCTCTATCGCGGCCTGGGCAACGTGCTGAGCGATCTGCAGCGGTTCGAGGCGGCCGATCGGGCCTTCGCCCGCAGCCGCGAGCTGCACGATGCGGCCCCAACGGCCTGGAACCACAGCCAGCTGCTGATCGGTCTGGAGCGCTACGCGGAGGGCTATGCCCTGGCGGAGCGTCGCTGGGAGCTGCCGGCGGCGCAGCGCTGGCGCGATCCAGCCACGGCCTGGCGGGGGGATGGGGAGGGCTGGCGGCAGCCGCTGCTGGTGTGGAGTGAGCAGGGCCTGGGCGACACGATCCAGCACCTGCGCTGGCTGGGTCCCCTGGTGGCCCGCCGGGGGCCGGCGGCACCGGCGCTGCTGCTGGAGGTGGAGGCCTGCCTGGTGGAGCTGCTGCGCCAGGGGCTGGCCGGGCTGGAGCCCCGGCCCGAGGTGCGCGCCAAGCCGGCAACGGGGGCGGCGCCGCACTGGGATGGGCGGCATGTGTCGCTGCTGAGCCTGCCGGCGATCCTGGGCGAGGCGCCGCTGCCGGCGGCGGCCAGCTGGCTGGCGGCACCGCACTGGCCAGCGCCCCTGGGCCAGCGGCGCGTGGGGGTGCTGTGGGCCGCCGGTCGCAAGCTCGAGCAGCCCCTCACCACGCGCGAATACGTGCGCCGCAGCCTGGATCAGCCGGCCCTCGATCAGCTGCTGGAGGGGTTGCTGGAGCTGGGCTGGCGGCCGGTGCTGCTGCAGTTCGGCCCCGATCGCCAGCGGGCGGAGCGCTGGCGGCAGCGGGGGCTGGAGGAGCTGCCCGCCGAGGCCGACTTCGCCGCCACCGCCGCGCTGGTGGCGGGCCTGGATCTGGTGATCACGGTGGACACCGCCCTGGCCCACCTGGTGGGGGCGATGGGGCGGCCGGGCTGGCTGCTGCTGCCGTTCAGCGCGGCGCCGCGCTGGTTGCGGGAGCGCAGCGACACCCCCTGGTATCCGAGCCTGCGGCTGTTTCGCCAGCGGCAGGCCGGCGCCTGGGAGCCGGTGGTGGGGGCAGTTCTGCAGACCGCTATGCAGATCGAGATGCAGATGCAGCACACAGGCGGATGGCGCTGAGCACTCCCCATAAATTCGCTTTCTATCTGGGCAGTGCGGGCCATGGCGATCCTGGGGCGGTTGTTGCGCAGGCTGGGCCTGGTGGAGCCCCTGGGGGCCACGGCCACGGGGCCGGCAGAGGACAGCCTGGTGGAGGAGCCCAAGCCGTCGGCCACCCAGCTGGGTGGCGAAGCGCGCGTGCTGCCCTGGTCGGTGGGGCGGCTGCTCACGATCATCCGCACCTATGGCAACGAGCCCGGTGCCACTGCGCTGCGGCAGGCGCGGCTGGCCCGCCAGTGCCTCTCGCAGTTCTGGCTGGTGGCGCCGGTGGATCAGCTGGAGCTGCTCTACGGCTCGGCGATCGGCGAGTGCTACCGGGAGCTGCTGGCCGGCCCGCTGGCGCGGGAGCCGCTGCTGCCCCAGGAGCAGGCCTGGCGCGACCAGCTAGCCCAGCGCCTGATGGGTCCGCTGGACCGGCCGGAAACGACCAACTTGTTGCTGGCGGTGTTTGCCTATTTTCCGCCGGGGCGGATGCGGGTGGAGAACCCGCTCACCCAGGTGCCGCGCTGGCTGCAGGAGGACTACGCCCGCCTGTTTGATCCCGATCTGCTGCAGCGGATCTGGCGGCCGGCCGGGCTGCTGGCCCCCGCCGGCCAGGCCCTGGGCCAGGCCCCCAGCCTCGGCATGGGATCTGGTGTGGGATCAGGGCTGGGATCCCGGCCGGCGGGATCCCAGCCCCTGCAGGTGGGTGGCCAAAGGGGGGCTGCGGCCCTGGCGCTGGTGCAGGACCAGGAGTTTCAGAACCGGATGGCCGGCCTGATCAACCTGCATGTGATCGACCCCGCCGATGCCGAGGTGGCCGGCCAGCTGGCCGGCCTGCGGCGGCAGCTGGCCCAGGTGTGGCTCGACGCGGCGACCGACCAGCTGGAGCCGCTCTACCGCAGCCGTTTCGGCGAGCTCTACCGCAACCTGCTGGCCAGTGGCTTTGCCCGCAGTGCGATCAGCCCGGCCGACCTCAACCTGCGGCGGCAGCTGGCCCAGCGGGTGGCCGACATGAGCCGGCCCGGGGCGATCAACGCCCTGCTGGCGGTGCTGCCCTTTTACCCGCCGGGCACGATTTCCTTTGGCGGCGGCGAGCAGCACATGCCGGTGTGGCTGGTGCGGGAGATCACCAAGCTGGATCCGGGCGCGATGCCGGCCCGGCCAGCGGCCGAGACCGCTGGTGCAGCGGCTGGCGCCTCGGCTGGTGCAGGGGCTGGTGCGACGCCCGCTGCCCAGGGCGGGGCTGTTAACGGTGAAACTCCCGCCAGGTGAGCCAGTAGCTGAACCCGGCCAGGGCCGGCAGCAGCGCCAGGGGCAGCAGCAGCGCCAGGCCCATGCCGCCGGCGCCACCGGCCGCCAGGGCGGCGATGGCCGCCAGCAGCAGCAGCAGCAGCAGCAGCAGCAGGCCGCGGCGGCTGCTGAGCGCCTGCCATAGCCGGTGGCGGCGGCGCTGGCGCAGGGCCAGTCGCCGCCCCTCGGCCGGTAGGTGCTGCCACCAGGGGTGCTGGCGGGGGTCGTCGCCGGCGGGCATCAGCGCAGCCGCTCGAGGTTGCGGCGCTGGTCGTCGAAGAAGCCGGTGAAGATGTTGATGAAGCGGCGCTCGCGCAGCTTGATGTTGGCGGTGAGGCTCATGCCGGCCTGCAGCGGGGCGGTGCTGTTGGGCAGCTGGATCGTTTGCCGCTCCAGGCGCATCACGGCCGGATAGAAGAGGCCGGAGGAATCGGTGCCGAGTTCGCGCTTCTGCTCCTCGGCGGGCAGGGCGTCGGAGCCGATCCGCTGCACCACGGCGGGCACGGTGCCGAAGTCGCTGGCGTCGAAGGCCTGGATCTGCAGGTCGGCGCGCTGGCCCGGCTGCACGAAGCCGATCGCCTGGTTGGGCAGATACACGCGGGCCTGGAGGGCATCGCGGGGCACCACCTTCATCAGCGACTTGCCGGAGGCGTTGGCGCTGGTGCCGGTGCCCTGGGCCACCACGCTGCCGGGGCTCACCTCGATGTCGAACACGGTGCCGTCGGCCGGGGCGGTGAGCAGGCCGAACTGGATCTGCTGGCGGGCCAGGCGGATGTCGCTGTCGAGCTCGGCGATCTGGCGCAGGTTTTCCTCCACCTTGCGGCGCAGCTCCACGTTGGTGCTGGCGCCGGTGTTGATCAGGGAGGATTGCAGCCGGGCGATCTCGCGCTGCTCCTGGGCCACGGTGCTCTCGCTCTTCTGCACGTTCTGGCGGGCCTCGAGCAGCTGCACCTCGCTGGCGGCGCCCTTGGCCACTAGGCCGGCGTAGCGGTTGGCGATGTTGCGATAGGTGGCCAGGCTGGCGCGCTCGCCGGCCAGGCGCTCCTGGGCCTTGCGCAGCTCCTGGAGGGCGCCCTCGCGGCGGCTGGCAAATTCTTCGGCCTGGCTGGCCAGCTGCAGGCGCTGGTTGGGGCTGAGGCGGGCGGTGGCGGCGGCGTCGCCGAGGGTGGAGGCGGCGATCTGGTTCTCGTTGAGCAGGCGCTGACGCACGCTCTCGGCGGCCTCCAGGCGGCTGCGGGGCTCGCGCAGGTCGAAGCGCACCAGGGGATCGCCCTTGCGCACGGCCTGGCCCTCCTTCACCAGCACGGCCTCCACCACGCCGGGCACGGGGGTGTCGATGCGCTTGGTGCTGCTGCTGGGCTCGAGCTTGCCCTGCACGGCGATGGTTTCGGCCAGGGGGGCGGTGATGGCCCAGAGGCCGAGCAGGGCCACGCCGCCGATGCCGGTCCACATCAGCACGCTGGCGCCGCTGCGCTGCTTGCGCAGCAGCACGGTCTGGCTGAAGCTCCAGGGGGCCGCCGGGCCGCCGGGGCTGGCGCTAAGGCCGGCGTTGCGGAAGGGATTGGGGGCGAGGGAGCCGCCCGAGCTCGCGCCCGCGCCGGAGCTGGTGCCACCGAGGGTGGTGGCACCACTGCGCGGGGCCGGGGCGGCGGGGGTGCTGGCGGGTGGGGTGCTGGCGGCCGGGGGGATCGGGGTGTGGCCGGCGCGGCCGAAGGTGATCGGGGTGCTGTCGCCGCTGGGCGGGGTGGCGGGGGAGCCGCTGATGGGGCTGGAGCGCTGGGCGCCGGGGCGGCGCAACCAGCCGAGGGCGCGCTGCAGGGCGTGCTGGAGCGGGGTGGAGGGGCGCAACATTAGCTTTCGCCCTCCTGGCTCTGGCTGCGATGGAGGGCGTAGTACCAGCCCTGGCGGGCGATCAGATCGGCATGGCTGCCCATCTCCATGATGGCGCCCTTGTCCATGAGCACGATCACATCGGCCGGGCGCACGGTAGCGAGGCGGTGGGTGATGAAGAACACGGTGCGACCGCGGAAGGCCTCGAGCAGGTTGATGCACACCTGGCGCTCGGTGCTGGCATCGAGGGCACTGGTGGCCTCATCGAGGATCAGCAGGCGTGGGTTCTGGAGCACGGCCCGGGCCAGGGCGATGCGCTGGCGCTGGCCGCCGGAGAGGCCGGCGCCGCGCTCGCCCACGTCGGTGTTGTAGCCGCGCGGCAGCTCCATGATGAAGTCGTGGGCGCAGGCGATGCGGGTGGCGCGGATCAGCTCGGCGGCGGTGGCATCGGGCTTCACCAGCAGCAGGTTGTCGCGGATCGTGCCGTCGAACAGCATCGATTCCTGGGGCACCACGCCGATCTGGCGGCGCAGGGAATAGAGCTCGAGCTTGCTGATGTCGAGGCCATCCACCAGCACGCTGCCCTCGAGCGGGGCATAGGAGCGGGGCAGCAGCTTGAGCAGGGTGGATTTGCCGCTGCCGGAGCCGCCCACCAGGCCCACGAAGGCGCCGGCGGGGATGGTGAGGTTCACGCCCTCGAGGTTGAGCGGCCCCTTGTCGCGGTAGCGGAAGCTCACGTTGCGGAAGTCCACCTGGCCGCGCAGCGGCGGCATCGGGATCGCCTGGGCCTCGCTGAGGGTCTGCTCGGTGGGCCGGTCGATCACGTCGGCCACGATGCGCAGGGCCTGGGTGCCGAGCAGCAGCTGCTGCCACTTGGCCGGCAGCTGGCTGAGCGGGCCTGTCACGTAGTTGCCGAGGATGCGCACGGCGAACAGGGCGCCGAGGTTGAAGTTGCCTTGGGCGATCAGCCAGAGGGCCAGCACCATCACCAGCAGATCGGTGAACTGGGCCACGAAGCCCAGCAGGTTGGCGTTGGCATCGGAGAGCACGCGCAGCTTGAAGTCTTCGCCGAGGAAGCGGGAGTAGCGGTCGTCGAACTCCCAGCGGGTCTTGAGCTCGGCGTTCTGGGCCTTGATCGTTTGCACGCCGGTGAGCGCCTCGGTGAGGAAGCTGTAGGTGCGGATCGCCTCGGCCTTGCTGCGGCCGATCTGGGCCTTGATCGCCGGGTTGGCCAGCAGGCCGATGGCCAGGATCACCGGCACCACCGCCAGCTGCACCACGGCCAGCAGCGGGCTGAGCGTCAGCATCACCAGCAGGTAGAGCGGCACGAAGGCCAGGTCCACCGCGAACAGCACGTTGGGCCCGAGCAGCAGGTCGCGCAGGCGGTCGAGCTCGTTGAAATAGAACACCACCCGGCCCACCGGGCGGCTGTCGAAGAAGCCCTGGGGCAGGCGGATCAGGTGGTCGAGCACCGTGCCCTTCACATCGCTGTCGATGCGGTTGGCGGTGTCGCCGAAGATGTAGGTGCGCAGGCTCTTGAGCAGGGCCTCGACCACGATCGCCAGCAGCATCACGGCGGCGATGCTGAACAGGCTGCCCACGCCGCTGCTGGGCGTGACCGACTGCATCAGCACCAGCATCCCCAGCGGGAACACCAGGCGCAGCACGTTGATCACCACCGAGCTGAGCAGCACCTCCACCAGCTCGCGGCGGTGTTCGGCCAGGTAGGGGCGGAACCAGCTCCAGCCAAACTGCACGCTCTTGCTGTCGGCCTTGCGCTCGAACAGCAGCAGCTCGGTGAGCTGGCCCTCGTGGGTGGCCAGCTCGCTGCAGGGCACCCGCAGGGCCCCCAGCTCGGCCTCCAGCAGGCGGGCCTGGCCGTCGGGGTCGACGCCGTCGAGCAGGCCGATGCGGCCGTTCTGCAGCAGGGCGGCGGGCGTGGGCACCCGGGCCAGGCGGTCGGTGGGCACCCGGTTGAGGGTCACCCGCAGGCCGAGGGTGTCCATGATCTGGCCCAGGTTCACCAGGTTGAACTCGCTCTGGCGCTCCAGCACCCCATCCACCAGCTGCAGCAGGGTGTCGCGGTTGAGGGGCAGGCCGAAGTAGTCGGCCAGGGCGGTGCAGAGGGCGATGGCGATGGCGCGCGGGCCGCTGGCGGGCTGGAGGCGCAGCTCGCCGGGCTGGGCGCGGGCCGGCGGCGGTTCGGGGGAGGGGCTGTATTCATCGCCGGCCAGCACCTCGGGGTTGATGGCGGCGGGGGCTGCCGAGGTGGTGCCTGGCTCGGGGCGACTGCTGGCCGCCGGCGCGGTGAGGCCCACCAGGCGCAGCCAGGGGCTGCCGGCCGCCAGGGGCTGAAGTGTGGTGGGGGCGGGCTCCGGCCAGGGCTCGGCCAGGGGGCGGCCGCTGCTGGCAAACCAGCGGTAGCCCGGCGGCAGGGCCAGGCCGGTTTCGTCGCCGGGCACCAGGGAGCGCACGCAGCTGCTGGCCAGGGGCGCTGGCCACTGCTCGAGCTGCTCCTGGGCCCAGGGATGCTCGGGGGCCAGGGCCAGCAGCAGGGCGTGCAGTTCGGCGGCGGCGGCCCGCTGCTGGAAGGCGGCGGCCAGGGCCGGGTGGCCGGCCAGCAGCTCGAGGAAGGGCTGGGCGGGCAGCAGCAGCGCCTCCACCTCGCTGCTGGCGCGCAGCTGCTCGCAGGGCTGCTGGCGCAGCAGGCCCACCCAGCCGGCGATGGCGCCGGGGCCGAGGCGCTCGATCGTGCGCAGGCCCTGGCCGCGGGGGGCGGGGGCGAGGCTGCGCAGCTGGCCGCTGCGGATCAGCAGCACCCCGGGGGGCGGCACGTCGGCGCGCAGCACGGTTTGGCCGAGACGGAAGCGGCAGGGCTCCAGCAGCGGGTCGAGCAGGGGCGAGAGCGGCTCGGGCAGGAGCTGGAAGGGCTCGAAGTGCCGCAGCAGGGGTGGGGCCGGTGCGGCGTTCATGGCAGGGCAGGCGCGGGTGGGATCGGGGCGAGCTCGGGCAGGGGCTCGCCGCTGAGCAGGAGCTGCAGGCGCTGCTGCAGCCAGGCCTCAAACAGTTCGTCCAGCATGCGCTCGCGGGTTGGTTCGTTGAGGCGGGCGGGCAGCTGCTGCTCGAGGCGCAGCAGCACCCAGTGTTGGTTGGCGGCGAAGGGGGGCCAGAGCTGGCCGGGCTGGCCCACCCGCAGGCGGCCGCTGATCTCGGGGTGGGCGGCGGTGAGCGGCAGGGGGCCGAACAGGCCGCGGCTGTGGCGCTCGCGCCCCTCGCCGTAGCGGGCGGCCAGGGCACCGAAGTCCGCGTTGTCGTCGCGCAGCCGCTGGTAGAGCTCCTCGGCGAGCTGGCGGTCGGCCACGCGCAGCAGGGAGTACACGGCCTGGTCGAGCTCGGGCTTGCGGCGCAGAAACTGCACCTCCACCTCGGCGGCGAAGCGCTGCTCGCGGAAGTGGCGCAGCCGCGCCTCGTGGCAGGCCAGGGCCGGCAGGTCGGCGGGCAGCAGGCGCTGGCGCTCCAGCCAGGCCTGGCGCTCGGCGCCGCTGCCGGCCCCCTGGCGCTGCAGCCACTCCTCGATGAGCTGTTGTTCCTTGGCCGGATCGAGGGGGATGGCCGCCAGCAGCTGGTCGAGCAGCCAGGCGCGGGCCAGGGCCTGGGCCAGGCCCTGCTGGCGCACTAGCCGGTTGATCTCGCTGAGGGTGAGCCAGGGGTAGCCGGCGCCCAGCTCCACCACCGGTTGCTCGGGCAGACCGGAGAGGGGTTCGGGCAGCTGGCGGCGCGGGGCTGTCTCAGGCATGGGCTGGCTCATGTGGGGCGCTGCACGGGCAGGTGCAGGCGCTCGAGGGCGGCGGCCATCAGCGCCAGGCCGCGCTGGCGGCTCCAGGTGCTGCGGGCGTAGCGGTGGGCGGCATCGCTGCAGGCCTGCCAGGCCTCTGGGTGGCTGGTGAGGTGCTCGATTGCCTCCAGCCACTCGGCCGGCTCGTGGGCGATCCACACCTCCTGGCCGTGGCGCAGGCCGGTGGCCTCGGCGGCCAGGGGACTGAGCACCTGGGGGATGCCGTGGGCGGCGGCGGCGGCCACCTTGCCCTTGAGGCCGGCGCCGCTGCGCAGCGGCGCCACAAACAGGCGGTGGCGGGCATACACGGTGGCCGGATCGGCCACCCAGCCCTCCAGCACCACCCCATCCACCGCGCCCCAGCTGGCGCCGAGCTCCGCCGGCATGCCGCTGCCATAGAGATGGAGTTGCAGCGCGGGCTGGCGGCGGCGCAGCTCGGGCCACACCTCGACGATGAAGCCCGCAACCGCCTCGCGGTTGGGGGGATGGGCGTAGCTGCCCAGGAAGGCCAGGCCGCTGCGGCCCTCCAGCGGCGCCGGCTGCTCCGGGCCCTCCACCACCCAGGGGCAGGTGGCGGTTGGGGCGGCGCCGAGGGTTTCGGCCTCGATCACCGCCTGCTCCACATCGGAGTAGCTGAAGGTGAGGTGCACCTGGCGGATCACCGCCAGCTCCTGGCGCTGCACCTCGCGCACTTCGGCGAGGGCCCGCTCGGCGGCCTCGCCCTCCAGGGCCTGGGCGCGGGCGGCGCGCAGCTGGCGCAGGTGGTGCAGGTCGGCGTTGCAGAAGAGGATGCGGGCCTGGGGGGCGTGGCGGGCGATCAGGGGCAGGGCCTGCTGGGCCACCGTGTAGCGGGTGATGTAAATTAGCTTGAATTCGGCGCCGCGCTCGCGCAGCAGCTGCTCGAGCGAGAGCACGAAGGGGGCGTGCAGCACCTCGATGCCGCGGCGCTGCAGCTCCTCGGTGTAGGCGCCCAGCCAGGCGAGGTTGGCGGGCAGGAAGCTCACCTTCCAGCCCAGGGCCTGCACCAGCTCCATCTCCACCAGGGCGGCGTGGCTGCCGGCGTCGCGGTTGGGGCGGGGGGTGTCGTGGTCGAGGAAGAGGGCGCGGCCCACGATGCCGCGGTCCTTGATGCGCTCGGCGTCGGCGAGGTTGGGCTGGTCGGGGCCGTCGAAGGCGGCGGCCCACTTGCGCTGAAACAGGGGGGCGTTGAACTCCTGGTAGCGCTTGAGGCCCTGGGCGGCGGCGGTGTCGCTGCCGTTGCTGACGCCCTCGTGGTGGATCACCCGGGCCAGGGGTGCGTAGCGCACGCTGTAGCCGGCCTGGCGCACCTTGAAGGCCAGGTCGGTGTCTTCGTAGTAGGCGGGGGAGAACTCGGGGCTGAAGCCGCCCACCTGGCGCCAGAGCTCGGCGGGGATGGCCAGGGCGGCGCCGCTGGCGTAGTCGACCTGGCGGGCGTAGGCGTAGCGGGGGTCGTGGGGGTTGTCGCCGCGGCCGTAGTTCCAGGGCTTGCCGTTGCCCCACACGATGCCGCCGGCCTCCTGCAGGCGGCCGTTGGCAAACACCAGCTGGGCGCCCACCAGGCCGGTGCCGGGCCAGCGCTGGAAGGGATCGAGCAGCTCCTCGAGCCAGCGGGCGCAGGGCTCGGTGTCGTTGTTGAGCAGCACGATCAGCTCCCCGCGGGCGGCGGCGGCGCCGCTGCAGCAGGCCTGGTTGAAGCCGCGGGCGAAGTCGTGGCGCACCAGCCGCACGCCCGGGGCCTCGGCCTCCAGCCAGGCGGCCGTGGCGTCGGTGGAGCCGTCGTCGACCACGATCAGCTCGTAGGGCACGGCGGTGGGGGCGTAGGCGATCGCCGCCAGGCAGCGGCGGGTGCTGGCGTATTGGCCGTGCACCGGGATCACGATCGACACCCGCGGCTGCTCGCTCACCGGCAGCTGCAGGGGCGGGCGCGGCACGGGGGCGCCATCGGGGCCGGGTTCGCAGCCCTCGGGCAGGGGGCTGCCCTGGCCGTCGCGGCGCAGGGGCTGGCTGAGCAGCCGCTGCAAGAGCGGCAGCTGGGCGGGCAGGGGCTGGCCGCTGCGGTCGGCCTGCTCCAGCCAGAGCAGCAGGCTGCGCTGGCGCTCGCGGGCCAGAGGCGAGAGCTGGTCGGGGAAGGGGGCCTGGCCGTGCTCCAGCAGGGCGGGCCAGGGGGTGAGCTGGAAGGGCACCAGCTCGAGCCGCTCGTGGATCGGCTCGCCCGCCTCGCTCTCCAGCTGCAGGTGGTGCACGGCGCCGTCGCAGCAGGCGGCGGGCAGCTCCAGCTGGAAGGGCCACTCGCCGGCCGGCAGGGGATCGGGGGGCAGCACCGGCAGGGCGGTGGCGGCGCCGTCGATGCGCAGCTGCAGGGGGCTGGGGCCGCTGGCCCAGCCGCGCAGCTGGTGGCCCTGCAGGCCCACCAGCCGGGCGCGGCGACCGCGGCCGAGGCGGCAGAGCTCGCGCAGCTCGGCGTAGCGCTCGCCGTTGAGGCGCAGGGGGCTGCCGGGCAGCTCCTGCCAGGTTTCGATTTCGGTGGTGGTGGCGGTGGCGTGATCGGGCAGGCGGCAGAAGGCGCGCAGCACCATGCCGCTGCTGTGGGGCGGCAGCTCCACGCCGGAGTGGCCGAGGAAGAGGAAGCCGCAGGCGCGGGCCAGTTCCAGGGCGGGCAGGTCGGGGCGGGGACGCTGGGCGGGCAGCTCAGCCAGCTGCCAGCTGTGGTTGGGCTGGAGCAGGTCGGCCAGCACCAGGCGCACGGTGAGCGGCGGCGTGCCGGTATCGCCGCTGGCTTCGGTGATGGCGCCGGCGGTGATGGAGGTGGCGGGGCACACCCAGCCGGCCACCCCGCCGGCGGGCAGGAAGCCTTCCAGCTCCCCCACGAGGGAGCCGCGGCGCAGGGTGTGGAGCTCGCTGGGAAGAACGGCCGTCACCGGGGAGCCGTGGTTCCGCATCATCGCCATTGCATTGCGGCTTGCGGCTGCTGCAGGCGCAGTCTGAATACGCCAATTGCTGCTCTCATAATGGAGCACCTTTGCGCCTGCTCCGCTGACCGCCTCCCCCGGCTCCGCCAAGACAGGCGCGGCGGTGTCGCTGCCGCTGGAGCTGCTGCGCCAGCTGCCGCTGGAGCTGCCCCAGCGGCTGGCCCTGCTGAAGCAGCTGCTGGCCGCGGCCGACCCGGGAGGCGACCAGGGGGCTGGGCAGGGGGGCGACCCGGGGGCGGTGCTGCCGCTGAAGGCCGAGCTGGCCGAGGTGACGCTGCGCTGCTGTGAGCAGGCCTACCAGGCCCATGCCTGGGCCGAGGCCCTGGAGCACCACGACGCCCTGCTGGCGCTGGTGCGGCAGCTGGCGGCGGCGGTGCCGGCCCGGGCCGAGGGGTTCTGGAGCCACTACGCGCTGCTGCTGGCCTTGCTCACCGCCGAGCTGCACGGCCAGGTGAAGGTGGGCAGCGAGGCGCCGCCGCCGCTGGCCGAGCGGGTGGAGCTGTGCTGGCAGCTGGCCGAACGGCTGCGCCAGGCCGAGGCGCTGCCGCTGCAGCCGCCCGACTGGCTGGCGGTGCTGGAGCAGCAGCTGGTGCAGGACGGCGCCACCCTGTCGATCGATCTGCTGCAGGAGGCCGGCCAAGATCCCGCAGTGGCGGCGCCGCCGGCCACGCGGCCGCGGGCGGTGCGGCTGCTGGCGCGGCTGGAGCGGCTGCTGGAGCCGGCGCCGGAGTGGGTGCTGGTGCAGGCGCGCCAGCAGCTGGAGCAGCAGGTGCGGCTGGTGCTGGAGGCGGGGCCGGAGCCGGAGCCGCGGGCGCTGGCGGAGCTGGCCGAGCTGGTGGAGCTGCTGCCGGTGGCGCACGACCGCCAGCCGGCCCTGGCGGCGGCGCTCACGCGGCTGCGGCTGGCGCTGGAGCTGCTGGAGCCGCAGCTGGCGCCGTTGGCCAGCCCGCCCCAGGCCGCTGCGCCGATCGCTGAGCCGGCGGTACCCCAGCCGGCGGCGCCGGAGCCGGCGAGCGCCGCCGGGCCGGAGCCGATGGGGCCGGAGCTGGCCGAGCTGGTGCTGCTGGAGCCGGGGGCCAGCGCCGGGCCGCTGCAGCTGGATCTGGCGCCGCTGCTGGCGGCCGAGCCGGAGGCGATCGAGGCCGCCCTGGATGATTTCGTGTGGCACTTGCCCCGCGGCAGCCGGGCGCTGCCGGCGGCCACGGCGCTGCCGGCGTTGCTGGAGCCCCGCTGGCGCCAGGGGCTGCGGCTGCCGGCGGCGGCGTTGGAGCGGCTGGCCTACCTGGCGGCCAGCTGGCAGCGGCGGCTGGGCGAGCGGCTGGAGCCGTTGCCGGCGCTCGACTGGCAGCACAGCCTGCTGCTGGAGCTGGGCGCTACCGAACTGGCGGTGCTGCAGCCGCTGCTGGCCGATCCGGCCGCGCTGGAGCCGGTGCTGGCGGAGCTGCGCCGCGAGCACCACAACCAGGCCTTCTGGCAGCAGCGCCAGGAGCTGCCCTGGATGCAGTGCCCGCCGCCGTTGGAGGCGCTGCGGCGGCTGCACGCCGAGGAGGGGTATTACGCCCGGGCCCATGCGCCGCTGGCGGAGCTGGCCGGCTGGGGCGAGGCGGCGGCCGAGGCGCTGCTGCAGGCGGAGCTGTGGACCAACGACGCCGGCTGCCTGGGCCGCTGGCTGGCGGTGGCCCAGGAGCTGGTGCTGCGCCACGGCCAGCCGCTGCCGCCGCTGGGGGCGCCGCCGGCGCCGGAGCGGCTGCTGGCCGAGCTGGGCGGGCTGGAGGTGGTGTATGTGGGTGAGCGGGCGGCGGGGGTGCAGGCCGCCCACCGCCAGGGGCTGTGCTTCCGGGGTGAGCCGTTTGGGTTGCGGGTGGTGGAGATGCCGGCCAGCCGCTGGCCGGGGCGGCCGGCGGGGGGCTTCGGCGAGAGCCTGGCGCTGCTGCTGGAGGTGGTGGATGGGCTCTACCGGCAGCGGCCGTTTGCGCTGCTGCTGGCCGACTGCGGCGCCTACCGGCTGCCGCTGCTGCGGGCGGCCCACCAGCGCTACGGCGTGGCGGCGCTGAGCAGCGGCCGGCCGCTGGCGGGCTGGCTGGGGGCCGGCTGAGCCCGGTGGCGCGGGAGCTGCTGCTGGGGGCCCTGCTGCGCCACAACAGCCGGCTGGGAGCGAGCACGGCGATCTGGGGCGACAGTGCGGCCGAGGCCGCTGCTCAGGCCGTGGCGGCGCTGGGGGCCACGGTGCCGGCCAGCAGCGGCGGCGGCGGCAGCACGGCGCTGCGGCTCGACACGCCGCTGGATGTGGCCTACGCCGTGCGCTGCGACACGCCGGAGCGGCTGCACTTCCCGGCCTCGGGCGGGCTGCCGGGGCTGGAGGCCAGCCCGCTGGGCCTGGAGGTGGCGCTGCTGCGCCAGGCGCTGGTGCGCGAGTGGCAGGGCTACCACCTGGTGTGCCAGGGGCCGGGGCCCGGGGCGGTGGTGGTGGCCGATGCCAGCAGCGCCTACTGGCCGCTCAGCGGCGGGGTGCTGGCGGGCGAGGGGGTGCTGGCGCCGGCGGAGCCGCGGCGGCGCGAACAGCTGGCCGAGGCCTTTCTGGTGTGCGACGACCTGGAGGCCGGCAACTTCTGCCACTTCGTGTGTGATCTGCTGCCCAAGATCGCCCTGGCGCAGGAGTGCCGGCGGCGCATCCCGCTGGTGGTGGATCCGCTGGTGCAGCCGTTTCAGCAGGAGCTGCTGCAGCGGGTGAGCGAGCGCTGGGGCCACCCGATCGTGCCGTTGGAGCCGGGCCTGGAGCTGGCGGTGGAGCGGCTGTTTTACCTGCGGCGGGCCTGCCACATCCACCCGCTGCTGCGCTGCAGCGGCCTGGCGCTGGGCTGGGTGCGGGAGCTGGTGGAGGCTCGGCCGGAGCCGGCCCCGGCCGGCTCGGTGCTCTACCTGCGGCGGCAGCGGCGCCGGCTGCTCAACGAAGAGGAGCTGATCGGCGCCCTGCAGCGCCACACGCCGCGGCTGCAGGTGGTGGATGCGCTCGATGGGCTGGGGGTGCGGGCCCAGGCGGAGCTGGTGGGGCGCCACGAGCTGGTGCTCGGGCCCCATGGGGCCGGCTTCACGCACCTGCTGTTTGCCCGGCAGGCGCCGCAGCGGGCGCTGGAGCTGCTGGCCGAGGGCAACGGCAGCCTCACGTTTGCGCTGATCTCCGGCCGGCTGGGGCTGGATCACGCCATGCACGTGGGCACGGCGGTGCCGAGCGCCAACGGGCCCAACTACCCCGACCTGCGGGTGGACGTGGAGGCGGTGCTGGCGCTGCTCAGCGCCTGAGGGCCGTTCCCGGCCGGGTGTTGCCGGGGCGGTGGGTTGTGGCTATCGAGAGGAACGTGCCGGGGAGGGGCGATGCCCGCCACGATCTATCTGCACTGGGCGGCCACGGGCTACAGCTGGGTGCGCAGCGGGCTGTATCACTCGATCATCAGCGGCGATGGGCGGGTGCAGCGGCTGCACAGCTACGCGGTGGATCTGCCGGCCCACACCTGGCGGCGCAATGCCAATGCGGTGGCGCTGAGCTGCGCCTGCATGGGCGGGCATCCGGATCCGTGGAGCATCCCGCCCACGCCGGAGCAGCTGGAGGCGCTGTGCCAGGAGGCGGCGGCGGTGGCGCGCGGCTGGGGCTGGGGGCCCGATGACATCGGCATCGAGCGGCTGATGACCCACGCCGAGGCGGCCGCCAACCGCGACGGCCGCACGCCGCACGACAACTACGGCCCGGTGATCTGGGGCGGCACGGGCGAGCGCTGGGACCTGCTGCAGCTGGAGAAGGGCGGCCCGCCCACCGGCGGCGAGCAGCTGCGCCAGCGGATCCGGGCGATCCTGCGGGGCGAGGCGGAGCCGCAGCCGGCGGGGCGGTTGCAGTTTGGGCGGGCCAGTGTGATCGCGGCGCGCGGCGAGCCGCTGGCCACCCAGATCGATGCGCACGGCAGCAGCTGGGCGCTGGCGGCCGAGCTGCTGGAGCGCTACGAGCTGCCCTTCTCCTGGGACGCCACGCACCGCCGCATCCTGGTGGGCGCCCTCGATGTGGTGCCGCTCTATGGGGAGGATGCGGTGCAGGCCTCGGTGGGCTGGCCCCTGTTTGAGATCACGCTGCAGCAGGCCAGCGCCCCGGTGATCCTGCGCGGCATCCTGCGGGAGGGGCGCGCCTGGTGCCGGGTGCTGGAGTTTGCCGAGGAGTTTGGGATCAGCGCCAGCTTCCAGCCGTTTGCGCTGGGGGAGCGGCGTGGGGGCTGAGGGATGCCCCTGCGACACGCTCAGTTTTTCGGGGTTGGCGACACCAGATGTGGTGTGGTGAGGTGTGGTGTGGTGCCAGCAACGGCTCAGCGAAGGGAGCTGGGGCTAGGAGCTGCGGCCCCTTCTCACAAAGCTGGACTTTGAAGAGGTTCGCCAGCGCGGCTCCCACCAGCAGTTCCGTGATGCCAAAGGCCGCTGCACAACGGTCCCCGTTGATCAGGGGAGCGACATCTCACCGCCGCCGCTGCGACATATCGCCAAAGACATCGGCGACGAGACCGGGATCGCCGTGAGCCAGGCAGGGGAATAGATCAGTAAAAACTGGTAGGCATTGCGCGGAATGCCAAGCCACGGGCCAGCAGCCAGTAGGGTCCGGCGCCTGCCGAGCGGGTTGGGGCCGTTGTCGCCATTGGCGTTCGGAGATGGTCAGGGCCTCACGACCTGCAGCCCAGCTCAGGCCTTTTGTGGCATGAGCTCCTGCAGCAGCACGGCCAGGGCTTCACTCAGTTGGAGCCGGTTGCGGGAGGTGTCTGCGAGGAGGAATCGGTATTGCGTAACCAGGCATCCATCCTGGATTCGAGACCGGCGAGTCGCTTGTTCTCTTTCCTCAGCCTCTCTGTTTCTTGCTCGATGTCGTAAACGGGTCGCCAGTTGAGCATCGCCAGCAAGCGCCGCCAAGGCGGCAAGGTGGAGACCCATTCCGACCTGGTCATGGGCCGGGAGGGCGCCGAGCTGGAAGAGGTTGTCATCGCCGTAGTTCGTCGTGGACGAAATCGGGAGCAGCAGAGCACCGGCCAGAAGGGACGACCAGCCCTGGCGATCCAATAGCCAAGGAGGCGGGAGCGAATCAGGTAGCCCCGAAGGGCTTCCAACAGATGACTTCACCGTAGCGAGACCGAACCAGGACCGATACCCACATAGTACGTGTGTACTGCCAGTCGGGGGTTCCGTGGTTTCACGGGTTTTCCCGGCCAAGCCCCCTCCCGGCGGGCATCGCCACCCCCAACCCCTCACCCTCACCCCCAACCCACACCCATAGCCCGGCGGCGCACCCGTGCAATCAGCCGCGCAGGGCATCGAGGGTGTTGGCAACGCGGGTCAGCCCTTCGATCCGTGGCAGTCATCGCCGTGGCGGTTGTGCGCCGACGTGGTGGTTGGGTTGCTCCATCCAGTGGCGCATCAGGGCCTGGTCCCCGCCGTAGAGAGCGTGGAGGCTGCGGTAAACCCGCAGCAAGAGCAGCGCCAGTTCCCCTTCCTTGGTCTTGGGATCCAGGCCGCTGCGATCGATCGTGGTGCGGTGCTTGCCCACCACGGCGCTGAGTTCGTCCTTGCTGAGCCCCAGCACCTGGGCTGCACGCCCCATGGCTGAGCCGGTTTGGGTCGGATTGGCTTTGCCTTGGTGGGGGTGTTCTACGAGAGGAACAGCCTGTCGGCAGCGACATTGGGCGGTGCCTCACGAACTGCAGCTCTGTGGGCGCTCGGGCCTCAGGCTTTGTGCTCTGCCAGCCAGGCCGACAGGTCGGCGGGGCCGTTGAAATCGAGCAGTGCCTCGGCCAGGGCCTCCAGCTGCTCCAGCGGAAGTGCGTGGATTTGGGCGGTGGTGGCCTCGCTGAGCGGGCCGCAACGGCGGTTGAGCTGGCGAAGGGTGACTGCCGCTTCACCGAGGGCGCGACCACGGGCCTCGCCTTGGGCCTCACCTTCCTGCCGACCCCGATCCAGAAGGTCCTGGGCGGCGCGGGTGTGGAGCAGCTGGTCGGTGGGGATGCCTGCGATCACCATGATCTCTTTGGAGGTGAGTGTGGGGAACCGCTCAAACAGCATAGGTAGAACGGCAGAGAGCAGATCCGGCCGTTGATTAAGGATCTGCTGGGAGCTGGCTCGCAGCTCAGCCTCCGGGCGCACCGGCAGCGTGAACAGAGTGAGCAGTGGGTCCAGATCTGCTCGCTGGCCCAGCTCCTCCAGGCTCAGCCACACCACGCCATCAACAAACGCCTGCAGCTGCTGCGGCAGCTGATAAGGGCCGAGCCTGAGATGTCGGTGGGGCAGCACCACCACCACGGCCAGATGCTGCACCTGGGGATGCAACTGCAGAAAGCGAGCGGTTTGGGCAAATAGGCGGTGCTTGAACCCCGCCTTGCTGTGCATCTGCACCTCCAGCAGCACCACCGGTTGCTCCGGTGAGCCGGCCTCCCCGCTTCTGGGCCAGAACACCCCATCGAGCCGATGGTTCACCGCTTTGAGCTCGGGAGCCTCAAAGCGATAAAGCGCATCACCCGGCCCATCCGGCCCGAGCGAGGGAGGCGCAGAGGCGCCTTGCGGCAACAGCAGCGTGATCAAATCCGGGGCGCTTTGAAAGAGCCCGTAGAACCAGTGATCGGTTTTCAAGCCCCACCACTCCGCACTGAACAGCCCACTGCCACCGGCCAGCCCTCCCCATCCCGATTCCGATACAGTACGTCTGTACTGCCTAATGGCGTCTCCGTGGTTTCACGGGTTTGAGATCAGGCGCCTGCGGCGGGCATCACCCACAGCCCTGCTGCGCGAGCAGCCGCCGCATCCGCCACGGCGCGGGTGTCAAAGTGCCCATCAACCAGATTGTCGTCGGACACCACCACGGCATCGAGGCCGGGTTCGACGACAGGCAGGCGGGAGAGATCGGGATTGGGTGGGACTCCGCTCGCAGCCAGCGGAGGCCGGCGCCTGCCAAGTGGGTTGGGGCCACTGAATCCATCAGCTGCTTAGAGCGATCACATCGTCACGCAATGCAGCCCAATCAGCTTCAGTCAACCCTTAACTCGCCTGTTCGCCTTGAGGCGGGCCTGCCTGTTCGTTGGCTAGGTAGGCGAGGAATCGCCTGTGGAGGAGGCTTGGTTCGAGGAGGAAAAGAGCTCTTGCTCGAAGCGCGCGATTCTGGCGTTGCTCTCTGCCAGCAAGCGCCGCCAGGGCGCCGGCGGCAAGGGTTGACCACCCCTGGCGATCCAGCAGCCGAGGCGGCGGTGCTGAATCAGATTGCCCCTGAAGGCTTTGAACGTCTGTCATCACCGTAGCGAGCCTGGACCAGCGCCGATCACTGCATTGTGCGCCTGTACTGCTGCGCGTGGATTCCGTCAGCTGTGACCCCGCCTGGAGTGATCTTCAGCGGCGGGTCGCGAAAGGGGGTGAGCAACAAGCGATGGGAAGGCAGGGGCCGTCCATCACGAGCCTCCGGCCAGTCGCTCGGTTGTGGACGGGGTGGCCAGAAGAAGATCGGTATGACAGAAATCATCGCCTTTGAACAACAGTGGCTGGTCCAGCCATTTGGCCAGGGCGTAAGAAAAACAGTCGCCGAAATTAAGCGCGGCACGATGCCGCCCCGCGCCAAATTGAGTGAAAGCCGAGCGGGCCAGTTCGGCCTGGCCACGATCAACGCTGATGATCTCAATCTGAGCTGTAATCAGAAAAGCATCCAGATCAGTTTGTGCGTCGGCACCGTTGCGGGCACTGATCACAATGGAGAGCTCCACCAGGGAAGCTGCTGAGAGTGAGCGCTGATCGGCTGCCGCAATTGCGACGTTGAACGCATGGCGCTCAGGCTCGTTCTGGAGGATGGCGAGAATGGCCGATGAATCGATCACCATCAGCTCGGTAGACCTGTGGCGTCGTAGCCGAGGATTTCGTCTGCAGTGCGGCTGTCGTGGATGGCTCGGGCTGCACAACGCAAGCCAATCTGGTCGAGCTGGTGCACGAGGCTGGCCTGAACCTGGCTTGCAGCCTCAGCTTGTTGCTGCAAACGCTGCCGACGCTCTTTGAGGGCCACGATCACCGCGTGAGTCTTGGTTTCGCCTGCGAGAGCGGCAACCTCCGTGGCGAGGCTGTCGGCTTCGGCGTTGCGGATATTGAGAGCCACAACCGGGTGTGTAGACAGGCTGTTCGAAGTGTAGCCACCTCGCTCCACACCCACAGCCCCACTGCGCGAGCAACCGCCGCATCCGCCACGGCGCGGGTGTCTAAGCGCCCATCAACCTGATTGACACGGAACAGCCCGGGTCGAGCGTTTGATCCATTGGCTGAGCCGGTTTGGGTCGGATTGGCTTTGCCCTGGACTTCACCTTCCTGCCGGCCCCGATCCAGAAGGTCCTGGGCGGCGCGGGTGTGGAGCAGCTGGTCGGTGGGAATACCTGCGATCACCATGATCTGTGACCACGGCCAGGTTCAGCACCGAAAAGGCCTTGCTGCCGGAGGCCGTTCCTGCCGAGGGGGGTGGGGCCAGCCAACCCTCAGCTCCCCTGTTCCCCTTGCGGCGGCCCAGCCATCTCGTTGGCTATGTAGGCGAGGAATCGCCGGTGGAGGTTGTTTGCTTCGAGGAGGAAAAGAGCTCCTGCTCGAAGCGCGCGATTCTGGCGTTGCTCTCTTGCAGCAGCTTCAAGCGCTTCTCGCTTTCGAGCGATTCGATCCTCAGCAGCCTCGTTCGCTCCTCGATGTCGTAAACGGGACGCCAGTTGAGCGTCGCCAGCAAGCGCCGCCAGGGCGGCAAGGTGGAGACCCATTCCGACCGTGACAGCGGCCGGGAGGGTGCCGAACTGGAAGAGGTTGTCATCGCCGTAGTTCGTGGTGAACGAAATCAGGAGCAGCAGGGCGCCGGCGGCAAGGGTTGCCCACCCCTGGCGATCCAGCAGCCGAGGCGGCGGTGCTGAATCAAATTGCCCCTGAAGGCTTTGAACATCTGTCATCACCGTAGCGAGCCTGAACCAGCACCGATCACTGCATGGTACGTTCGTACTGCCAGGCGGGGCTTCCGTGGTTCCACGGGCTTGCGATCAAGCGCCTGCGGTGGGTGCTCACTTGCCCCCTCTTTTTTTTCAGGCGGGCACCGCCACGCCGGAGCTCTTCACCCCTCACCCTCCCCCATCTGGGCCTGCTACTGCCGCCTGCGGCCGCTGCCCTGAGTAGCCGCTGGCGACGCCAGCTCCAGGGCCTGATCGAGGAGCACCGGCGCGACCTCTATGCCGTGCTCACCGGCTTTCGCCTTTACAGCCCGGCTGAGCTGTCGGTGCTGTGGGTGGAGAAGGATTGCTACCGGCCGCCACGGCCACGGCTGCTTGATGCCCCTCTGAGGGCTGGGGGCTGCGGCTCCTTTCTCCCGTCAGGCCTGCTGCAGCACAGGAGTGATCGGCAGCAGGGTCAGGGTCATGCCCATCGGCTTACCTCGCACACCAGTGTCGACGATCAGGTTCTCGCTCACTGCCTCAGAGCTGCTGCTTACCCGATCGGCCAGCTCGATGGTGAGGGTGTCGGGTTCCGGGGAGGTGCGGTTTTCATGGTGCCGACGGCCAGGTCCCGCCGGTGCAGGGGAACGACACAGATCACGGCAGCTGCACTGCCATCGGCCTTGGTCGTTGTGCTGCGAAGCACCAGGTGACGACCTTTCTGACGCACCTCCTCAAAGCCCAGTCGCTTCAGGGCCGCCACCACAGCAGCAGCCTTGGCGCCAACGCCGGCTGCGGACACTCCTCCAGGAACGGTTCGGTGGCCTCCCGCAGGTTGGCCAGGGCTTCTTCCACGGTGTCGCCTTGACTCACGGTGCCCACCTCCGGGCACTCGGCCACGTACACCTCTTCCTCTCGGTGAAGGATCGCCGTGAGTCGTTTCGGTCGGCGATCCGGCGGGCGTTGCAGTCCATCAGCGTCACCTGGATGGGCGGGAAGCGAGAGGCGTGGGGCGGGAGTCCGCTCGCAGCCGCCAGTGGCTCCCGCCGTAGAGGGCGTGGAGGCTGCGGTAAACCGGCAGCAAGAGCGTCGAGCGTTTGATCCATTGGCTGAGCCGGTTTGGGTCGGATTGGCTTTGCCTTGGTGGGGGGTGTTCTCCGAGAGGAACAGCATGTCGGCGGCGGCATTGGGCGGAACTCTGCTCGCAGGCGGAAGGAGCTGGCGCCTGCCAAGTGGATCTGGGCCGTTATCGCCAAGGGCTTTCTGAGCTGCTCAGAGCCTCACGACCTGCAGCTCTGTCAGACCTCGGGCCTGAATGGCGGCGCTCGATACAGCGCCGCTGGGGAGGGTGTCCGTAAACATTGGTAGATATTGGGCGGAATGCCAATTCATGCGCCAGGTGCCGGGAGGGCAGCGGCAGGGAGGGCAGCCATGAAGAGTGGGGCTCTCAGCCAGTTTCTGCGGGCGGTGGCGGCCGATGCGGCCCTGCAGGGGCAGTGCGGTGCGGCCACCAGCCTGGGGCAGCTGGTGCAGGTGGCGCAGGCCGCCGGCTTTGCGATCACGGCCCGGGAGCTGCAGCTGTGGGCGCACGATGGGGTGTTTGCGGCGCCCTGGTGGCCGTGGGCCGCTGGCGGCAAGGCGCAGCGCACGGCGTTTTTCCGGGGGCAGTGCTGATGGCAGGGAAGCGGCCGATGCCGTGTTGTTGGGTCAGGACTCCTTATTGGCTGACTATTTTTGGCGTCGCTTGACTTGATCTCCGTGACGCGCGTGATGCACGTCGCCACACTCACGGCCAAGGGACAGGTCACCGTGCCCAAGGCGGTGCGTGATGCCCTGGGCCTGCGCCAGGGCGATCAGCTCAGCTGGGAGCTGGAGGATGGCTCGGTGCGGGTGCGGGCCTTGGCCCCCCTGGATGTGGCCTATCTGCAGGCGCTGGAGGGCACGCTGGGCGAGTGGAGCAGCCCGGCCGACGAGCAGGCCTTTGCCGATCGATGAGTGCCTTCGACCGCTTTGCGGTGGTGCGGGTGCCGTTTCCCTTCACGGATCGCCAGGCCCAGAAGCGGCGACCGGCGCTGGCCAAGCTGCTGGCCCCAGCCCCTCTGGGCTGATGCGCGTGCGGATGGGCATGGCTCGTGGTTGGGCGCGGCCCGTAGCCTGGATGGGCCATGGGCCCAGGGGCAGGGGGCGGCGATGACCCAGCAGGCATTTGCGCGGGGCGACTGGGCTGCGGTGATCGCGGCGCACCCGCTGGAGAGCCACGTCCCTGAGGAGTGGCTGCGCTACGGGGCGGCGCTGCTGCACACCCTGGAGCCGGGGCCGGAGCAGGGGCGGCAGCAGCAGCAGGCGGCGCTGGCGTTTGTGCAGGCGCAGAAGGAGGGGGCCAGCGCGGATGCGGTGCAGGCGGCTCAGCGGCAGGTGGCGTTGCTGAGTCTGCGAGAGGCCTTGCAGCTGATTGGTGAGGAGGGAGCAGCTGGGCGTGTGGGCGATTTGGCGAATCGATTGAGCCGAATCGAGCGCTTTCACTTGCGTTTGAGCGAGCAGCAGTGGCTTGATGCCTGGACTGATTTTTTGACACTGCCTGATGGATCCATGGACAGCAATCATCTAAAACAGATACTTAAGCGCTCTATTTTTGCAGCTATGAGCGGCGCCTCGCCGGAATCGGCTCCAGCCGATTATGCAGGTGTTAACCGGCTCAGGGAACTGCAGGGACCGCCCTGTATTGACAACTTGCATCAAGCCCTCCAAGTGACAGCAAATCTGGATCATGCAACGCCACTTGTACTGATCAAGAACTGTTCCTCTGTGCAAGCCAGGCTGCAAACACAGCCCTTCTGGATTGCCTGCGGCAATGTGCGCTCTGGGAGCACGATGGTTTTTAATCTCTTGAGAATTTTGGCAAACTCGATCAGCGATGGTGTGATCAGTGCCTGGGAGGGAGATTTTGTAACTCCTGAGAAGTTCTTCGAGCTTGTTGACGAATCACCTGGTGCAAAGCTGGGAGTTCTGAAGATTCACAGCACCAGCGATGCCGTTCACGCGAGATTGATGAGATCAGAGGCTAGGGCTGTGCTCAGTCATCGCGACATGCGCTCGGCATGCTTTTCTTACTGGCGCATGTTACATAATTCGAGGTCTCCATTCTATAGGCCTTCACCTGAAAAGGAGTTGTTGGATCGGTTTGTAGAGGAAGAGGTGCGGGCCTTCCGGCTTAAGAGTCAGCAAAGCAATACGCTGATAGTAAGGGAAAGTGATTTGAGAAGGGAGACAAAAAAAGCAGTTCAATTGATTGCTGAATTTCTGGGAATTGACTTAGAGGAGGATTCTGCTGATTATCTCTCCGAGTTTCTTGGGGTCACGAGCCTCCGGGCGCTTGCGGAAACCAATGATCGTCGCACTAACTCAACGGGGCATGAAAGCACAACTTATTTTCACTCTGGGCATATTGCTTTTGAGTCTAGTGAGCAGGAGTGCGCTGAATCAATCAAAGACTATATCTCTTTTCTTGTTCAGGATAAATACGCATCCCTTTTTGATGACGACTTTTTTTGTAGGGCTGACCCTGCTGCTCCGCTTTATGAGCAGCCATGACTTGTCTGAGACGGGTTTAGGTTGATTTGTTGTTTGTATGTTTGAGTTCCACTACTTTTTTGGGTTTGCAGGTTGGTGTAACCCTTGGGCATTAGCTTCAATCAGAAATCAGACTTTGCCCAACCCCGTTTGGAGAAGGCCCCCCCTGAGCGCCCCTGCGAGCTGAGTCTGTCGTGGATCGGCGCCCATCCCTGTCCGCTGCTTGTAGGGCTTCCCTTAGGAGGTTGCTGAAAAAACAGGCCTGCGCGAAAATGGGGCAACTGCCCAGCCCAGATGCGAGGTCACCGGGAGCGCAGCGTCTCCCTGTACTCCTACGTGTCGATCGAGGAGCGGATCCCGGCCAGCCATCCGCTGCGGCGGATCCGCAAGCTGGCGGATCAGGCTCTTGATCGGCTCAATCCCACCTTCTGTGAGCTCTACGCCGCAGAAGGTCGGCCATCGGTGCCGCCTGAGCAGCTGCTGCTGGCCTCATTGCTGCAGGCGTTCTACGGCATCCGCTCCGAGCGGCTGCTTTTGGAGCAGCTCCACTACAACCTGCTGTTCCGCTGGTTTGTGGGGTTGAGCCCGGATGATCCGATCTGGCACCCCACAACATTCACCAAAAACCGCGAGCGACTCCTCAATGACGATGTCATGGGCCGCTTCCTGGAGAAACTGATGGGTGCTCCAGAAGTCAAGCCCCTGCTCAGTGACGAGCACTTCTCGGTGGATGGCACCCTGCTGCAGGCCTGGGCTTCCCATGCCTCGCTGGATCGGATTGATGGGCAGGACGAACCGCCGCCACCGCCTTCTGGCCCTGGCGAGGGTTTTGGTGCTCCAATGCCAGGCAAGAAACGGGCAAAAAGGGATTGTCGGGGCATCAAGCTCAGCAACAAGACCCACCGATCCAACGTTGATCCGGATGCGCTGTTGTGTCGGAAATCCAAGGCTCATCCAGCACTGCCCAGCTACCGGAGGCACGTCAGTTTGCCTTGGCCGATTTTGCCCTCAACAGCGTTGCGTTGCCTTTGGTCATTGATGAACTGCCGCCTCTCAGCCGCTACCAACTCTGGATCGTTCTTCGGGCGCCCAAGACGTGGGCCACTCAACCGAATGCCGTGACGCTGACAGAATGCACGATTTGATCTTGTGCGGTAGAGCTGATCAGCGCAAATCACCCCTGGATAGTAGCCGCATCGGCGTCGATAGGCTTGGGCCTGAGCTTTCAGATCTTCCCCTTCGTTATAGGGCTCAAAGCTCAGTCGATCAAGAAAGGTGAATCCGTCGCCGGTGACAGAGATTGAAATCTTGGCGCCAAACTCAACATTGCACCTCGCCTTGCCGCGACCAATTGGCCTGATGTGTGCTTGGCAGAGGCTGACGATGCGAGCAGGAATGCTTCTGCTTTCCGAGTGAAAAAGAATGTTCTGCTGGCGGACCAGCTCACTGACAACCAACAGCTTCTGATAGACGTATCGCCCAGACGCCAGAAGACTTGCCCCACAGGCAGGCAGGGCATCGATGCTGGCCAGATTACGCTTGAGATGGCCAAGCTGTTGCTTGATCGCTTTGCGGATCTTGTTGATCCGGGGGCGCTTCTTCTTGGCCACGGCCAGAAACTGTTGCCTGGCTTGCTTGCGGTGCGTGCGTGGCTTATGGCCAAAGGACTCTCTGACCTGCAAATACATCGCATCGATCAGAGTCTTGGTCAGCTCTCGGGCTTCATTGAGCAGCGAGAGATCGGTTGGATGACGAATGTCTGCCGGAACACATGTCGCGTCAATCAGCAATGAGCCCTGATTGGGCAGTGTCTTGTTGGTTCCGATCTGCTGATCGGCTGCGCGGGAGATTCCGTCTCCATGGCTGCCGTCGTCGGCGTGAACATCGGTTGCAGAAGAACGGATCATGCTCAGCCCGTGACGCACGATTCGTTCGTTGCAGTCATTCACAACCGATTCCGGCAATCGCTTTCTGAAGTACACCATCATCGATGGATCAAACGGAGCCGAGTACTGAAAGGCCCCCGCCGTCAGGAAAGTTGTCGCCCGTGCTTTTGACCACCCGGGGGCTCAAGGAGATGACCAGTGCGGCGTTACAGCGAGGCTGTCAAAGCTGACATCAGGAAGCGGATGAGTCCGCCTGCTC
>JBIIIC010000026.1:0-39869 GCA_044235095.1 Prochlorococcaceae cyanobacterium | reverse complement strand
CTGGCAACAACCAGACGTTGTCTGGATCAATGAACCGCCAGATGACACAACAGCCGAGGAGGAGTTACTCTTTCGGCAGGCGGCCTAAATGGCGCCAACCGGCGACATCTTTCCTGAAAGTCACCGGGGTGATCTTTGCGAAGCCGGCCGGAGGCCGTAGCAGCAGTTCGGCTTTCAGAAAACCCGACTGCGCGGCCTGGTCAAGAACCGCTGCAAGATCAATGTGCTGGCAGCGTTGACGAATCTGTTCCTGGCACAGCGGCAGCTACTCGCGAATGCTTGAGCATGGGGATGGTGTGCCTAAACGCCCTGACTCAGGCTCAAATAGCGGCGAGATAAGGCTGAAATGAGCTCATAGCGCTACCAGAAAGCGAGCTCAGCGTCCAAATCCGGCCAACGGTCGCTTTGCTGCTCTCATAAGGGCGCTCATACCCCTGTTGCCCAGAGCTTGCTTAGTGCAAATCCGCCAAGGCAGAACCCACCTGTCTCCAATCCAGCTGGACAAACTCCGCCAGGAGCTAATCCCTCCGGAGGCAACCGGCTGGGGTCAATCAACCAGGTGCCAATCCGGCAGGATCCCGTGTCGCTGCCCCGGCGGTGATAAGAGAGGGGGTACTGGCGCTGGGTGCGGCCATCAACCCAGCCGGTGGTTCAGCTATCAGGTGCCAGCCCAGTTGCTGTTGCAGGCCAATCCCAATGAGGACCTGATGGCCCCCACCTCCGCTTCGCTCCCAGGGGGTGGAGATCTGCCCAGTTGGCTGACCTATCAGCCCATCACCCGCACCTTCACCGCCTCAGAGCCGCCCGCCAATGCCCTGCCCTTCCAGGCGCAGATCAATGTGCGCACGTCCACGGGACAACAGCTGAGCCTGCCGGTGCTGATCGCCCAGCCCTAGCGGTTCCTAGGGTTGCATCACCTACGGATTCCCTGCCAGTGACGGTCAGTTCCCCGGCCCCCTCCAGCGACGTACAAACCACGGCAGCCCTTGCCCCGGGCAGCGACGCCACCGCCGCTTTCCGGGCTGCCTATGAGAACCGCTACACCTGGGAGCCGGGCTTCGGCGGCTACCGCGGCCGCTGCGTGTGGGAGCAGGGTGACAAGCGCGTTGCGGGAAGCTTTGTGGTGGGCGCTGACCTCAAGGCCCAGGTGGAGGGCATCAGCGACGAGGAGGTGAAGAAAGCGGTCGCTTCCCAGCTCTGGGAGGTGGCCATTCACCGGGTGCGCCGCAGCTTCGAGCAGACCCACGGCGAGAACACCTTCACCGCCGGCGACACCGACGCCGTCGGCACCGAGGTGATCGTGGGCGGCAGGAACGCCGGTGACCGCTATCGCATCAAGGGCAACGTGGTGACGATGGTGCACCGCCACATCCACGGCACGGTGGTGACGATCTTTACCGAGAGCACCACCGACACCGGCAATGGCTACCTCAGCCGCGGCTATTCCAGTCAGTATGCCGATCCCGCCAGCGGTGAACCACGTGGTGGCAAGAGCCAGTTCATCGACACCTTCGTACCCCTCACCGAGGCGGGTCCCTGGGTGCTGAGCGAGCGGGTGGTGAGCACGGAGGCCTGGGGCGACACCCCCGCCGGCAACCAGACCTTCCGTTTCGAAGATCTCCAGCCCCTGGCCTGAGCCCTTCAGCCATGACACCATCGGCGGCAACTGCGCCGGTGGTGCTTTGGAGCTGCTTGATCAGATCAATAGTGTGGTGTGGGGCCCGGTGACCCTCTGGCTGCTGGGGCTCACCGGGCTCTACCTGATGCTGGGGCTGGGCTTCATGCCCCTGCGCCGCATCGGTTTCGGGGCCCGGCAGGCCCTTGCCTCGATCGGCAGCAACAGGGGTGAGGGCGATGTGAGTGCGTTCGCCAGCCTCACCACCGCTCTGGCGGCCACCATCGGCACCGGCAATGTGGCCGGTGTGGCCGGAGCCATTTCCGTGGGCGGCCCGGGGGCGGTGTTCTGGATGTGGCTGATCGCCCTGGTGGGAATGGCCACCAAGTACGCCGAATCGCTCCTCGCCGTTCACTACCGCGAGGTCGACGAGCTCGGCGAGCACGTGGGTGGGCCGATGTATTTCATCCGCAACGGCCTCGGCCCCCGCTGGGCCTGGCTGGCCACCTTGTTTGCCATCTTCGGGACGCTTGCGGGCTTCGGCATCGGCAATGGCGTGCAGGCCCATGAGATGGCTCTGGCGCTGAACAAATCGCTGGGCGTTCCTGAGCTGGCCACCGGCCTGGTGATGGCCGCCATCGCCTTTGCCGTGCTGATCGGTGGCATCGAGCGCATCGGCAAGGTCACCGAGGTGGTGGTGCCCTTCATGGCGGTGGTGTACGTGGGCGGGGCCCTGGTGATCCTGCTGGCTCACCTCAGTGAAATCCCGGCCGCCTTTGGCCTGATCTTCAGTGATGCATTCAGCGGCAAGGCCGTGGCCGGTGGTGCGCTGGGCACCGTGATCCGCGCAGGGATCTCCCGCGGCATCTTCTCCAATGAATCCGGCATGGGCACCGCACCGATTGCCCAGGCTGCAGCCAAGCCCGGCGATCCCGTGCTCCAGGGCACCGTAGCCATGCTGGGCACCTTCATCGACACGATCGTGGTGTGCTCGATGACGGCACTGGTGATCGTGATCAGTGGGCTCTACGGCAACGGCGAGAGCGGCGTTGCCCTCACCATGAGTGCCTTCAACGAGGGGCTGCCGGGTGCGGCCTGGCTGGTCACGTTTGGCACGGTGTTCTTCACCGGCACTACCATCCTGGGCTGGGGCTACTACAGCGAGCGTTGCCTGGAGTTTCTGGTGGGCACGGGGGCGATCAAGCCCTTCCGCCTCGTGTGGGTGGCCGTGGTTGTGTTTGGTGCCGTGGCAGCCGGAGGTGTGATCTGGACGATCGCCGACATCCTCAACGGGTTGATGGTGATTCCCAACCTGATCGGTGTGCTGCTGCTCTCAGGCACCGTGTTCCGGCTCACCCGGTCCTACGACTTCAAGGCAAGCGAGCTCAGGGCAGGGGAGTGATGGTCTTCAGCTTTTCGTTGAGCTGCATCGCCATCGACTGACGGCCCACCGCCAGCACCTTGAGGGTGTCCTCGTGCATGCGCAGCTGGGCATCGGCCACCTGCATGCCGCGCACCAGCTCCTTGAGGTCGTCGGGCAGGCTGTTGAGGTCGTAGCGCTTGCCCTCAAAGGTGAGCACGGGCGGCTGGTTCTGCTGGTCAGAAGTCTCCACGGACTTTCAACGGTGGTTCGCCGCTCAGGATACGGGTACTGCCTGAGCGGGCACCGCCGGCCCTCCCTGCTGTCGACCTTCTTCCCGAATGCCCCCCGAAATGATCAGGGTTCCAGGGCGATGAACTGGCGCTCACACAGCTCGCGGTAGCGACCACCTGCGGCCAGGAGCTCGTGGTGGCGGCCGCGCTCCACGATGCGGCCGTGGTCGAGAACCACGATCTGGTCGGCCTGCTGCACGGTGGAGAGCCTGTGGGCGATCACCAGCACGCTGCGGCCGGCCATCGCCTGCTCCAGCCCCTGTTGCACCGCCGCTTCCGCTTCGGCATCGAGGGCGCTGGTGGCCTCATCCAGGAGCAGGATCGCCGGATCCCCGAGCACGGCCCTGGCGATCGCCAGGCGCTGCAGCTGGCCGCCGGAGAGGTTGCTGCCCCGCTCTTCCAGCCGGGTGGCGTAGCCCTGGGGCAGGGCTTCGATGAAGCCGGCCGCATTGGCCAGCTCCGCTGCCCTGTGGATCCGGGCCTCGCTTGCAGGCCGGCCGAAGGCAATGGCTTCCGCCACCGTGCCGCTGAACACGGCCGCGCGCTGGGGCACCAGGGCCATGGCCTGACGTAGCTCTCGCGCCCGCAGGCTCGCCAGATCCTGCCCGTCGAGCAGCAATCGGCCCCGCTGGGCGGTGTGAAAGCGCAGCAGCAGCGAAAACAGGGTGCTCTTGCCAGCTCCTGAAGGCCCCACCAACGCCACCAGCTGGCCTGGCTGGATCTGCAGATCCAGCTGGTGCAGCACGGGTTTGCGCGGGTCGTAGCCGAAGCTCACCCCCTCCAGCCGCAGGTCGCCGCGCACGGGGCCGAGGGGCTGGGCATCGGCGCGGTCGGGCTGTTCCACCGGTTCGGCCTCAATCGCCCGCAGCCGCCGCAGCGAGGCCTGTCCCTGCTGAAACTCGTTGAAGTTGGTGGTGAGGTGGCTGATCGGATCGATCAGCATCAGGAGGGCCGCCACGAAGCTGCTGAAGCTCTGGGCATCCATGCCGCCGGCCTGAATGCGCCAGGCGCCCAGGAGCAGCACCGTGAGGATGCCGGCCGCCTCCAGAAACCCCACCACCGGGTGTTGCATCGCCAGCAGCTTCAGGGTGCGGTAGCGGGCCTGGCGATGCTGGGCAATCTCCTGGTTGAAGCGCTGCTGCAGCCAGGGTTCAGCGGCAAAGGCGCGCACCAGGGGCAGCCCCGTGATCGCCTCCGCCAGCAGCGAGGCCAGCTCGCTCACCCGCTGCTGGCTCTGCTCGGCTGCCGCCATCACCCTCGCCCCGAAGCCGCTCACCAGCAGCGCCACCAGGGGCGCCAGCAGCAGGGTGGCCAGGGCCAGGGGCAGGTCGAGCCAGAGCATGTAGCCCAGCACCACCACCAGCTGCAGCAGGCTGGGGGTGGTGTCCTGGATCGTCTTGTAGATCACCTCGCCCACCCGGTCGGCGTCCTCGGTGAGCCGGTAGGTGAGGTCGCCGGCCGAGAGCTTCTCCAGCGCGGCGAAATCGAGGCGCTGCAGCCGGGCAAACAGATCGCGCCGCAGCGCTTCGCTCAGCCGCAGGGCCGGCCCGGCCAGCAGGGTGTCCTGGCCGAACTGGGCGGCCTTCTGCACCAGGAACACCAGCAGGGCCAGGCCGATCTGGCGCAGGGCGCCGCTGAGGTTGCCGCTGCCGATGGCCGGGATCAGCTGGCCCGCCAGCCAGGCCAGCAGGGGCCAGCAGGCCACATACACAAGGATGCAGAGCGCCCCGGCGGCGAGACGGCGCCGGTGGGGCTTCAGCAGCGGCCAGAGCCTGCGGAAGCCGGCCGGCGAGGGTGCGAGCATGCGGCAACGCTATCGCTGCCCCTGCAGGCCGGCCCTTGAAACTCGACCAATTCCTCAAGTTCCAGGGGCTGGCGGCCACCGGCGGTGAGGCCAAGCTGCGCATCCAGCGCGGAGATGTGCGGGTGAATGGCGTGGTGGAGACGCGCCGCGGCCGCCAGCTGGCCCTGGGCGATGCGGTGAGTGTGGACGGACGCGAACTGCTGGTGAGCACCCTGCAGGCGGCCCATTAGCGTTTGGGGCATTGCGTTTGAGGTGTTCCGGTGCGCAAGGCCGTGATCGCTGGCAACTGGAAGATGCACATGACCTGCGCCGAGACGCGGGTTTACGCCGCTGCTTTTCGCCCCCTGATCGCCGACCTGCCCGCCGACCGCCAGGTGGTGATCGCCCCGCCGTTCACGTCGATTCCCACCCTCTGCCGCCATCTGGAGGGTGCCGGCGTGGCGATCGCCGGCCAGAACGTGCACTGGGAAGACCAAGGCGCCTACACCGGCATGATCTCGGCGCCGATGCTGGTGGAGCATGGGGTGAGCCACGCGATCGTGGGTCACAGCGAGCCCCGCAAGTACTACAGCGAGAGCGACGAGCAGATCAACCTGCGCGCCCGCAATGCCCAGCGCCACGGCCTGATTCCGATCCTGTGCGTGGGCGAGAGCCTCGACCAGCGTGAGGCCGGCGAAACCGAGCGGGTGATCCACCGCCAGATCGAGCAGGGACTGGAAGACGTGGACCCCACCAGGCTGATCGTGGCCTATGAGCCGATCTGGGCGATCGGCACCGGCAAGACCTGCGCGGCCGAGGAGGCCAACCGCATCTGCGGGCTGATCCGTGGCTGGGTGGGCAATCCCAGCGTGACCGTGCAGTACGGCGGCTCGGTGAACACGGCCACCATTGATGAGCTGATGGCCCAGAGCGACATCGATGGCGTGCTGGTGGGCGGTGCCTCGCTCGACCCGGTGAGCTTCGCTCGGATTGCCAACTATCAGGTGCCGGCGGCGGTGTGACCCGCCCCCTGGTGATGGGGGTGCTCAACCTCACCCCCGATTCCTTCAGCGATGGCGGCAGCCTCGGCAGCGTGGCGGCGGCGCTGGCCCAGGCGCGCCAGATGTTGGTCCAGGGTGCCGATGTGCTCGATCTGGGCGGGCAGAGCACCCGACCGGGGGCGGAGGAGGTGGGCCCTGAACGGGAACTGGAGCGGCTGCTGCCGCCCCTGCGGGCGATCCGGGCAGCCCATCCCGGCGCCATCCTCTCGGTGGATACCTTCCATGCGGCGGTGGCGGAAGCGGCGCTGGCCGCCGGAGCCGATTGGATCAACGACGTGCGCGGTGCCAACGCCACAGCAGCTGCCGAAGGGGGCTCGCTGCGTGATCCGGGGATGCTGCCGCTGATCGGCCGGGCGGACTGCCCCTATGTGCTGATGCATAGCCGCGGCAGCAGCCAGAGCATGGACACCCTTGCGGTGTATGTCGATGTGGTGGCAGAGGTGCGGGCCGAGCTGGAGGCAGCCACGGTCGAGGCCCTGGCGAGCGGGGTGAGGCCGGAGCGGATCATCTGGGATCCAGGGCTGGGCTTCGCCAAAACCACTGCGCACAACCTGGAGCTGCTGCGCCGCCTGCCGGAGCTGGCGGCTGCTGGCTATCCGCTGCTGGTGGGGCCATCGCGCAAGCGCTTCATCGGTGCGGTGCTGGATGAACCCCGGCCGAAGGCGCGCCTATGGGGCACCGCTGCGGTGTGCGCCCTGGCGGTGGAGCGCGGCGCAGCGGTGCTGCGGGTGCACGATGTGGGCCCAATCGCCCAGGTGGCACAGATGGCGGCGGCGATCATCGCTCGCTGACGCCCTCAATCTTGTCTTCGATCTGCTGGTAGAGCTCCTGCAGCTGCTGGATGTTCTCGTCGGAGGTCTCCCAGTAGCCGCGGCCGTTCACTTCCAGCAGCGTGCCCACGATGCGGCGGAAGCTGTGGGGGTTGAGGTCCATCAGCCGCTGGCGCATCTCCGGGTCGTTGATGAAGGTGTCGTTGGCCTCCTCATACACGAAGTTGTCGACAGCGCCGCTGGTGGCACTCCAGCCCAGGGTGAAGTTGAGGCGCTTGGCCACCTCGCGCACGCCCTCGTAGCCGGAGTTGAGCATGCCCTCATACCACTTGGGGTTGAGCAGCTTGGTGCGTGAATCGAGGCGGATCGTTTCGCTGAGGGTGCGCACCTGGGCGTTGGCGGTGGTGGTGTCGGCGATGTAGCTCGCCGGCGCCTTGCCGTCGTCGCGCAGGCCCGCGATCAGCTTGGTGGGATCGCTGTCGAAGTAGTGGCTCACGTCGGTGAGCGAGATCTCGGCTGAATCCAGGTTCTGGAAAGTCACGTCGGCGGTTTTCATCACCGACTCAAACACCTCGCGCTTCTGGTTCATCTCGCCGGGGTTGTCGGCGTTGAAGGCGAAGGTCTTGCGGGAGAGGTACATCTCCTGAAGTTCGTTCTCCTCCTCCCAGGTGCTGTTCTCCACCGCCAGGTTCACGTTGGAGCTGTAGCTGCCGCTGGCATTGGAAAACACGCGGGTGGCGGCATCGCGCAGGGAGATGCCGTCCTTCTCCGCCTGCTCCAGCGCGTGCTTGCGCACGAAGTTCATCTCCAGGGGCTCATCGGCCTCGGCAGCCATCTTCACGCCCTGATCGATCAGGGCCATCTGGTTGATGAACAGGTCGCGGAACACGCCGCTGCAGTTCACCACCACGTCGATCCGGGGCCGGCCCAGCTCCTCGAGGGAGAGCAGCTCCAGCTTGTTCACCCGGCCCAGGGAATCGGGCACCGGCTTCACACCGATGAACCAGAGGATCTGGGCCAGGGATTCGCCGTAGGTCTTGATGTTGTCGGTGCCCCACAACACGCAGGCGATGGTTTCAGGCCAGGTGCCCTGCTCCAGCTTCTGGCGCTCGATCAGCTTGTCCACCACCCCCTTGGCGGCGGCGATGGCGGCCTTGGTGGGGATCGCCTGGGGGTCGAGGGCGTGCAGGTTCTTGCCGCTGGGCAGCACGCCGGGGTTGCGGATCGGGTCGCCACCGGGGCCGGGCAGCACGTATTCGCCGTCGAGGGCGCGCAGCAGGCTCTCCATCTCCAGGTCGGCGCACACCTGCTCCAGGCAGAACTGCAGATAGCCGAACAGCTTGTCGAGCTCGGCCTGATCCACCTCGGCAAAGCCGGCGCCGCGGCAGGCGCTCAGCCAGGGGCTGGGCAACTGGAAGCCAAAGCGCTCCAGCAGGTTGAAGAACCAGCCGAAGTTGCGGCGCAGGTTCACGCGGCCATCGGCCCCTGTGACCGCCTTCACCATCGCGCCCACGGCGGCCCGCGACGTTTCAGTGATCACGCGGTTGAGCTCCACGTCGGCCAGCAGACCGTTGTCGTTGCCGGCATACACGTCGGCGATCGTGCGGCCCCTGCTTTCGGCCAGCAGGCCGGGCAGCGAGCGGATGCCATCTTCCTCGCGCTCGAGGGCGGCGATATTCACCAGGGTGGCGATCGCCTCCTCGGCGGTGGGGGGTTTGCCGATCGTGTGCAGACCGCAGGGCAGCAGCCGGCTCTCGATCTCCATCAGCTGGCGATACACCGCGCCGATCACGGCGTCGCGGCCGTCGAGGTCCAGTTCCGAGGCGTCCTGCTCCGGGAGTGCCACGTCCTTGTCGAGGTTGCACTGGCGGGCCGTTTCCACCACGGCGTTCACGATCTGCACGCCGCGGGAGCTCTCGCGCAGCTGCTGATAGCTACCCACCAGCTCACCCAGCTCCTTGAGCCCCTTGTAGAGACCTGCGTTTTCGGCAGGCGGGGTGAGGTAGGAGATCGTTTCGGCGTAGCCGCGTCGCTTGGCAATCGTGGCTTCGCTCGGGTTGTTGGCTGCGTAGTAATAGAGGTTCGGCAGGGCGCCGATCAGCGAATCCGGGTAGCAGGTTTCGCTCATGCCCATCTGTTTGCCGGGCATGAACTCCAGCGAGCCGTGGGTGCCGAAGTGCAGCACCGCATCGGCGACCCACACCTTCTCCAGATAGGTGTAATAGGCGGCGAAGCCGTGGTGGGGGCTGGCGCTGCGGGAATAGAGCAGCCGCATCGGGTCGCCTTCGTAGCCGAAGGTGGGCTGCACGCCCACAAACACGTTGCCGAAGTGCCGGCCGTAGATCAGCAGGTTGGTGCCGTCGGAATTCAGGTTGCCGGGGGGCTTGCCCCAGTTCTCCTCGAGGCGCTCGGAATAGGGGGTGAGGCGCTCGTATTCCTCCACGCTCATGCGGTGGGCAATGGCCAGTTCCGGGGAGCCCTCCATCGCCTCGGGATCCTTGAGCACCGCTTCCATCAGCTCCTTGCTGGTCTTGGGCAGGCCGCTCACGTCGTAGCCCTTCGCCGCCATCTCCTCCATCACCCGGTGGATGGAGCCGAACACGTCGAGATAGGCGGCGGTGCCCACGTTGCCCTTGTCGGGCGGGAAGCTGAACACGGTGATCGCCAGCTTCTTCTCCGTGCGGGGCTTGATCCGCAGCGAAGCCCAGCGGATGGCGCGCTCTGCGATCGCATCCACCCGGTCCTGCAGGGTGTGGGCCTTGCCGGTGGCGTCGTCGCGGCCGCTCAGCACGATCGGCTCGATGGCGCCATCGAGCTCGGGGATGGCGATCTGCAGGGCCACCTGCACCGGGTGCAGGCCGAGGTCGCTCTCCTCCCACTCCTGGGTGGTCTGGAACACCAGGGGCAGGGCCACCATGTAGGGGCGGTTGAGCTTCTTGAGCACCTCGATCGCCCTAGGGTGGTCTTGGCGGGCCGGGCCGCCCACCAGGGCGAAGCCGGTAAGCGACACCACGCCATCCACCAGCGGGATGTCGGGATTGAGGGGGTCGTAGAAGAAGGCGTTGACGGGCTTGGTGAAGTCGAGGCCGCCGCAGAACACCGGGATCACGGTGGCGCCCCGGTATTCCATTTCCTGGATCACGGCCACGTAGTGGGCCTCATCACCGGTCACGATGTGGCTGCGCTGCAGCACCAGACCGATCACAGGACCCTTGCGGGCCTTTTCGCTCAGATCCTTACGGCTGGCGTTCCAGTTCAGATACTCCTTGAGGTCCTCGAACATCGAGGGAGCAAGGGGGTGCCAGATGCCCAAGTCGGGGAAGGTGACCGGATCGGCCACCTCGAGCGCGGGACGGTCTTCGGCGCCCTTGGGGAACACGTATTTATCGGCCAGCATCAACAGGAAATTCCTGAGGTTGTCTGGCGTGCCACCCAGCCAATACTGGAAGCTGAGCATGAAGGAGCGGGCGTCCTGGGCCTTCTCCACAGGCAGATATTTCAACACCGTGGGCAGGGTGTTGAGCAGCTTCAACATCGCGTCCTGGAAGCCGGCCCCGCCGGCTTCCTTGCGCTTCTTCATGAAGCTGGCAATGGCCGATTTGCTCTGGCCCAGCTGGGCCATCGAGAAGGTGCCCAGCTTGTTGAGCCGCATCACCTCCGGCATGGAGGGAAACACCACCGCGGCCTTGAGCCGATCGCGGTGGGGCGCCACAGCCTCCACCACTTTCTGGGCGAGATCCTCGATGAAGATCAGCGAGGCGATGAACACATCGGCCTCGGCTACGTCGGCGCAGAAATCGGCGTAGTTCGCCGGGTCGCGTAGTTCCTCGATCAGGTAGCCGCTCAGATCGATCGCCAGGGGGCCGTTCTGGTCGTTGAGCGAGGTGGCCGCCTGGGTGAGGGCGTTCTGGTACTGGGGCTCGAGCACCACATACACGGCCTTCATCACCGCACCGGTGTGGGAGGCGGCAGGACTGACCCGACGGTTGGCGGAACGGACCTGCGTGAACATGCGCGTGAGCACTGGATTGGGCTGAGCTTACGAAGCTTGAAGCCCTCGCGCGAGCTGGCTTCATAGGCTCTGAGCCTCCCGTGCCCGGCCCATGACCAACCCCCCCGCCATTTCCGTTGTGGTGGCCGGCGCCCTCGGCCGCATGGGCGCCGAGGTGGTGAAGGCGGTGCTCGCTGCTCCCGACTGCCGGCTGGTGGGCGCAATCGACAACACCCCTGGCAAGGAGGGGGCCGACGTGGGCCTGGAGCTCGGGATCGGTGAGCTGGAGGTGGCGCTCACCGCCGACTTCGAGGGTTGTCTCTGCCAGGCCAGCCAGGCGGTGCGCAACGCCGGACCGGGCCAGGGGGCCGTGCTGGTGGACTTCACCCATCCCAAGGTGGTGTATGAGCACACCCGCGGCGCGATCGCCTACGGCGTGCACCCGGTGATTGGCACCACCGGGCTGAGCCCCGAGCAGCTGGCCGACCTGGCGGAGTTTGCCCAGAAGGCTTCCATCGGCGGGGCCGTGATCCCCAATTTCTCGGTGGGCATGGTGCTGCTGCAGCAGGCCGCCGCCGCCGCCGCCCGCTTCTACGACTACGCCGAGCTCACCGAGCTGCACCACAACCGCAAGGCCGATGCCCCCAGCGGCACCTGCATCAAGACTGCCGAACTGATGGAGGAGCTGGGCAAGAGCTTCAACCCCCAGCAGGTGGAGGAGCACGAAACCCTGGCGGGCTGCCGCGGCGGTCAGCGCGAGAGCGGCCTGCGGTTGCACTCGATCCGCCTGCCGGGCCTGGTGGCCCACCAGGAAGTGATGTTCGGCGCCCCCGGTGAGACCTACACCCTGCGCCACGACACGATCGATCGCTCGGCCTACATGCCCGGCGTGCTGCTGAGCGTGCGCAAGGTGCGCCAGCTGCCGGGGCTGGTGTACGGCCTGGAGCGGCTGCTCTGAGGCGGCGGGATCAGGTCTGGGGCGGCAGGGTGCTGCGGTTGCCGTTGCGGATGGAGTGGTACCCGGGGGAGAGGATCTCCACCCCGGCAGCGGCGAACTGGTCCTGCAGGGCGGCCAGCACCTCGGAGAGGGTCTGGCGGTAGGTGGCCGGGTCGCGCACGAAGGCGTTGAGCTCGTAGCTGATGTGGAAGTCGTTCAGCGAGGTCTGCAGTACGAACGGCTCGATCTCATCGGTGATCCCCGCCACGCTGCGGGCGGCACTGAGCATCAGGGCATGCACCTGGCGCCAGGGCACGTCGTAGCCGATGGTGATCGTGGTGGCCAGGGCCACCGGTTGCTGGATCTCCCGCCGCGAGAAGCTGAAGTTCACCACCGAGGCACCGATCACTGTGGCGTTGGGGATGCTCACCAGCTCGTTGCGGGGGGTCTGCAGGCGGGTCACTAGCAGGGCCCGGTCCTGCACCACCCCCACCACGCCGTTGATCTCCACCCGGTCGCCCTCGCGGAAGGCCCGCGTGTAGATCAGCATCAGACCGCTGATGATGTTGGTGGCGATCGCGCTGGAGCCGAGGGCGGCCAGCACGCCCACCAGCAGGCCGGCGCCCTGGAACACCTTGCTGCCTGAGCCGGGGATGTAGGGGAAGGCCGCCGCCAGGCCCGCCAGGGTCAGCAGGATCGCCGCCAGCCGGGCCGTGGGCAGGGCCCACTCCTGGTAGAAGCCCGGCAGGCGCACCCGGCCGCGCTCGAGGGCGTGAAACCAGGCGTTGCTGGCGCGGATGGCCAGAATCGTGATCGCCACGATCACAGAGATCGAGAGCAGGTTGGGGATCGCCTGCACCACCCCGCCCAGGAAGGCCGTCACAAGATCCTTCAGCTGACCTCGCAGGCCGGCGGCGATGCCCTGGGTGGGGGGGAAGAGCCCCAGCAACAGGGGGATCAGCAGGTAGCTGACCAGCGCCACCAGCCCCCAGTGGATCACCTGCCGCAGGCCCTGCAGCACGCTGCGCACCTGGTCGGGCGCCACCATCCCCCGCAGCCCCACCCGGCCGAGGCGCTGCAGCACCACCTGCTCGTGCTGGCCGAGGCGCCGCTGCAGGGCGGTGTTGATCCTGCTCTGCACCCGCAGCCCCAGCAGGTAGATCCCCAGCACAAGGGCAGCCAGGGCCGTGCCCTTCAGCCAGGCCCCCAGGTTGTGGCGGCTGCGGTATTGGCGGATCGCCGCCCGCAACTGATCGCGGTAACGCAGAGCGAGTTGCTCGCGCGTGAGCCCGAAGCAGTCGGCCGAGCGGGCATCCACGCCCATCTCTGGGGCGAGGCTGCCATCGGGGCCCTCCAGTCCCACGAGGGAGTAAGGCGGGTCATCGCGCACCACCAGCCGTGCGGGATCGATGGTGGGGTCTTCGGCGAGCTGCAGCAGCCGCGCCTCGCCACGCTTGATGTAGTTCTCGAGCTTCTGGGCCGCCGGCGCGCGGCGGATCTCCAGCACCGGGCGCCCATCCAGGCGCACGACGCCGGGCGGGGTGGCGCACTGGTTGGCCTTGGTGGCCGCTGCTGCCGGCGCCGCCGCTGCAGCTGCTTGAGCGGGGCCAGGCCCTAGGGGCAGATGCAGGGTCAGCGCCAAAGCCAGCGCCAGCGGCACCGCCAACGGCCCCACTGCCCATGGCATGGCGTTTGGGTTTGCCCATTCCTTTGCCCATTGCCTCACCAAACGCCCCGGCATCCATCCGGTCCATGGCCTGGGCCGCAGCCCGCTTCGCTCTGGGTCCGCACCTCTCCGATCCGCGCCATGCGCTCCGGATTCTCCCGTGGGTTCGCCCTTCCGCCCAGGCACCTGGGCTGGGAGCCCCTACGTATCCTCTCGGCAGAACGCCTGTTCAGGCCGGTTCACCCATGCTGATTCCGCTCAAGGCCGGCGAGCTGGAACGCCTGATTCCGGCGGTGGCCACCGGGCCCCAGTTCAACGCCTGCAGCGGCAATCCGCGCAAGCTGCTGCAGCGGCTGCTGATCTCGGTGATCGGCGGGGTGCTCACCCTGCTGATCAGCCAGACCCTGGCCTTCCGCAGTCAGTTCGCGCCGGTGCTGCTGGTGGCGGGGGTGGCGTTTCTGCTGTACATGCTGTGGGGGCCGATCGTGGAGGCGGGCCGCCGCAATGCGGCCCTGCGCCGCTACCCGGCCGCGGCGATTTTCGAGGGCCAGGTGGCCGATCTGTTCACCCAGGAGGTGGTGGAGGAGCGGCGTGAGCAGGCCGACAACAGCGGCCGGCTGGAGCTGGTGGAAAACCGCCGCACCTGGCTCACGCTCGAGCTGGAAGACGAGGAGGGCTATCTGGGTCGGCTGCGGTTTCCGATGGACAAGAAGCACCAGCTGATCCGCCCTGGCGTGGTGGTGCGCTGCCTGGTGCTGAGCGAGCGCAAGGACTTCTCCCGCATCGGCGCCCTCAGCGATGCCTGGCTGCCGCAGCTGAAGCTGTGGGTGGGCGACTATCCCTATCTGCTGAGGCCCGCCTTCGAGGAGCTCTGCCTGCGGCGTCTGCGTTAAGCCTCGCAATATTGCGTTACAATTTGCGTAACACCTCGTTACGGACATCCATGGCCCAGTCCAATCCCGCAGCCCCCGCCGTCATCCGCGGCGCCACCGTGACCACCGAAGACGGCGGTCGCCTCAATGCCTTCGCCACCGAGCCCCGCATGGAGGTGGTGGACGTGGAGAGCGGCTGGGGCTTCCACGAGCGCGCCGAGAAGCTCAACGGCCGCATGGCCATGCTCGGCTTCATCGCCCTGCTTGCTACCGAATTCGCCCTGGGCGGCGAGGCCTTCACCCGCGGCCTGCTCGGCATCGGCTGAGCCTGAGCGCCGCTTCCGGCCTTCGTTTTGATTCCTGCCGCAGCACACTGGCTGCGGCTTTTTTGTGCCCTGCCTGCCCATGGCCCAGCCGCTCACGGCCCTAGTGCACGGCGCCGGACCCACCGGTGCCCTGGCCGCCCTGGCCCTGGCCGATGCCGGTTGGCAGGTTCGCGTGCGCGACCCGCTCAGCGGTGAGCAGCTGCGGCGGCGCAGCCGGGCCTACGCCTTCAACCACTCCAGCCAGCGGCTGCTGGCGGTCCTGGGCCTGTGGGAGCGGCTGGAGCCGCAGATGGCGCCCTTTCGCCAGCTGGAGCTGCGTGATCTCGGGGCCGGCGCTGCCGTGCCCTTCGAGTTGGTCGACCTGGGCCCCACCAGGGGCCGTCGTCCCGGCGCCGCCCTTGGCTGGATCGGCCAGCACGGGCCGCTGATGGGGGTGCTGCTCGAGGCCCTGGCCCACCACCCCGCGATTCAGCTGGAGCTGGGTTGCCCAGCCCAGCCTCCTGGAATCTCTGTGGGGCTGGAGGTGGCGGCCGATGGCTGTGAGTCTGGTGTGCGGGCTGCCGCCAGTATCGGCGTGTGGCGGCGGCCCTACCGCCAGAGCTGCCTCACGGTGCAGGTGGAGCTGCGGGGCAGCGCCGCCGACCAGGCCTGGGAACTGTTCCGCCCTGAGGGGCCGTTTGCCGTGCTGCCCCTGGGAGGGCGCCGCTTCCAGCTGGTGTGGAGTGCCCCCGCCAGCCGCTGCCGCCAGCTGGAGGCACTGGATGACGGAGCTTTCCTCGATGCCCTGGCCGCCGCCCTGCCTGAACAGCTGCAAGTGGATCGGCTGCTCGACACACCGCGGGCCTTTCCGGTGGAGCTGCTGCTGGCGCCGCGGCTGCAGCGCTGCAGCCGCGGCCGCCGGCTGGTGCTGGTGGGCGAGACGGCCCACCGCTGCCATCCTGTGGGTGGCCAGGGCCTCAACCTTTGCTGGCGCGACGTGGCTGAATTGCATCGCCAGGCCCGGCGGGTGGCCACCGGTGAGCTGCCGCTCCCGCAGTTGCCGGCTGCCTATGGCCGGCGCCGCTGGCCCGATCTGCTGCTCACCCTGGCCGCCACCGATCTGTTGGTGAAGGTGTTCTCCAACCGGGCCGCCCTGTTGCTGCCGCTGCGGCAGCTGGCCCTGGCGCTGCTGGCCCGCGCCGATCTGCTGCGCAGGCTCAGTCTGGCGGCGATGACCGACGGGCTGGTGTTGCCATGGTGAGGTCCACGGTGCCCCAGCCGCCACCGCCGGCGGCCTTGCTGCGTCACCTGCGCCACCAGGTGGGGCTGAGCGAGCGGGCCCTGGAGCTGGGCCTCAAGCAGGCAGCCCTGGAGCAGGCCCCGCTCGGTGTGGTGCTCTGGCGCTACGGGCTGATCAGCCTGGAGCAACTGGAGGAGCTGCTCAGCTGGCAGGACGCCAACCTCTGAGTAGGGGGGCGGGAGATGAACCCCTGCGATCAGGGGTAGATGATCAGCGACTCCACAGGCAGTGAATCGGGCAGGCGACGACGTCCTTCGAGGGCGGCCAGCTCGGCCACGAAGCTGAAACCGCACAGCGAGCCACCAGCCCGTTCCACCAGCTCGGCGCAGGCGGCGGCCGTGCCCCCGGTGGCCAGCAGGTCGTCGACGATCAGCACCTTTTCGCCGCCGGCCAGGGCCTCGCTGTGGATCTCCAGCCGGTCGGTGCCGTATTCCAGGGCGTAATCCACCCCGGTCACCGTGCCGGGAAGCTTGCCGGGCTTGCGCACCGGAACGAAGCCCAGCTGCACGGCCGTGGCCAGGGCGGTGCCCACGATGAAGCCGCGCGACTCGATGCCCACGATCAGATCGGGCTGCAGCCGTTCACACACGGCTGCCAGCTGGCGCACCACCTCCTGCCAGCCGGCTGGATCGCGCATCAGCGGTGTGAGGTCGCGAAACAGGATGCCGGGCTTCGGGAAATCGGGCACATCCCGCACCAGGGCACGCAGATCGGCAGGCATGGCGTGGCGATGGGGGGCGGTTACTGGCATCATCGCAGCCATGGCTGAACCCTCCAGTGTGCCCAGATTGCCCCGCCGCGGCCTGGAGCGCCTCGACCTGCTGCTGCTCACGGCCGAGGCGCTCGACCTCAACGGCGGCGAGGCGATGGTGTGGATGTGCGAGCAGATGGGGCTCACCCACCTCTTCCCCAACCGGGTGGAGCTGTGGAAACGGCGTTGCCACAACCCCCTGCGCCGCACCACCCGCCGCGGTGCCCTGCAGCCGGCTGAAACCGATGCCCTGATCAGCCTGCTGTGCGCCCTGGCCGATCGCCTCTACCCGATGCTGCGGGCGCTGCTTAACGGCGGCGACAGCCCTGAGCTCCTGGCCCAGCGATGGGCCCTGTTTCAGGGTCGCCTGGAGGAGCTGGTTCGCGAGCGCATGAATGCCCGCCGCAGCGGGGTGCAGCGTCTGCTGGATCCCGAGCAGGGTGCCCCGCAGCGCCGTCAGCTTGTGCGGGCCCTGGCCCTTGGGGCTGGGCCTGGGGGCTTCGATCGGCTGCGGGCCAGCCTGCTCGATGCGGCAGCCTGAGCGAGCCGCCTGATCCAATGTGTGCGGCCTGAGCCCGTGAAGCAGACCTTCCGCTACGACCAACTCAGCTGCCGTCTGCAGCTCGAGGGCCTTCCCGATGTGTCCGCAGGCCATGACAGCGCCAGCATCGGCATCATCAGTGGCTGGAGCCTGTCTTGGCCCGGCCGCCCGGAGCTGGAGGGCCGGCGTGAGCACCTTCTGGCTCTCATGCAGGTGGTGTTGCCCTATGCCCGTCTGCTGATCAGCGGGGTGGCGCGGCCCGTGGGTCAGGCCCCTTCTCCGGTGGAGATCGCTCCCGCAGAGAGCAGCGGCCACACCCTGCTGCTGCGCAGCAGCCAGCCCGATACCGAGCCCCTCAGCCTGCACCTCGACGACGCGGAACTGGCTGATCTGGTGCGGGTGCTGGACCAGGCCCGGCTGGATCCGCGCGTGCAGCTGAGCTGGGACGTGCCCGCCCCCAGGCCCCTGCGCCCAAGGGAGGTGCTGGAGCGTCAGCCCCTGGCCCAGCGCCTGGCCGGTCCGGTGGGCGGCGTGCTGACACTTCTGGTGGTGGGTGCGCTTGCCTGGATGGTGCCGGAGCCCAAGCCCAAAACTCCCGCTCCGGCGGTTGACGCCCGCAGCCAACCCGACACACTGAAGCGATGACAACGATGACCTGGTCGGACCTGCGCATCCGGGTGGCCCGTCTGGGCGCCTCCCTTGGGGTGGTGGTGCGCAGTGATCCGGAGGTCTGCGGCCTGAGTGGTGAGGGTTTTCATCTGTCGCTCCATCACGGCGGCCAGGGCGACTGCGCCGTGGGCGATCTGGAGCTGATCGACTGCCCCAACGAACTGGTGATGTTGGAGTTTGAGCGCTGGATGCGGGGTGTCGGCTTTGAGTTGGAGCGATGAGCGGGCCCGGGCCGCGTCGCTCCCTCCAGCTGCCCACCGCCACCAGGGCTGATCGGCGGCATGTGTTCCGTCGCCGTCGTCGACCACCACGCTGGAAACAGCTGTTGGCAGCCCTGGCCATGGCGGCCCTGGGGGCAGGCCTGCTGGTGGGTCTGTTGCAGCTGCCCGAGCGCTTCGACACGGTGTTGCTGCTCAGCAAGGCCCTGGCCAACCTGATCGGCGGTGTGCAGCAGGTGGTGGTGGGCCTGGTGCAGTTGTTCGGGCTGGTGCTGCTGGTGGCACTGGCCCTGCTGGCGCTGGTGCTGGTGGTGGCGGGTTTCGTGCGATTCGTGCGGGCCTTTGCCCCCGCGCCGGCCCGGTCCACCCCGGTGATGCCGCAACGCCGCAGCTAATCGGCTGCCTGTCTCTGGGGGCCGTTTCGGGGTTGTTGCGCCGTTTTGCCACCCTGCCTAAGCTATCTGTCCTGCAGCCGTGCACTGGGCAGCGCCGTCATGGGCAATCCGATCAGCCGGGAGCTGTTTCTGCAGCGGGCGCGTTCCCGTTTCGGGGAGAAATACGACTACAGCGCGATCGTTTACAAGAGCTTCAAGACCCCGATCAAGATCCGCTGCTCGATTCATCCGGTGAAGGAGATTTCCATCACCCCTGAAAAGCACCTCCAGACCACCGGTGGCTGCAAGTTCTGCCTGCGGGAGATGCGCATTGCCATGCTGGAGCGGGAGCTCGGACGGGATCCTGCCGATCGCCAGCTGCAGGGTGATCAGGTTTCCACTGACCTGGCTGAATCGCACCTGGCTGAATCGCCCCTGGCCGGATCACCGCGCTGAATCCGCCTCAGCCTCACGCAACTCCTGCGCTGATGCACGCCAGCGCGTGCCCGCCGCTCAGCTGCGCCCATAGAGCTTGCGCAGTTCGGCCTTGGCCTGCTGCAGCACGGCCCGTCGCTCCGGGCTGAGCTGGCTTCCTGCCCGGTTGATGTAGAAGCAGAGCATCGCCATGGCGCTGGCGAAGGGAGGCCGCCGCCGGCGCGAGCTGGCTTCAGCTGAGCGTTGCAGCGACCGGGCGATGCGCGCCGGATCCGCCCAGGTGAACACGCCGGCCTCCAGGTCGAGGGCCTGGCTGCGCTGGCCCGCCGCCTCAGACCAGCGCCGGGCGCTGGCCGTTCCGGTGCCGGTGCCAGAGGGGTGGGAGTGCACGGGCCGGCTGCCTGGATCTACTCCTGATGCCTACTCACCAGGGCCTGCTGACGGTGGCCGGCAAGCTGGTGCCAGCTCGTAGGCCAGCAACCCCCACCCAGCACCCCCCCAACCCCATGACGGACGTTGATGCCTTCCTGCGCTGGAGTGCAGGCGATCTGCTGGCACCGGGCATCCGCGCTGCCTATGCCGAGTGGCTCGTGCATCGCGCCCTGGGCCTCGACCCCGGTCTGCATCGGCGGGAGGAGCTGGTGCAGCTGCGGGCAGGAGCGCTGAGCCTGGCGGTGCGGTCGGCCGCCTATGTGATCTCCCGTGGACAGGAGCACCCCGGTGCGATCAGCTTTGCGATCGAGTCGCGCACGGCCAGCGCGTTTGTCTTCTGCCTGCTGATGGAGCAGAACCCCCTGCTGGCAGACCCGCTCAACCTGAGCCAGTGGCTGTTCTGGGTGGTGCCCACCGCCAGGCTTCACCCCGATCGCCAGTCGATCGGCCTGCAACCGCTGATCCGTGCCCACGGCGAGGGCGTGGGCCATGAGGTGCTGTCTGCCAGGCTTGAGGCGCTGCGATCGCCCAGCCAGGACTGATCGGTGCCCGACCTCTGGCAGGGGCCCACAGCCGGGAACGCTGCCTCCATAGGCTTTCGCCATGCCCTGGACCGCCGCCGACATCCCCGATCAGACCGGCCGGTTGGCATTGATCACCGGTGCCAACAGCGGCCTTGGCCTGGAAACGGCCCGGGCCCTGCTCGCCAGGGGCGCCACGGTGGTGCTGGCCTGCCGCAACCGGCGCCGGGCCGAACAGGCTCGCGCCGAGTTGCTGACAGCGGCCGCCGACGGCGGTGGGGCAATCGATCTGCTGGAGCTGGATCTGGCCAGCCTGGCCAGCGTGCGCGGCGCCGCTGCAGGGTTGGCTGATCGCTATGGCCGGCTCGACCTGCTGATCAACAACGCCGGGCTCATGGCCCTGCCGAGGCTGCTCACCGGCGACGGCTTTGAGATGCAGCTGGGTGTGAACCACCTGGGCCACTTCGCGCTCACGCTGGCGCTGTTGCCGCTGCTGGCAGGCCGACCGGACAGCCGGGTGGTCACTGTGACCTCAGGTGCCCAGTATTTCGGGCGCATCGCCTTTGATGATCTGCAGGGCGAGCGCCGCTACGACCGCTGGGCTGCCTATGGGCAGAGCAAGCTGGCCAACGTGATGTTTGCCCTCGAGCTGCAGGAGCGGCTGCGTGATCGGGGCACCGGCGTGCTGTCGCTGGCGGCCCATCCCGGTGTGGCCCGCACCAATCTGCAGCCGGCCTCGATCGCCGCCAATGGCTCGTGGCTGGAACCCCTGGCCTATCGGCTGATGGGACCTCTGTTTCAGAGCGCCGCCATGGGGGCGCTGCCCCAGCTGTTTGCCGCCACCGCTCCTGAGGCCAGGCCTGGTGGCCACTACGGGCCCAATCAACTGGGCGGCCTGCGCGGCTGGCCCACGGAGGTGCGCATCGCGCCGGCCGCCCTCGCTGCCACTCAGCGCCAGCAACTGTGGCAGCAGAGCGAAGCGCTTACGGGAGCGGGGTTGTAGGGGCACCGCCGCAGCACTGCCAGCTGCTCAGCATCCCCGTGCGTTCCCCATGAAGGTGCTGCCGATCGGGTTGAACGGGCGCCAGAGTGAGGTGGATGCCGATGTCTCCCCGCCCAACGCCACGTGAGAGCAGGTCACGTGAGAGCACAGAGGCGATGGTGCTCCATATCGTTCTTGAGCTGGCTGAAATAGAGCGGGCCATTGCCCGCTGCCGCGGCGATGCGGTGGCGGAACCCAGGCTCACCGGCACCTGGATGGCCCACCTGCTGATCTGCAGCGGTGAGCTGCTGCACAACCTGCTGGTCGACACGGCCAGGATTCCCAGGCGGCTCGATCCGCCTGGGCAGGGCGGCCCCGCTGGTGCCGGCGCGGCCTGACTCAGGCCCCGGGCTGCTGGGGCTGGGTCAGGCGCTGGTAGAGCCACACGCCCCCACCGCCCCAGAGAAGGGTCCAGAGCGTGAAGGTGGCAGCGGTGCCGAGCTGGCCGCTCTCCAGGGAATACACCCCGGCGTTGATCAGCCCCGCATCGATCAGCGAGCCGCCGATTCCCCAGCCCAGCACCCAAGTGAACAGGAAGCCGATGGCCTGGAGATTACCGGTCATGGGGGTGGTGGGGAGAAGAACAGCGCTCACAAGAAAACCCCCGGCTGGGCCGGGGGCGGATAGCTGGCAAGGCCCTGGGGCCCTGAGCCTCAGAAGCAGAAGGGCAGAAACTGGGTGCGGCAGGCGGCATAGCCATCAACCAGGGCGCCGAGGCCGATCTGGTGGGCGATGCCGGAGCCGGTGATCGCCTCAGTGAGGATGCCGATCACGATGCCGAGCATGGCGGCACGGCCGTTGAAGAGCTCAGCGCGCTTGAGCTGATCCATGTGGATCTGCTGGGCGGCGCGGTCCTGGAACCACTTGTCGTTGGCAGAGGAATTGGTCATCGAGGGTGGTGGCGAAGGTGTGTGGAGCGGCTGCGCAACAAGCTCAGCCCAGGCCGATCTGCTGGAGGATGCCCTGGCCGGTGAGCAGCTCGGTGGCCAGGCCGATCACGAAGCCGAGCATCGCCAGACGGCCGTTCCAGGTTTCGGCGAAGGCGACGAATCCAAAGCGGGAAGTGGAGTCAGCCATGGTCGTAACGGATTGTTGCGCCAACTGTAACGCCGTGTAACGGGGCTGGACAGTGCGGTTCTCCGCCGTGTACAGGTTTCGCTATCAATCGCCGTTGGCGTGCCGGTGGCTGGTGGTCGGATCCCACGGCTATTGCCAGGCTGGGATCTCTGGCCGTGCTCTTGTGATCCCTCCCCAGAAGCAGATGACCGGCATGCTCGGCCATCCGGTGGCCGAGAACCCGATCGATCGGATGTTCGACGCGGTGTTTGCCCACTACGGGCTGCCGTGGCAGTTCTGGAAGAACGACATCGCTACGGAGGCCGACCTGGCCCTGGCGGTGAAGGCGCTGGTGCCGCTGGGCTACGCGGGCATGTGCGTCACCGTGCCCTGGAAGGTGGCCGTGATCCCCTTGCTGGATGAGGTGGACGACGACGTGAAGGCGATCGGCGCCGCCAACTACATGACGATCGAGCAGGGCCGACTGATCGGCCACAACAACGACGGCAAGGGGGTGGTGAAGGCGATCGAGAAGATCACCCCGCTGAAGGAGCAGCGGGTGGTGATGTTGGGAGCCGGCGGCGCCGGCCGGGCGATGGCGGTAGAGATCGCCTGGGCCGGTGCAGCCCACCTCACCCTGGTGACGCGGCGGCAGGAGCAGGGCGAAGAGGTGGCCGCCACCGTGACGCGCGCCAGCGGCGTGCCGGCGGTGTGGCAGCCGTGGCAGGGGGAGGTGGCGGTGCCGGCTGGCACCACGCTGCTGATGAATGCCACCCACCTGGGCTGTGCACCGGAACTGGAGCCGGTGCCGCTGCAGTGGGCCACGGTGGATCCCACCTGCACGGTGGTGGATGTGATCACCAACCCGCGGATCACGCCCTTTCTGGCCACGGCCCGCGAGCGCGGCTGCCCGGTGGTGGATGGGGTGGAGATGCTGGTGCAGCTGGCGATGCAGATCTTCCAGCGCTGGACGGGCATCACCCCGGAGGAAGCGGTGTTCCAGCGGGCTGTGGCCCAGGCGCTGGGGGAGTGAGGGCGCTCACGGCATCCGTTCGGGATCGCCCTGGTTGTTGATCGGCTCGAATTCCTTCAGCAGGGCCCGGTTGAGGTGGTCGTCGCAGCCCACCACCAGCTGCGGGTGGATGGTGCCCTCCCTGAAGGGGGCGTAGGCGTGGGCGCAGACCTCGCGGGTGGTCTCCTGCCAGCGCCGATACAGCGAAGCAGGGAGCTTGCGCTGCAGACGGCCGCTGGAGTCTTCCCACAACAGGCCGGCGCAGTAGCGCATCTCCACGGTGGTCTCCCCCGGGCACTGGATCCCCATGACCGGTTGCGCCGCTGCGGGCGAGGCGGGCAGCAGCAGCGCCAGGGCAAGGATCAGGCGCTTCATGGGTTGGATACCTCTGCCCGCAGGGTATGCAGCACTCGGCGCTTGGCCAGCTGGTGGAGGATCGGAGGTGATGGCGAGCAAGCGCACCCTGAATGCCAGGAATCTGGCTGCGCTCGGCGCTCCAGTGCTGGCCGAGCTGCTGATGGAGGTGAGCGGCGGCAGCGCCGTGATCCAGCGCCGGCTGCGCCTGGCCCTGGCCGCCGCCGATGGCGCCGATGGGGCGGCCCAGGAGGTGCGCAAGCGCCTGGCTGCGATCGGCCGGGCCACCACCTTCGTGGATTCGCGCAGGCGCAAGGCGTTGCTGGCCGACCTGGAGGCCCAGCGTCAGGCGATCACCGGAGCGATCGCGGCGGATGATCCGGTACAGGCCTTCCCGCTGCTGGTGCGGTTTCTGGAGCTCGCCGATGGGGTGCTGGAGCGCAGTTCCGACACCACAGGAGCGGTGATCGGCGTGTTTGAGCGGGCCCTGGCCGATCTGGAACCGCTGGCCACAGCCGCCTGCCTCAAGCCCGATGCCCTGGCCGAGCAGGTGATCGAGCTGCTCGGCGCCAATGGCCATGGCCAGTTCGATGCGCTGATCCCAGCCGTGGCCCCTGCCCTTGGAGCTGAGGGGCTGGAGCTGCTGCAGCGCTGGCTTGAGGAGCAGGGCGGGCCGGACGCGCCCGCTGCCCTGCGCCAGATCGCCGAGGCCCGGGGCGACGTGGACGCCTACCTGGCCCAGTTCGATGCCCAGCAGCTCCGTCGCCCCGGCGTGGCCGCCGATGTGGCGCTGCACCTGCTGAGGGCCGATCGGGCCGAGCAGGCCCTGGCCATCCTCGATGGGGCCGCCGCCCAGCTGACCGACTGGCTCACGCTCGAGTGGGGCGATGCCCGCATCGCCGTGCTGGAGCACCTCGAACGCCAGGAGGACGCCCAGCAGCAGCGCTGGACCCTCTTCTGCCGCAACCTCTCGATCCCCCACCTGCGGGCCTACCTGCAGCGGCTCGACGACTTCGCCGACGTGGAGGCCGAGGAGCGTGCCTTCCAGATCGCCGAAGCCCATCCCCAGCCGCACCTGGCCCTGGAGTTTCTGGTGCGGTGGCCCGCCCTGAGCCGGGCGGCGCGTTACGTGATCCACCACGGCCGGATGTGGGATGGCGAAGCCTTTGCTGTGCTGGCCCCGGCGGCTGAGCGCCTCAGCGGCAGCCATCCTCTGGCGGCCACCATCCTGCTGCGGGCCATGGTGGTGTTTGCCCTCTCCCATGGCCGCTCCAAGCGCTATCGCTACGCGGCGGAGCATCTCCAGACCTGCGAGCGGCTGGCGGCCGAGATCGATGACTGGCAGGGGCAGGAGAGCCACGCCAGTTTCAGCGGTCGGTTGCGGGAAGCCTTCGGCCGCACCTGGAGCTTCTGGCAGCTGCTGGAGCGCTGAGCCCGGGCGGTCAAGCCCACAGCGCAGGGGGGGTGAGACGCCGGGGGCACTGGCTGGAGTAAGCGCTGTGGCTGGCTCTTCTCCCTGGCTGCGCCGGCGCTTGCGGTTCTGCGCTTGTGCATCAATGGCTGTTGCGTCCTCCCCCTCCGCTTCTTCCCCTTCCCCTTCCCGGCCAGCATCCCGGCGATCAGCCAAGGGGGCTGCCGCCGCCAGGCTTTCGCCCGACGACAAGCTGGTGGCTGCTCTGATCACCCAGCTCGAGGCGGGCACCAGCGCCTGGCGGCGGGAGTGGGATGCCGCTGCTGGCGGCCATCACCGCAATCTCCTGTCCGGTCGGCGCTACCGCGGTGTCAATCCGGTGCTGCTCACCCTGGGCATGCAGTTGCGGGGCTCCGTTCTGCCCTACTGGTGCGGCTTTGCCGAAGCCAGGGCGCTCGGGATCGTGCCCCGCAAGGGCAGCAAAGCGGTGCATGTGCTGCGTCCCCAGGTGCATCACCGGGGAGAAGGTCGCCTGGCGGAGGGTGGCAGGATTGAGGCGGCTGGCATGGAGACGGCTGGCATGGAGGCGGCTGGCACCGATGCTGGCAAGGAGCCCGGTTCCGCGGGCGCTCCAGCCAGCAGCGGGCGCAGCTGGGTGAGCTATCGCCCCGTGCCCCTGTTCAATGCCGCCGATCTGGAGGGCGAGGCCCTCCAGGGGCTGATCCAGAAGCGCCGGCAGGCGGCAGCCGCCGTGCAGCGGCCCGAGCCTGAGCGGCTAGCGGCGGCGGAAGCGGTGCTCAGCAGCTGGCCGGTTGCGGTGCGTTTCGGTGGCGATCAGGCCTGCTACCTGCCAGCGGTGGATCGCATTCACCTGCCGGAGCGTGCCGCTTTCCATTCAGCGGCGGCCCTCTATGCCACCTGGGCCCATGAAGCGATTCACGCGTCGGGGCACAGCTCCAGGCTGGCCCGCGACCTCTCCGGGGGCATGGGGGCCGATGGCGACGGCGGCCGGGCCTATGCCCGCGAAGAGCTGGTGGCGGAGCTGGGGGCCGTGCTGCTGGGCGATCGCCTGGAGATCGGCAGTGCCATGGCCAATCACGCTGCCTACCTGGATCACTGGATCGCCCTGCTCAAGGAGTCGCCGCGGGTGCTGCTGGAGGTGCTCAGCGATGCCCGCCGGGCGGCCGATCTGATCTGTCCGGAGGCGCCGGAAGCGGATCGCCCATGCGCCCACTGATCGAGCGGCGGCTGGTCATGCAGGCGGCAGGGCCCGGGTCGTGGCGGCAGAGGAAGTTCTGCAGCACCCGCAGGTAGCGCTCGGGCTCCTCCAGGTGGGGGAGGTGGGCGCTGTGCTCAAAGATCACCCACTCCGAGCCGGCGATTCCCCGATGGGTGGCTTCTGTGATGGTGGGGGTGGCCTCATCAAAGCGGCCGCCGAGCACCAGGGTGGGCGTGGTGATCTCCCCCAGCCGATCCAGCACGCTCCAGTGCTGCAGGGCGCCGGTGCAGCTGAATTCATTCGGGCCCCAGAGGGTTTCGTACACCTCCGGGTCCTGCTGGAGCGCCTCAAAGGCCATCAGCATCTCCCGGGGCCAGGGATCCTGGCGGCAGACATGGCGGCGGTAGTAGGTCACCAACGCCTGTTCGTAGTCCGGGCTGTCGGTGGTGCCGGCCTGCTCGTGGCGGTTGAGCACCTCCTGGATGGGGGCTGGCAGCAGGGAGCGGAGGCGACGGGCCTCGCTGATCCACTGCGGAACGCTCACCGGTGCATCCGCCAGCACCAGGGCTTCGATGCCGCTGGCGCCGCGCAGAACCGTTTCCAGGGCCAGCATCCCGCCCCACGACTGGCCGAGCAGGTGGATGCGCTCCAGCCCCAGCGCCTCACGCACCGCCGCCACCTCCTCCACGAACAGCTCCACGCTCCAGAGCGAGGGGTCGTGGGGGTGGTCGGAGCGGCCACAGCCCAGCTGGTCGTACACGATCACTGCCCGGCCCTGCTCCGCCAGCCGCGTGATCGGGGTGAGCAGGTCATGGGGCACCCCGGGTCCGCCATGCAGGCAGAGCAACGGCAACCCCCGGGAGTCGGCGATCGAGCCGGCCACCCCCGTCCAGGTGCGGAAGCCACGGAAGGGAATGAACTGCTCCACAAACTCCGTCATCAACGCGCTCCAGCTGTCTGTGGTCTATCGATCCCGGCACCACACGCTCCCTCCCGTTCAGCTGGAATGTCCCCATACGGGGACGGTTGGAAGCTGGTGGGGCGGGATAGATGTGGAGTGTTGCCGAGGCAGGCAGCGCCTTCCCCAGGGCCACCTGCTGAACAAGACCGGCGACGCCGGGCGCGTGCTCGTCGCGCGCCCCAGCTTTTTCCCCACGGGGGCCAAGGGGCGGGAACGCCGCTGCAGCAAGCTGTAGGGAATCGAGATGCGCCATGCCCCCAACGACTCTTGATCGGCCGGCTGTCCTGCTCGCCACCACCCGAGGCGCAGCCAGGCTGCAGGTGGAGGGCGCGGATGCTGCAGGGGCCAGGGGTTTCGGCAGCGGCGCTGCCGCCAGGGGCCGGAAGCGCAAGGCGGGCAGCAAACGCGCCCCCGCACTGAGCAAGGCCGACTGGGGGCCACTGGGCAAGCACCCCGACCTCGATGCGATCGTGGCTCGCCAGCGGCTGCACCTGCCCCTCTCCGGCCGGCTCAGCGAGGCGCAGGTGAATCAGGCCTGGAAGCGCTGCGCCGGCGAGCACCATCCCGACCGCGGCGGCGCGCACGACACAATGCAGCTGGTGAATGGCGCCCGGGATCTGCTGCTCGGTCGCTCGCTCAGCTGAGCGGATCAGGCAGCCGTGCCGCTGCTGCACCGGCAAGGACGTCGCACCTTAGGAGGCGGTCATGCCCTGACTGCAGGTGCCGTGGAGCAACCCCCTTCACCGCGTTCCTTGCTTCTGGGGCCCTGGCCGTGCGTGGATGAAGTTCCTTGCCTTGCCATGACGCCAGATCTGGCTGATTGCGTGTTGGTGGCCCTGCTGCTGCTCCATGAGGAGCTTTCGCAGGATCCCGAGGCGCCTTGGTACGTGGGCACACCGGATCAGACGGAGGTTCTGCACAACGAGCTCTGGCTCCTGGCCGGCCAGCTCTGCCCGGAATCGAGTGCCGTGCTGCTGGACGCCTGGTACGAAGCCGGCAGGTCCGCATTGCTGCCGGTGCATTGCACGGGTCCGTTGTTCAGCAGCCGCCACCTGCTGCAGGTGAGCTGATCGATGTCTGAGGCATGGCGTCTCCTGGGCCGGGGGCCTGCAACACCACATGCGCGATGGCTCGACGATCAGCGCGTCACGCCGCCCAATCCACCGCCATAACGGCAGTGCCTCTCACCACTCTCTGCGGCCACCTGGCCCACTCACAGCTCCTCGGGGGGGTGTAAAGCGGCCTTGGAGAGCAATTCCAGGACGATTTCGTCGAGGCATCGACCAGATCGCTGGCTCATCTCCTTCAACACGTTCAGGAGTTGGGGATCCATCTCAAGCTCTAGGCGCATGGGGAGCTGCTCGGGCTTGAGGCGATAACGATCATCGGGTTCGTTGCACCCGGAATTGGCTGAGATGTCGAAGCTCATGGTTGGTAACCGCAGGAGCGAATCGCGGTTGTGCAGCATTGTGCAGCAGTTCGCAGCATTCCGCAGCAGTTCTGCTGCGTTTGCGCGGCGTACAAAAAAACCGCAATATGGGCAATTGCTCCCTCGTGACCATTCGGAATCGCCTGGCAGGTCAAGACCGTGCTGGTGATCACCCCAATGGCTGAGAACGGCGAGCAGCTGTACCGACTGGCGTTGCCGCAGTGCAGAACCTGGAACCAGCAAGGCTGCTGCGCGCGTCGAGCTGCAGGCCTTGGGCGACATGATCAGCGCATGGGTGGCCGCGCCATTGGCGGTGTGGCTGATCAGGCCGAGCTGATCGACGCTGCCCGTCAGCAGATCGAGGTCGAGGGCGCCATCAACAGACTCCATGGCAGCCAGGCAGCGATGCTCTGGCCGCTATTGCCATGGGCGCACTCAGGTGCGAGCGGCTCAGGGCTTAGCCGTGAACAGCAGCAGGGTGCGGCCCCGTTCGTCCTGAAGCAGCAGATTCTGCTTGTCGATGCACCAGCGGCGCGCCCGGCCCAAGGCCCCGTTTTCCAGCTGGCTCGAACCTGGCCAGATCCAGCCTCAGCGCTGAAGCAACCAGCGCAGCAGCGACAGGCCGATGATCAGCCCGATGCCGATGGCCAAGATCAACTCGCGCAGCATCGACCCCTTCCCCGCTGTACGCACCGTATCGAGGGCCCCGCAGGGCGACAGCCAATCCCAGCCAACCGTGCTAGTACAGGTGTACGCATCTGCAGAGGTTCATGGGTGTCCCGTTGCCCCGGCCTGCGGCCATGGCCGCGCGGCTTGATCGTCCCGTTGAGGAGTGGCCCTATCTCGACAGCGAGGTGCTGGTGAAAACCCGCAGCCGCAAGGTCTGCATGACCAGCCACTGGTTCCGGCACCACGCCGGGGTGAACTGCATCCCCGTGCTCACCTGTCAGCTGCACCAGGGCCTGATTGCCCACGGCGAGCACCTGGTCAGCCGCTGCCAGGGCTGGACCGACGACATGGTCCGGCAGAACGGCTGGGCACCGGAGGTGGCCTGAGCGGTCCATGCATGTTGGTGACAGAAACCGACCGCCGCTCTCGCCCAGCGAGGGCTGGATCAGCGACGGCAGCCAGGTGCTGCACTTCCGGCCAGTCCGCTACAGCCGTTGGAGCCAGGCGTTGGAAGTGACGCTGGGGGAACTGATGGCAGGCGGTGAGCCGCCGCTGCTCAAGAAGCGTCGGGAGCTCACCCGTGAGCAGGCGATCAAGCTCTGGCGTCAGAAACGCCTGGCCGGCTGGCAGGTCTGCCGGCCGCAGTGGAACCCGCCTCAGCCCTTGGGCCCAGGGGATTGACCATGGGGAGGCGATCGGGTGGCTCACGTTTCAATGTCGCCAGATCAGGGCGACCCCGCGCTTACACCAGGGCCTGAACGCTGGCCACCTTGTCTTCCAGGCTCCGGTCCTTGTCGGTGCGGGTATTGATCTTGACGGTGGTGTAAACCCGGGGGCAGCCCATGGCATGCACCGCCTGGTGGCAGGCCTCGATCGCCCTGAACACCGGCTCCCACTCGCCTTCGATGGCAGTGCCGTTGGGATGGAGCTGAATCTTGAGGCCGGCTTCTGTGAGCACCTTTTCGCAGGCGGCGATGTATGGGGCCAGGTGCACACCCACCCCAATCGGCACCACGCACAGATCCACGATCACCTTCATGGTCAGCCTCGGCACGTTGCCCCCATCGTGGAAGCAGCTGCCCGGTCGCTGCCGTGTCTGTGGTCCCGCTGCGGGCGCAGAGCGCGGCCCAGATCCGCGCCTTTGCGGAAGTCTTTGAGCCGCTTGGACTCACGGCCCTGGCCATCCAGGTGCTCACCGGGCTGTGGATGGGCTGGATCTATTTGCCTGGCTTCCAGGGGCTGTTCGGCCCCGCCAACCCGATCGGGATGCTGGTGGGCGTGAAGCTGCTGCTGTTGGCCAGCACGGCCGCGCTGGCCGTGCATGCCCGCTTGCGCCTGATCCCCAACCTCACCGACGACAGCCTGAGCGGTCTGGCCTGGCACATCCGCGGCATCACCTCTTGCCCACAACAAAGCCCGGAGCATTGGCCCCGGGCATTTGTCTACTCAGCCGTGGTTTTGTCCCAGGGGTCGGTCCCAAGGAGGTCGGGTACAGCTGGGCGAGGTTGATCGTTTTCTGATCAGGGTTCTTTGGTTGTGGGCGGAGCTACTGACGCTGGCACCTGGGGCCAGGTGTCGATTGGGACGTTCCGTTGGGTTCGGGGCACCTGAGGCTGGGCCGTTAACGGTGCAATGAAGGGCGTCTTGGCTAGGCAATGAAGCCAGCCACGCCAGGAACGTCAGAGATCCGTCGAGAGTGTTGGAGCAGGGGCCGGATCGTCAGCGCGCTCCTGATGTCTGGTGCGGGGGGTTGTCGTCCATCAATGGAGCCTCCGAATCCCGTTGCCACCACGATGGGGCCGCCCAGCGGTGCCAGCAAGGACAGCAGCCGTTTCGAAACTGCTCTTCACCGCGGGCAACGGAGCTTCATGAAGGGGGCTTCATCGCTGACGCCGAGATGCGGCTGTCGATCCGACCCTGGGAGCAGACCGGCTGGCCGGCACCGAGTGCCTCAGGCCCCTCACTCTTGGGATCTGAGCGCCCTGGATGGCCTGGCCCAGTTGTGTTCAACCGATGGGCTAACGGATGCACCACCTGCTTCGCCCGAAACCGCCCTCGAGGAGAGGTGCGCCATCCACGTTTCACATTTCTTCACATTAGAGTTGGAGGCAATGCGGATCCGCCCATGAGTGATGTGCTGGCTGTTGTCTATCTGGTCTGCTTTGCGGCCATTGCGGGTGGTGCCTTCGCACTGATGACTCAAAGTCTGCGCCGCTCTGATGGCCCGACGTCTGTTCAGTCACCTCGCAATCGCGGCAAGCACCACCCCGAAGCTCCTCAGCCTGGCGATGAGCTGCTGTATGTCGACTTCAGTCGTGAACGTCTGGAGCAGATGTATCAGGAATCACCTTGAATCTTTGAGAAGTTGCTTTGGTTGCGCGCCACCCACGCCATCTCGGTGTCGTTGATCACGCCTGTGGTGATCCCCTCAAGGAGCACCTCGCCAACGGTCATGGGCTTTGTAACAGTTACGTAACACTCTGGTCGATGGGGCCTGGTGGCGAGAGCTGCCCCTGTGGAGCCATTGTGCGCTTTCCCGTACCTCCAGCACCGGCCAATACAAAACCCCCGGGCAAGGCCCGGGGGCACGCAAGATTCAGGAGCCGGCGAGGGCTGGAAAACCCGTTGTCGCTTGCGGGAGTGCGGGTCGTCTGGGGTTGCGAAACGAGGTGGATGGACTGTGGTGCTGGAGGGTCAGCCGAGCAGGTCGGGTTGGCTGAGGGCGCTGATGATCCAGACGCCAAAGGAGACAACAGCGAGAGCGGCGATCATCGAGGGGAACGAGGTGCGAGGTCGCTGGGGCGGCTGAGCAGAAAGGCCACCATGCCGGTCAGCAACAACACCAGGGCGGTGGTGGCGGCGATGGCAACGGAGTAGTTGGTTTCCATCGCGATCAGCCCAGGCCGATTTGTTGAAGGATGCTCTGGCCGGTGAGCAGCTCAGTGGCCAGGCCGATCACGAAGCCGAGCATGGCCAGGCGTCCGTTCCAGGTTTCAGCAAATTCGACAAAACCGAAGCGGGGAGCGGGTTCAGTCATCGACATTTCAGATTGTTACGCCAATCGTAACGCTATGTAACAGGGCTGGTCAGGGCGGGTTTCCTCCCGGCTGGGGTTCGGCCTGGGGGGGGCTCCTGCCGCTAGCGATGGGGAGCCCTGCAAATCAATGCGCTGGTGGTGGTGCTGCCCCAATCAGGGCCCGCAGGATTGCTGCTGGTTCCCGATCCCCGCTGGAGCCCGATCGATACCCGGGTGGCCAGGCAGTTGCAGCGGCTCAACGCCGGAGCTGGTCAGTAGCTGCGCTCAGGTGGCTTCGTCCACGGGTTCGAGGCCCACCTCCCACCTGCGGTGCACCACCAGGGGCTGCTCTCGGATGTTGTCCACCGCGAATTCGCTCCAATAGGCTGGCCCCGACCATGCACTGTCCAGCAGGGGCCAGTCAATGCGACGGCCTGCATAAGTCAACCCAACGCAGGTGAGGCGTTTGTTATCTGCCAGCAGGCTCCAGAGCAGTGAAATGGATTCACGGTGATAGCCGATCTGTTGCTCATCCTTTGGATCCACAATCTGCCCGGGACCAAGGGTCACTGTCAGCTCACGTTGCCAGCTGAGGTAAGTGCCGTTGTGGGTGGGATAGAACCAACAGGTTTCGTTGTTGGCTTCGCTGAGAGGGAAACGATCAAGTTGCTGCCATTGGTCAGGATTGTTGGCACAACATCTGTAGACGCCAAGCCAAAGACGTTCCGGCTGGAAACAGGGCGTGACGGCATCGCAAACCCGCTTGAGTCGGCCACTTAGATCTCCAACAACCACAATCCGCAGGGCGAATGCACATGCGACGCCTTGAGATTGCACTGCCGAGAGTTCCGAGCTGGTGAGGAGCTCAGAGGCCAACGTCTCGGCTGGCGCCAGGACAAACAGCAATGGATGGGCTGCTGGCATGGGCCATCACCAGTGAGAGAACCAAGTCGTCGCCCTTGTTGGCGCAAGCCAGAGCGGGATTGGATTCCCTCCGAAATTTTATGGAGCCTCGCCGGGGAGGCGGGGTACCAGCGGAGCCGGCACCCCAGCCTCGACGGCCGTGATGGCAACGGAGCAGCCGTCCAGATCCTGAGAACGCTTCACGTTTCGTTACGAGGCTCGCCAGGATGGGCGCCTCGACCAAATCGGCATCGCCCATGACCACCCTTGCTCTGCTGGAGGGCTTTGCAGCTTTCCTCACCGCCACGGTTGCCCTCTGGTTCCTGGTGATCTCTCCCCGCTCAGAGCGCGCCGCATCGGCCGGCCCTTCCCTCTCGGGCATCTCACCGCGAATGAGGCAGCAGCTGCGTGCTTACTTCCTCCGCCATGGCGTGATGGCCAGCCTGGGGCTGTTGGCACTGCGTGTTGCCGTTGGCGTGATGATGATCCACCACGGCCAAGACAAACTGGCGGATCCCGCCGGGTTCGCCGCAAATTACGTGGTGCCGCTGCATCTGCCGTTCCCGTTGTTGATGGCCAAAGCGGCTGGCTACGCGGAGGTGGTGGGAAGCTGGTTGCTGATCGTGGGACTCTTTGCGCCCCTGGGTGCGATAGCCCTGATCGGCACCATGGCGGTTGCCGCCTACCACCACATCCTCACCTCCGGGCTCAACATCTACGTGCTGGAACTGGTCGTGCTCTACCTGGGTGGCAGCACGGCGTTACTGCTGCTTGGCCCCGGTCGCTTCTCATTCGATGCTGGCATCGTTGCTGATTTGGACACCGAGCCAACGGAAGCCCCGCAGCTGCTGACTGTCACGGTGTCGGAGACGCTGTAAGTCGGCCGATTCAGGCGCCAGCATGGGTGGACTTGCAATCCCACCGTGTTGCCGAACCCCTTCTGCCCGCTCAGCACAGCCAAGGTCTTGGCCCTCAAGGCCACGGTGCTGCTGCTGCTCACCCTGCTGATCAAGGCCAGGGTGCAGATCGTGGCCGGTTCGGCCTTGGGGATCGTCCTCCTCCTGCTGCAGACCCTGGTGTTCCTGGCCATCAGCGGCGGCGTGGTGCTGGCAGCTGGCGGCGCTGCGGTTTACGCCATGCAGCAGCGCCGGCCGGCCGCGGCCTGATCACCGGCCATGGCGGTTGAAGTCGCCCTGGCGATGCAGCAGCGAGTGGGCCGCTGCTGGAGCCGGTGTTCCGCAACGGTGACACCTGTCCTCACGCCCCGGCCGTTAGGGCAGAGCAAGCGCGGGTGCGGAGCACAGGATTCACCCTGGCATCGAAAGCAAGAGTGAAGGGGCTTAAAGATTCCAGACCCTGTGCCACCCGTGGGAACTCAGGTATCCCGAAAAGGTCTGAGCGTCAGTGAGCGTTGAAAGCGAAATGCTTTCAACGGCTTTGCGTACGTCATTCAGCCAAGAAATCGACCGCGGCAGCAGGATCAACAGCTGCGGGCTGCAATTGGGAAAACAAGTGGGAGATCCATCAATGCGTAGCCAACGATGCCGAGCGATGCCCTGATCGGTCGTAGCTGAATTGTATCTGTTGATTTTTGATCATGTCTGCCAAGTATGGAGCCCTTGCCGATGGCTCCCCTGCAGGGTCGCTCGAGACAGGCAGGGCACAAAAGCAGAAGGGCAAGAAAAAGCGCAAGCAGGCCAATGGGCCTGCAGACGGTGCCGATCGCTATCAACCCTCTCCAATCCTCGACGACTTCTCTGACAACCCTGAGGGCAGGCTGCCAAAGCTGGATAGCAAGTTCTATGAAAAGGAGCTGGCGAGGCTGCAGGTTGAGCTGGTCAAGATGCAGTATTGGGTCAAGCACACAGGCTATCGGCTGATCCTGTTGTTTGAAGGCAGAGATGCTGCAGGCAAGGGCGGCACCATCAAGCGGGTTACAGAACCGCTCAATCCACGGGGCTGCAAGGTTGTCGCCTTGGGCACGCCTTCTGACCAGCAGAAAAGCCAGTGGTATTTCCAACGCTATGTCGAGCATTTCCCTTCTGCTGGTGAGATCGTGCTCTTTGATCGCTCCTGGTACAACCGCGCAGGTGTTGAAAAAGTAATGGGATTTTGTGATCCTGATCAGGTGGAAGAATTTATGCAGTCCTGTCCTGAATTTGAGCGAATGCTGGTGCGCAGCGGCATCACGCTGATCAAGTACTGGTTTTCTGTCAGCGATGAAGAGCAGGAAGTCAGATTTCGCTCCAGGCTCAAGGACCCTGCCAGGCGCTGGAAACTCAGCCCAATGGACCTTGAGTCCAGAGACCGCTGGGTGGAGTTTTCACGCGCCAAAGACGAGATGTTTGCCCGCACCAACATCCCAGAAGCTCCTTGGTTCACCGTAGAGGCCAACGACAAGCGCCGCGCCAGGCTCAACTGCATTCGCCACATCCTCAGCAAAGTCCCCTATGAAGACATGACGCCTGAGCCGATTGAACTTCCGCCCAGGAAGGCCGTTGGCGATTACCAACGGCCGCCGCTGAACGAACAGTTCTTTGTTCCGAATGCCTACGGTTAGGCCATTGGCTCAGGAGATGTCCTCCTCGGCGTTGGCCCTGATCGTGCAATCGGAGAGGGGGTAGCTCACGCACAGCAGCGCAAAGCCCTGGGCCATCTGCTCATCATCGAGATAGGACTGATCGGATTGGTCCACCTTTCCGGCCAGCAGCTGGCCCGCACAGGTGCTGCACGCTCCAGCTCTGCAGGAGTAGGGGAGATCAATGCCCTGCTCTTCTGCCGCATCAAGAATGTAGGTGTCGTCGGCGCAGGCAAAGGTTGCCCCGCTGTTGAGAGTGATCGTGTAAGTGGCCATCAGAGCAGCCCATACGATGTTTCACCCTGGAATCATTCCCCTGCAGCTGGCTGTGCCGTGGACTACCTGATGGCTGGTCGGGATCGATCCTGATGTTCAGACGCTGATAACGGCTGAACCGTCAGAGGGGCTTGGCTTTGGTCGTGCCCATCACCATGGCTGCAGGCAACACGCCCAGCCTGCTGGCCGATCCCCCCTATCCGGGGCTGCCGCAGCCCTGGATAGGGAGCCGGTGAGGGGCACAGCGCATGCGTAGGATGAAAAAAGCACACAACGTTCATGCCACCTGAGCTAGCTGTTCACCCCGATACAAACCCCGACATCAGTCAACAGGTTGAGGCACAACTGCCAGGCGCTTCCCTGGAGGCTTCCCACCGTTTTCAGCAGGAGACAGCAGAGGGAAGCCCTGTCATTCGTCTTGCCGAATCGAGAGCCCATACACCAGGACTTTGCCACTACACCAACAGCAGCTGGTAGTGGGCTGACTATCGGCGCTCGTCTTCCATCTCGGCAGCAGTAACAGCCCCGCTGATCCATTGCTCCTGCGGGGGCAGTTGCAGTGGCTGGTGATGGTTCAGTGCCTGTAACTCCTCAAGGGTGGGCGCTGTGCGGACCTCCACCGCATAGCGCAGCGACGAGCCAACGCCTGTGCCGCGGTAGCTGCCGCTGACAGCAGCAGCCAGGTGATGATCCGGAGCGGCGGTCAGCACCACGTGGCCATCGGCAACGGCAAGGCCAAGGCTGGGGTCATAGCCCCGCCAGCCAGCACCAGGCAGATAGACCTCCGCCCAGGCATGGAGTTCGTGCTCGCTCACCTCCTCGGGGTGGTGCATGGAGTAGCCACTGACAAAGCGAGCAGCCAGTCCCAGGCTGCGGCAGGCCGCCACGTAGAGCATGGCTGTATCACGGCAGGCGCCAGTTCGGCTCGCCAGTGTGTCGGCAGGGGTCATGGGCTCGCCTTCCGGCCGGCCTACGTGATGAAAGCCGTGGTGGATCGTGTCAGCCAGGTGCATCAGAAAGGACGTGGTGGAGCCATCCACTTCCGCGGCGAGTTCAGCGGCCCAGCGGTGAACCGCATCGTTCACCGGTGCCATCCCCTGCCGGCAGCCCAGAAGAGAGCGGGCTACTGCGTGGGGATAGGCCGCAGGCAGCAGCAAGGCCGCTTGGTGGGTCACCACCCAATCAAATGGATTGGCTCGGGTGGTGCACACCACCATCTCCGCCTCGATGTTGAGCTCCTGATGGAGCCCATCGAATCGGAGAATCACCGCCTCACCGCCGTCTGCTTCCAGCACATGGCTGCTGCTGTTGAGCTGGGGCACCAGCAGTTTGTGATGCACCAGCTGCTGGGCCGGATCACGGCGGGGTATGAGCCGCAGTGTGGTGGGCTCCAGCAAGACTGGCCGCTCGTAGGTGTAGTGCAGGGCGTGCCGAATCTGAAACAGCACGGCGATCAGCGGCTCTTGATGCAGTAACTGCCGGAGCTGAACCGGCCCAGGGGGCAACCCAGGGCAGTGCTGGCGCCAGCCATGGCAGCAGTAGACAGGCACCCAAACAGGGCCGAACGGAGCATCCTTCCCAACCCAGGCCTTCCACCAGGTTGGCGCCAGCGGGCAGCCTCTGGCCCACAGATGCAAGGCCTGCATCAATGGCCCTCCAGTGCAGACTCCCGCCATGGGGCAAGGGTTTGGGCTGGGACTGCTGTTGGGGGCACTGGTGGGCTGGCCAGCAGGCCCGCACCTATCTCCAGCAGCGCCTGCCGATCGCCCGGGAGGTGACGCTTGAGGTGAAAACCACCGATCGCTACGGCCGCTCGGTGGCTGAGGTGATCAGCGAGATCAACCTCAGCCTGGCGATGGTGGAAGACGGCCAGGCCTTTGCCTGCCGGAATGACCTGGGCGGCTGCGATGCCAAGGAGTACCTGGATGCCGAGTTTCGCGCCAGCCGCCGGCGTATCGGCGTCTGGCTGGTGCCGGGAGGGGTCACCAGGCCCTGGAATTTCCGTCTGCCAGGGCCCAGCAGCTGCTGCGCCAGGGGCACACCTATCTCGATGGCGATGGGGAGGCCTGTGAGTCGCTGCGCTGAGTGCAGATGGCCCTGAGCTGCCCTGGGCGTGCCGCCGGGGAACATCTCAGGCTTCCGGTGGGCCCATGGTCTGACCAGTGACAAGAAGCCCGGAGCAACACCACAGGCAAGACAGCTGGTCGGCTTACAACCGTTGCATCACTTGAGGGTCTCAGCTATGTGGCCAAGGTGCAGTTCAACTGGGTTGAGCGTTACTCAACCCAGCGTTGTTTTATGGTTTTAACACCAGATGGGCTCCTGCTGATGAGTGCGTCTGTTGCGCATCCACAGGTTGCATCTGCGAGGTCTTCAGGTTCCCAATCCCTGTGACAGCATGGGGCTACGGCTCTACAGCAGCGCTCCCTGTGGTTCGAGGCCGTGCTTGAGCTGGATTGGCGATCACGGCAGGACTGGTTGGCGTTCAGCCTGATCCAGGCGCTGGATGGGCTGCGGGATGGGCTGCGGCCTTTCGTGGTGCGGGTGCTGGACGAGAAGGAAGGCCCCCAGTGGTATCACCATCCACGGGTGCAGCGGATGGTGCCGGTGCCGCCGGCCCTGGAGGGAGAGGCGCCCTACGGCCCCGAAGGCCCGGTGCTCGATTTGGCCCTGCTGCTCAAGCTGATCGGCTCCGACTGCTACTGGTATCGCACCTTCCGCCCGCGGTTGCCCGGCATCAGCCGCTGGCAGATCGACAGCCTGCGGGAACTGCGCAATCGCGTCGCCCATCACGACGGCGGCGATCCCCTGTTCAGCCGGCCCGCGCTGCTGCTGCCTTACCTCACAACCATGGAGCAGCTGCTGCAGGTGGTGGGCAGTGAGCAGGCTGCCGGCATCACCCGGCTGCGGGTGGCGCTGCAGCGCAGGCGACGCCAGCAGCTCCGCCTGATCGCCCTGGGCCGCAGCCGTTGGTCGCTGCCTTTCTGGCTGGCCATCGCCACAGCGCTAGGAGCGACTGGCTGGCTGGTGGACTATCTGGCTGCACCCAAGCTGGAGCGCCCCACGCTCGTGATCGGCACGCCCGACCGGCGGCTGGAGCGCTACCTGCCGCTGGAGCAACACCTGGAGGCGCGGCTGCGGCCGGCCCAGTTGCTGCGGGCCCTGCGGGGTGAGCGGATCGATGTACGCATCGAGGGGGCGCGCTCCTATCCGGAAGCCGTGGCCCACCTCAGGGCCAGGCACTGGGATGTGTAGCTCGGCTTCTCGCCAGTGGTGTCGATGGAGGCGGTGCAGGTGGGATATCGGCCGATCGGCCGCATGTTTCCCGGGGAGCCCGACTATCGAGCCATCTTGTTCACTCGCCAGGGTTCCCCCTTGCGGCAGCTGAACGACATCACACCAACGACCCGGCTGGCGCTCGGCGATTTCTTCTCCGCCACCAAGTACTACGTGCCGATGAGCCTGCTGCGGGGCCGCCGAGCCATGGTCACCGTGAATCTCTCCACGGCCGAGATCGCCGAGCAGGTGCGCAGCGGCAGCGCCGATGTGGGAGCGATGGCCGGCGACCCGCGGCGCTTTCCGGATCGCAATCCGGGACTGAGGGTTCTGGCCAGCAGCGGGCCCCTACCCCAGTCGATCGTGGCGCTCTCGCCCGAGCTCTCGGATCTCGACCGCAATCGCCTGCAGCGGGCCCTGCTCAGCGCTCCCGCCTCGGTGCGGGGCGATGCCAGCGCCAATTTCGGGCCCGGAGCGACGCCCGACTATCGCCGCTTTGCCCGGCAGGTGGCGGAAGGCAAAGCCTTCAGCGCCTGTCTGCGCAAGCGGGTGCCGGAGCTGGCGCTGCAGTGTGCCAGCAGCGATCGGATCAGCGTGGTGGAGGGCTGGATCAACGCGGTGCGCCCCGATGGCGATCGCGTGCTGATTGCTCGGCGACGATTAGATAGGCGGGACCGCGCAACTACATAGGCGGGTCTCAGGACGCGACAACAGGGCTCCCGATCCCGGTCTGGAGCCCCGCGATGCCCGCCCCTCTGTCGTTGCGGATCAAG
>JBIIIC010000008.1:0-132969 GCA_044235095.1 Prochlorococcaceae cyanobacterium | reverse complement strand
CCGAGCAGGCGGACTCATCCGCTTCCTGATGTCAGCTTTGACAGCCTCGCTGTAACGCCGCACTGGTCATCTCCTTGAGCCCCCGGGTGGTCAAAAGCACGGGCGACAACTTTCCTGACGGCGGAGGATGAGCAAGCGCCGCGCCCACAGCCCTGAGTTCAAGGCCAGAATCGCAATGGAAGCGATCAGCGGTCGCAAAACGATCCAGGAGATCGCCGCCGATCACGCCATCCACCCGATCCAGGGGAGCCAGTGGAAGCGGCAGCCGTCAATGTTCGCTGCTGGGGCTGCCCAGATCGACCCTCTATTCCAGGCCCATATCGATGCGGGAATGGACGCTGCGGATCATGGCCAGGATCGACGCTCTCTATCTGAAAGACCCGTGTAGCGACAGCCGCCGGATGGTGGACTATCTAGCCCGAGAGAGGATCCCAATCAGCCGGGAGCGATCACAAAACCTCATGCGCCGCATGGGATTACGGACGATCTACAGGAAAACCCACACCACCGTTCCAGGAGATCCATGCGAATGCTTTCCCTACCTGGTGGACCTCACACAGCTCACCAGGGTGGGTCAGGCCTGGGGGACCGAGATCACCTCCGTCCCGCTGCAGAAAGGCTTCCTCTACCTGCTGGCGATCGTGGATCTGTTCTCCAGGAACGTGCTCAGTTGGAAGCTCTCCAACAGCCTTAACACGGATTTCTGCCTGGAGGCTCTGGAGATGGCTCCGGGAGGTGGCCATAGCCCGGAAGTCTTCCACGCCAATCAAGGCGGCCTGTTCACCTCCGCCAACTTCGTGGCCCACCTACAGGCTAAGGAGATCAAGAACAGCTGGTCTGGGAGAAAACGCAGCTACGCCAACATTCTCGTTAACCGTCTATGGAGGACAGTCAAACACGAGGAGGGCCACCTCCGTGCCTACAGGGATGGCTGGGAAGCTGAAATCGTCCTAGCCCGCTTCGTGTGGAGATATTGCCATGTAAGGCCTCACAGCTCTCTGGGAGGCAGAACTCCTCATGAGGCCTACACTGAGATCAAACCCTGGTCCTCCCTTCCGGAGTTAACGATGTCAGGGGCCGGAACTGCTCAATAAAAGGCACCCACCTCAGAGCTCAATAGAGGGATGCAGAAATATAAGGCTGGCTTTGACTTAAAAGTATGCCACTCAACGAAAGATAGGCACATCCAAACTTGCAAGCACTTGACCGATCCATTCTTAAAAGAGATTTGTGGTAAGCTTGTGATTTAGTTCTTATGAATTTCTCCACTAGCAGCACCGCCGGGAAGTTGAGGTATAAATATTTTCAGAAGCTTCCCAACTTTGGCGATGCCATTAATCCTTACCTTCTCAAAGAAATTTTTCCCCATGCTGAATTGCTAATTGAATCTGATTTTAAGACTTGCGAGAGCGTACACCTCCTGGCTATTGGGAGTATTTTACAATGGGCCAATAGCAGGAGTATTTGCTGGGGAACAGGAGCAATTTCCAAAGAGATTTTTTTTCATACTGCACCAATGCGAGTTCTAGCAACACGCGGCCCTTTGACAGATAGACTTTTACAACTTCAAGGAATAGATACGCCAAAGATTTTTGGCGATCCTGCACTACTACTACCATGGCTATACAAGCCTAAGACCGTTGACCCGAAGTATAAGCTAGGAGTCATTCCACACTATGTTGACAAAGATCATCCTGTCATCAATCACCTTAAAGGCGAGGGCGCACTTATCATTGATGTATTTTCAGGCATCGAGCCTTTTGTTGATGCTGTTTGCAGCTGTGAGAATATAATTAGCTCTTCCCTTCATGGACTAATTTGTGCAGACTCATTTAATGTGAAGAATGCGTGGATAAAGCTATCTAACAATATAATTGGCAATGACTTTAAGTTTTATGATTACTATGCTTCGCTCGGAATAGAAAGATCATTCTATAGCGCCAGGGACTTATCATCTCTGGATACTATTTCTAAGTTTTGCCGCCTCGATAAATCAAAATTAGACTTAACTGTCCTACTTGCCACCCTGCTCGATAACGCCGATCTTTTCATCCTATGAAGTTGAATATCTTAGCAATACTCGCCTTTCGAAATGAGGAAAGATATTTATTTCAGACGCTCCCAAAATTAGCAGAGGACGGTATTAATCTTGCTGTGATTAATAATGACTCGAGTGACAGATCAGAGGATGCGCTTGCAATGTATCAAGACATGGGTGGCAGAATCTTACATTATTATCGACAGTCATTTAGTGGATTTTTCAATTTAAGTGAACAATTAGCCATCAAGCGTCAGATCTACAATCAATCATACGCCGATTGGGTGATTCATATTGATGCTGACGAGATCCTTGAGTCATCAATTGAGAATGAAACTTTACGTGACGCCATCGAAAGAGCTGATTCAGATGGATATGAAGCAATAAACTTTAACGAATTTGTTTTTGTGCCAACAGTTGAGGAGCCCAATCATGACAGCAGCACTTTCTTAAATACCATGACTAGATATTACTTTTTTGAGCCTTCTAAACAAAGACTCTTGCGCGCCTGGAAAACAGGCAGGGGTATTATTCAATCAGGCGGAGGGCACAAACTGATCCGCGAGGACAAGAGCAGACCAATCTTAATCTACCCAAGAGATCTTCAACTAAGGCATTATATAGTGCTTAGCCAGGAGCACGCAAATTCAAAATATTCACAAAGAAGGTTTCACCCGGTTGACATTGAAAAAGGCTGGCATGGGAATAGAATAGGGCTCCCTCTTTTTGTCCAGCTGCCGCGCTGCAGTGAACTTGAGTGCACGCAAGGCAGAAACAAAAAAGCTTTGCATATGGCTAATCCTAAAACCTTACACTTCTGGCAGTGGCACAATTAGAATCTATCTTCCCATTTGACAACAACTATTTGCCCACCAGCTTCTGGCGCAGCCCCTTGATCCGGTCGCGCAGATTGGCGGCCTCCTCGAACTCCAGGTTTTTGGCGGCTGTTTTCATCTTGTCTTCCAGCTGCTGAATCAGCTCGGGCAGTGAATCGAGCGGCACTTCATTGTGCTCGGCCTGTTCGGTGGCCTGCTCCAGCTGCTCGTCGTTGAGCCGGCGTGACACCTCCAGAAACGCCAGAATCGAATTGCCAGCCCGCTTGCCCGCCGGAGTGGGGGTGATGCCGTGTTTGTCGTTGTAGGTCTGCTGGATGGCGCGGCGCCGCTCGGTTTCCTCGATCGCCTTGGCCATTGAATCGGTGAGGTTGTCGGCATAGAGCAGCGCCACCCCCTCCACGTGGCGGGCAGCACGACCGATGGTCTGGATCAGCGAGCGCTCGGCACGCAGAAAACCCTCCTTGTCGGCATCGAGGATCGCCACCAGCGACACCTCCGGTAGATCGAGGCCCTCGCGCAGCAGATTCACACCCACCAGCACGTCGTATTCACCATTGCGCAGGTCTTGAATGATCTCGATCCGCTCGATCGAGTGGATCTCTGAATGCAGGTAGCGCACCCGCACGCCGTTCTCGGCCAGGTAGTCGGTGAGATCTTCAGCCATGCGCTTGGTGAGCGTGGTCACCAGCACCCGCTCCTGCTTCTCGGCCCGCACGCGAATCTCGCCCAGCAGATCGTCCACCTGGCCATCGGTGGGCCGCACCTCCACGATCGGATCGAGCACACCGGTGGGCCGGATCACCTGTTCCACCACCTGTCCGTTGCTCTCGGCCAACTCCCAGGACCCCGGGGTGGCGCTCACAAAGATGCTCTGGCGCGCCTTCTGCCAGAACTCCTCCCCCTTGAGCGGCCGGTTGTCGGCGGCGCTGGGCAGGCGGAAGCCGTGCTCGATCAGCACCTGCTTGCGCGACTGGTCGCCGTTGTACATCGCCTGCAGCTGACTGCAGGTCACGTGGGATTCATCGACGACCAGCAGCCAGTCGTCGGGGAAGTAGTCGATCAGGCATTCGGGCGGCGTGCCCGCTTCGCGGCCGGCCAGGTGACGGGCGTAGTTTTCCACGCCGTTGCAGTAGCCCACCTGCTCGAGCATCTCCAGGTCGTAGGTGGTGCGCTGCTCCAGCCGCTGGGCCTCCAGCAGCCGGCCCTGGCTGTTGAGCACATCGAGGCGCTCCCGCAGTTCGGCGCGAATCGCCTTGATCGCATCGGCCAGCCGCTCCTTGGGAGTCACGAAGTGCTTGGCCGGATAGATATTGATCGCTTCCAGGCTCTGCAAAATCTCGCCGGTGGTGGGATCCACATAGCGGATCGCCTCCACCTCGTCGCCGAACAGCTCGATCCGCACCAGCCGGTCTTCGTAGGCCGGGCCGATCTCCAGCACATCGCCGCGCACCCGGAAACGGCCGCGGGAGATCTCCAGGTCGTTGCGGGAGTACTGGTTGTTGACCAGCTCCCGCAGGGAGCCGCGCAGGTTGAGCGTGTCGCCCACCTGGAACTTCACCGCCGCCTTGAGGTATTCACTGGGAATGCCAAGGCCGTAGATGCAGCTGATCGAGGCCACCACGATCACATCGCGCCGCTCAAACAAAGAGCGGGTCGCCGAGTGGCGCAGCATGTCGATCTCTTCGTTGATCGAGGCCGTCTTGGCGATGTAGGTGTCGGAGACGGGCACATACGCCTCCGGCTGGTAGTAGTCGTAGTAGGAGATGAAGTATTCAACGGCGTTGTTCGGGAAGAACTCCCGCAGCTCGTTGCAGAGCTGGGCCGCCAGGGTCTTGTTGTGGGCCAGCACCAGCGTGGGCCGACCGGTGCGGGCGATCACATTGGCGATCGTGAACGTCTTGCCGGTGCCGGTGGCACCGAGCAACGTCTGGTAGCGCTCGCCGCCCTCCACGCCGGCCACCAGCCCCCTGATCGCCTCGGGCTGGTCGCCCTTGGGCTCATAGGGGGCGTGGAGCTGGAAGAGACTGGCCATCAGGCCATTGTCGGCCAGATCAGCCTGACGCCGCGGCCCACAAGGAGTGCGGATCTCAGGCCATTGGCAGACCGCTCATCATGGCCGTGGCACGGGTGAAGTCGACATCCAGGCCCAGGATGCGCAGGATCACGGTGGAGAGCACGGTGTAGACAATGCCACCGAGGATGGCGCTCACGACACCGTTCTTGAGGCGGAAGCCCTGGATCAGCCAGGCCGCGAGGCCGAACAGGATCACGGTGATCAGCCAGTTGAACAGGAGACTCACAGGGCTGATCAGGCCACCCAGGCTGGTGACGGCCCACACGGGACCCAGCACGAGCTTGAGAGGCCAGATCAGCAGCGTGCCCAACAGGCCGATCACCACAGCGGAGAGCAGGGCCACGGGAAAACTGCTCACCTCCACGCCGAGGGGCAGCCAGGCCACGATCAACAGCACGATGGCCCGGATCGGCCATTGCAGGAGCCACACCAGAGAACCCATGAAAACGATGCAGGGATCAATCCCCGCAAGGTAGTCATGGGTTCAGGGGGTTACAACACGGGTTGCGTCAACCCGCAATGGTTGCGTCGACAGCAGCTCCCTGGGCGCTGCCGAGGGCCTCGCGCAGGCCACGCACCACGGCCACCATCGACAGTTCGTCGTCCAGCCTGTTGATCGCCGAACCCACACCCACGCCAGCAGCGCCGGCAGCGATCGCCATCGGCACGGTGACCGCTGAGAGGCCGGAGGCGCACAGCACCGGTGCGTGCGTGCCGGCGGCCTGAAGCGCCCGGCTGATGCTGTGGGCGGCCGCCAACGTGGGGGCAGCTTTCTCGATCAGGCCGAGACTGCCGGCGCTGAAGGGCCTGGCGCTGGTGCCACCTTCGGTCTGGATGATGTCGGCACCGGCGGCCACCAGATCCACCGCCAGCTGCTCCTGCTGATCCAGGGGCAGCACATGGGGCACCGTGACGCTCAGCACCACCGCAGGCAACAGGGCACGGGTGCGACGCGTGAGCTCCAGCACCTCTGCGGCATCGAAGATGCGACCGAGAGGGTAGAAGGCGTCGTAGTTGCCGATCTCCACCAGGGCGGCACCGGCCTCCACGGCAGCGGGGAACAGCTCTGGATCCACAGCGCTCACACAGATCGGCAGACCGGAAGTGGCGGCGGCCTGACGCACCAGCTCAGGGTCGCAGGCCACATCGATCAGATCAGCGCCGCCGCGGCCGGCGGCCCGGCTGATGCGCTCCACACTGGCGGCATCGAAATTGGTGAGGCCGGCAATCACCTTGAGGGCGCGGCCCTCGGCCAGGGCCGTGCGCAGGGAAGCGGGCAGCTGGGCGAGACGCGACATTCCAGAGGGGAGCACAGTGGATCGATTCTCCCACGGCGCACCAGAACCGCTCTGGGCGCACCGATGGCCATGGCCGAGCGCTGGAGCCCCGACCATCTGCGCCTGCATCGCCAGCTGCTGCGCGATCCGGCACTGCTGCCAACCGGCGCCCGAGTGCTGGTGGCCGTCTCAGGCGGCCAGGACTCGATGGCCCTGCTGGCGCTGCTGCTGGACCTGCGGCGGCTGCACCACTGGCCCTTGCTGCTCTGGCATGGAAATCACAACTGGCGACCGGAGGCGGAGGAGCAGGCCCGCCAGCTGGCCGCCTGGGCTGCAGGCCAGGGGCTGCAGATCCAGGTTGACACCTGGGCCAGCCCTGCCCGTGGGGAGGGCGCCGCCCGAGCCTGGCGCTACGGCGCCCTGGCGCGAGCCGGGCGGCTGCTGGGAGTCCAGCGGGTGGCCACCGGTCACACCGCCTCCGACCGGGCGGAAACCCTGCTGCTCAACCTGGCCCGCGGCAGCCACCGCCGCGGACTGGGCAGCCTGGCGACGCGGCGGGGGCTGGGTGACGTCAGCCCGGAGCCGGACAACCTGGGATCCAGTGGCGGGGGAGACCTGGAACTGGCGCGTCCTCTGCTGGGTTTCAGCCGAACTGACACCGCCCGGATCTGCACGGAGCTGGGGTTGCCTGTCTGGGTCGATCCCTCCAACCGCGATCCACGCTTCAGCCGTAATCGCATTCGCCGCGAGGTGGTGCCCGTGCTGGAGCAGCTGCACCCTGGCGCCGAGCGGCGCATCAGCGCGCTGGCGCAACGTCTGGCCGAAGAGGAAGCCTGTCGCGGGGAGCTGCTGGAGCTGGCCCTGCAGGCAGTGCTGGCAGAACAAGAACAGCCCGATGGCCTGCGACTGCCCGCACTGCTGGCCTGTTCGCCGGCCCTTCAGCGAGACCTGATGCAGCACTGGTTACGGAACCGCATGGGCCAGGCCCTGCCCGCCGACCAGCTGGAGACCCTGCTGGCGCGCCTGAACCCGCTGGGGGGCACGGACAGCGGCAAGGGCGGCGGCTCCGGGGAAATGCAGCTGGCCGGCGGTTGGCGATTGCGGTGGCGTCACTCCACAATCAAGCTGACCCAGCAACCTTGAACCGGCGGGGATGGGGTCCGATCGGGGGAGCGTGTGCGATGCATCAGCGGCGATGGGTGCCGCGATGACTGGTCTGAGATGACTGTTCTGAGATGACTGTTCTGAGATGAGCCCCGCGCCCGATCCGCGGCTTGAGGAACTGCAGCAGCGCTATGCCGCCATTGAGCAGGTTTACGCCGCGCAGGACTGGCCTGAAGTGGAGGCCGGCTGCCGCAGCCTGCTGGCCGAAATCCCGGCCGTGCCAAGCGATCCGCTGCGCCAGCGCGTGCTGTTGCTCCTGGCCCACACCCAGCTCTACGGCAGTGGCGATCCGGCTGGCGCCGCCAGCCTCTACCGGGCCGTGCTGACCGCGGAGGCCGAAACGGTGCTGGCCGACATGGCCATGCAGGGCCTGGCCAGGTGTGGCGAGCCCTGCCGGCAACCCGAACCTCAGGTGGATGGACCGGTCGGTGCTGATGGTGGGGAGGGAATGGTGCCTGGCCATGCCGTGGCCGCGTGGGATCGCGCTTCGAGCGAGCCGGCCATGCCCTGGCTGCAGGAACTCAGCAGCACTGGAATCGCCCAGGTGATGCCGGTGGAGCCAGCCATGCTCCGGGCCCCTTTCCAGGTGCCGGCGCCCGATAGCTCCCCGGATCAGCAGACGCTGGGGATGGATCCCGGTGTGCCGGGGTGGACCCTGCGGCGCTCCGCCGACGGTGCAGTGCTGCCAGGCCTCCGATCCTCAGCGGAGCCCGAGACAGCGACGGAGCCTGTGGACGTGGTGGCAGAGCCCGAGCAGATTGATCTGGCCCTGGCCGACCCAGAGCGCCGCAACACGATCACGCTGGAGGAGCTGGGCGCCGAGGCACGAGAACCGGCACCTGATGGATTCAGTGCCGATCACGAGGCCGATGACGAGGCCGAGCTCTCAGAGGGACTGCTGCGGGTGGTGATTCAGGGCCATCAACCTCGGCTGCAATCCACCGACAGGCCCTCCCGGGCAAACTGATTTGCGGTGCAGGATCGCCGCCTCCGTGCCGCACAGGTCGGGGGTGGTCCATGCACTTGCAGCATGCACTTGCAGCCGTGGATCAACAGGGAGGGTCGGGCCTCGACACCCCCTGTGATCCAGCGGCTGCACAAGCTGAGCTCAGCTGGCGGCGGAGCGACGGCGGCGGGTGCGGCCGGCGATCTCGGGCTCGGGAGCAGGAACTGCCTTGGCCGCGACCTCAGCAGGGGAAGCCTTGGCAGGCGCAGGAGCAGCGACAGCTGCGGCAGCGCCGACTGCGGCCAGTTCCCGGCTGGGCTGGGGAGCACGGTTACCGCCACGGCCACCGTCCCGGCCTCCATCGCGACCACCGTCCCGGCCACCGCGACCACGGGGTGCGGGGCGAGAGTCAGGTTCGGCATCGGCACGGCCCTTGTAGGCCGGGGTGCCGGCGGGGGCAGGCTGCACCAGGCAGATGATCAGCGGCTCGATCTGCAGCTCGCGGCGCAGCCGGCGCTGCAGGCCCAGCTCCACCTCGCGCTGCACACCCACCCAGTCGACATCAGGAGCCTGACCGCCCGTATTGCGGCAGAGCTGCTTCCAGCGATTCTCCAGCACCCAGGTGATCTCTCGCTCTGCCCAGAGGCTGAGCTTGCGGGCATCGGCGGTGGTCACAACACCGCGCAGATTGACGCGGGGCGGAGCTGCCATCAAGCCATCGGTACTGATCGCCGCCAGCAGGGTGATCACGCCGTCTTCGGCGAGTTGCTGACGCTCCTTGAGCACGCGGGCATCCACGATGCCGTTGCGGGAGGCGTCGAGCAGTTCGATCCCTGCCTTCACCGGATCGCCCTTACGGATCGAATCGGCGGTGAGCTCCACCACATCGCCGTTGTCGATGATCAGGATGTTGTCGGCCGGCACGCCCATCGACTGGGCGGTCTTGCTGTGGCACTGGAGCATGCGGTGCTCACCATGCACCGGCACGAAGAACTTGGGCCTGGTGAGCGCCAGCATCAACTTCTGGTCTTCCTGGCAGCCGTGGCCGGACACGTGAATGCCCTCGCCTTTGCCGTAGACCACCTTGGCGCCCAACATCATCAGCCGATCCACCGTGTTGACCACCGAGATGGTGTTGCCCGGAATCGGACTGGCCGAAAAGATGATGGTGTCGGTGGGCTTCACCTGCACCTGGGGATGCTCACCACGGGAGATTCGGCTGAGAGCGGCCAAAGGCTCGCCCTGGCTGCCGGTCATCAGCAACAGAGTTTCGCGATCGGGCAGATCACGGATCTGCTTGATCGGCACAAACAGTTCGTCGGGGGCGCGCATATAGCCCAGCTCCCGTGACTTGGCGATCACATTGAGCATGGAACGGCCCAGCAGGCCCACCTTGCGTCCGTTCTTGAGGGCCAGCTCCAGGATCATCGCCACCCGGTGAATCGAGCTGGCGAAGGTGGTGATGATCACCCGACCGTCGGCCTGGGCGATGTGGCGATCCAGATTGGGGAACACCGCCCGCTCGCTGGGGGTGAAGCCAGGAACCTCAGCGTTAGTGGAATCACTGAACAGACACAGCACACCCTGCTCGCCGTGGTGGGCGAGACGGGCCATGTCGAAATACTCGCCATCCACCGGGGTGTGGTCGAACTTGAAGTCCCCGGTGAAGATCACCGTGCCCACGGGGGTGGTGATGGCCAGCGAGAAGCTGTCGGCCATCGAGTGGGTGTTGCGGATGAACTCCACCGAGAAGTGCTGCCCCACCTTCACCACGTCTCGGGGGGCAATGGTTTGCAGCACGGTGCGATCCATCACACCGGCCTCTTCCATCTTGCCGGTGAGCAGCGAAAGGGCCAGACGCGGCCCGTAGATCACCGGGATATTAAAGTTTTTGAGGTGGTGTGAAATACCACCGATGTGATCCTCGTGACCATGGGTCACGATCATGCCGCGGATGCGTTTCTGGTTTTCCTTCAGATAGCTGGTGTCCGGCATCACCACATTGACGCCGTGCATGCCATCACTGGGGAAGGCCAGACCGGCATCAACAAGCATGATGTCGTCGCCGTATTCGAACACGCAGGTGTTCTTGCCGATCTCATGCAAGCCACCGAGAGGGATAACCCGCAGGGCTGGAGTGGCGGACTTGTTGGAACTATGACCGTTTGAACTGGGCATGGATTAGGAGTCTGGGTGAACCGAATTGAGAGACCGGATCGCCGCAAGAGGCGAGCGGAACAAAACGAGGACGGAAACGAGAAGGTGGATAGAAAGACGTGAACAAATGTGCTGACCACGGGTCAGCGCTTCAGCCTTGGCGTCAGGTGGGACGCAGGGCGGCCAGGGTTTCAGAGAGGCGTTGTTTCACAGCGTCGGTGGCGGAAATCAAGGGCAAACGGGGGGCACCCACGGGCCAGCCGGTGAGTTCAAGGGCGGCTTTGACGGGGATTGGGTTGGTGGTGGCGAACAGGGCCCTGCACAGGGGCAACAGCTGCTCATGCAGGCTCAGGGCCGTGGCGCCATCGCCAGCCAGGAAGGCACTGATCATGCGGCTGATCTGGGGGCCAGCCACATGGCTGGCCACGCTCACCACCCCCACCGCGCCCACCGCGAGCATCGGCAGGGTGAGGGCGTCGTCGCCGGAATAGATGGCCAGGCGATCGCCACACAGTCCGCGCAGGGCACTCACCTCCTCGGTGGTGCCGCTGGCGGCCTTGAAACTCACCACGTTGGGGCAATCCAGCAGCAGGGCCGTGGTTTCAGGCGCCAGGCTGGTGCCGGTGCGGCCAGGGATGTTGTAGAGCATCAGCGGCAGCTCGGGAGCCGCCCCGGCGATGGCGCGGAAGTGGGCCTCCAGTCCCTCCTGGGGAGGCTTGTTGTAGTAGGGCACCACCACCAGGGCGCCGTCGGCACCGAGTGCCGCCGCTTCACGGGTGGCCTCGATCGCCTCGGCGGTGCAATTACTGCCGCTGCCGGCGATCAGCCTGGCGCGGCCGCCCACGGCGCCCTTCACCGCCGCAAACAGCTCGTGCTGCTCGGCCCAGCTGAGAGTGGGCGACTCACCGGTGGTGCCACACAGCACCAGACCGTCGGAGCCATGGGCCACCAGGTGATCGGCCAGACGAGCAGCCAGCTCCAGATCCACGCCGCCATCAGCGCGGAACGGAGTGACCATGGCGGTCACCACCCGGCCGAAGGGAGCATTGGTCCAGGGCTGGGACGAGGCCATGCTCAAGCGGCCCTCCCGGCTTCAGAGCGCTCGAGCAACAGCTCGGCGATCTGCACGGCGTTAAGGGCCGCGCCTTTGCGGATCTGGTCACCGCAGAGCCAGAGTTCGAGGGCGTTGGCGTCGCTGAGGTCCTGGCGGATGCGGCCCACCGCCACCGGATCGCGACCGGTCACGTCGGTGGGCATGGGGAAGCGGTTGGCCTCGAAGTCTTCCAGCAGCTCCACCCCGGGGGCCGCCTGCAGCAGTGCGCGGGCCTCAGCCACAGGGAACGGCTCGAAGAACTCGATGTTGACGGCTTCGGAGTGGGCCCGCAGCACCGGCACCCGCACACAGGTGGCCGAGAGACGCAGATCGGGCAAACCCATGATCTTGCGGGTTTCGTTGAGCATCTTGAGCTCCTCCTCGCAGTAACCGTTGGGCTGCAGGGGGGAGTTGTGCAGGAAGAGGTTGAAGGCGAGCGAGTGGGGCAGCACCTCACTCACCGGCTCGCCGCCGTCGAGCACGGTGCGGCTGAGCTGGCGCAACTCCTCCATCGCCCGGGCACCCGCGCCGCTGGCGCTCTGGTAAGTGCTCACCACCACCCGCTTGATCGACCGGCAGGCCTGCAGGGGCGCCAGGGCCAGGGTGAGCAGGATCGTGGTGCAGTTGGGGTTGGCGATGATCCCCTGGTGCCCGAAGGCAGCCTCGGGATTCACTTCCGGCACCACCAGCGGCACAGCCGGATCTAGACGGAAGGCGCTGGAGTTGTCGATCACCACGGCACCGGCCGCAGCGGCCAGCGGACCCCACTGCCGGGAGGCTGAGCCACCGGCCGAAGCGAGCACCACGTCGACCCCAGCGAAGGCCTCCGCGCTCACCGGCTGAATGGTGAGCTCCTGGCCCTGCCAGTGCAGGGACTGGCCGGCGGAGCGGGGCGAGGCCAGCGGTATCAGCTCAGCAACCGGAAAGTGACGCTCTTCGAGCAGCTGCAGCAACTCCTGGCCCACGGCGCCGGTCACACCGAGAATTGCAACCCTCAGGGGGCGATTGGGCAGGCGGGCAGGAGCGGTCTGGGCGACGGCCAAAGGAAACGAAAATCAGGGGCGAAAGCTGGGCTCAGGTTGCTGCTGGAGGTCGACACCCCATCCGGGCGATCAACAGGGCAGGCAATGGGAGCAACCGATCGAGCTGTGTTGAGGAAGCTCGCGGAGGGGGGGGAACCAAGAAACAAGGCTCAGGTCGCGCCCGGATGCCTGGACTTGGTGATGTGATCTGGGTCACACCCTACGACGAATTGCGGCGCAGGGAGAGGGGGCGGACCACTTTCTAGGATCGGGGGCTGCATCGATCCGCCATGAGTCCTGCCGCCAGCACCAAAGCCGCCCAGAGCAACCCTGATCTGCAGGTGAAGGTGAGCCCCCGGCCCGGTAGCCGGGTGGCCCTGGAGCTGGCCATCCCCGGCAGCCGCACCCAGGCCTCCCACGAGGCCGCCGTGCAGAAGCTGAGCCGCACAATCAAGCTGCCCGGCTTCCGCCAGGGCAAGGTGCCGCGGCCGGTGCTGCTGCAGCAGATCGGACCCCTGCGCATCCGGGCCACGGCTCTTGAGGAGCTGGTGGATGCCGCCTTCCGCGATGCCCTGGCCGTCGAAGACGTGGCCGCCATCGGCCGGCCTGAGCTGAGCGAGGGTTTTGAAGTGGTGCTGGAGCGCTTTGAGCCCGGCAGTGAGCTCAGTTTCACCCTGGAGCTCGATGTGGAACCCTCCCCCAGCCTCAAGAAAACCAAGGGTCTCAAGGCCGAGGCCGAGGCGATCAGCTACGACCCCACTCGGGTGGATGAGCTGATCGAGCAATCCCGAAAGCAGCTGGCCACCCTGGTGCCGGTGGAGGATCGTGCCGCCGAGAGCGGCGACGTGGCGGTGCTGAGCTTCAGCGGCGTCTACGCCGACACCGACGAACCGATCAGTGGGGGCAGCAGCGACGCCATGGAGGTGGAGCTGGAGGACGGCCGGATGATCCCCGGCTTCGTGGAGGGTGTGATCGGCATGGCCGTGGGCGACACCAAGACGGTGGATTGCCAGTTCCCGGAGAGCTATCCGCAGGAGGACGCCGCCGGTCGCAAGGCCCGCTTTGAGATCACCCTCAAGGACCTCAAGACCCGCGAAATGCCGGCCGTCGACGACGCCTTCGCCCAGCAGGCCAGCGACAAGCAGACCCTGGCTGAGCTGCGCGCCGACCTGGAAACCCGCCTCAAGGAAGACGCCGAGCGCCGCGCCAAGGCCGCACGCCACGACGCCCTGCTGAGCGCCCTGGTGGAGGAGCTTGAGGTGGAACTGCCGGAAACCCTGATCCAGCATGAGGTGCGCAACCTGATCGAGCAGACGGCCGGCCAGATCGCCCAGCAGGGCATGGATGTGAAGAAGCTGTTCACCCCCGACCTGGTGCGCTCACTGATGGACACCTCCCGGCCTGAGGCCGAGACCCGTCTGCGCCGCAGCCTGGCCCTCAAGGCCCTGGCCGCCGCCGAGGCGATCGAGGTGGCAGCGGAAGAGCTGGACGCCAAGGTGAAGGAGATCAGCCGCGGCCTGAGCCAGCAGGGCAACATCGACCCTGAGCGGCTGCAGGCCGTGGTGGCCGACGACCTGCTGCAGGAAAAGCTGCTCGACTGGCTGGAGGCCAACAGCACGATCACCGAAAAGGCGGCAAGCGAAGAGGCGGCGGCCGAGAAAGCAGCGGCCAAGAAGAGCGGCGGCAAAAAAGCCGCCAAGGCCGACGCCGAAGCTTGATCGCAGCACCCGGCCCGGCCCCATAGATTGCCTTGACCAGCCCCGTCACTCCGCGTGATCGACGCAACCCTCCACCACCCGATCCATAGCCACTGGTCGGGCAGCCCGTGGGCAGCCCCCGGGGTGCTGCCCACGGTGGTGGAGCAGTCGGGCAAGGGCGAGCGGGCCTTCGATATCTACTCGCGCCTGCTGCGCGAGCGAATCATCTTTCTTGGCACCGGCATCGATGACGCCGTGGCGGACGCCCTTGTGGCCCAGCTGCTGTTTCTCGAGGCGGAAGACCCCGAGAAGGACATTCAGATCTACATCAATTCACCAGGCGGCTCGGTCACAGCCGGCCTGGCGATTTACGACACCATGCAGCAGGTGGCGCCTGATGTGGTGACCATCTGCTATGGCCTGGCCGCCTCCATGGGTGCCTTCCTGCTCTCGGGCGGCACCAAGGGCAAGCGACTGGCCCTGCCCAACGCCCGGATCATGATCCACCAGCCCCTCGGCGGTGCCCAGGGCCAAGCCATCGACATCGAGATCCAGGCCAGAGAAATCCTGTTCCTCAAGGACACCCTCAACGGCCTGATGGCGGAACACACCGGCCAGCCGCTTGAGAAGATTGCCGAAGACACCGACCGCGACTACTTCCTTTCTCCACAGGAGGCGGTTGAATACGGACTGATCGATCGGGTCGTCACCGACACCGCAACGGGCTGACTGTCCTGGATCCCCTCGGATCCCTTGCAGACCGATCCCTTTTTGATCCTTAAGGTCGGCTGACGAACCTTCGGTTCTCGTCGATCCTGGACCCAGGACCCTCCTGCCCGTCGCCGCCCCGATGGCCAAGTTCGACGCCCACCTGAAGTGCTCCTTCTGCGGGAAATCGCAGGAGCAGGTGCGCAAGCTGATTGCCGGACCAGGCGTCTACATCTGCGACGAGTGCATCGATCTCTGCAACGAGATCCTCGACGAAGAACTGGTGGAGTCACCAGGCGGCAGCAGCGGCGGGCGTCAGGCACCCGATCATCAGCGCAGCAAGCACCCGCCCAAAAAGACCAGCAAACCGGCCCCCACCCTGGCGGAGATCCCCAAACCCCAGGAGATCAAGGCCTTCCTCGACCGCCAGGTGGTGGGCCAGGACACCGCCAAGAAAAACCTGTCGGTGGCCGTGTACAACCACTACAAGCGCCTGGCCTGGCAGGGTGACGGCCAGGGCGAGAGCAACGAAACCGGCACCCGCCTGCACAAGAGCAACATCCTGCTGATCGGCCCCACCGGCTGCGGCAAGACCCTGCTGGCCCAAACGCTGGCCGAGATGCTTGATGTGCCCTTCGCCGTGGCCGACGCCACCACCCTCACCGAGGCGGGCTATGTGGGCGAAGACGTGGAAAACATCCTGCTGCGACTGCTGCAGAAGGCCGACATGGATGTGGAGCAGGCCCAGCGCGGCATCATCTACATCGATGAGATCGACAAGATCGCCCGCAAGAGCGAGAACCCCTCAATCACCCGCGATGTGTCGGGTGAAGGGGTGCAGCAGGCGCTGCTGAAGATGCTTGAGGGCACGGTGGCCAATGTGCCCCCCCAGGGGGGCCGCAAGCACCCCTATCAGGACTGCATTCAGATCGACACCAGCCAGATTCTCTTCATCTGTGGTGGTGCCTTCGTCGGCCTCGACGAGGTGGTGCAGAAGCGGATGGGCCGCAACGCCATTGGCTTCATCAATCCCGAGGGCACGGGCCGACCGCGCGGCAGCAAGGAACGCATGGCAGCCGAGGTGCTGCGCCATCTCGAGCCCGACGACCTGGTGAAGTACGGCCTGATTCCTGAATTCATCGGCCGCCTGCCCGTGACAGCGGTGCTGGAGCCGCTCGATGCCCGGGCCCTGGAGGCAATCCTCACCGAACCCCGCGATGCCCTGGTGAAACAGTTCCAGACGCTGCTGAGCATGGACGACGTGCGCCTGGAGTTTGAGCCTGGAGCCGTGGAGGCGATCGCCACCGAGGCCTTCCGCCGCAAGACCGGTGCCCGGGCCCTGCGAGGGATCGTGGAAGAGCTGATGCTCGATCTGATGTACGACCTGCCGTCGCGATCCGACGTGAAGACCTTCACGATCACCCGGGAGCTGGTGGAATCGCGCAGCAAGGCCAATGTGGTGCCCCTGGGCGCCCCCCCCCAGGCAGCCAGCGCCTGAATCAGGCTCGCCAGCACCCACCCCACCCCATGGCCCGCGCCGACCACCTGCAGGTGCCGCGCCAGCACGGCCTGTTCCAGCACCACGGCATCGACCTGGGCGACGGCACCGTGGCCCACTACCTGGAAGGCAGAGAGATTCTGCGCAGCGCCAGGGAGGAGTTTGGCCGCGGCCAACCGATCAGCGTGGTGGCCTATGAGGATGGAACCTGTTCACTGCCTGGGGTCACCCTGCGCCGCGCCATGGGGCGGCTGGGGGAGCAGAACTACAACCTCCTGTTCAACAACTGCGAGCACTTCGCCCACTGGTGCAAGACCGGGCGTCACCGCAGCAGGCAGGTGGAAGGCTGGCTGGAGCTGCCGGGCAGCCTTGTCGGCGGCCTGCAACAAGGCCTGTTCAAGGCGCTGCAAACCGGGCTGGATCGCGGCCTGGAGCAACTGGATCCGGAGGTGATCAGCCGCGGCCTCAGCCAGCTGGAGGGGTTGCGCCAGCGTTTGCAGACCAAGCTGGAGGAAGAGCTGAGCCGCGCCGAAACCCGCTGGGGCGAGAGCCAGTTTGAACGGTTGCGACAAGCCGCCCAGCGGCTGGCCGACCAGCTCAGCGAGGTGGAGGAGCTGGAACATGCCATCGAAACCCAGCTGCAGCGGCGCCTCGAGCCCGGCAAGGGCCAGTAGTCTCAGACCTCCACCAGGCCGAGGCTCAGCCGATGGAGCCGCCATCTCTGCAGCTGCAGAAACCCCAGCAGGCACAGCAGTCTGCGCATCAGCCGCTGCACCACAAATACCGGCCGCAGCGCTTCGACCAGCTGGTGGGCCAGGAGTCGATTGCGGCCACCCTGGGCAACGCCCTGCGCACGGGCCGGATTGCCCCGGCCTACCTGTTCAGCGGCCCGCGCGGCACCGGCAAAACCTCCAGCGCCCGCATCCTGGCGCGCTCACTTAATTGCATCGGCAGTGAGGGGCCCACCCCCGATCCCTGCGGCGTGTGCGAGCTCTGCACCACCATCGCCGCCGGCACCGCCCTCGACGTGATTGAAATCGACGCCGCGTCCAACACCGGCGTTGACAACATCCGGGAACTGATCGAGCGCTCACGCTTTGCGCCAGTGCAGGCGCGCTGGAAGGTGTACGTGGTGGACGAGTGCCACATGCTCTCCACCGCGGCCTTCAACGCCCTGCTGAAAACGCTGGAGGAGCCACCACCGCGGGTGGTGTTCGTGCTGGCCACCACCGATCCCCAACGGGTGCTGCCCACGATCCTCAGCCGCTGCCAGCGCTTTGATTTTCGCCGCATTCCGCTGGAGGCCCTGGAACGGCACCTCGCCTGGATCGCCGAACAGGAGGCGATCGACATCTCGCCTGAGGCCCTGCACGTCGTGGCTCAGCGAGCCCAGGGGGGCCTGCGCGACGCCGAGAGCCTGCTGGATCAACTCAGCCTGCTGCCGGCACCGGTGGAGGCGTCCGCGGTGTGGGAACTGCTGGGGGCCGTCCCCGAACAGGAGCTGCTGGCCCTGGCAGCAGCCATGGCCAGCGCCCAGCCCCTTGCCCTGCTGGAGTCCTGCCGCCAGCTGCTGGAGCGAGGCCGCGAACCGGCGGCCGTGCTGCAGGGCATCGCGGGACTGCTTCGGGATCTGGTGCTGGCGGCCGCAGCCCCCGATCGGCTCGAACTCACGAGGGTGTCGCCCCAGTTCCGAGGCGAGTTGCCCGATCTGGCCGCCCGCATCGGCCAGGGTCGCCTGCTCGGCTGGCAGGCCCAGCTCAAGGGGAGCGAGCAACAGCTCCGCCACAGCGTCAACCCGCGCCTGTGGCTGGAGGTGCTGCTGCTCGGCCTGCTGGCGGAGGCCGCTCCCGCAGGGATCCACCCAGCAGCACCCGCTGCTGGGCAACTGCCATCACCTGCCCCACAGACAGCCACCCCGGCTCCTGCCCCGGTCTCACCGGCTGTGGCGCCTAGTCCCCCGCGGGGCATTGCCCCAGAGCCCCCCGCTCCGATTGCCGAAACCGCACCCGATCTGGGTGAGCTGTGGCAACAGGTGCTGGCAGGACTGGAGCTGCCGTCCACTCGCATGCTGCTCTCCCAGCAGGCCCGCCTGCTGCGCCTTGACGACCGCAAGGCCGTGGTTCAGGTGGCGGGAAACTGGATCGCCATGGTGCAGAGCCGACTCCCCCTGCTCGAAGCTGCCATGACCAAGGCGCTGGGGAGTGCGCGCCAGCTGGTGCTGGAAGCCGGCGGCGAACCGCCGCGCCCCACCACCGCACCGACGACACCCGTGACCGCGGTGCCGGCCGCCGTTGCTGCGGCAGCCAGCGCGCCAGCACCACTGGCAGCACCTCCTGCACCATCCCCCGCAGCAACGGCGGCCGTAGCGACTCCCGCTGCTGTCCCGGCTGCACCCGTCGCCGCATCGGTTCCAACCGGGGCAGGAGGGGCGTCCAGACCCGACCTGCCTGCTCTCTCAAGCCCACCACCCCCAGCTGCTGCCATCGACGAGAAGGCGCGGCGACTGGCTGATTTCTTCAACGGCGAGGTGATCGATGTGGATGCCGCCGAGATGGACAACGAGCGGGACAACATCGCTGTGGCCTGATCCATCCAGCGGTAGCCAGCGGCGGGGGATCAGGCAGCCGCGGGATCTTCGACCGGTTCAGATGGCTCTGCACCCAGGTGCGTGGTCTTGGCCCACACCAGGGTCTTGGGCAGCAGGGCCATGCGCAGGGTGGTCCATGGAATCACGACGAACCAATGGCCCAGGTAGGCGATGCCAAGAGCCAGATTGGCGGGGTTCATGGCCGGGAAGGCCGGGCCCTCGCCGGGACGCCGGCAGCCGCTGAGAATCGACACGCCCGAGAGACCGAACGCCACCACGGAAAGGGGCCAGAACGTGGGCAGGCTGCGGGTGAGCAGGGCCCCGAGCAGATCGGCCAACGCCACCACCGGCATGGCGTACTGCAGCAGGAAAAAGCAGGCCAGATCGAGGCGCTGTCCTCCGCTGAGGCGATTGGAGCACAGGGCAGGCCAATAGTCGAAAAAGCGCTGCAAACCACCTTCAGCCCAGCGCTGACGCTGACGCCACAGGGCCGCCAGGGTGAGCACGGCCTCTTCGCGCACCGGCGGATCCCAAAGAATGCCCACGGGCTCTCCCGCCAGCAACAGACGAAAACTGAGGTCGAGGTCGTCGGTCACGGTGTCTTCGTTGAAACCGCCGGCCCGCTCCAGCCCGTCGCGAAGCAAGAGCTGACCGTTTCCACGCAACTCCGCCACGCCGCCACTCCCGAGGCGCCCCTGCTGGATCACCGCATCAAGCGCCATCTCCATGGCCTGGGCCCGCGTGAGCCAGTTGGTTAGCGGATTCACCACGGCCTTGCGAAGCTGCACCGCCGACCAGCCACCATTTTCGGCCATCGGGATCAGGCGCTCAAGGGTGTCGGGCTGGAGATCGGCATCGGCATCCAGCACCAGCATCCAGCGGCCCTGCAGCTGCTGGCTCACCAGATTGAGCGCACCCGACTTGCCGCCGCCGGCACCGGGCTCCCGTCGCATCACCCTCAGGAAGGCAAAGCGCTGCTGCAATTCCGAGAGCAGCTGGGGGGTGCGATCACTGCTGGCGTCATCGACCACCCACAGGTTCAGCTGGCCCTCGGGGTAGTGCAGCCGGGCAATGCCCTCCACCAACCGGGTGATCACAGCCTGCTCATCGCGAGCCGCGACCACCACATCCACCGCTGGCAGGGCTGCAGCTGCCAAGCCTGCCTCGGCCACGGCAGCCTGGGGAATGGAGACCGCCGGTGCCGATGGGCGCAGGGCCTGCAGAAGGACGGTGCGCAGGCTGTAGCCGCCGAGCAGAACGGCCAGGCTGATGGCGGGCCAAAGCTGGACCGTGGGATCCAACCAGTGGGGAGCCATTCCGGCCCAGCCACACCCGAGCAGAAAGACCGCCGATGGCACCCGCCTGCCGGAGCATGCCATTGGCTGTGGGTCTGGCTCTGCCATCACGACCCAATCTCACCCATGTGGGCAAACTCTAAGGGGCGCTCTTGGCTGGGCCTGGGCTGAGCTGATCGAGGTTCACCAGACCCGTGCCTGGGTAGTAATGCGCCAGGATTCGGCCAGCGCTCCAGCCCTGGTCAGCCAGCTCAATCGCGCCGGCCTGTGACAGCCCGGCGCCATGACCGAAGCCACCCCCCTGGAAGCGCCAGCGACCCGTGCCCTCAGGACTCACCAGGAACAGCGTGCTGGGCAGGGTGCGGAGATGGCGCCGGATGGCATCCCGACGCAACACGACCGAGTTGCCTGGCCCTTCGCCGGTGCCCTGGATCTGCAGAGCCAGCACCCGGCCGCTCGGACCGCGCTCCAGCACAGCCAGCCTGGTGGGGGTGCCGAGGTTGGGTGCCAGGGGGCGAACGGCGGCGGCAATCTGGGCAGCATCGAGGCTGCGACTCCAGCGGAAGCGGGGGTGGCTGGCCCCGTAGAGCCCGGTGCGGGTGGCCAACAGCGAGCCCACCTGGCCCGGCGCCAGTGGAATCAGGAAGCGCTGCTGCAGCGCAGCCACCCCATCCAGGCGCGGCTGGAGATAGGGCAGCGGTGCACCGCTCCACACCTCTTCAAAGCCGGCGGCAACGCCACCGTTGGTGGCGTGATAAACCGCGTGAATTGGCTCGCCCTGCCAGCTGAGCAGCTGCAGGCGGGTGGCCGCCACCGCCTGGCGCACAGCTGCTCCTGCATGCCCCGGATCGCCGTAGACCTGGCATTGGGTGTCGCTGCAGAGGTGGTAGCCATCCACGCTGTAGCGCTCCTGATTCCGCAGGGCCCAGGTGCGGGCCAGCACGGCCTGGGCCGCCAGCGCCGCCGGCGGCGAACCGGCCCCGATCTCATGGGGTACCACCCCCAGCAGATAGCGCTCGAGCGGCACCTGCTCCACCAGGGTCCAGCTGCCATAGGCATCGGGCTGCAGGCGGAACGGGCCCGAGAACACGCCCCCCCGCCAGCGCAACCCCCCTGGGGCCTGGAGTTGCAACGGCCCCTGCAGCGGCACCGGTCCCGAGGCCAGCTGCAACGCGGGCCGCAGGCGCTCGCGCAGCTCCAGCTCCACCAGCCGAGCGGCCGGCTGCGGCCGTTCACCTGCGGGCGGCGGAGCCGTAGCCGCGGCCCACACCTCCCAGTCGGCCGGATGGGCGATCACAGTGCGAACTCCCTGCTGCTGCCAGCGGCGGGCGGCCTCCTCGGCGCTCTCGTAGCTGGCGAACGGCCCCAGCACCCGGCGGCTGATCCGCAGGGGCGGATCGAGCGGCTCAGGACTCCAGCGCAGCACCAGCTCCCGGCCCTGGTACTGCTGGCCAGAGGCGGTGATCAGGGTGAGGCTGCCGGAAGCCGCCTGGAGCACCAGCGGCTGGCTGCCTCCCAGCCGGGCGCCAAGAGCCACCCACAGACGGGGATCGGATGCTGTGACCGGCGGCGGTGCCGGCACTGCCAGATGGGTTGGCAGCTCAGGCGAGCCAAGCGGATCAGCCTGGCGGGCGCCCTCGTCGGCCACCGCGCCGCCGCGCCCCAGGCCGCAGCCGCTCACCACCAGCAGGGTGGCGCCGCTGGCCAGGGCCCAGTGGGACAGGGATCGAAGCGCACTTGGAACACGGGCAGGCATGACGGGGAGGGTGGTGCTTGGAGGAACGGGCACCCGCGTCGTACTCTGCTTCTTTGTGCCCGCGCTGGGAGACATGCCGAAGCTCAAGACCCGCAAAGCAGCCGCCAAGCGGTTCAAGGCCACCGGCAGCGGCAAGTTCCTGCGTCGCCGGGCCTTCCGCAGCCACCTGCTCGATCACAAGAGCCCCAAGCGCAAGCGCTACCTCGCCACCATGGCTGTGGTGGATGAGCGCGATGCCGACAACGTGAGCGCGATGCTCCCCTACGCCTGAGCCTCTCGCCCAGTCGTTCTCATACCGTTCAACTCACCTGATTCCCTGCCATGGCCCGCGTCAAGAGGGGCAATGTTGCCCGTAAGCGCCGTAACAAGATCCTGCGCCTGGCGCGGGGATTCCGTGGCGGCAACGGCTCCCTGTTCCGCACCGCCAACCAGCGGGTGATGAAGGCGCTCTGCAACGCCTACCGCGATCGTCGCCGCCGCAAGCGCGACTTCCGTCGCCTCTGGATTGCCCGCATCAACGCCGCCGCTCGCCTCAACGGCATGAGCTACAGCAAGCTGATGGGTGGTCTCAAGAAGGCCGACGTGCGCATCAACCGCAAGATGCTGGCCCAGATGGCAGTGCTGGACCCCAGCAGCTTCACCACTGTGGTGGGCGCCGCCAAGAGCTGAACCATCCAAACCGGTAGGTCCCCGTGGAATCCCTTCTGCCCCAGGCCTACCTGATCGGCCTGGTGGCCCTTTTGGCTGTCGCAGCAGTGGCCATGGGCCGTCAGATCTGGCGAGTGCGGGGTGATGAAGTCACCCTGGCTCGCCTGGAGCGCAAGGATCCTGACCAGCCCGACGATGCCGGGAGTCTCTACGAGTTGGCGTCTGTGCAGCTGCGCAAACGCCTCTATGGTCAGGCCGCCGACAATCTCAAACAGGCGCTCAAGCGAGCCCAGGCTGATCGGGAACCGGCCGAAGCTGTGGCAGTGATTCAAAACGCTCTCGGGTTTTCACTGGCAGCCCAAGGACAGTTCAAAACAGCTGTCAAGCATTACCGGCAGGCCCTGCAGTCCAAAGCCGATTACCCAGTGGCTCTCAACAATCTGGCCTTCGCGCTGGAAAAGCAACTCAAACAGGAAGAGGCCGCCGCCGCCTATCGACAGGTACTCGAGCTCGACTCCTCGAATAAAACCGCCAGAAAGAGGCTGGCTCGGCTTGAGCGCACCCTGGGTTCTGATCAGGCCGCCTGACTCGGGCCTCCTGACCGCGAATGGCCAGGAGAACCCGTCAACCTGGCTCCATCACGATGGCCTCTGTCACCAGAGGCCGCGAACGGGCATGGCCGAGCCAGCATTGCTGGCTGGAGAACGGGTCGGCCCAGGCTGCAACGCCAGACGTCCACCCTGGTCGGTGAGGCGATTGGCATTCCAACCACTGAGCTCAAGGCCCTGGAGACCCTGAAACTCACCGCCGGCCTGTAAGTCACCACCCAGTTGATCACCCAGCGGAATCAGATCGAGCTGGTCGGATTCGGCGTTGAGGTTGCCCTGCACTGGCGACACCACGCCGGCGATGCTGATCTCACCGCGCAGGTCCACGATGGCGCCCATGGCCCTCACAGCGGTGAGGTTGAGGGTCACAGGCTGCGGGGCACCGGCGGCAAACGACTGATAAGTGCCGGTCCACTGGCGGGGGAGCTCCCTGGCGAGCAGTTCGGCGCGGGCCACCGGATCAAAGGTCTCCACCGGCTCGATTGCGGTGCCTGTGGCCTGGTCAATCAGCGGACCACTCCCGCCGCTGGGCGCCACAAACGGCACGAAGCCATCACTGGCCAGAGGGGTTGCGGCCACCAGGGCACTGGCGAAGAGCAATGGAGCGGCAGGCACCACAACGGGATCGGCTGATGGGAGGCTAGAGCGATTCGTTCCCCTCTGCTCCGGCTTCCGTGGTTGCCGCCCGCCCCTCGACCCCTGCAAACGCCGCCCCAGCGGCCACCCCAGCAGCAGCAGCCTGCGCCAGCGGGCCTGCTGACCCGCTGGTGATCGGCGGTCGCCAGTTCAACAGCCGGCTGATGACCGGCACCGGCAAGTACCCCAGCCTGGAGGCGATGCAGGCCAGCATCGTTTCCAGCGCCTGCGACATCGTGACCGTGGCGGTGCGACGGGTGCAGAGCCAGGCCGCAGGCCATCAAGGGCTGATGGAGGCGATCGACTGGCAACGGATCTGGATGCTGCCCAACACGGCCGGCTGCGCCACGGCCGAGGAGGCGGTGCGGGTGGCACGGCTGGGGCGGGAACTGGCCAAGCTGGCCGGCCAGGAGGACAACACGTTCATCAAGCTGGAAGTGATCCCCGACACCCGGCACCTGCTGCCGGATCCGATCGGCACTCTGGCGGCCGCTGAGCAGCTGGTGAAGGAGGGCTTCACGGTGCTGCCCTACATCAACGCCGATCCACTGCTGGCCAAGCGCCTGGAGGAGGCAGGCTGCGCCACGGTGATGCCCCTGGGCTCACCGATCGGCTCAGGCCAGGGCATCCGCAACGCCGCCAACATCGCCCTGATCATCGAGGACGCTCGGGTGCCGGTGGTGGTGGACGCGGGCATCGGCGTGCCCAGCGAGGCGGCGCAGGCGATGGAGATGGGCGCCGACGCCCTGCTGATCAACAGCGCCATCGCCCTGGCCGGCGATCCGGCCACCATGGGGCGCGCCATGGCCCAGGCGTGCGAAGCCGGCCGCAGCGCCTTCAAGGCCGGGCGTCTGCCGATCCGCGCCGGGGCCAGCCCCAGCTCCCCCACCACAGGCCTGGTGGGCAGCTAGCGGCCAGGGATCGGGTCCTCATTCGGGGCCACGTGAAGAAGCGTGCCGAGGCCAGGACGCCACCGAAGGCTCTCCATAGGGTGAATTCCAGTTCAGCTCCAGTCCATGCAGGTCACCGAGGAAGACGGCGGCAAGCTCAATGCCTTCGCCCGTGAGCCCCGCATGGTGGTGATGGAGCGGGGTGAAGCCAGTCATGCCAACAGCCGTCTGCTGCTGATCGGCGGAGCCGTGCTCGTGTTGGTGCTGGTGGCGGTTGCCGCCGGGATCAGCTGAGCCAAAGGCCTGTAGTAGTTTGCGGTTCAGAGCACGCGCTCATCCGGCAGGGAGTCACGGGTCTTGGCCATGTCAGTCGCCATGAAGGTTCTGGTTCTGGGCGGCGACGGCTTCTGTGGCTGGCCCTGTGCCGTGAACCTGGCGGATGCCGGCCACGATGTGGTGATCGTGGACAACCTCAGCCGCCGCAAGATCGACATCGACCTGGGCGTGGAGTCGCTCACACCCATCGCCACCATCTCCGAACGCCTGCGGGCCTGGGAGCAGGTGGGTGGCAAGGCGATGCGGTTCGTGCACCTCGACATCGCCAGGGACTACGACCTGCTGCTCGACCTGCTGCGCAGCGAGCGCCCCGATGCGGTGGTGCACTTCGCCGAGCAACGGGCGGCGCCCTATTCGATGAAGAGCAGCGCGACCAAGCGCTACACCGTTGACAACAACGTCAACGGCACCCACAACCTGCTGGCCGCCATCGTGGAAAGCGGCCTCGACTGCCACATCGTGCACCTGGGCACGATGGGGGTCTACGGCTACGGCTCCCACCGCGGCGCCACCATCCCCGAGGGCTACCTCACGGTGGAGGTGCCCCAGCCCGATGGCAGTCGCTTCACCGAAAAGATCCTGCACCCGGCCGACCCAGGCAGCGTCTACCACATGACCAAGACGCTGGATCAACTGCTTTTTTACTACTACAACAAGAACGACGGGATCCGGGTCACCGATCTCCACCAGGGCATTGTCTGGGGCACCAACACCGCCCTCACGGAGAAGGACCCCCGCCTCACCAACCGCTTTGACTACGACGGGGATTACGGCACGGTGCTCAACCGCTTCCTGATGCAGGCAGCGATCGGCTACCCCCTCACTGTGCATGGCACCGGTGGCCAGACCCGCGCCTTCATCCATATCCGCGACTCCGTGCGCTGTGTGCAACTGGCCCTGGAGCACCCCCCCAGCTCCGGTGAGAGGGTGAAGATCTTCAACCAGATGACCGAGAGCCACCAGGTGGGCGAGCTCGCCGAGAAGGTGGCGGTGCTCACCGGCGCCCAGATCAACCATCTGCCCAACCCGCGCAAGGAGGCGATTGAAAACGACCTGATCGTGGACAACCGCTGCTTCATCGAGCTGGGCCTCAAGCCCACCACCCTCGATGACGGCCTGCTGGCCGAGGTGGTGGATGTGGCACGCCGCTGGGCCGATCGCTGCGACCGCTCCCGCATCCCCTGCCAGTCGGCCTGGACCCAGACCCAGGCCCAGGCCATCAAGACCGGCTGAGCTTGAAGATCGCCTTTTTCACCGAGACCTTTCTGCCGAAGGTCGATGGCATCGTCACCCGACTCACCAAGACGCTGCCGCATCTGGTGAACGCGGGAGACCAGGTGATGGTGTTCTGTCCCGAGGGAGCACCTGAGCGCTACATGGGCGCCGAGGTGGTGGGGGTGCCGGCCATGCCGCTGCCGCTCTACCCCGAGCTGAAACTGGCCCTGCCTCGGCCGGCGGTGGCCGAGGCACTGGAGCGCTTCCAGCCCGACCTGGTGCACGTGGTGAATCCAGCGGTGCTGGGGCTGGGCGGCATCTGGCTGGCGAAGACCAAGGGCTATCCGCTGGTGGCCAGCTACCACACCCATCTGCCCAAGTACCTGGAGCACTACGGCATGGGCATGCTGGAGCCGCTGCTGTGGGAACTGCTCAAGGCCGCCCACAACCAGGCCCGCCTCAATCTCTGCACCTCCACGGCGATGGTGCAGGAGCTGAGCGAGAAGGGGATCCAGCACACCGACCTCTGGCAACGCGGTGTGGACACCGAGCTGTTCCGGCCGGAGCTGCGCAGCGAGTCGATGCGCCAGCGGCTGCTCGGCAGCCACAGCGACACCGGCAAGCTGCTGCTCTACATCGGCCGGCTGTCGGCCGAAAAGCAGATCGAACGGATCCGTCCCGTGCTGGAGGCCATCCCCGATGCGCGCCTCGCCCTGGTGGGCGACGGTCCGCACCGCGCCAGGCTGGAAGAGCACTTCGCCGGGCTACCGGTGCACTTTGTGGGCTACCTGGCCGGAGAGGAGCTGGCCAGTGCCTACGCCAGCGGTGATGCCTTCGTGTTCCCCTCCAGCACCGAAACCCTGGGGCTGGTGCTGCTGGAAGCCATGGCCGCCGGCTGCCCGGTGGTGGGCGCCAACCGCGGCGGCATCCCCGACATCGTGACCGACGGCGACAACGGCTGCCTCTATGAGCCGGAGGGGGCTGATGGCGGTGCCGCGAGCCTGACGGCGGCGGTGCAACGGCTGCTGGGCGATGCCACTGAGCGCCAGGCTCTGCGCCTTGCCGCTCGCCGCGAAGCCGAGCGCTGGGACTGGCACGGTGCCACCCAGCAGCTGCGGCGCTATTACCAACGTGTCCTGGAGCGGCCGTCGCTGCAGCTGGCCGCCTGATCCGGCAGGCGGGACCCACAGGGCCGGTTGGGCTGAGCGTCAGTCCGATGACCTGGCGTTCTGGGCACCGCGGAACCAGGTGGTCATCAGCGCCTTCACCATCGGCACGGCCACCGTCCCCCCGTAGCCGCCGGTGTTCTCGCCCAGGGCCACGATCACCAGGCTGGGCTTGTCGGCTGGTGCATAGCCACCGAACCAGGCATGCACCGGCCGGGGCGGATCTTCAGCGGTCCCGGTCTTGCCGGCTGCGGGCGGCAGGCCTGGGTCGTTGAGGGCACGCGCAGTGCCCTCGGTGGCTGCCATGCGCAGGCCCTTGCGCACGGCCTCAAGGGTGGTGGGTTTGAGCCCGATCCAGGTGCGCTGGGGCTTTTGCTCCACCAGGTGGGGCTTCACCAGCCACCCCCCATTGGCCACTGCCGCATACATCACCGCCATCTGCAACGGCGTAACCAGCACGGCCCCCTGTCCGATCGAGGCCGTGATCGTGTCGACGGGGGTCCAGGGCTCTCCCAGCACCGCCTTTTTCCAGGCCTGATCGCCCAGCAACCCCTCGGTCTCCTCGTCGCCCAGCTCGATGCCTGTGGAGCGGCCGTAGCCGAGCAGGCGCGCCGTCTTGAAGATGGGATCTGGCCCCATCCGCAGACCCACGCGGTAGTAGAAGCTATTGGAGCTGAAGGCCAGCGCCGGGGTGAGACCGATCGGGCCCATGTTCACGTGATCGCGGTAGCAGAGGCCGGCGTAGCAGAAGCTGCCGGTGGCGGGCACCTTCTCGTTGAGCTGGAGCTTGCCCGACTCAAGGGCGGCGATGCTGGTGATGATCTTGAAGGTGCTCGCCGGCGGGAACCCCTGGAAGGCCCGGTTGAGCAAGGGAGCCTCAGGACCGTTGAGGGCAGCCCACTCAGTGCTGGTGGGAGCTGGAGAAAAAACGTTGGGGTCGAAACCGGGGCGGCTGGCCAGGGCCCGGATCGCGCCGGTGTTGGGATCAAGGGCCACGATCGCCCCTTTGCGCACCCCATCAAGGGCCCGCTCGGCGGCCTGCTGCAGGGGCAGATCCAGGGTGAGCCGCAGGTCCTTGCCGGCGCGGGCCGGCTTGTCACCCAGGATGCGCTGCACCTGGCCGGCCGCATTCACCTCCACCTGCTGGCCGCCCCACTCACCGCGCAGGTGACGCTCGAACGCCCGCTCCACGCCGCTGCGGCCCACCCGGTCGCGGATGCGATACCCCTCGGGCTGCAGCTTCTCGTATTCCTCCTCGGTGATGCCGCTGGTGTAGCCGAGCACATGCGCAGCCAGGCGGCCGTGGGGATAATGGCGCAGGATGTCGGCATCCACCTCCGCTCCAGCGAGGCGCGTGGTCTGCTCGCGGAAGCGCAACACCTGCTCGGGCTTGAGGGCCTCGGCCAGTTCGATGCGGAAACCCTCGGGATTGGCGCCGCTGCGACGCCGCTCATCCAGCTGCCTGGCGGGGATAGCCAGCAGGGCAGCCAGGCGGTCGCGCAGGGTCGGCCAGGCCGCATCGCTCACCTGGCCAGGCTGGACATAGAGGTTGTAGGTGATGCGGCTCGTGGCCAGCACCCGGCCCTGACGATCCAGCAGACGCCCCCTGATCGGGTTGCGGGGCATCAACCGGATGCGATTTTCATCGGCCCGCTCGCGGTTTTCAGCACCATGCAGCAGCTGCAACCAGGCCAACCGCAGCCCCATGGCTCCGGTGAACAGCAACACCACCGCCAGCAGCCAGGCCGGCTGGCGGCCCATCCCGCACTGGCGGGTGGTGTGGGACAGGCCCAGCACCATGGTCAGGCGCCGGCCTGCAAGCGACGCTCCAGCTCAGCCAGGTGCTCACCGATCCGCTGCAATCGCTGCGGCAGAGCCTCCGGGTCCGGATCAGAGGGCGTATCCAGCAGCTCCTCGACTGTCTCCACCTCCCGGACCTGCACCGCCATCACCGGATTACCCAGGCCCGGGCTCAGCTGATCCAACTGGGCCCGCACGCGACTGGCCGCCGGCTCACCTTCCTGGCGCAGGGCATCGATCGGATCGGGGCTGCCCGCTGCAAAGGCGGCAGCCATCTCGGAAGCACCGCCTTTGCGGGCACGGTCCACCAGGGCCAGGCCCACCGGCAGGACCTGCTGCATCAAGGCGAGCCGCAACTTGTCGAGCGGTTCCGGGGCCAAGGGCGAAGGCGACAGGGTGGAAAGAAAGATGCCTGAAAGGCATCACGCAACCAGTCTGGCGCCTCAGTTGACCGGAGGAGCCGGCACACCGGGCTGCGCCGCCGGCTCCATCAACACACCGCGGCAGGCCTGCTGGCTGCCCAGCCACCAGCCACCCCCAACCGCCAGCACCAGCAGGGCCCCCATCGGCAGCAGGGCCTGACGGGTGACCTCGAGAGCGCTCCATTCACGCCAGGCCAGCCAGGTGCGCTCCCGGTCGAAGCGGCGGCGCTGGCGCAGCTCCGCCTGCTCCCGGCGCCGCAGGGAACGGCTGACCCAGCGCTCGAAGGCCCGCTTCTTGGTGACGGCCATCTTGCGCTCCACCTCCAGCAGCTGGCCGGCCGTGAGCTCAGGGTTGAAAGTGCTGATCAGCTCCAGGCTCTTGAGGAACATCTCCACAGCGCCGTCCTTGGCCGCTCGCTCGTCGTCGTCGAGGAGCGCCCAATCGAGCTCGGGATAGAAGCGGCTGCGGTTGGCCGCGATCTGTTCCTCGGGCAACTGGCCGGGCTCCCTCAGCCAGCGATCCGTGTTGGCATCGAAACGACGCCAGTAGAGAAACGGGTTGAGATAAACGGTCTTTCCACCCAGCTGGATGCTGTCCTGCTGCAACCGGCGCTGCAACTGCAGGTCCTGCTCGGCGGAGCTGGACGTGGATGTCGCGGAGGAGGCGGCAGTCACGGCGACAGGAGTGGGGCCTTGAGCGTAACGAAGGTGCCCAGGGGCCGCCATCGCCCAGCCATCACTCCCACTCGATCGTGCCGGGGGGCTTGCTGGTGATATCAAGCACCACCCGGTTCACGCCCTTCACCTCGTTGACGATCCGGTTGGAGATCGTCTCCAGCAGGTCGTAGGGCAGGCGCGACCAGTCGGCGGTCATGCCATCTTCCGACGACACGCAGCGCAACACGATCGGGAAGGCATAGGTGCGCTTGTCGCCCATCACGCCCACGCTGCGCACCGGCAGAAGCACCGCGAAGGCCTGCCAGATCGCGTTGTAGAGGCCGGCCGCCTTCACCTCCTCGCGCACGATCAGATCGGCATCGCGCAGGATGTTGAGCTTCTCGTCGGTGACCTCGCCGAGAATGCGGATCGCCAGGCCGGGGCCGGGGAAGGGATGGCGACCCACGATCTCCTCGGGCAGGCCGAGGCTTCGGCCCACCTTGCGCACCTCGTCCTTGAACAGACGCCGCAGGGGCTCCACCAGCTTGAACTGCAGATCCTTGGGCAGGCCGCCCACGTTGTGGTGGCTCTTGATCTTCACCGCCACCCGCTCACCGGTCTTGGGATCAACGTTGGTGCCGGCGCTCTCGATCACATCGGGGTAGAGGGTGCCCTGGGCGAGGTAGTCGAAAGGACCGAGGCGCTTGCTTTCTTCTTCGAAGACCCGAATGAACTCGGTGCCGATCAGCTTGCGCTTCTCCTCCGGATCGGTGACACCGGCGAGCTTGGAGATGAAGCGCTCGCGGGCATTGATGTATTCCACATTGATGTGGAAACGCTTGTCGAAGAACTCCACGAGGAACTCCGGTTCCCCTTTTCGCATGAAGCCCTGGTCGATGAACATGCAGGTGAGCTGATCACCGATCGCCTTGTGCAGCAGGAAGGCGAGGGTGGAGGAGTCCACGCCACCCGACAGCGCCAGCAGCACCCGCCTGCCGCCCACCTGGGCGCGCACATCGGCCACGGCCTCTTCAATGAAGGCGGCGGTGGTCCAGTCCGCCTCGCAACCACAGATGTGGTACACGAAATTGCGGATCAGGGCCATGCCGCAGGTGGAGTGCACCACCTCGGGGTGAAACTGCACGCCATAGAGGCGTCGCTGGTGATCGGCGACGGCGGCTCCCAGGGTGTTAACGGTGTGGGCCAGGCGCACGAAACCGTCCGGCAGGCGCTCCACCGAGTCGCCGTGGCTCATCCACATCGTGGAACCGGATTCCACGTTGGTGAGCAGATCGATGGGGTCGTCCACATGCAGGGGCGCCTTGCCGTATTCGGCCTTGCCGGCGGCCACCACGGCGCCGCCCAGCTGCTGCACCATCAGCTGCATGCCGTAGCAGACCCCCAGCACGGGGATGCCCAGCTCCCAGATGCCGGGATCACAGACCGGCGCACCGGCCTCGTACACCGAGCTGGGACCCCCGCTGAGGATGATTCCCTTGGGAGCCAGGGCCCGCAGCTCCTCGGCCGTGGTGGTGTAAGCCATCACCAGCGAGAACACCTCGGTCTCGCGCACCCGGCGGGCGATCAGCTCGGAGTACTGGGAGCCGAAGTCGAGAATTACGATCGCCGGGTGGCGCGACGACTGCGAAGCGGCGTCAATCACGGGCATGGGGGCACGGGCGAAGGCAAGCCGGGGGGCCAACGGGCATTCGGACCAGCCTAGGCGCCAACCTCCGCCACCTCCCCAGAGACGGCCGCCCCGGAGCCGGCCAGTTCCGCCAGCAGGACCGCACCCAGGGGGCCACGGGCGGCGAGCTGGCGGCTGCGGTCGAACAACACGGCACCCACGGCCATGGCGGTCTGCCCATAGCGGGCGAGATAGGCGGCACTGCGCTGCTCGACGGCGGCGGCAATGCGGGCCTTGAGGCGCTCCGCGAGCTGCGGGGCGCCAAGCGCCAGCCCTGCCAGGGCCTCCTCCACCGTGGGCGCCCCATGCAGGGCCTCGAGCTCAGCTCGCTCCAAGCCCTCCAGGGCCGCCAGGGCTGTGAGCACTTCCGCCCGGCCATCGGCGAGATGGTGGTGGGTGTGGAAAATGCCACCGGCCAGCTTGATCAGCTTGCCCTGGTAGCCGAACAGCAGCAGCCGCCGCACCCCCCCCTCGGCCGCGGCCACCAGCAGGGGACCGAGCCAGTTGCCTGCCTTGAGCAACAACGCAGGAGGCAGACCGAGGCGGGGCGCCAGATCCAGGCCGTTCTCACCGATCACCAACACAAGATCGCCGCCGAAGACGGGCACCGCCGTGCGCCGGCGCAGCTCCGCAAGGGCGGCCTCCAGCTGTTCGGGGGCAGCACTGCGCTGGACGCGCGCCTGGGTGCCGATCAGGGCCAGCCCGTCCACCACACCGAAGGCCGCATTACTGGTGCGGACGGCCAGGGCGCGGCCTTCAGGAATCACCAGCGTGAGACGGAGCCGTCGACCAGGGGGGAGCAGGGGCAGAAGGTTCCAGTCCAGCAAGTCCCTCGCATAGTCAGAAAGACAGGCCTGACCCGTGCCCTGGTTAACCCCTACACCGACCCCGGCACGGAACTCCAGCCAAGGACCCGGTCCATCCAGCCAACCGGCCTGGGCCCAGACCAACAGCCCCCGGGTGAGATCCAGCACCCCAGCACCTGGATCGCACCGGGCCATGGCCAGCACACTGCCATCGTCCAAGGGAGCTACGGCCTCTATCGGCACCAGCTCTTGCTCGCCGGTGACCTGCAATTGCACGGGCTGCAACAGCTCGGATGGGAGCAGCCCGACCAGCCCTTGAAGAGCCGCCCGGGCTGCCGCTGCACACCAGACAGGCAGGATGAAACCAACCGCATCGGCCCGATCAGTCATGGGCTCGGACCCATAGGCGAACCATGCCGCAACCGGCCGGAGGCTCGAAGGCGGCAGGCGGCCTAAAACCGATCGTGCAACAAGCCGGTAAGACCGACATATCCCAGCCTTTTGCATGGCAGTCAACGATTACAGCCTGCCGCCACCACCGCCCGATGATCTGGCCGGCCTCTACGACGCCTACAGCCCTGCCGTTTACCGCCTGGCGCTGCGTCTCTGCCGCGACAGCGCCGCTGCGGAGGATCTGGTGCAGGACGTCTTCCTGCGCTACTGGCGCCAGGAGCGCTACGACGCCAGCCGCGGGCCGGTGCTCGCCTACCTGCTGTTGCTCACCCGCTCGATGGCGATTAACCGCCTCAGCCAGGATCGCAACCGCTGGCAGCTGCTGCAGCGCTGGTCAACCCAGCTTCTAGGCGGGCACACCCGCAGCGCCCACGACTGGGCCGAGCTGGGGGATCTGGCCGAACGCATGCGCAGCGCCCTGGCCCGCATTCACCCCAACCAGCGCCAGGTGCTGGAACTGGCCTACTACGAGGGCATGAGTCAGTCGACGATCGCCGAACACCTGCAGATCCCCCTGGGCACGGTGAAGACACGCTCCCGCCAGGGGCTGCTGGCCCTGCGGGGCCACCTGCTGGATTTCTCCTCCAGTTCCCTCAACGCCCTCGCCCCGTCCCCCACCGCCGCCGATCACCATGGCCGCCCCTGATCCCAACCGACCTGATCACCACGACACCCATCCCCAGCTCGATGAACTGCTGGCCGGCTATGTGCTCGGCGACCTGGATGAAGGCGAGCGGCAGGAGCTGCGGAAGGCCCTCGCCAGTGACCCTCACCTTCAGGGCCAGCTTGATGAACTGCGGCTGACCCTGGAGCTGCTGCCGATGGCCCTGCCCGATGCCGCAACCCCACCCGCCCGGCTGCGCCGGCGCCTGCTGCGATCCGAGCAGAGCCGTCTTCAGCCACAGGCCGAGGAAGGGGCCCGGCGCTGGCCACTGCGGCCCGCCCAGCTCGGCATGGCCGCCATGGCCTGCGCCCTCGTGGCGCTGGGCACCCAGGTGGTGCAGCTGCGCGGGGAGATGGCGAGCCTGCGGCAGGCGACACCGGCAACGGCCAGCCGCACACTGGCACTGCGGGGCACCTCGGGACATGCCGGGATCTCCGGGAGAGTGGTGGTGAACCCAGGCCAGAATCACAACCTGCTGCTGGTGCGTGGGCTGCCGCCAGCGCCGCCCGCCCATGTGTATCGCCTATGGGCGAACGTGAACGGCAGAACGAAGGGCTGTGTGCGCTTCGTCCCCAATGCCGACGGCAGCGTGGCGATGCCGATTCCCACCCAGCCCTCCAGCGAAGCCCAGTCCCTCAGCATCACCCTCGAACCCCTCCACCCCGATGGCAGCACCCCCGATGGCCCCCGGCTGCTCACCAGTGCCTGAGCTCGCCACTGGGACCAGCGCTCGTGAACTGGCCTTCCCCGCCCTGCGTCGGGGCCAGCTGGGCACCCTGCAGGTGAATCTGGGCTACCGCTGCAACCAGAGCTGCAGCCACTGCCACGTGAATGCCGGGCCCAGCCGCAGCGAGATGATGGACGCGTCCACCATCGCCCTGGTGCCTACGGTGCTGCAGGCGCGGAATCTCAGCACACTCGATCTAACCGGCGGCGCCCCCGAACTGCATCCCGGGTTCCGCGCACTGGTGAGTGAAGCACGCCAGCTCGGGACCACTGTGATCGACCGCTGCAATCTCACCGTCCTGAGCGAGCCCGGCCAAGAAGATCTGGCCCGGTTTCTGGCCAATCAAGGGGTCACGGTGGTGGCATCCTTGCCCTGCTACAGCGCCGCCAATGTCGACCAGCAGCGCGGCGACGGCGTCTTCGCCCGCAGCATCGAAGGCCTGCGCCAGCTCAACGCCCTCGGATACGGCATCGAGGGGTCAGGCCTGGACCTTGATCTGGTGTACAACCCCCAGGGGCCAACGCTGCCACCGCCCCAGGCGGCACTGGAGGCCGACTACAGGCGCGAATTGGACGCGCACTTCGGCATCCGTTTCAACCGGCTTTACACGATCACCAACATGCCGATTCAGCGCTTCGCCGCCTTGCTGCGGCAGCAGGGCCGGCTAGAAACTTACATGGATCTGCTGCGCTCCAGTCACAACCCCTCCAATCTGGAGCAGGTGATGTGCCGCTCCACCATCAGCGTGGACTGGGAGGGCTATCTCTACGACTGCGACTTCAACCAGATGCTCGGTCTGCCGATGACTGGCCTGGCAGCGGGCGATGCCAACCCTCGGCGCCATTTGCGGGAACTGCTGGAACATGACCCGGCGGAGGAACCGATCGCCGTCGCCGATCACTGCTTCGGCTGCACCGCCGGTGCCGGCTCCAGCTGTGGCGGTGCACTGAGCTGAGCGCCCCAACTGCCATTGCAACCCTGGCCCGTCTCCCCTGATAGTCCTCCTGAGTTCACTAAAGCCATGACCGACGTCCGCGCAACCCCTTTACCTGAACACACCATCAGCAGCAACACCCTCGCCAGCAACAGCGTCACCCGTCGCAGGGTGCTGGTGGTGTGCACCGGCAATTCCGCGCGCAGCATCATGGCCGAGGCCCTCTTCCAGGCCCTGGGCCAGGGAACCATGGACGTCGCAAGCGCCGGCAGCGCCCCCACCGGCCGGGTGCATCCGTTGGCCCTCGAGCAAATCAGCCAGCTCCCCGTGGACTCCAGTCAGTTCACCAGCAAGAGCCTGCCGGCCGTGCTGGAGGCGGCTGAGGCCCCCTTCGACCTAGTGGTGACGGTGTGCGATCACGCGGCCAGCAGCTGCGGGTCGCTGCCAGGTGACCCGCAGCTGCTGCACTGGGGTCTTCCCGATCCGGCCGCCCACGGGGAGGGGGGAGAGGCCCGGCAGGCCTTCTCGGCCTGCTTCGATGAGCTGACGCGACGAATCAGCGACCTGCTGGAGGCAGAGCCGGCCTGATGCAGGCTTCGCGTCTCTCCTCTCAGGGGCTCTGACGGTTCAGGTCCCAGTTGTAGGGGAGGTACTGGAGGCGGTAGTCGCCCCCCAGCAACAGCTGCCGCTCCTCGACGGGGCGGTGGCGGGCGATGAAATGCAGCACGGCGCTCTCCTTCTTGTGGCCAGGTACGGGCACGGCGTTGGGGTCGGCGCGCGGCCAGTCCTCGGCGAACCACTGAAAGATTGAGGAGATCGCAACCGTGACGGCATCCCTATCGATCCGCAGCCCCTCGCTGCTGGCCAGCCAGCGGTTGGTCTGATCCTCCAGCTGCCGGTCCAGCTCCGGACCCGTGTAAGCCTCACGCCGCAGCGGCGGGCAGCTGATGGCGGCACACACGAGGGCTGAGTGGATGCGAGGTTCGTTGTACTCGCGCCGCAGAATCCGGTGCTCGATCTCATCGAGGGTGAGGCGCTGGCCGATCACCCGGTGGCGGCGCAGTTTCCACACGCCGGGAATCGCCTTGATGCTCGGCCGGATCGGATCGTGATCGATGATGGAGCGCAGGGTGAGGGCGTTGTAGGCGTTGATCAGCAGGGCGATCTGCTCCGCCTTAGTCCAGGAGGCGAAGCGTGCGGGGGGCAGCTCAGCCAGAGCCTGGAGGTAGCGATCGAGCTGGGCGGGTTGCCGCTGCAAGGCCGCGTAGTCAACCATGCCGCTGCCATTCACAACCCGCGCCAGTACAGCGTTGAACTCCGCTGGATCCAGGGAGGGCTGGGGTGTGGAGGCCGCCGCCGTGGTGCCGCTGGTGGAGCGGGCCAGCAAGGCCTCGGGCCCTCGGTCGCAGCCCGCGATGCCGAACAGCAACACGCCGTAGAGGAGGAGCAAGGGGGCTCGGTGACGGGCGGGGAGCATGGCAGGAAAGCCGGAACCGGATACCGGGTTTACCTCTCAACCGCAGGATCGGTTCGCACATGGCGCTGCAGGGGGCCACTGAGCAGCAGACCGAACAGCAGGGGCAGCCACAGCAACAACCGCTCCGCGGTGGTGAGCTGCCAGTCGGGCAGCCTTGAGGGGAGCACGAAGTACACGAAGGCCGAGAGGCTCCCCAGCCTGGCCCCCCAGTTCTGGCTGGGCACGGCGAAGGGCATCAGCCAGATGAAATACCAGCCATGCACCACCGGTGAGAGCAGGAGCACTGCCAGCAGGTAGCGCCAAGCGAACACCCCCAACCGGGCAGTGGTGGCCAACAGCAGCAGCACCACCACAACCAGCAACAGGCCGTGAACGGCGTTGATCTGCCGGGTCCAGGGCCAGAGCTGGGCGATCCAGTGGGGCATCCACTCGGCACTGCGGCCGTAACGCATAAATGTGGAACCGGTGGGCAGCAGCGGACAGGCCGGCCCACGGCAGAAAGCCAGGGCCCCGAGCAGCAGGGGCGCCAGCCCCAGCAGCACGGTGGCGACCACGGGGCCGGGCCGCTGAAGCTGCCGCCAGCGGCTCCAGACACGCTGAATCAGCAGCGGCAGGGTGATCCACTTCAGGGCCACGCTCAGGCCCAGCAGCAGGTCGATCCAGGCCTGGGAGCGGGACCCCCGGGGCGGGGGTTCGCTCTCGGCCAGCAGCCAGCCGGCCACCAGCGGCAGCAGGAACCAGCTGTCGTAGTGGCCGCCACCACTGACGCTGTAGATCACCAGCGGATTCCAGCCATAGAGCGCCGCGCGGGTCGCGCCGAAGCGGGCGGCGAGCAGGCCGCAGATGCCAAGGTCGGCGGCCAGGAAGGACGCCTTGAACAGCAGCACCTGCTGTGCCAGGGCGGCATGCAGCCGGAACAACAGCTGGGCCAGGGGTGGGTAGATCGCAGTGGTATCGGGGTGGTTGATCTGCCCCCACCAGGGCGTGCGCAGGGCCTCCAGGGCCGGGGCATCTGGGGGCAGGTGATAGGGGCTGAAGCCCTGCAACTGGATGCCTCCCTCCCAGAGGTAGCGCCAGATGTCATCGCTGGGCTCCATCGGCAGCAGCGCCAGCCGCGCCAGCACCGCCACGGCCCAGAAGAGTGCCCGGGGAAGGGCAGGCAAGGTCCAGGAGAGGGCAAACCCGAGCCCCATCACCGCCGCCGCAGCCCAGAACGGCAACAGCTGGGCTGGGTGGAACAGGTCGCCATGGGGAGCCATCCACAACGCCCCGCCGATCAACAGCAGGGCACTGGCGAGCAGCCTCAGGCGGGTCGAGAAGAGCGCCATCACTGCCATCGCCTCAGCCAGCTGCGCCCGAGGGTGGTGAGGATCACGCTCCCGGCCCGCACACTGGCGCCCCAGCGCCCGGAGATCTTGGAGTGGCCGGCCAGGCGCGGCCGGTGGGAAACGGGGATCTCCCGCACCCGCAGACCCAGCTCAATCGCCCGCACCTGCATCTCCAGGGTCCAGCCAAAGCCGCGGTCACGCATTCCCATGGCCTCGAACGCCGAGCGCCGCACCAGCCGCAGGGGGCCCAGATCGCGGTAGCGGAATCCCCAGCCCAGGGCGATGAGCGTTGTGGCCAGCCGGTTGCCCCAGCGCTGCAGAGGCGTCAGCGCCGCTCGTCCGGCGGCGGTGGCGGTGCGGTCGCCCAGCAGCAGGTCGTGGTGCGGCATCAGCTGCAGGAAGCGGGGCAGCTCCTCGAGCGGATCGCCGCCGTCGCCATCACAGAAGAGGATCCAGTGCACGGCCGGATGGAGATTGCTGCAGCCCCGCCAGCAGGCCCGCCCGTAGCCGGGGCTCGATTCGCTGAGCACCTCCGCCCCCAGCTGCCGGGCGATCGCGGCGCTGCGATCGCGGCTGCCGTTGTCCACCACCCGAATGCGACGCACACCCTGGCCCTGCAGCTGGCCGATCACATGGGCAAGCGTGTGCTCCTCGTCACGCACCGGGATCACCACTTGAATGCTGTTCAGCAGGGCCGGTGCGGCCCCTTGTGGCGGGTGATCCACTGTCATGGCCGATGGAGAGTTGCCCACGGATTGTCTGCGGAAGACGATCCAGATCTCCAGGTTCGTCGAGATCGGCCAGGGGGCACTGCTCGCTCCACGACCATCCCAGCGTGCGCAGGCGCTCGCGGGTGACAGCACAGACCGCGTCCGTGCTCCAGGGAACCGCCTGGAACAGGGCGGGATGCAAGCGACGCAGACCCAGCAGCACATAGCCCCCATCCAGGCTGGGGATCAGCGCGGCATCAGAACCGGACAGCTGGGCCGCGGCCGTCTGCAGGTGGTGGACCTCCAGCTCAGGGCAATCCATCCCCAGCAGCAGCAGATTCGCGCCTGAGGCCAGCACCCGCCGGGCCACCGCCGCCATGCGCTCGCCTAGATCGCCACCGCTCTGCTCGCTCCAGGCCAGCTCCGGCGGCCAGCTCAGCCGCTGCCAGGCCGAATCGCCTGGGGCGGGACTCGCACACAGCTCCACAACGCCGAGGGCACTGGCACAGGCAGTACCAATGGTGCGACGCAGGAGCCGCTCCGCCAGCCGGGCGGCCTCGTCCAGCCCCAGGGCCGGCGCCAGCCTGGTCTTCACCTCGCCGGGCCGTGGGGCCTTGGCCAGGATCACAACTCGCACAGGACGCTGCAGGACAACAACCCTCCCTGAATCCGGTGATGGCAGTACCGGCCTGCGGGTCTGCCGGTTTTCATCCCCCTCCGCGGGCAATCCACGGGAAGACATCACCGGTAACGAGTGGATCGAGTCTGCCGCATGTCCTCCCCCGCCGCGCCACCGACCGGTCGGCCCGCCCGCTGGCGCCAGCTGCTGCTGATCGCCGCCATTGCCCTGTTGGTGGTGCTGTTCTTCGCTCTGGGTCTGCACCGCCAGCTCACCCTGGAAGGCCTGCAGCGTGCCCATGGCGCCCTGCTGGAGCAGTGGGCGCAGGCCCCGGTGCTGGTTGCCGGCGCCTACATGCTCATCTACGTACTGGTCACGGCCCTGTCGCTGCCGGGGGCGGCCGTGCTCACCCTGGCGGGCGGGGCGATCTTCGGGGTGGGACTCGGCACCCTGCTGGTGTCGTTCGCCTCCAGCCTGGGTGCCCTGCTGGCCTTCCTGGTGGCCCGCACCCTGCTGCGCAACCTGGTGCGGCGGCGCTTCGGCCGCCAGCTGGCACCGATCGAGGCGGGCGTGGCGCGGGATGGGGTTTTTTACCTGCTCAGCCTGCGACTGGCGCCGGTGTTTCCTTTCTTTCTGGTGAACCTGCTAATGGCGCTGACGCCGATGCGGGCCGCCAGCTTCTATCTCACAAGCCAGATCGGCATGCTGCCCGGCACGCTTGTGTATGTGAACGCCGGCACCCAACTGGCCCAGCTGCGCGGCCTGGGCGGCATCCTGAGCCCGCCGCTGCTGGGCTCGCTGCTGCTCCTGGCCCTGTTCCCCTGGCTGGCGAAGGCGGCCACCCGCCGCTGGCAGATCTGGCGGCTCTATCGCCCCTGGCGGCGCCCCCGCCACTTCGACCGCAATCTGATCGTGATCGGCGCCGGTGCGGCAGGACTGGTGACCTCCTACATCGCCGCCACGGTGAAGGCGCGGGTGACCCTGGTGGAGCGTGCCGAGATGGGCGGCGACTGCCTCAACACCGGCTGCGTGCCCAGCAAGGCGCTGATCAGCTCAGCGCGGCTGGCGGCCCGCATGCGCCGCGCCGACCGCTACGGCCTCGAGCCGGTGGAACCGCGGCTGAGCGTGCGGCAGGTGTTCGCCCGGGTGGCCGCCAAGGTGGAAGCGATCGCGCCCCACGACAGCGTGGAGCGTTACGAGGGCCTAGGGGTGGAGGTGCTGCGCGGCCAGGCCCGCCTGCTCGATCCCTGGACCGTGGCGATCCAGGGGCCCGAGGGGGAGGAGCACAAGCTCACGGCCCGCTCGATCGTGCTGGCCACCGGCGCCGAGCCGGTGCTGCCCCACTGCCCGGGGAGCGAGGCGGTGCCGCTGCTCACTAGCGAAACGGTATGGAGCTGGCTGGGCAGCTGCGCCCTGGAGTGGCCGCGGCTGGCGGTGCTGGGGGGCGGGCCGATCGCCTGCGAACTGGCCCAAGCCCTGGCCCAGCTGGGCGTGCCGATCACCCAGATCCAGCGCAGCAAGCGCCTGCTCAGCAAGGAAGACGCGGACGTGGCCGCCGAGGTACAACGGGCCCTGGAAGCTGACGGCGTGACGCTGCTGATGGGCGCCCAGGTGCTCGGCTTCGAGCGCCAGCCCAGCCCCCAGGGGGCGGTGACGGTGCGGGTGCGGCAGGGGGACGAGGAGCGGGCGATCACCTGCGATGCCGTGCTCTGCGCCCTCGGCCGCCGCGCCCGGCTCACGGGCTACGGCCTGGAGGAGCTGGGCATCCCCACCGGCACCACGGTCACCACCAACGCCTTCCTGCAGACCAACTACCCGAACATCTATGCCGCCGGCGATGTGGCCGGGCCGTTCCAGTTCACCCACACCGCCGCCCACCAGGCCTGGTATGCGGCAGTGAACGCCCTGTTCGGCAACCTGCGCGCCTTCAAGGCCGACTACCGGGTGATTCCGCGCACCACCTTCACCGAACCGGAGGTGGCCACCGTGGGGCTCACCGAAGCCGACGCCGCGCTGCAGGGCATCGCCGTGGACGTGACCCGCTTCCCCCTGCACGAACTCGACCGCGCCATCGTGGAGAGCGCCGAGCAGGGCTTCGTGAAGGTGCTCACCCAGCCTGGCAGCGACCGCATCCTCGGCGCCACGATCGTGGGCGAGCACGCCGGCGAACTGCTGGCCGAGTTCGTGCTGGCGATGAAATGGGGCCTGGGGCTGGGCCGGATCTTTGCCACCATTCACGCCTACCCCACCATGGCGGAGGCCAACAAGTTTGCCGCCGCCAGCTGGAAGAAGCAGCGGGTGCCCCAGCACCTGATGCCCTTGCTGCGCCGCTACCACGCCTGGCAACGGCGCGGCTGAGCCCCCTGCGTCAGCATCGGCGTCTGCAGGGCGCCCGCCCACCACGTTCCGCCAACACGCATGACCAGCAGCACCGAGATCACCCCCGCCACCGGCACCAGCTGCTGCGGCCCCGACACCAGCACCCCCGACGTCAGCCGCGGCGTGCAGGCGTACTACGGCGCCACGCTCAGCAGCAGCGCCGACCTGCGCACCGACGCCTGCTGCGACGCCAGCAGCGTGCCCGAAGCCCTGCGTCCGCTGCTGGCCCGCATCCATCCCGAGGTGCTGTCGCGCTACTACGGCTGCGGCCTGGTGGTGCCGCCGCTGCTGGAGGGCCTGCGGGTGCTGGATCTGGGCTGCGGCAGCGGACGTGATGTGTACCTGCTGTCCCAGCTGGTGGGCGCCAGCGGCGCGGTGGTGGGGGTGGACATGACGCCCGAGCAGCTGGCGGTGGCCCGGCGGCACCAGCAGCACCACGCCGAGCAGTTCGGCTTCGCCAACGTGACGTTTCTGGAGGGCCGCATCGAGCAGCTCGAGCAGCTGCCGCTGGAGCCCGGCAGCTTCGATCTGGTGATCTCCAACTGTGTGGTGAACCTCTCGGCCGACAAGCTGACCGTGCTGAACGGGGTGCGGCGCCTGCTCAGGAGAGGCGGCGAGTTCTTCTTCGCCGACGTGTACGCCGACCGGCGCGTGCCCGAGGCCCTGCGCCACGATCCGGTGCTCTACGGCGAATGCCTCAGCGGCGCCCTCTACTGGAACGACTTCCTGCGACTGGCCCGCCGAGCCGGCTTCGCCGATCCCCGCCTGGTGAGCGACCGGCCCCTGGCGATCACCGATCCCGAGCTGGCCGCCCGCACCGGCGCCATCCGCTTCTTCTCCGCCACCTACCGCCTGTTCCACCTCCCCGAGCTGGAGGATGCCTGCGAAGACCACGGCCAGGCGGTGATCTACCGCGGCACGATCGCCGAGCACCCCCACGTCCTGCCCTTCGACAAGCAGCACTGGATCGAGGCCGGCAAGGTGTTTCCCGTGTGCGGCAACACCTTCCGCATGCTCGCGGACAGCCGCCTGGCGCCGCATTTCAGCTTCATCGGCGACTTCAGCCGCCACTACGGGCTGTTTGCGGGCTGCGGCGGGCAGCTGCCCTTCGCTGGAACCTCCCGTGCGTCGACGGAATCGCCCGAGGCCTCAACCCCCTCGGCGACCCAGGGTTCCTGCTGCTAATCAGCGGGACAGAACGACTGCCAGAATGACCGGGCGAGCAAGGCAGGTCAACCAGCTGGAATCTCAGAACGTAAGAGGGAACAGGCACACCTCTGCGAAGGGCCACTGAGAAACCTTTCTCACAATCCAGTAAAACCTTGGGCAATCAGCCAGAAGATCTAATTTAGCTCAGTACAACACATGGCCAATGAAATGAAATGAAATGAAATGTTGATTATGCTTTAAATCGGAAGATAAAACAAATTGTATCGCCAAAAGCAGTTTAAATCCCCGGCTCACGATAGTTTGTAAAAAGGTTTTTCATTTCAGATTAGCGGATGGCCAACCCACAGCTCATCAGAATCAATCCTGAAGGAAGCACCCTCAATACAGAAACCAAGGTTACAGATGGCGCTTCGACAGTGGCATTCAAGCTGGCCGGCATAGCTACCGACCTAGTTGAAGCCCGAGCAGTCAAAATTAATGGAGTGATAGGCCCCACCATTGCAGCCAGATTTTATGGCATGGTGGGCACGGCGATGTACGAAGCCCAGCAGATTTTCAGCAGAGATAAGACAAGCCTAGGCGAGAAGGACACGGACAAGAGGTTGACGAAGCTCGCCCGAAACTCCCTGCAAAATATTTCCAATAAAGATCGGGCGGCTTTCATTGACAACGTGATTGCTCATGCCGCTACTTATGTTATGCGCCGTGAAGCACCTGACGGACGTGGCATAGCAGAAACAGGTCTCCGTTCCATGATTAACGACCTGGGTCGATCCGCCAATGTCGCAGCCAAGAAGGTCGGCCAATCTGTTGGCACTGCGGTGCTTAGATCTTATGATCTCGACGGCTCCCGAGCTATCAGCAATTTCAACCCTATCAATTCAGGTCCAACAGACGTCCGTGAAATCGATCGCTGGACCCCCGAATACAACATTGGCGGCAACCCTGCGAGCGGCATCCAAAAATTTCTCACCCCCCAGTGGGGAGAGGTAGATCAGATCCTCAGCAAGAAACAACTCACAGCTCTCCAAGCTAGTCTAAAATTTCCCGAACCCTTCCTGTTGGATCCGGATGCATCTCACGATGCCAAAGCCGGAACGATCACTCGAGCCAATGGCGAGGTTGTGCCCATTGGCAAAGACTTGATCGGGGTTGATATCAACCCTGCCTTCATCGCCCAAGCTGAGCGCGTCATCAACGCTAGTGCCAACCTAACCGACAGGCAGAAGCTGATTGCTGAATTCTGGGAGGATGGCCCCGGCACCGGCTTTCCCCCCGGCACCTGGATGGAGTTTGGTCGTTATGCCTCCGAGCTGTATGACAACACTCGCCAAGAGGATGTGCGCATGTTCTTTGGCATCGGCCAAGCGCTACTTTCCGCCAGTGTCTCGTCTTGGGGCCTCAAAACTGCAACCGACTACACCCGCCCACTCACCGCCATTCGAGAACTAAGCCGCCTTGACTTGCTTGAAGATGTTGATCCGATCACTGGTGGCGTTCAGATCAATGCTTACAACCGAAGCACCAAGAATACACAAACGATCAATGGTGTCGACTGGGAGACCTACCAGACTTTTGGCAATTTTTACTCGCCGCCCTTTGCCGAGTTCACCTCCGGTCACAGCACATTCTCATCTGCGGCCGGCAAAGTGATTGAACTGATTACGGGGCGAAGCGATTTTGGCGCCTCAGTGACCACTAATTCTCTGATTGAAAAAGAAAAGAACATCCCCATCACCCTTTCCTGGGAAACATGGCAAGATGCATGGATTGAATCTGGTGACTCCCGGATTTTCGGAGGCATTCACTTTGACGATGGAAACAAACAAGGTGTAATCAATGGTGTACGCATCGGCGAAGCAGTATTTACGGAGTTGTCGAAACTATGGACTTAATGCGCCCTGATTAATCCAGTGCAAGAGCGACCTTGGCTTGGAGAATCTGATCGACAGATTCTCCAGGTTTTTTATAACTGGGAACCCTCCTCCGTTCGTCTGAAGCAATGCCAACAGATCACCCGGATATCTGCGGATCAAATCAGTGGATCAGCCCCGGACACCACCCAGGTAGGCGGCGGTGATCCTCGAGCGGGGCGAGGCAAAGACACCATCGGCTATGCCCTGCTCCTCCAGATAACCCACGCCGTCGCGGTTCCAGAACACCGCCACGTCGTCGGCCAGGCGCCGGGCTTGGGCCAGGTTATGAGTCACGATCAGGATCGTGACGCTGCCCCGCAGCGATGCCACCAGCTCCTCCACCACGGCGCTGGCGAGCGGATCGAGGGCGCTGCAAGGTTCGTCGAGCAGCAGCACCTCTGGCTCCAGCACTAGGGCCCGGGCCAGGCAGAGGCGCTGCTGCTGCCCCCCCGACAATTCGCTGGCTGGCCGGCCCAGGCGATCTTTCACCTCCTCCCACAGGCCCACCCGCAGGAAGGCCCGCTGGGCAGCGTCCTGGCGGTCGGCGCGGCGGCCCATCCCGTGGTGGCGCAGGGGAAAGGTGAGGTTGCGGCCAATCGAGAGCGGCAGGGGATTAGGCCGTTGCACAATCAACCCAACGCGGCGGCGCAGGGCGAGCACATCGACCCCCGGGCGCAGGATCTCCTGGCCATCAAGGCGGATGCTGCCCCGCAGCTTGCAGGCGGGATTGAGGTCGTGCAGGCGGTTGAAGCATGCCAGAACAGTGCTCTTGCCACAGCCCGATGGCCCCACGATCGCCAGGATCCGCCCCCGCCGGGCCCAGAGGCCCACGCCGCTGACAGCAGGCCGGCCGCCATAGCGCACCGACAGGTCGCGCGTTTCCAGGCAGAGGTCCGGGACGGTCATGGTGAAAGGGCGGGGAAAGCGAGGCAGGCAAGCCAGCGCCGGGCTGCCCAGCCGGTGAAGGTGTTGATCAGCAGCACCAGAGCCACCAGCACCAGGGCTGTGGCCGAGGCCTGGGAGGCACCCCCCGGCACATTCATGGCCAGGTCGAAGATGTGCACCGACAGGGTCCGGCCCGAGTCGAGCAGGGAGTTGGGCAGCCGGTCCACATAGCCACTGGTGAACAGCAGGGCGGCAGTCTCGGCCAGGGCGCGGCCAATTCCCAGGATCAGCCCCACTGCAAGGCCGGGCGCGGCGGCCGGCAGCACGATGTGAAGCAGCGACACGCGCTGGGGCAGGCCAAGGGCAGCTGCGGCCAGACGATGCTCTGTCGGGACGGCGCGCAGGGCCGTCTCCATACTGCGGATCAGCAGCGGCAGCACCATGCAGGCCAGGGTGAGCCCGCCCGAGAGGATTGAGAAGCCCAGCCCCAGGCTGATGCTGAAAAAGGCATTGCCGAACAGGCCGAACACGATCGACGGCACCCCAGCGAGGGTGTCGAGGGAGTAGCGCACCAGCCGGCCGAAGCCCCGGTGCCCGCGCTGGAACTCAGCCAGGAACACGGCCGTGGCCAGACCGATCGGCACGCTCACCGCCAGGCACACCCCCAGAATCAGCAGGGTGGAGATCAGGATTGGCCGGATGCCTCCGCTGCGGCCGGCATTGCCAGGCAGCTCGAGTAGGAAAGTCCAACTGAGCTGGGGCAGGCCCTGGCGGAGCAGGTCGGCCACGATCCAGCCGATCATCCCCACCACCAACAGAGCCACCAACCAGGCCAGTAGGGCCATGGCCAGATCGAACACCCGATCAAAACGGGCGGCACCCGACCTAGCCATGGCCGGGACTTCTCCGCAGACCGGCCGCCAAGGCCATCACCACGGCCACCACGCCCATTAGCACCAGACCGCCGACGAACAAGACGGCGCGGTGGAGGTCGAGGGCATAGCCGAGCTCAAGGGCGATGTTGGCCGTAAGCGTGCGCACCGGATCGAACACGGTGGCTGGCACCTGTATCACATTGCCCGCCACCATCAGCACGGCCATGGTTTCCCCCAGGGCCCGGCCGCTGGCCAGCACCACCGCACTGAGCAGCCCACCACGGGCGAGCGGCAGCACCACACCCTCCAGGGTGGCGCGGCGCGACAGCCCCAGGGAAGCAGCGGCCTGCAGCGAGCCATCGGGCACGTCGCGCAGCGCCTGTTCGCTTAGCAGGGCGGTGGTGGGCAGGATCATCACCGTGAGGCAGAGAATGCCGGCCAGCAGGCTCTGGCCGGGCGGATGCCACTGGCGGATCAGCGGGGTGAGAACCACCAGCCCCCAGAACCCCACCACCACCGAAGGGATGCCGCCCAGTAGCTGCAACAGCTGCCGGTGCAGCCCGCGCAGCGGAGGTGGGCCATAGCTGGTGGCGAACAAAGCCGAGCCCAGACCCAGCGGGGCGGCCAGCAGCACGGCCCCACCACTGGAGAGCAGGGTGCCGGCCAACATCGGCAGCAGGCCGTAGCCGGCATCACCATCCTCGCTGGCGGGATGCCAACCGGAATCGCGCAAGAAGCGCAACGGGCCGAGCTGATGCAGGGCAGGCCAAGCCTCGCGCAGCACAAACAGCAGGATCAGGGCCACAATCAGGGCCGCCAGCGCCGAGAGCAGCCGCAGCGTCCACAGCAGTGGCCGGTCAGCGTGCCGGTGGAACGAAGAACTGGGCTTCGACAAGATCGTGCACCTCAGGAGAGCGGGCAAAGGCGAGGAAGGGAGCCACCCCGGCAGCTGCAGGCGGTTGAATCACCAGATTGAGGGGCCGGGAGAGCGGGTAGCGCCCGGAGCGCACGTTCTCCAGGCTGGGGGCGATGCCGGCCAGGGGCAGCAGCCGGATGGCCATTCCCGCCTTCGCCTCCTGGCTGGCGGTGCCGATCGACACGTAGCCGAGCGCATGGGGATCGGCCGCCACGGTGAGGATGCCCTGCTGGTTGTCGCCGATCACCACCGACGCCTTGATCTGGCGGCTGTCGAGCCGGAAGTGCTCAAGGAACAACTCCAGGGTGGAGCGCCCCTCTGCTTTGTTCACCACTGTGATGGGGGCATCCAGCCCACCCACCTGCCGCCAGTTGGTGAGCGCACCGGTATAGATCGCCCGGATCTGGTCGTCGCTGAGGCTGCGCACGGAATTGGCACCGTTCACGATCAGGGCTATTCCATCGATGGCGATCGTGGTGGCCTGCAGATCCGCCTCCCCCGGCTTAAGCGCCCTCGACACCAGACCGATCTGGGCCGTGCCGTTGCGCGCGTCGGAGATCCCCCGAGAGGAGCCGCCGGTCTGCACGTCCACGCGGGTGCCGGGATGGCTTGCCTCATAGCGCTTGGCAATCTCTGCAGCCAGAGGCGCCACCGTGCTGGAGCCAGTGAGACTGAGTTTCTGGTGGCTGGCCGTGTCGCAGCCGACCATGACTCCCATCAAGATCATCCCAACCACGCCCAAGGGGATCGGGCGTAAGCGATGACGCGCAGAAGCTGAAGGCGGACCCGCCTGTGGCAACACGGCCATGGAGAAGCCCAAAAGCAGGTCAGGGATAGCCATCGGACTTGACTGGAGCAGAGACGGGCAACCGGCGCGCGAGTAGTAGCGCGCAAGCCACAGTGGCCAGGAGTCCGATCAGGCGCAGACCCCCGGCACCAGCTTGGGTATCGGCAACGGCTGAGCCCAGCCCCACATACAGCACCGTGCCAGGGACAATACCGATCAAGCCGAGGAAAAAAGTGAGCGGGGGGATGTCGCTGAGGCCATAGGCCACGTTCAAGAGATTGAAGGGCAGAACAGGCGAGAGACGAGCCAGCAGCAGTACCCGCAGGCCTTCCTGGCTCACCACCCGCCGCAGGGCCTCTAGGTGCCGGGAGCGCTCTAGCCAGCGGCTGGCTTGTGGACGTAGCCAACGGCGCGAGAGCGTGAACACCGCCATGGCGCCCAGAGACGCCCCCAATACCACTAGGACTGACCCCAACGCCAAGCCATAGACGCTGCCGGCCAGGACCGTGGCAGGTGCCGCAGGGAGCAGCAACACTTCAGCCACGGCATAGGCCAGCACGAACAGCACCATCCCGCCCGGATGGTGCAAGAGCGCCGGATCGAAGCTGCTCCACATAAGATCGCCACTGCAGTTGAACGGAATCGAGATCGGCCCCCCAGTCGATGGCCAGCTGGCTGGGGATCTCGAGATCCCGATCCTCGAGCGCCTGCTCCAGTGATCCTTCCCGGTTCTCGAGAGCCCGGTCTCGCTCCAGCAGCAAGGACTGGATCGACGGTGCATAGAAGCGGAGAAACTGCTCCAGCCAACCGCTGGTGTGCGGATCGGTTTCGCTGGCAGCAAGGCTGAAGCGCTGTACCAAGGAGTAGCTGGCGTGAGCGGGAAGCCAAGCGTCGTTGGCGACCCATCGATTCACCGTGAACAGGCTCAGGGGCAAACCCCGAGGATCGAGACCGATGGCTAGGAGATGGGTGAGCTCGGCTCCAGGACCAGCGGGCATAAAGAGGTGAAGGTGGCCATGCTCCTCACCTGGCCGATGACAGTGGTAATACGCCTGGCCGCCGCTGAGCTGATCACGCCAGTCATCCTCGGGGTAATGGCGGTCGGCCAGCACCACCCCATCACCTGTACAGGCACGCACTAAGGAACCATGCAGCTCATTCACCCTGAGCCAGTGGCGAAGGCTGCGACAACCCGCCTGATAGCGCTGGCGCAGGTGCATCAGCGCTCCGCGCCGCAGCCACCTGATTTGACGGGGCCACATCCTCCAACCTTTTGTTCCTGCTTACTGCCACAACCTCCACGCGGGCCGCAGATGCCCGAACAGGCCGGCAGGGCAAGAGCGGCTGCCGTGAGAACGGCAACACCGAGACCCGCGCGCAGGCGGGATGAGAGGGATGGCATGAGCGAAAACAAGCTGACTCAGGGAATACCCACGACTGAGGCACATGGATTTCAAGAGGCCGGGGAGACGATGAACAGACAGACGACCGCCTCCGCTGCGACTGAGAGGGCCCCTGAACAACGCTTTTTCTTGGGGTGCGTTGCTCAAGATGGGTGCTCAAACACGGCAGCCGTCGGGTCCTGGGAGCTCCGATTGCACCGTTTTTTAAGGTGTTCCATTACGCCATGGAACGGCCGCAGCCTCCAGCGCCCTTCCCCTCACCCACCGACTCTCGATGCAGGACAAGCTCACCCTGATGATTCCCGGCCCCACCCCGGTGCCGGAAACCGTCCTGCAGGCGATGGGGCGCCACCCGATCGGCCATCGCAGCGCCGACTTTCAGAAGATCGTCAAGCGCACCACCGAGCAGCTGCAGTGGCTGCACCAGACCACCAGCGATGTGCTGGTGATCACCGGCAGCGGCACCGCCGCCATGGAGGCCGGGATCATCAACGTGCTGAGCAAGGGCGACACGGTGCTCTGCGGCGACAACGGCAAATTCGGGGAGCGCTGGGTGAAGGTGGCCCAGGCCTATGGCCTGGATGTGCAGGTGATCAAGGCCGAATGGGGCCAACCACTGGATCCCGAAGCCTTCCGCTCAGCCCTGGAGGCCGACACCGCCAAGGCGATCAAGGCCGTGATCCTCACCCACTCGGAAACCTCCACGGGCGTGATCAACGACCTGGAGACCATCGCCAAACACGTGCGCGCCCATGGCACAGCGCTCACGATTGCCGACTGCGTGACCAGCCTGGGCGCCTGCAACGTGCCGATGGACGCCTGGGGCCTCGACGTGATCGGCTCCGGCTCGCAGAAGGGGTACATGATGCCGCCGGGCCTGGCCTTCGTGGCCATCAGTGAACGGGCCTGGGCGGCCTATGGGCGCTCGGATCTGCCGAAGTTCTATCTGGATCTGGGCAAATACCGCAAATCGGCCAAGGCCGACAGCAACCCCTTCACCCCGGCCATCAACCTCTACTTCGCCCTTGAGGCGGCCCTGGAGATGATGCAGAAGGAAGGCCTCGAGGCGATCTTCGCCCGCCATGCCCGCCACCGCGCCGCCGCCCAGGCCGGCATGAAGGCCATCGGCCTGCCTCTCTACGCCGCCGAGGGCCATGGCAGCCCGGCGATCACCGCCGTAGCCCCCGAGGGCATCGACGCGGAGGCGATGCGCAAGGCCGTGAAGGAGAAGTTCGACATCCTGCTGGCCGGCGGCCAGGACCACCTCAAGGGCCACGTGTTCCGCATCGGCCACCTGGGCTTCGTCTGCGACCGCGACGTGCTCACCGCCGTGGCCGCCATCGAGGCGACCCTGGCGGATCTGGGCCTGCACAAGGGCACCCCGGGGGCCGGCGTGGCTGCCTGCGCCGCCGCCCTGGCCGGCTAACCTGGGTCACAACCGAGAACTGGGCTACCAGTTCTCTACACCATGCGGGTGTAATTCAGTGGTAGAATGTCAGCTTCCCAAGCTGAACGTCGCCGGTTCGAGTCCGGTCACCCGCTTGATTGAAATTCGGGCCCGAAGTCCAAGGCAGACTCGAAGTATGAAGTCCTAAGACATCTGTCGTCGCGCCGGATCAGATCAGGCAAAGCCTTCTGGTGGCCTGTCTGGTGATGCGATGCACGCGGACCTCAACCACGCGGCTTGATCACCTGCATCACCTGGGGGCCTGAGCTGCTGAGGCGGCGTTCGCAATTCAGCATGGCCAGAATCGCGCGGGCAGCCGCCTCAATCTGTCCTTGGGAGGCAGCAACCTTGGCGGCCTGGTCATGGCGCTGCGCCTCTTGCACAAGCTGCTCACGCAGACCGTCGCCCTGCTGGGCCTTAGCACGGGGATCAAGACGTGCATTGACCAACCGCTGCACGGGCAGACGCGGGGCAGGTTGGGGAACAGACCTGGAAGCGAGAGTAACCGTCATGGGTGCAGAACGGGCTGCCAAAAAACACCCGCTGGATTTGATGTTGATCCTGACAGAGGCAGGTTAAACAATCGACCTGGAAATGAGGCTCCAGGGAACCCTTCGACGCCGAGGTGGTCCGATCAATCCGGCCATCGGCTCCCGATATGCAAGATTCCGGTGGGAACCAGACAGGGGCCAGGGGTGTTGCCACCACTGATCAGGTGCCGGGTTCTTCGTGGTTGCCCCCCAGGGCGTCGATCTGGGCTCGAAGCTGGGCAGATCGCTGGAGGTCGCCACGGGAGAGGGCCACGGCGAGAGCGAATTCAAGCTTTTCAAGCTGGTGATCGCCCTCGGCAGTGCGGCAGTGAGCGGCGTGATGCGGAACAGCCTTGCCAGAACGACGACGCAGTGAAACTGCAGCGGAGGTGTTGGCGTGAGGGAAAACCATGACTCGCTTTCTTCCCATTCTGGCGCGCCTGCCAAGGGTCGGCGTGCAACCCGGCTCAGGCAGCCAGGACAGTGGCTTCAGACTCTCCCGCAGCTGAGCCTGACCTCAAATCCTCCCCATCGCAATCCGCGAGGGACGATGCAGGCTCCACCCCTTCGATCTCAAGCAGTTCACGGCAATCAGCCAACAGGCGCTCGACGTTGTCGAGACACACCAGTTCCTCGGGATCCACCTCGGGCTCTGTGGGCTTCTGGCGATCCAACTGCAGTTCCATCGCCGCCAGCCGTTGTTCCAGCTTCACCAGCCGCTGGGATAGCGAATGGATGGTTTGAGCCAGATCTTCGGTGTTGCGGGTGATGCGAAAAGACAGTGTTTCAGAGGCCATCAGCCAAGCAGCAGTGACGCCGATGACAACACACATCCCCATGGCAGCCAAGGGGCATCGGGCACCAGGGCAACAGCTCCCCCCTGGCAGAACGACGGCGGATCGATACGTTGGGCCTTGCCATTGTTGTCATGTGTTCGTGCCCCTGGCCCACCGTTGCCGCCGCCTGCGCCACCGTCTTGGCCTGGCCGGCCTGCCCCTGATCCTCACCGGAACCCTGGGTGCCTCCTTGCTGAGCAGCCCGGCAAGCCAGGCCGAAGGCCAGCAATCCGCCACCAGCGCAGCGACTGCCGCTGGCAGCAACCCGGGGGCCAAGGGTGCCCAGGTGTATTGCTTCATGCGTGCCAGCGGCAACGACCATCAGGTGAGCTGGGATGCGGCATACGCCGTGATCAAGCGTCAGTCCGATCGGCTCTTCAAGACCTCGCCGGAACACGCCGCCGTCATGATCACCGAAGCGGTGGTCCAGAGCCCCGACACCTACCCCGACTGCAGTCGCTACCTCGGTGACCTGTTCCGCAAGCCCGAACCCCAGCCTGGGACCAGCACACCCGCCACCGGAACCGGCGTCACCCGCAGCGACCGGCTTGGCCAGTAGGGGTCGGGCCCCCGCGAGGCGGGCCCTGACACGGCCTGCTGCCCAGGCCCTGCTGATAGCCCTTATGGGAACAGGGCTGGTGGGCGGAGGCTGCAGCGAAGCGCCGCTGCCCCAGCGCCAACTGCGGGCCGATGACTGTCTGCGGGGCCTCCAGCTCAACCGACTGGAGGCCCAGTTGAAGCGCTGCAATCAGGTGGTGGCTGCCTTCCCCAGCCAGCCTGGGCCGCGCAACGACCGCTACCTGCTGCGCAGTCTGTCGGGCGACGACGTCGGCGCCTGCAGCGACATCGCCACGGCCATCCCGCTTGCCGCCAGGCTGCCAACCCATCCCGAAAACGACCAGTTGCGCAGCGAACTGAAACTGCGGCAGTCGATCTGCCAGGCCCCTGAACGGGCCATCGCGACACCGACTCCTACCAGCGCTCCATCAGCTCCCGCACCATGAGGGGCAAGCTGCGGCGCGCCAGCTGGGTGGAGCGGCGCTGCAACAGCAAGTCGATGCGCTCAGCCTTGCTGGCGATCAGGCCGTCGACCAACTGATCAGCCACCCCCAGCTGCAGCCAGTGGCTGGTGAGGGCCGAGCCCATGCCGATGCGGTGACAGCGATCCTCGGCCTGCTCCGCGTCGCCGGGTGTCCAGGGACGCTCGATCAGCAGCACATGCCGGGCCCGATGCAGGGTGAAGCCCAGGCCGCCGGTGCCATAGGTGGCAATCAGCAACGGGCTGGCGCCGGCCTGAAATCCATCCACCAGTTGCTGGCGACGGGCCGCCGGCAGGTCGCCGGTGAGCAGACAGCCGCAGCCCAGTCGCTGCTGCAGCAGCTGGGCCGTGGCCAGAAACGCGGTGAACACGACCACGGCCTCGCCAGCCGCCAGCAGGTCAGCCACCAGGGCTGCAGCCGACGGCAGCTTGTATTGGGAAGCGATCTGGCGCAGGGCGGTGAGCACGGCCAGCACCTCGGCGTCCCGGCGCACCTCGCCGCGGGCGGCGCGGCGGCGGTAGTCGTCGACCTGACGTTGGAGGCGCGTCTCAAAACCAAGGGCCTCCCCCTCACTCAGCTCCACCGGCCGTAACTGCCGCTGCTTGGGGGGCAGATCAAGGCAGTCACGCTTGCGACGATGCAGCACCAGCGGCCGGATCAGCCGCTGCAACTCCTGCAGCCGGCTGGCACCACTGGCCTGCCAGACACGGCGCCCCCCCTGCTCCCGCCAATGCCCCTGGCAGAAGAGTTCCTCATAGCCCCGCTGATCCTGGGCCAGGGGGTGACCGATGGCCGCCAGCAGGGGAAACAGCTGGGCCGGGCGGCCATTTTTCATCGGCGTGCCGGTGAGCAACCAGATCGCCCGGCTGCGGGGGTGGCGGGCCAGGCGCAACAGGGCCTGGCTGCGGGCCGTGTGGGCGTTCTGGGCGTAGTGGGCCTCATCCACGATCAGCACATTGCCCGCCTCTGGCAATTGAGCCGGCAGCCGCGCCCAGCTGTGCAGCTCCAGCTGCAGGCCCAGGGCGAGGGCCTCGCTGCGCCAGTGGTGATGCAGCCCCACCGGTGCCACCACCACCACGCGGCAGTCGGCCAGACGCACCATCGCCCGGGCCGCCACCAGGGCCGAGAGGGTTTTGCCCAGGCCCATGGCATCAGCCAGCACGGCACCACGGCGCGCCAGCAGCCAGCGAGCCGCCGCCCGCTGGTGGGCGAACAGCTGGCGGCCATCAGCCAGGGGCTGCTCCAGGTTGGCCGCGGCCACCAGCTGCCGGTGAGGAGGCAGGGGCGGCAAGGGCTGCCGCAACCACTCCCACCACTGCGCCAGCTCCGGTTCCAGGGCAAAGCGACCCGCCACCACAGGCCGCAACGCCGCCGAGGCCTCCAGCGGAAATTCCCAGCAGCTGCGCCTGGCCAACCACCGTCCTCGCGGGCGCACGGCCCGCAGCTGGGCAAAGGTGACGGCGTCGAAGGGACAGCTCACCTCGATCAGTCCGGCCGGCCCCAGCCGCACCAGGCAGCGCATGGGTGAAACTGCAGCCTCCGACACATTGACACCCTGAGGGATAGGGGCAAACTGCCGCCAACCGAGGCGCGCGCATGCAGGCCAGGGACCGGGGATCAGGCGCAGGCATCAGCCCCAACGCCGTCTTCCTCGAAGACCTGTGTCCGAAATTGCGGCAGCGGCAGTGGCGTCGCACCCTGCACCGGTATACCGACCATTGCTGCATCTACTGCGGCGACCGCTCCGAATCGATCGATCATGTGTTGCCCCAGAGCCGCGGCGGCCTGAGCGTGACCGAAAACTGCGTGCCGGCCTGTCTCGCCTGCAACGGCCGCAAGGGCGACACCGATGCCTTCAGCTGGTATCGACGTCAGAGCTTCTATGACCCGAGACGGGCGATGGCCATCCGTGCCTGGACCGATGGCGATCTGCGTCTGGCCGTGCGACTGCTGCAGTGGAGCAGCAGCGCTGGCTCTGCTGGCCCGAGGCCCGAGGCGACCGAACCAACACCGACTCACCAGACGCGGCAGGCATCCACGCCGTTGTGGCGCTGGCAGATGGCGGCCTGATCGGCCGCACCTTCCGGAGCCGTCACGGCTGCGATGACCAGGAGGGCCAGCGCTGCTCCCAATGACCAGCCGAGTGAACCCACCGGCCGGTCGCCCGAGACATCACATCCTCGGCGCCCCCGGTCATACCGGGGGGAGGCCGATTTCAGGGTGGAGCGTTGCGGAACCACCCCGTCCGAGCGGCGGCGGCGATAGGACAGGGGAACACCAGAGCGGGCACCACCGGACGCCGCTGCGCCGAGGACAGCAGGCTTGCCAGCAGAAACAGCCTGATCAACAGAAACAGCCTTGCGGAACGAAACAGCCTTGCGGAACGAAACAGCCATGGGCAACCAGACCAACCGAATCGAAGCTGGTACAGATGTACTCACTTCCCCCGGGGCTGTCAATGCCCATGGTGGCGATGCTGCGGATCCTGTCGGGCACCTGCTGGTACTGGGCGGCGGCTACACGGGCCAGCGTTTTGCGGCTGCAGCCCGGCTGAGGGGTTTCACCGTGCGGCTCACCAGCCGCAACCCTCGCCGCTGGGATCCTGGAATTGACCAGGCTGGGGCGGGCAGCTCGGACTTCACCTGGCTGCCCTTTGACAGTTCCAGCCAGCTGTGGCCCGATCCCGCATCCCTGGAGGGCGTGAGCCATGTGCTGGTGACGGCTCCTCCCGATGGCGAGGGCCACGACCCCTGCCTGGAGCAGCTGCTGCCGCTGCTGCGTTCGCTGCCGCTGCAATGGCTGGGCTATCTCTCCACCACAGGGGTCTATGGCGACACCGGCGGCGCCTGGGTCGATGAAACCGCGCCTCTGCAGGCCCGCTCCCGGCGCAGCCTGGCCCGGGTGAGCGCCGAGCAGCACTGGCTGGCGAGTGGCCTGCCGGTGCAGATGTTTCGCCTGCCGGCGATCTACGGGCCCGGCCGGTGCCCGTTTCAGGGGCTGCAGACCGGCACCAGCCGGCTGATTCACAAGCCCGGCCAGGTGTTTTCCAGAGTGCATGTCGACGACATCGTTGGCGCCCTGCTGCACTGCCTAAGCGCACCGACCAGCGCGCGACCGCCGGTGGTGAATGTGACCGACGACCAGCCCTGCCCGTCGAGCGAAACGCTGGGCTATGCCGCCCATCTGCTGGCCTGCAAGCTGCCGGCGGTGGAGCGCTACGACGAAATCGCCGAGCAGCTGAGTCCGATGGCCCGCAGCTTCTGGGCCGAAAACCGGCGGGCCAGCAACCGGCTGCTGTGCCAGGGTCTGGGCTACAAGCTGCGCTACCCCAGCTATCGCGAGGGCTACCGCGCCTCCCTGGCCGAGGAGCGGCAGTCCGGACCCTCATCGGCGCCCTCACCGGGATCGGCCACGTAGGGCACGCCAAGATCGTTGAGCATCCGGCCCCAGCGCAACTCGATCCAGCCGCGGCTGAGACCGGAGCCAAAGCCGAACACCAGCCCCACCAGCAACAACCAGCGCAGCATGGGTGATCCGCTTGACAGCCAGCCCCCATCCAACCCCAGCGTCGAACGGCTGGCCATTGCCCTTGGGGATCCGGCCGGCATCGGCGCGGAGGTAACGCTCAAGGCCCTGGCCGAACCCCACCTGCACCACCTGGACGTGGTGCTCGTTGGCAGCCGCCAGTGGCTGGAGACCAGCTACCGGGACCTGCGGCCCCGATGTGGGGATGCTCTGCGCGACCCTGCCGAACTGGAGATCGTGGATCTCCCCCTGGCTGGACCGATCCAGGTGGGACACAGCACGGCCGCCGCCGGCGCCACCAGCTTTGCCTGGCTCACGGCCGCCGTTGATCTGGTGCAGCGAGGGCACTGCCGGGCCCTGGTCACCGCTCCGATCGCCAAGGCCAGCTGGCACGCCGCCGGCCATGCCTATCCCGGCCAGACCGAACGGCTGGCCGAACTCACCGGCACGGCCGAGGCCTCCATGCTGTTCACCGCCCGCGCACCCCATGGCCAGTGGCGGCTCAACACCCTGCTGGCCACCACCCATATCCCCCTGGCCGAGGTGAGCCGCACGCTCACTGCGGAACGGGTGGCACGCAAGCTCGATGCCCTGCTGGGCTTCTGCCGGCAATTCAGCCCCAAGCCACACCTGGTGGTGGCAGGCCTCAATCCCCACGCCGGCGAATCAGGCGCGCTGGGATGCGAGGAGCAGAACTGGCTCGAACCCACCCTGGCCGACTGGGCACGGCGCCACCCCGAGGTGTGCCTGGACGGGCCACTGCCGCCGGACACCTGTTGGCTGCCGGCAGCGGCGGCCTGGCAACAGCCCGGACCGGGCCCGGATGGCTACCTGGCCCTTTACCACGACCAGGGGCTGATCCCGGTGAAGCTGCTGGCCTTCGACGCTGCGGTGAACACCACCCTGGGGCTTCCCTTTCTGCGCACCTCCCCGGACCACGGCACAGGATTTGCGATTGCGAGGCAGGGCCGGGCCCGGGCCGCCAGCATGGCGGCCGCGATTGAAACGGCCTGGGAACTCAGCCGGGCTTGACGCGCATCAGCACCTGGCCGAATTCCACGGGGGTGCCGTTTTCCACCAGGATCTCCACCACCTCACCGCTCACCTCGGCCTCCAGCTCATTCATCAGCTTCATGGCCTCGAGGATGCACACGGTCTGGCCCACGGTGATGCGAGCACCGGGCTCCACAAACGCCGGCACGCCTGGAGCGGGAGCCCGGTAGAAGGTGGCCACCATCGGGGCCGTGATCTCCACCAGATCGCTGCGGGTGGCGGCAGCAACCGGCGGGGGAGCCGAGGGAGCCACAGGCAACTCGGGCAGCGCGGCCGGCTGGGGGGCCAGAGGGGCCGCGGTGAGGGCCGGAGCCTGCATCACAGCCACGGGGGCGGCCGGAAGGTTGCGACGCACCTCCAGTCGGAAGTCGTCGCCCTCGAGTTTGAGTTCCTGGATATCGCTGTCGCCCAGCAAGGCAAGCAGCATGTGGAGCTGATCGTGGTCGAGCTGCATGGTGATCAGTTCTCCCTGCCGAGGTAAGTATCGGTGCGGGTATCGATCTTGATCTTTTCGCCCACAGACAGAAACAGGGGAACCATCACCTGCGCACCGGTTTCCACGATGGCCGGCTTGGTACCCCCGGTTGCGGTGTCGCCCTTCACGCCCGGATCCGTCTGGGTGATCTCCAGCACCACCGAGTTGGGCAGTTCCACTTCCAGGGGCTTGCCGTTCCAAGCCACCACATTCACCTCCATGCCCTCCTTTAGGTACTTGCGGCTGTCGCCGATCTGCTTGGCGGTGAGCCGGGTCTCCTCGTACGTGGCCATGTCCATGAACACGTAGTCGTCGCCCTCCATGTAAGTGTGCTGCAGGGTGCTCTTCTCGAGCACGGCCTGGGGCACCATCTCGCCGGCGCGGAAGGTCTTCTCCACCACGTTGCCGCTCTGCACAGCCTTGAGCTTGGTGCGCACGAAGGCCGAGCCCTTGCCGGGCTTCACGTGCAGGAATTCAACGACCCGCCAGACCTGGCCATCCAGCTCGATCGATGTACCGGTACGAAAGTCGTTGCTGGAGATCATTCCGGCGTGTCGGATCCGGCGGATTGTAGAGCTGGCTACCAAGGCAGGCCCAGCGCGCCTGTGCGAAAGTCAAGGCAGTGACAACGATGGTCATGGCAGGGGTGCGCTTGCGGAGTGTGAGCGGCAGGCTGAACCCCCTCGCCAAGGCGCTGCCCGCTGTGATGAGCGGGCTGGTCGCACCTCTGCTGGCCCTGGTGCTGCTGCTGAGCCAGGGTGCTGCCGCCCAGGCCGCCCTGCCCCAGGGCAACGCGGTGAAGGATCCGGCGGCGATCCTGCGCAATGCCCTGCCGATCCACGCCCCCGACCTGCAGGAGCTGCAGCACCGCCTGGAGAGCACCAGCGACGACCTGCGCGCCAAGCGGTGGTCGGCGCTCGCGAACACCGTGCGCCGCAGCCAGGCCCTTCTGGGCACCCGGCGGACCGCGATGCTCGAGCAATTCGGGGCGGATCAGCAGGCCGAGGCCTCTGCCCTGCTCGATCAACTGGTCAACCAGCTGCAGACCCTGGCCGCCGCCTCTGAAGCCGAGCAGCGAGACCCCTTCCTCGACGCCCGCCGTGCGGCTCTGAGCACCATCGGCCAGGCCGAAACCCTGCTGGTGGGCACGTTCCCCTATTCCATCCCCGAGGAATTCGAGTCCCTGCCTCGGCTGCTCGGCCGCGCCACCTTGACGATCAGCACCAACAAGGGCGATCTCACGGCCGTGGTGGACGGCTACAACGCGCCGCTCACCGCTGGCGCCTTCGTGGATCTGGCTCAGAAGGGCTTCTACGACGACCTGCCCTTCACCCGGGCCGAGGATTTCTACGTGCTGCAGACCGGAGATCCCGAGGGCCCGGCTGAGGGTTACATCGATCCGAAGACGAAACAGGAGCGCACCGTGCCGCTGGAAATCCGCGTGCCGGGCGATGGGGCCCCCTTCTACAACCAGACATTCGAGGACCTGGGCATGTTCAAGGCCGAGCCTGTGCTTCCGTTCGCCACCCTCGGCACCCTGGGCTGGGCCCACTCGGATGAGCGGCTCGACGACGGCTCCTCGCAGTTCTTCTTCTTCCTCTACGAGCCGGAGCTCACCCCCGCCGGTCTCAACCTGGTGGATGGCCGCTACAGCGCCTTCGGCTACGTGGTGGATGGCTTCGACGTGCTGGGAGAGCTGGGCGTGGACGACCGGATCGTGAAGATGCGCGTGATCGAGGGAGCCGACAACCTGCAGCTCCATGGCTGAAGCCGAAAGGCTCCAGGACCTGGGTGAATGGCAGCTGATCGAGCGGCTGGGGAGGTTCGCTCCCCCTGGTCAGTTCAGGGACGACGCGGCCCTGGTGGCTACCCATGGCCGACTGGTGGTGAACACCGATGTGCTCGTGGATGGCGTGCACTTCAGCGAGCGCACCACCAGCCCCCACGACGTGGGCTGGCGCGCGGCCGCCGCCAACCTCTCCGACCTGGCCGCCATGGGTTGCAGCCGGAGCCTGGGCCTGACCGTGGGACTTGTGGCACCACCCTCCACCTGCTGGAGCTGGGTGGAAGGGGTCTACCGGGGGCTGGCCGCCTGTCTGCAGAGCCACGGCCATGGAGGGGTGCTGCTGGGTGGCGACTGCAGCAGCGGCAGCCAGCGGTTGCTGGCGATCACGGCCCTGGGCCCTCTGGATCCGGCGGAAGGGGCCATCCGCCGCTGTGATGGCCGCCCCGGCGACTGGCTGGTGACCAGCGGGCCCCACGGCCTCAGCCGTCTGGGCCTGGCCCTGCTTCAGCACGAACTGTCTGCCGTCGCGACCCAGTGCCTGCCCGATGCTCTGCGGCGGCGTGCCATCACCGCCCATCAGCGCCCCGTGCCGCGCTTCGATGCCGTGCGGGCCCTGCACGCCAGCCGGCCCGACACCAGCGCCTGGCGGGTGGGAGGCACCGACAGCAGCGATGGGCTGGCCGCCGCGGCCGCCGCGATTGCCACGACCAGTGGCTGCCAAGCGCTCCTGGAACGCAGCCGTCTGCCGCTGGAACCCGACATGGCCCCGCTGGGGCAGGCCGAGTCGTGGTGCCTGGCCGGCGGTGAGGACTTCGAGCTGCTGCTGGCACTGGAGCCCCGCTGGGCGGAACGCTGGCTGGAAACCCTCCCCGGCAGCCAAGCCATCGGCGTGCTGGCCGAAGCCCCAGCAGGGAGCGCGCATGAAGCGGTGGCGTGGGCCGTGGAGGGGCTGCAGCGAGGCAGCCCCTTGCCGTTGGGCCTGGGAGGCTTCAGCCACTTCCAGAGCCAGGATCCAAGCCCCCTGGAGCCCGAAACCTGAGCTGGTACAACCCACAAAAAAGCCGCCCTCAAGGGCGGCCGGGCATTGCTTGAACCACACGGTGGCTCAGCCTGGGCAGGCCATCACTTCCAGTTCTTGGCCACAATCTCAGCAAGGTCGACAACACGCTGGCTGTAGCCCCACTCGTTGTCGTACCAGGCGATCACCTTCACCATGTTCCCGCCCATCACCAGGGTGAGCGGGGAATCGATGATCGTGGATTCATCGGTGCCACCGTGGTCGCTCGACACCAGGGGCAGATCGCAGTACTTGATGATGCCCTTCATGGACGTTTCCGAGGCCGCCTTGAGCACCGCGTTCACCTCCTCCTTGGTGGTGTCACGGCTGATGTCGAGCACCATGTCCACCACTGAGACGTTGGGGGTCGGAACCCGCATGGCGATCCCGCTCAGCTTGCCCTTCATCGGCGGGTAGACCAGGGCCACCGCCTGGGCAGCGCCTGTGCTGGTGGGCACGATGTTCACTGCCGCAGCCCGGGCGCGGCGCAGATCGCGGTGGGCGGCGTCGAGAATCCGCTGGTCACCGGTGTAGCTGTGGGTGGTGGTCATCGTGCCTTTGACGATGCCGAATTCCTGGTCCAGCACCTTGATGACAGGGGCCATGCAGTTGGTGGTGCAACTGGCATTGCTGAGAATGTCCCAGTCTTCGTGGCGGTATTGATCGGCGTTGACGCCGACCACGAAGGTGCCCACCTTGGCGCCCTTGCCAGGAGCCGTGAGAATCACCTTCTTGGCGCCAGCCTCAAAATGCTTGCTGGCACCCACGTCATCGTTGAACACACCGGTGGACTCGATCACCAGATCGACGCCCCATTCCTTCCAGGGAAGGTTGGCGGGATTGCGGTCGTAGAAGGTTTTGATCGTCTTGCCATTGACGACGATCGTGTCGTCGGTGGTGGTGACGTCAACGCCCCGCAGGGGGCCGAGCATCGAGTCGTACTTGAGCAGGTGGGCGTTGGTGTTGGTGTCCCCGGAGCCATTGATGCCCACCAGTTCGATGCCGGTGTTGGCCCCACGGCTCAGCCAGCAACGGGTGAAGTTGCGACCGATCCGGCCGAATCCATTGATCGCAACGCGCAACGTCATGGCAATGAGCGGCGTGACCCGCTAGCAAGGAAGGATTTGGGCGCCGATCATACAGAAATCGGCCGTCCCGACCCCCTTGCCCCCGCCAATGACAGGTCGGACCATGCCGAGACGCGCAGCAACTCGTAATGGAACGAGCGACGCTGCCGACTTAATTTCAGCGTGGTCGCAGCCTTTGGAGATCGTCTTGCCCGCCCTGCTCGATCGTCAGCAACCACTGCACTTCATCGGGGTAGGCGGCATCGGCATGTCTGCCCTGGCTGGGATCCTGGCGGAGCGGGGCTACCGGATCAGCGGTTCAGACCCCCGCGACAACGCCGTGCTCGACAACCTGCGCAGGCTCGGCGTGCGGGTGTTTCGAGAGCAGAACGCGGCCACGGTGGCCGCCATCCGCAGCGGCACCTCCCAGGCCCCCCAGGTGGTGATCAGCTCGGCGGTGCCCGAAAGCAATCCAGAACTTCAGGAAGCCCGCCGGGCGGGATTGCGGGTCCACCACCGCTCCGATGTGCTGGCGGCCCTGATCAACAGCCAGCCCTCGATCGCGGTGGCCGGCAGTCACGGCAAGACCACCACCAGCACACTGATCGCCACGCTGCTGGCCGGAACCGACCACGACCCCACCGCCGTGATCGGCGGCATCGTGCCCGCCTTCGGCAGCAATGGGCGTCATGGCAGCGGCCGGCTGCTGGTGGCGGAGGCCGATGAATCGGATGGCTCCCTGGTGAAATTTCGGCCTCACCTGGGAGTGATCACCAACCTGGAACTTGATCACACCGACCACTACCCCAACCTCGAAGCCCTGATCGCCACCCTGCAGCGCTTCGCCACCAGCTCCGAGCGTCTGCTCGCCAACCGCGACTGCCCGATCCTGCGGGAGCACTTCGAAGCCGACCACTGGTGGTCGATTGAGCATCCCGAGGGAGCTGATTTCGCCGCCATCCCCTGCCAGGAGCGGGGAGACGGGACCCGTGCCGACTTCTACGAGGACGGCGTGCGCCTGGGCAGTTTCGAGTTGCCACTGCCTGGCCGCCACAACCTGAGCAATGCCGCCGCCGCCATGGCCAGCTGCCGGCTGGAGGGCGTGTCGTTCGCCGAGCTGCGCCAGGCGGTGGCGGACCTGCGCCCTCCCGGCCGGCGGTTTGATTTTCGCGGCAACTGGCAGGGGTGCCAGATCGTTGACGACTACGCCCACCACCCGAGCGAGGTGGCGGCAACCCTGGCCATGGCGCGGTTGATGGTGCGCAGTGGCCAGAGCCCTCTGCCGGAGGCTCCCCGGCGGCTGGTTGCCGTGTTCCAACCCCACCGCTACAGCCGCACGGCCCAGTTTCTCGAGGGATTTGCCGAGGCTCTGAGCCAGGCCGACCAGGTGCTCCTGGCCCCCCTCTATGCCGCCGGCGAAACCCCGATCGAAGGCATCAGCAGCACCGCCCTGGCCGAACGGGTGCAACAGCTCGCCCCCTGCTTGCCGATGGGCGTGGCCACCAGCCTTGATCACCTGGCCGAACTGGTGGCGCAGGCGAGCGAACCAGGCGATCTCGTGCTGGCCATGGGTGCCGGCGATGTGAACGGGCTCTGGGACCGGCTCAACCGGCTCGCGCCGGCAGCGAGTGGCTCATCCACGCTGGTTGCCTGACGCCGATGATCGCCACCTCCTGCGCCAGCCCCTCAGCACTGCGTCCGGCGGTCTCCCTGCAGGAGTTCACGACCTGGAAAGTGGGGGGACCAGCTGAGTGGTTTGCCGAGCCGGCCGACGAGACGGAACTGATCGCCCTGATCAGCTGGGCCCAGCAACAGGGGCTGCCAATGCGCTGCATCGGCGCCGGGTCCAACCTGCTGATCGCCGATGCCGGCCTGGCAGGCCTCACCCTCTGCAACAGGCGCCTCCAGGGCAGTCGGCTCGACGCCAGCGGCCTGGTCGAAGCCCAGGCGGGCGAGCCGATCCCCACTCTGGCGCGCAAGGCTGCGCGGGCAGGCCTGCACGGGCTGGAGTGGGCCGTCGGCATTCCCGGCACCGTGGGTGGAGCGGTGGTGATGAATGCCGGGGCGCAGGGAGGCTGCACTGCCGAATGGCTGGTGAGCGTGCGTGTGCTGGATCCACGCCGACCGGACATCCCCTTGGAGCTGAGCGCAGCGGAGCTGGCGTTCAGCTACCGCCACAGCAGGCTGCAGGGGGAGCCGCTGATCGTGCTGTCCGCCCGCTTCCAGCTGGAGGGTGGCCACGACCCAACCGCGATCACCACGCGCACCAGTGCGAACCTGCACAGCCGGACCAGCAGCCAGCCCTACCAGCAGCCCAGTTGCGGCAGTGTCTTCCGCAACCCCGAGCCCCAGAAGGCCGGCCGCCTGATCGAAGAGCTCGGCCTGAAGGGACTGAGCGTCGGCGGAGCAATGGTGTCGCCGATCCACGCCAACTTCATCGTGAACACCGGAGGCGCCACGGCAGCTGACATCGATTCCCTGATCCGCACCGTGCAGCAGCGGGTACACCAGGCCCATGGCATCGCCCTCCAGCCCGAGGTGAAACGGCTGGGCCTCTAGCCTGCTGCCAGCAACCATCACGGCATGGCCGGCTTCGGACTCCCCAACTTCGGTCAGCTCACCGAGGCTTTCAAGAAAGCCCAGGAACTTCAGCAGAACGCCCAGAAGCTGCAGGAGGAGCTCGACGCGATGGAGCTGGAAGGCCGCAGTGCCGATGGGCGCGCCAGTGTTTGGCTCACAGGCAACCAGCAGCCGCTGCGGGTGCAGCTGGCACCGGATCTGCTGGCCGAGGGTCAGGAGCGCTGCGAAGCGGCCGTGCTGGAGGCCCTAAGAGGCGCCTACGAGCTCTCCACAGCCACGATGAAGGGTCGCATGGAGGAGCTCACCGGTGGTCTGAATCTGCCGGGCCTGGGGGGCTGAGCGGCTCCGGCTCGTCGAGCTCCACCTGCTGGCGCAGGCGCCGGCGTGACAGCTGGCGCAGGCGCTGATCCAGCCTCGGCTCGGTGCGATGACCCCGCTGCTTCAGGCCAGCACCTCTCTCAGCGTTGTGCAGGGGCTCACGGCTGACCTCGGCCAACACCGCCTCCAGACACTGTTGGTAATGGTCGAAGCGGTCCCAGTCGCTGCCGGCGGCGCACCCGGGGTCGCCCTGGTGCAGGCAGTTGGCGTAGCGGCAGCGGTCCTGGGCCAGGCGCTGGCGCAATTCCGGAAACAGGGATGCCAGGGCGGCCGGATCGGTGGGCAGTTCCGGGCGGTTGAAGCCGGGGGTGTCGGCCAGCAGGGCACCGGGGGCCAAGGCAAACAACTCAACGTGCCGGGTGGTGTGGCGCCCTCGCTGCAGTCGGCCCGACACAGCCGCCACCCGCAGCTCCAGCTCGGGCCGCAGCCCATTGAGCAGGCTGCTCTTACCAACCCCCGAAGGGCCGCAGAGGACAGCAATACCAGGCTCACTGAGGGTGGCGCGCAGGGCATCCAGTCCAGCGCCAGTGCAACTGGAGGTGAGCAGGGGCTCGTAGCCCCAGCCCCGCAACCGCTGTTGCCAGGCCTGGAGCTCCCCGGGCGTCAGCCGATCAGCCTTCGACAACACCAACTGCACCGGCTGGCCTGTGGCCTCGGCAGTGAGCAGAAAACGGGTGAGCTGCAACGGGTCGAGGGCAGGCTCCGCCAGCGAGGCCACCACCACCACCTTCGACACGTTGGCCACCGCCGGACGCTGCAGCAGGGAATGGCGCGGCTCCCGGCTGGCCACGGCTGCGCGGGCGGCGACCCCATCGATGCCATCCACCCGCACCCGATCGCCCACGCAGATGGTCTGGCCGGTTTTGCCCAGGCGGGTGCGACGGGTGCACAACAAGCGCCGCACGGGCAGCCCGGAAGAGCCGCCCGGTAGAGGCTGATCGAGCTCCACCCAGCAGTAGTTGGCCTGGAGGGCCACCACCAGACCCGCTCGGGCCTCAGCCACGGCGCTCGATCCGCAGGCGCACAGCGCCGCTGGCCTCCGGATGGGGCTCGATCACCACAACGTGCCCCGCCCCCCGCAACCCCTCGCTCACCATCAGCTCGGGCTCACCGGCATCCAGATCCACCTGCAGCCGGGCACCGGGTTCCAGCTTCTCGAGAGCCAGCTTGGTGTGAATGAAATTGAGCGGGCAGGGGGTACCGCGCAGATCCAACGACGCCTCCGGCGGAGTGCTGGTCAACCCTGCCTCGGCCATCAATGCCCCCCGCCGAACAGGCCGCCGAACAGGCCACTCTTGTGGTGGTGCTTGTGCCCCTTGCTGGTGTGATGACCCGCCAGCTGTTCCAGCAGTTCCCGCTCTTCCCCGCTGACCTTGGTGGGCAGCTGCACCTTGACCGTGAACTGATGGTTGCCCCTGGCCACGGGGTTACCGAGTTTGGGTACTCCCTTTCCCTGCAGGGTGAGCACGGCCCCAGGCTGAGTACCAGCTGGAATCTCCAACTGGGTTTGGCCATCCACGGTATCCACCTCGATGGTGTCACCAAGGATGGCCTGCAGGTAGTTGAGCGTTACCTCGGAGTGGATGGTGGTGCCATCGCGGCGCAACTGGGGATGGGGCTGCACGGAGAGGAAGACGTACAGATCACCCTCCGGACCGCCGCGCTGGCCGGCGTTGCCCTCCCCCGCCACCCGGAGACGAGTACCGGTATCAACTCCGGCGGGGATGTTAATGCGCAGCTTCTTGCGCACCTGCTGCAGGCCCTGCCCACCGCAGGCGCCGCAGGGATCGGCGATCACCTGGCCGCTTCCCTCACAGCTGGGGCAGGGAGCCACCTGGGTGAAGCTGCCAAACGGGGTGCGGGTGGCACGACGCACCTGACCTGCCCCGCCACAGGTGCTGCAGCTGACCGGACCGCTCCCGGGCTTGGCACCGGAACCCTGGCAGGTGCCGCAGGTTTCCAGATGGCGGACCTGCACCTCCTTCTCCAGACCGAAAATCGCTTCCTGGAAGCTGATGTTGAGGTCAAGGCGCAGGTCATCACCCTGGCGAGGCCCACGACGCCGGGGTCCGGCGGCTGCGCCGCCCATGCCCCCACCGAAACCACTGAAGAAGGTTTCAAACAGATCGGCGAAGCCCCCCATATCGCCCATGTCGGGCATGCCACCACCACCCAGGCCCGCTTCACCGAACTGGTCATAGCGAGCACGGGTCTGAGGATCGCTCAGCACCTCGTAGGCCCGACCGATCTCCTTGAACTTGTCTTCAGCGCCTGGGTCCTTATTGACGTCGGGATGGTATTGACGCGCCAGCCTCCTGTAGGCGCGCTTGAGCGTGTCGGCATCAACGTCGCGACCGACACCCAGCAGCTCGTAGTAGTCGGCCATCAGCCAGCCTGCCCCTGGCTGGATGGGGCCTGGCCTGCGTCGGCGGCTGACTCAGCGACGCCAGAAACAGAGACGTCGCCAGCAGGTCCGGGGCCCATCGACACCTTCACCAGAGCGTGGCGGATCACGCGCCCATTGAGCTGATAGCCACGCTGCAGTTCCTCAATCACCACATCTTCGGGATGGTCGTGACTCTCCTCACGCATCACCGCCTCATGCAGGTTTGGGTCAAAGGGTTCACCCTCCGCACGCATCGGCGAGACACCGAGCTGTTTGAACACCTCAACGAGCTGTTTGTACAGCCCCTGATAGCTGCGATGAAGGTTCTGAGCCTCTTCGTGCTGAGGATTCAGTTGCTGCCGGGCACGATCAAAGTTGTCGACCACCGGCAGGATCTCGCTGAGCGTGGAGCACACGATCTGGACACGAAGGTCGTCGTTGTCACGGCTCTGACGCTTGCGGAAGTTGTCGAAATCCGCCGCCAGCCGCATGTACTGGCCGTTGAGGTTGTCGTAATCAGCGCGTGCAGTTGCCAGCTCGACCTCAAGCTGGGCTACCCGCTCAGCAGCCTCGGCCAGGGGGGCCGCAGCCTGGGGATCGGCCACCCCCTCAGGCTGATCCAGACCGGAAACGGCCTCTGCCGCGCCGCCGCCGCCGCCGCCGTCAACAGGCTCATCCACCGGCCCGCCGCTGGCGACGCCCTCAGGGGAAGTGGTTTCAGCATCCATGGGGAGATCACCGCTCATGGCTGGCCCTGGCCAAAATCAAGTGAGGTCATGTTGAACGGCCGCGGGCACGTCCCACAAGCTGCGGAAGCCCGCACCTCCGAGCAGCGTGCGGTCAACCCGGAGCAGACGAACCACAATGGGCTGAGGGATCCGTGCGCTGCGGCCAGCACAGGCACCGCATCCCCGCATGGCGATCCTCGGCTTCCAAGACCTCCCAGCATGGAGACCCAATCCACCAAGCGCTCTCTGCTCGAGGACCTGCGCATCAAGGCCGGTCCTGACAGCGAGGTTGATGAGCAGGCCGGGGAACTTCTGGAGCGCGCCGGGGGAAGCGACGCCGGTTCACCGGTCATCAGCCTGGTTGATCAGATCCTGATCGAAGCCCTCGACAGAGGCGCCAGCGATATCCATGTGGAACCACAGGACAATGGGCTGCAGATCCGGTTTCGGATCGATGGAGTGCTGCAGAAGCACTTCGATGAGCTGCCCAAGAGCCTGATTCCAGCGGTGACATCGCGGATCAAGATCATGGCCGAACTTGATATTGCCGAGCGGCGACTACCACAGGACGGCCGCGTTCGTCGCATCTACAAAAACCGGAAGATGGACTTCCGGGTGAGCACCCTCCCGAGTCGCCATGGGGAGAAGATCTGCCTGCGCCTGCTCGACAGTGGCGCCACCCAACTGGGCCTTGACACATTGATCACAAGCGAGCGAGCACGCAACCAACTGCGCCTGATGGGATCCAAGCCCTACGGCATGATTCTGGTGACCGGGCCGACTGGATCGGGGAAATCCACAACGCTGTACGCCCTGCTCTCAGAGCGAAACGATCCGGGCATCAACATCTCCACGGTGGAAGACCCGATCGAATACACCCTGCAGGGCATCACTCAGACCCAGGTCAATCGCGACAAAGGACTAGATTTCAGTATGGCACTGCGCGCGTTCATGCGCCAGGACCCCGACGTGCTGTTGGTAGGGGAAACACGAGATCTGGAAACCGCCAAAACAGCCATCGAAGCAGCTCTAACAGGCCATCTGGTACTCACCACCCTGCATTGCAATGACGCACCCAGCGCCATCGCCAGGCTCAACGAGATGGGGGTGGAACCCTTCCTCGTCAGCGCATCACTGCTCGGCATCGTCTCGCAACGACTGGTACGCCGCGTGTGCCCCGAGTGCCGCATCAGCTATCAACCGGAACCAGCCGAACTGGCACGGTTCGGACTGCTGTCGAGCGCTGAGAGCCAAGCTGTATTTTACAAGGCCCGAGTGACGGGCAATGCTGCACAGAACAATTGTTCGAGATGCCAGGGAAATGGCTACAAAGGACGCGTTGGCGTTTACGAGATTCTACAGATGAATGAAACATTTTCATCTGCAATAGCTCGCCGTTCAAGCACCGACCAAATTCGCAGACTGGCGATTGAATCAGGAATGAAGACCCTGCTTGGATACGGACTTGACCTGGTGAGAGAAGGTCTCACAACCCTTGCAGAAGTAGAACGCATGCTGTTGACTGATGCCGGCCTCGAATCGGAGAGGCAATCCCGATCCCTGAATGCCCTGACCTGCAAAAGCTGTGGTGCTGGAATGCAGGACGAATGGCTTGAATGCCCCTACTGCCTCACTCAACGATAACTAACCCACCTTCACCTGATCATGGCGACCATCAGCATGATGATCGAGGATCTCATGGCAAAACTTGTGGAGGATGGCGGCAGTGATCTCCATCTCAGCGCCGGTTTACCACCCTATGGCCGCTTCAATGGCCAGCTCAGACCATTGGTTGAAAGCATACTGGAGGAAGAAGATTGCAATCGCCTGATCTTCTCGATGCTCAACAACTCCCAGCGAAAACAGTTAGAGCAAACCTGGGAGCTGGATTGCGCCTATGGACTTAGGGGAGTTGCTCGCTTTAGGGTGAATGTTTATCGACAACGAGGCAGCTACGCCGCCTGTCTCAGAGCACTTGGCAATAAAATTCCATCCCTTCATAGCTTAGGTCTTCCCCCAATCGTGGAGGAAGTCAGCCGCATGCCAAAGGGCCTCGTGCTGGTGACGGGCCCAACAGGCTCAGGAAAGACAACGACCCTTGCCGCCATCCTTGATCACATCAACCATACCCGTGCCGAACATATTCTGACGATCGAAGATCCAATTGAGTTCACATATAAACCCGACAAAAGCATTATTCATCAGCGGCAACTCAATGATGACACTCGCAGCTTCGCCAATGCTCTGCGTGCCGCGCTAAGAGAAGACCCAGATGTGATCCTGGTTGGCGAGATGCGCGATCTGGAAACCATACAGCTGGCTATCAGCGCAGCCGAAACTGGACATCTGGTGTTTGGAACACTTCATACCAGCTCTGCAGCGCAGACCGTTGACCGCATGGTGGACGTCTTCCCACCTGGCCAGCAGACCCAGATTCGAGTTCAATTGAGCAACAGCCTTAATGCTGTTTTTGCCCAGACTCTGTGCAAATGCCAGCATCCCAAACCTGGTGAATTTGGTCGCGTTATGGCTCAGGAGATCATGATCAATACACCCGCAGTAGCAAACCTGATAAGAGAGGGGAAAACGGCACAGCTCTATTCACAAATCCAAACGGGAGGACAGTTGTCGATGCAGACTCTGGAGAAATCTCTGGCAGACCTTGTGCAGTCAAACCAAATCGGCCTTGAGCATGCCACCTCCCGATCAAGCAGACCAGAAGAACTGCGGCGTCTGGTGAGTGATCTTGGCTGATGGCCATCTTCAAAGCAACTTACAAAGATTCGCGCGGTCGGGATCGAAGTCTGAAGCTTGATGCTGTTGATGCGACCATCGCCAGACGCAACCTCCGCCGACGGGGAATTTCCCCGACTCAGCTGATCCGGGAGGATCAAACCTCAGCAGGCCCGGGATCTAGCGACCAGAAGAAAAGGGACATTCTTCCACTCGGACAATGGTCGCAACTGCTGGAACGTTCGCCTGGCATCCTCGAAAAGGCTTTGTTTGCCAACAAGCTGGCGGCTCTGGTGGATGCGGGCGTACCCATCGTGCGCAGTATCGATCTGATGGCCAGCCAGCAAAAACTGCCGATTTTTCGCCGTGCGCTGCTGGCCGTCAGCCGGGATGTAAACCAAGGCATGGGGTTGGCGACAGCACTACGTCGCTGGCCGAAGGTGTTTGACCGACTCAGCATTGCCATGGTGGAAGCAGGGGAAGCCGGCGGAGTTTTGGATGAAACGCTGCGGCGCCTGGCCAAACTGCTGGAGGACAATGCCAAAATGCAGAACCAGATCAAAGGTGCGATCGGGTATCCGGTGGCGGTGCTCACCATCGCTGTGCTGGTATTTCTGGGAATGACGATCTTTCTGATCCCGACATTTGCAGGGATCTTTGAAGATCTTGGTGCTGAGCTGCCCTGGTTCACCCAGATGATGGTGGATCTGAGTGGGCTGCTCCGCTCGCCCTTCTCTGTCGTGCTGTTCACCATCCTGGTCGGGGGGTTATGGCTGCTGCGCAGCTACTACGCGACTCCCCAGGGACGGCGCACCATTGATGCCCTGATCCTGAAACTGCCACTGTTTGGCGACCTGGTGCAGAAATCGTCGACAGCTCAGTTCTGTCGCACCTTCAGTTCTCTTGCCAAGGCAGGAGTTCCAATTCTGATGTCTCTGGAAATCGTCAAGGAAACCACCGGTAATTCGATCATCTCTGATGCCATCAGCAGTAGCCGAGACGATATAATTCAGGGAATCCCCTTGAGTATCGCTCTTGAGCGCAAAAACGTATTTCCCTCCATGGCCATGGGGATGTTGGCCATTGGCGAGGAGACAGGCGAGATGGACGCCATGCTCTCCAAGGTAGGTGACTTTTACGAAGACGAAGTAGCAGCCTCAGTGAAAGCACTCACGTCTATGCTCGAGCCTGCCATGATTGTAGTAGTCGGTGGAATCGTGGGCTCAATCCTCCTGGCGATGTATCTGCCGATGTTTGCTGTTTTTGATCAGATCAAATAGTGCGATCACGAGTGGAATCACAACGCAGACCAGCCGCCAGTGACTGACCAGCCAGCCAACCCGATGTCCAGCAGTGCTGGAAGTTGAAGCCACCGGTGAGACCATCCACATCCAGGAGCTCACCCACCAGATAGAGGCCGGCCTGCCGGCGGCTCTCCATCGTGGCCAGATTCACCTCACCCAGCGGCACGCCACCGGCGGTGACGAATTCCTCGCCAAAGGGTCCCCGACCGCTGACGTGATGCTCGCTCTGACGCAGGGCCTTGAGCAAATCCTGCCGCTGACGCTTGCTGAGATCGGCCCAGCGCTGCTCAACGGAAATCCCGCAGCGCTGCAGCAGATGGCCCCAGAGACGCCGGCTGAGCTCGGGCCAGGGCCGCCAGCTGCCCAGCTGACGCCGGGCCTGCTCCTGACGGCAGGCCTCCAGGCGGCGTTCCAGCTCCTGGGGCGGCAGGCCGGCGGTCCAGTTGACACGCAACGTGGCCCGATAGCAACAGGCCCGCAGCTCCCTGGCTGCAAAGGCGGTGAGCCGCAGGCAGGCCGGTCCGCTCAGCCCCCAGTGGGTGATCAGCACCGGGCCCTGCTGGCGAAAGCGTTCACCCGATGGCAGCAGGAGCTCCAGCTCCACCGGATCCACGGCCAAGCCGGCCAGTTCGGTGAGCGAATCCTGGGCCAGGGCCAGGGTGAACAGCGACGGCACCGGTGGCACGAGTCCGTGGCCGAGGGCTGCAACCAGCTGGCGACCGCTGGGATGGCTGCCGCTGGCCAGCACCAGATGCTCGGCCCTGAGCGTGCCCCGACGCACACCCGAACGCCTCCCTCCGTCGGCGTCCTGTCCTGAACCCCGGCGCCAGTCCAAGACAAAGCCACCGCCCTCGCTCGCCTGAGCCGCGTGCAGAGCCACACCCGGGTGCAGCTGCACACCAGCGGACTGGGCAGCATGGCGCAGGGTCTGCACCACTGCGGTGGAGCGGTTGGCACGGGGGAACAGGCGACCATCAGGCTCCTCCACGAGCTCCAGTCCATGGGCGTCAAACCAGGCCACCGCATCGCCGGTGGCAAAACGCGAGAAGGGACCCCGCAGGGCTTTGCCACCGCGGGGATAGTGACCCACCAGGGCGCGGGGATCCCAGCAGGCGTGGGTCACGTTGCAGCGGCCGCCACCGCTGATCAACACCTTGTGCAACGGCTCGGGCGTGGCCTCCAGGATGTGCACGTCGGCCACCCCCGCCTCCGCGGCGCTGATCGCCGCCATGAAGCCGGCCGGGCCGCCGCCGGCCACCAGCACCGAAACCCGTTCAGGAAGCATCACTGGGCAGCATGGGGTGTGGAGCGGAAGGCACGGAACAGAGGACATGGAGCACGACGCCTGGCCGCATCACCGCTTCAGTGTGGCGCCAATGCTCGACTACACCGACCGGCACTTCCGGGTGGTGATGCGACAGATCAGCCGCCACTGCCTGCTCTACACCGAGATGGTGGTGGCCCAGGCCCTGCACCATGCTCGCCGGCAACCGGGAGCCAGCGAGCCCGGGGGGCGGCTGGAGCGGCTGATCGGCTTTGATCCCTGCGAGCGGCCCCTGGCCCTGCAGCTGGGCGGCGACGATCCCGACCTGCTGGCGGAGGCCGCCCAACTGGCGGCCGACTGGGGCTACGACGAGGTGAACCTCAACGTGGGCTGCCCGAGTGAAAAGGTGCGCAAGGGACGCTTCGGGGCCTGTCTGATGGCCGACCCCAACCAGGTGGCCCGCTGCGTGGCAGCGATGGCGGCTGCCGGCCCCCTGCCAGTGACGGTGAAGCACAGGATCGGTATCGACGATCGCGATTCCTACGCGGAGCTGCTGGCCTTCGTGGACACGGTGGCGGCGGCTGGCAGCCAGCGCTTCGCCGTGCATGCCCGCAAGGCCTGGCTGGAGGGGCTCGACCCCAAGCAAAACCGCACGATCCCACCCCTCCGCCACGATCTGGTGCACCAGCTCAAGGCCGATCGGCCGGGGCTGGTGATCGAGCTCAATGGTGGTCTGCAGACGCTGGACGATTGTCTTGAGCATCTGCAGACAGACGGCGCGTGCCCGCGCCTCGATGGCGCCATGGTGGGGCGCGCCGTGTACGAGCATCCGCTGCGCTGGAGTGGTCTTGACCGGCAGCTGTTCGAGGACCGGTCAGCCCCCGAAACGGTGCAGGCCTCGGCCGTGCTGCGTGGCCTGCTTCCCTATGCCGAGCGCTGGCGCAGCCGGGGCGATCGCCTCTGGCCGATCGCCCGGCACCTGGTGCACCTGGTGGAGGGGGTGAGCGGCGCCCGCCACTGGCGCCACCAGCTCACCCAGGCTGCCGGCGATCGCCAGGCAGGTCCAGATGTACTGGCATGGGCCGCCGAGCAACTGGAAGAGCGTGGCTACTGAGTGCGACCCGGAAAGGCCGCGATGGGAGCCTGTAAGCCCCTGAGCTAAAACGCCTCGTGGCCACCGCCACTGCGACGTCGGCGGGTGCGACCGGCGCCGAAGGCATCACCACCATCCCCACCGCTGCGGTCTTCCCAGCCGCGGGTACCCGAACCTCGCTCAGCTCCGCCACCGCCATCACCACCACCTCCGGCGTAGCCACCACCCCCGTAACCGCCACCGCCGCCATAACCACCACCTGCATAACCACCGCCACCGCCGTAACCACCCCGGCGGGATCCGCCACCGCCATACCCACCGCCGCCACCACCACCGCCACTGCGGGGCTCGGCCTTGTTGATGCGCAGGGGGCGACCCATGAGTTCAGCTCCCTGCAGGCCCTCGATAGCGCGCACTTCAGTCTCGTCGTCGGCCATCTCCACGAAGGCGAAGCCCCGCTTGCGCCCCGTATCCCGCTCCAGGGGAAGGGCACAGCTCACCACCTCACCAAAGGGGGCGAACAATTCGCTCACGTCTTCCTTTTCGGCTCGGAAGGGGAGATTGCCGACAAAAATGCTCACGTCACTGAATCCAGGACCTCTCAGGCCCTAACGCAGCCAGCCTAGAGGCGCCGGCCTCAACTGCCCAGACGGCCGCGGTGCTGCTGCAGCCGAAGCCGAACCTGTTCAAAACCGGTGCCGCCCTCACTGCGACGGGCCGCCACCACCTGACGCGGTTCGATCGCAGCAAAGATATCGGCCTCGAAGCCAGGGTGCAGCTGCTGCCAGCGCTCCAGCGGCAGCTGCCGCAGCAGCAGCCCCTCCGACAGGCACATCTTCACCAGACCGCCCACCAGCTGGTAAGCCTCACGGAATGGCACCCCCCTGGCCACCAGGTAGTCGGCCACATCAGTGGCGTTGGAGAAGTCGGCGCCCACCGCCGCTTCCAGCCGCTGCGGCCGGAACTCCAGCCCCTCCTCGAACAGGATCGCCATGGCCTCGAGGCAATCCAGCACCGTTTTCACCCCGTCGAACAGGGCTTCCTTGTCTTCCTGAAAATCCTTGTTGTAAGCGAGCGGCAGGCCCTTGATCATCGTGAGCAGGCCCATCAGGTGGCCGAACACGCGGCCGCTCTTGCCCCGCACCAACTCGGGCACATCGGGGTTCTTCTTCTGGGGCATGAGGCTGCTGCCGGTGGCGCAGCGATCACTGAGGGCGACGAAGCCGAACTCCTCACTCGCCCAGAGAATCACCTCCTCACTGAGACGGCTGAGGTGGGCCAGCACCAGCGAGCCCGCCGCCATGAACTCCACGGCGAAATCCCGATCGCTCACCGCATCGAGGCTGTTGGCGTAGATCGCCTCAAAACCAAGCTCCTCAGCGGTGGCCCTGCGATCGATCGGCACTGGCGTACCGGCCAGGGCGGCCGCCCCCAGGGGGCAGATATTGACCCGCTTGCGCACATCGGCCAGGCGCTGGCGGTCGCGTTCCGCCATCTCGATGTAGGCCAACAGGTGGTGGGCCAGGCAGAGGGGCTGGGCCCGCTGCAGGTGGGTGTAGCCGGGAATGAGGGTGTCGGCGTGACGCTCGGCCTGATCCAGCAGGGCCCGCTGAAAGCGCAGCAGGCCAGCATCGATGGCATCGATCTGGCGCCGCAGCCACAGGCGGATATCAGTGCCCACCTGGTCGTTGCGGGAGCGGCCGGTGTGCAGCTTCTTGCCCAGGGGCCCGAGCAGCTCGATCAGCCGCCGCTCCACGGCGAAGTGCACATCCTCAGCCTCCTTGCCGGGGTTGAAGCGTCCCCCGGCCGCCTCGGCGCGCACCTGCTCCAGCCCGGTGATCAGCTGATCGGCCTCAGACTCGCTGATCACGCCGCAGCGCCCCAGCATGCGGGCGTGGGCGATCGAACCGTCGAGGTCCTCCTGCAGCAGGGCGATGTCGAAGCCGATCGAGGCGTTGAAGCGCTCGATCGCCGGATGCAGCCCCTGCTCGAAGCGGTTGCTCCAGATAGACGACGCGGACTCAACGGCCATGGACTGGAGTGCGGGCAGCGGACAGGGCGACCCCTCAGCTTGGCACCACCCAAACCGACAGCTGTCAGGAGGGCAGGGAGGGAAGCGTCACCTCCTCCCTGAGTTTGAGCACCACCATCGAGGCGTCGTCTTCCAGCTGGCGGTCGGCCCCCACGAAACGATCGAGCCGGGCAAACAGCTGATCGAGGATGCCGCGGGCTCCCACCCCTGAACGACAGGCGCCGTGAAAACTGCGCTGCAGGCGCTCCAGATCGAAGCGATCACCACTGAAGCCGCTGGCTTCTGTCACGCCATCGGTGTAATAGAGCACCACGTCGCCGGCCTCCAACACGGCTTCACAGACGCCGTAGTGAGCCTCGGTCTGGAGACCGATCAACGGGCCAGGCGCGTCGAGCAGCTCCGCCTGATTGAGCCGGCGACGCCAGAGCAGGGGCGGATTGTGGGCGGCGTTGGCATAGCGGAGTCGGCGTGCCTGGGGGTCGTAGTCGGAATAAAATAGGGTGACAAATCGGTGCGACTGCGCCAGATCCTGCTGGGCCAGCTGGTTGAGATCTGCGAGGACGCGATCCGGACCATGGCCACTCAGCACCTCGGCCCGCAACATGCCGCGCAACAGGGTCATCAGCAGACCGGCAGGCACGCCCTTGCCCATCACATCCCCCATCACCAGCGCCCAGCGGGCCTGCTCCAGCGGCCGTCCCTGCAGGTTGGGCTGGGTGGGAATGAAGTCGTAATAGTCGCCACCCACCTCGTAGGCGGGCCGGCAGCGGGCCGCCAACTCCACCCCATCGATCACCGGGCAACGATCCGGCAACAGCTGGGCCTGGATCTCGGCCCCGATGCTGAGCTGGCGATCAAGTCGCTCATGGCGTCGCAGCGTTTGGTGCAGCCCATCGTTTTCCAGGGCCAGACCGGTGAGATCGGCTGCCACCTGGAGATGACGGCGGTGGATCTCGCTCCAGCAGTAGCCATCACGCCCGGAAAACACATACAGGCGACCGCGGAACTGGTTGCGGGTCACCACGGAAGTGGCATAGAGGTGTACCTCGCCAAGCACGCGGGCAACCCGCTGATCAAGCCAGGCCGCAACAGCCGCTTCACCCTTGAGAGCAAGCAGCTCGCTGTCGGGGGCTGCAGCCAGCTGGCGCAACACCTCGCTGCAACGCTCCTGGGGCAGGGCCTGCAACTGATCACGCCAGAGCCGGCCGTCGTCGTGAAGCGACACCAGCAGCGCACCCTCCGCTTCCACCAGGCGGCTGGCCACCAGGGGCACCAACTCCAGGAAACGACCGAGGTTGGTGAAACTCCGCAGGGCAAAGGTCAGCGAAGCCAGAAGCTCCTGGTTGCGGCGCTGCTCGCGAATGAGGCTGTCCATCAGCTGCCGGAGGGATTCCGAAGCTGAACCGCGAACCGGCCCATCCAGGGGAGCCAGCTGGCTGGAGGGGGCAGGGGAACTGGAAGGCGGCGTCTGGCTCACCGCACAGCCGCTGGGAGCCCGAAAGATAGCCGGGTTCAGCTGGCCAGCAGGGCCTCAACGAATTCAAAACTGTTGAAAGGACGCAGATCGCGGATCCCCTCGCCGGCGCCGATAAAGCGGATCGGCAGGCCAGCCTCGGAGGCCACCGCCAGCGCCACGCCTCCACGGGCGCTGCCATCCAGCTTGGTGATGACCACACCGGTGAGTCCTGCGGCGCTGGCAAAGGCCATGGCCTGCCTGAGGCCATTCTGGCCCTGGCTGGCGTCGAGCACCAGCAGCGATTCCACCGCCGCATCAGGGGCCAGCTTATCGACGATCCGCCGCACCTTGGCCAGCTCCTCCATCAGGTTGTGCTTGGTCTGCAGACGGCCAGCGGTGTCCACCAGCACCAGCTCGGTGCCGTGGGCCTGGGCAGCTCCGATGGCGTCGTAGACCACGGCCGCCGGATCGGCGTTGGCGCTGGGGTTGGCGATCACCGGCACACCGCTGCGCTCACCCCACACCTGCACCTGTTGCACGGCGGCGGCACGGAACGTATCGGCCGCTGCAATCAGACAGCTGTAGCCGCTGCGCACAGCCAGGTTGGCGAGCTTGCCGAGAGTGGTGGTCTTGCCGACCCCGTTCACACCCACCATCAGCCACACATTGAGGCGGCCTTTGCGGGGAGCCAGCAGGGGTACACCGCTCTGGTCGATCGGGGCCTCGAGGATCCCCCGCAGTTGTTCCTTCAGGAAGCGGATGCCCTCGGAGGGATCCACGACTTCCTGGTTGAGGCGCTGGCGCAGTGCCTCAAGCACCTGGTCGGTGGCCATCACCCCCACATCGGCGCGCAGCAGGGTGGATTCCAGGTCGTCGAGCACCTCCGGGGTGAGCGGATCGTCGCCCAGGCTGTCGAGCAGCTGGGTCACAAAGCCACGGCGGGTCTTTTCCAGCCCCTGGCGCAGCCGGCCCAGCCAGTCGATCTCCTCGAGGGAAATCTGGTCGACCCGCTTGCCCTGGGCGGCGAGCACCTCGGCACTCCAGGTGAACGTGTCATCGAAGGCGCCCAGCTTGGGTTCGACCTCCTCACTGGGAGCGGCGGTCGCGGGGGCCGGAGCTCCGGCAGGCCCGGGAGGGGTGGAAGCCGGCTCGGCCGGCTCCACCACCAGGGCCTGCTGGCGTTCCGCGCGCTGGGCGGCTGCCTGCTCCAGCAAGGAGGGGCCAGTCGCCGGGGCCTGGGCTGTGACCGCAACGGGAGCGGAGGGCTCGGGCTCCGCAGGCTCAGGCTGGGGCACCACAACGGCTTCTGCCGTGGATCTCGTGGGGAGTTCGGCGGGGGCGGGCGGCTGGGCTTCCGCCTGGCGCGCTGCTTCCTGCTGGGCCTTGAGGCGGGCATAGGCCTCACGAGCCCAGGCCAGGGCGTCTTCGTCAAGACCCGAGGTGGCTGCAGCAGGGTGGGCAGCTGCAGGGGCTGGGGGCTCAGAAGCAGCCGCCGCGGGGGCAGACGGCTCAGCAGCCTCGGCAGGGAGGGACTCCTCAGCCTCTCTGGGAGCAGCCGATCGGTTGAACCAGTCGAACACCATCAGCCCTGCGGCGCTGAAGCCGTTGTGAAGCGGCGGAGAACGCCGTTGATCATGCGACGCCCCTGCTCATCGCTGTAGCGATTGGCCAGCTCCACAGCCTCGTTGCAGGTCACCGCCGCAGGGGTACCGAACTCCCGCAGATCCACCACTGCAAGCCGCAGGATGTCGCGATCGATGCGAGGCAGTCGGGTGAGCCGCCAACCTTCCATCACGCCATCCAGCTGCTGATCGATCGACTGGCGCTGACGCAGCACCGCCCGCGCCCGCTCCACTGCCTGGCGGCGGACGTCGTCCTGATCGGCCAGCAACAGCAACCGCGGCAGCTCCAGGCTGGCGGACAGGCGATTGAGAGCCATTTCCGCGGAAACCAGGCCATCGCGGAGGTGCTGGCGCACCCGTGGCAGCTGTTCGGCTCCGGCCTCCTGCAATTCACTGTCGAGCAGGTGCTGCTCCGCACTCTGGAGATCTGCGGCGGAACGGTCGAGGGCCTCACGCACATGCTGGCTGAGACTGGCCAGGGCCTGATGCAACAGGGTTTCCAGAGCCGTGTCGGCAGCGGGGGCCTGGAGGGAGTCCCTGGCGCGGTCACTGACCTGGCCAAGCATCAGCAGGGCCAGTTCGCGGGAGAGGGTGCGGCTCTGCATCAGGAGAGTTGGGGAGCCCGCAGCTGGGCCAGCAGGCTGGAGAAACTGCGGTTGGAGGGGGCGGGTCGCTCGTCGGGATTGACGATGCCGGCCGAGATGATGGTGCGGAAGGCATCCTCCACCGACAGGTCGAGGTCCTTGACGGAGCTCTCAGGCACCACTGCATACCAACCGGTAGTGGGATTGGGAGCAGTAGGAATGAACACGCTCAGCATGGTTTCCTCGAAGTCGGCCTGAATGGAACTGCCGAGCACGCCGGTGACGAAGCCCAGGGCGTAGAGCCCCTTGCGGGGGTACTCGACCAGCACCACGCGGCGAAACTTGGTCGAGCTGCCCTGAAGGAACGTTTCAAGCAGCTGCTTGAGGGTCTTGTAGACCGAGCCTGCCAGGGGGATGCGCAGGAGTGTGCCCTCGCCGAATTCCAGCAACCAGCGACCCACGATGTTGCGGGCCATCAGGCCGATCAGGAGGATGCCGAGCAGCGGCACCAGCAGACCCACGCCCAGGTTGATCAGCTCCTGCAACACCGGGTTGAGGGTGTTGAAGGGATTGAACTGTTTGGGGATCGAGGTGAGAAACGCCAGCACGAAGCGGCTCACCGTGGTAGCCAGCCAAATGGTGGTGGCCAGCGGGATCACCACCAGCAGACCCGCGATCAGGTCGTTCTTGAGGTCGGCCTGCAGGCGGTCACCCAGGGGCTGATCGGGACGGGGACTGGATTGAACCAAGTGAGAACCCGGAGATCCGGCCGTCAGTGCGCTGCAGGCAACTTAGCCAGGCGACTGCTGGGAGAGGGATCTCAGAGCAGGGCCACCAGGGTGACCAGCACGAAGGCCACCGCCAGCACAACAGCCCTGCCAGTGCCGCCGAAGCGGCTCTGCTGGATAGCCAGATCGCGACCGAGACGGGCCTGACCCAGCTGTTGCTCGGCGCGTGCGAGCTGGGGCTTGATCTGACCGTCGATGAACTCCTGGGCCTTCTGCTTTTTCACCGCAGCACTGGCACCGGCAGGGATGCGGCCCTGGCGCTCGGCATCGGCGATCAGCTGATCAATGAAGGCCGGATCCTGCACCTGCAGTTTCTGCTGCTCAAGCTGACTGGCCTGCTGAGCGATTGCCGCCTCAGCCTGCTGGGCCTGCTCGGCGAATGCCTGGGTGGAGCCGATGGACAGCGGTACCGACACGACCATGGCCACCGCCAACAGGATCGAGAGCAGGCCGACCACCAAGCGGAGTGGCGTGCGAGCGGAACCTGACTGGTCGAGGCGGGCACCGAACAACATCAGCAGCAGGCCCACCAGCGCCATCGGGGCATCTCCCACGAGACGCTCCACCACCACCTGGCGGAAGGGCTCCAGATCCCAGTTCCAGCTGTTGACCAGCACCAGCAGCTGCATCGCAAACAGCACCACCAGCGTGAGGCCAAGCCAGCGGAGCAGGGGGGCCAGGCGGCCGTTGGACGGAACAGTCACAGGTCTAGCCAGCAGACTTTTGATACTGGCGACACTGTACGGGCGATGGCACAGGACGCCCACCACGATCTGGCGTGCCGGCTGAAGCAGCAGGCCCGGCAACTGGGCTTCGACCCGGTGGGCATCGCCAGCGTGCCTGCCGGAGAGCGCCTTGGACTGCGCACGGCGGCCCTGGAGCGCTGGCTGGCCGCTGGACACCAGGCCGATATGGCCTGGATGGCCGACCCGCGCCGGCGCGCTGTGGAGCAGCTGCTGCCAGGCGTGCGCAGCCTGTTGGCGGTGGGACTCAACTACTACGTGGAGGCCGAACGGGCGCCGGGCTCCCTGAAGGTGGCCCGCTATGGGTGGGGTCGTGATTACCACCGGGTGATCGACAGGCGGCTCCGCCAGCTGGGGCGCTGGCTGGAAACCCAGGTGTCTGAACTGCAGTGGCGAGCCTGCGTCGACAGCGCTCCGCTGATGGACAAGGCCTGGGCCGAGCAGGCGGGACTGGGCTGGATCGGCAAGCACGGCAACCTGATTCACAGCCGGAGGGGCTCCTGGCTGCTGTTGGGTCACCTGCTCACCAGCCTGCCCCTACCGCCCGACCAGCCGGCCGAACCGCTCTGCGGTGGCTGCAGCCGCTGCATCCCCGCCTGCCCCACCGGCGCCATCACCGAGCCGTTTGTGGTGGACAGCAGGCGCTGCATCGCCTTCCACACCATCGAAAATCGCGATCCCGAACTGCCGGAGCCGATCGCCGGTGCCCTGCACGGGTGGGTGGCCGGCTGTGATCTCTGCCAGGAGGTGTGTCCCTGGAACCAGCAGGGCCTGGAGAGCAGCCGCGACCCTGAACTCCAGCCGCGACCCTGGTGGCTGGATCTGCAGGGCGAAACGGCCCTGGTCTGGAGCGAAGCCACCTGGGACGAGAAACTGCGGGCCTCTGCCCTCCGCAGGATCAAGCCCTGGATGTGGCAGCGCAACATTCAGACAGCAATGGCTGCAGGTGCAAAGGGCACCGCCAGGGGTGCTGAGCAGCTCGATGCGAGCCCAGGAGCCCGTCCCTAGGCTGGTCTTACCTGAACTGTGCTGATGGCACCGCACTGGCTGCGTGCCCTGCCCCTGCGTGCCCTGCCGCTCCTGGGCCTGGGCTTGACCTTGAGCCAGCCTCTGCCGGCCTGGGCGCTGGTTCCCTATGCGTATGTGCCACGGCCAGCTGAACTGGAAGGGGCTGGCCTGGGGATAGCCCAGGCTGCAGCGCGACTGTTGCGACTCGGCCAGGCCGCTGATGCGGCCCGTCTGGCAGCTCTCACGGTGCAGCTGCTGCCGGACGACCCCCGCGGATGGGTGCTGCTGGCCGAAGCCCAGCTCCGCAGCAATCAACTCAAGGCAGCGGGTATCTCGCTGGCCAAGGCAAAGCAGCTCGATCAGGGCAACGCCGGGATCTGGTTTGCCGAGGGATCACTTGCCCTGCGCGACAACCGCGCCCAGGAGGCCGTGACACTGCTGCAACAGGGCCTCCGGCTCGACAGCAAAAACGCCAGCGCCTACTTCGACCTAGGCAACGCCCGCATCCTGCTCAACCAACCGGGAGAAGCCCTGGCGGCCTTTGAGCAGGCCTCCAGGCTGCGCAGAGATTTCTGGGAAGCCATCAACAACCAGGCCCTGGTGCTGTTTGAGCAGGGCAACACCAAGGCGGCCGTAGGGCGTTGGCGCCAGGTGCTGGCGATCAAGGCCGACGCCGCCGAACCCAACCTGGCCCTGGCGGCAGCCCTTTACCAGCTGCAGGGGAATGAAAGCACCGAAGCCCTGGAGCTGGCTGACAAGGCTCTGTCTGCTGAGCCCAACTACGTGCTGGAGAGCTACCAGACCACCCAGCTATGGGGCCCGAAGCTCCGCGGAGCAACCCAGTTGCTCTTCCGCGAACCCAGCCTGCGGCCAGCAGTGGAACGGGCCATGGCCAACGCCAACCCCGACCAGGACAGCAGCGAAGAGGAGCTCTGATGGCCCTACATCAGTAGGCTGAGCCCCACTTTTCGCTCATCGGCCGCAGCCCCGGATGCCCAACGAGCGCCCCGACGACCCGCGCATCCAGCCGATCGAGCTGCATCACGAGATGCAGCGCTCTTACCTCGAGTACGCGATGAGCGTGATCGTGGGACGGGCACTGCCGGACGTGCGCGACGGCCTCAAGCCCGTGCAGCGGCGCATCCTCTACGCCATGCACGAGCTGGGGCTCACCCCGGATCGGCCCTATCGCAAGTGCGCGCGCGTGGTGGGCGACGTGCTCGGCAAATACCACCCCCACGGCGATCAGGCCGTCTACGACGCCCTGGTGCGACTGGTGCAGACCTTCGCCAGCCGTCACCCGCTGCTGGATGGCCACGGCAACTTCGGCTCGGTCGACGACGACCCCCCGGCGGCCATGCGCTACACCGAAACCCGGCTGGCCCCGATCGCCAACGAGGCGCTGCTCGATGAGATCGGCAACGACACCGTTGATTTCGCCCCCAACTTCGACGGCTCCCAGCAGGAACCCACGGTGCTGCCGGCCCAGCTGCCCTTCCTGCTGCTCAACGGCTGCACAGGCATCGCCGTGGGTATGGCCACGAGCATTCCGCCCCACAACCTGGGCGAGGTGGTGGATGCCCTGATCGCCCTGATCCGCAAACCTGAACTCAGCGACGAGAAACTGCTGGAGCTGGTGCCCGGACCAGACTTCCCCACCGGTGGCGAGGTGCTCACCGGCAGCGGTGTGCGCGACACCTACCTCACAGGCCGCGGCAGCATTCCGATGCGGGGAGTTGCCCACATTGAGGAAGTGCAACCCGGCAAGGGCCGCCACCGCCGCAGCGCCGTGGTGATCACAGAGCTGCCTTACCAGCTGAGCAAGGCTGGCTGGATCGAAAAACTGGCCGAGCAGGTGAACGACGGCAAGATCGGCGGCATCGCCGACATCCGCGACGAATCAGACCGCGAGGGCATGCGGATCGTGGTGGAACTGCGGCGGGATGCCAACGCCGAAACCGTGCTGGGCGAACTGCAACGCCGCACCGCCCTGCAGAGCAACTTTGGCGCCATCCTGCTGACCCTGGTAAACGGTCAGCCCCGTCAGCTCAGTCTTCGCCGAATGCTCCAGGAGTTCCTCGACTATCGGGAACTCACCCTGATCCGGCGGACCCGCCACGCGCTCAAAAAAGCCGAAGATCGCCTGGAGGTGGTGGATGGCCTGCTCAAGGCCCTTGCCGACCTGCGCCGGGTGATCGACATGATCCAGCAAGCACGCGATGCCGCCAGTGCCCGCGCCAGCCTGCAGGTGCACCTTGACCTGAGCGAGCGGCAGGCCGATGCCGTGCTGGCCATGCCGCTGCGGCGCCTCACCGGTCTTGAGCAGGAGAGCCTGCGGCAGGAAGCCCAGGATCTGGGCGAGGAACGCAATCGCCTGCGTCACCTCCTCAACGACCGCGGCGCCCTACTTGACGCCATGGTGGCGGAGTTCAAGGCACTCAGGAAGCGCTACGCCACACCACGACGCACCCGTCTGGTGGAAGGAGGCGATGACCTGGTGGCCCAACGGGCCGCGGCGGTGCGTCCCAATGCCGAGCTGCAGCGCCAGCAGGCCTTCGCCGCCCTCTCCAGCGAAAGCCGGCTGCTGATCCAGGCCGACGGTCAGGTGAAGATCGTGGCACCCCAACTGCTCGGCCGGCTGCATCTCGATGAACCGGTGGCCCTGGGTGAACACCCGGCCCCGGCGCGGCTGATCCTGCCGGTGAGCAGCAAACCTGCCCTGCTGGCCTTCACCGACGCCGGCCGGGTGGCGCTGCTGCGCTGGGAATTCGCCGGTCAGCAGCATGGAAGTCTGGAGAAATTCCTGCCCGATGGCATGGCCGGCGAACGGGTGGTGCAACTGTTGCCCCTTCCCAGCGGTGAGGCGGCTGAGGGCGCGAGTGTGGGACTGCTGAGCAGCGATGGGCGCTTCAAGCGACTGCCTCTCGATGCCTTTCAGGAACTCTCAGGGCGGGCCACTTCAGTGTTGAAGCTGAAGGAGGGCGTCAGCCTGCGCCGGGTGGTGCTCTGCAGGGATGGGCAGGAGCTGGTGGTGGGCAGCAGCACCGGCAGGCTGCTGCGATTGCGGGTGAATGAGAGCAACCTGCCGGTGATGGGCCGGGCCGCCCAGGGACCGGTACTGCTGCGGCTGCTGCCCGGCGAACGGGTGGTGGGAGCTGCAGCCATGACAGCGGAAGGCAGCCTGCTGCTGGCCAGCGAGCAGGGTCGGCTCAAGCGCATGGCCATAGCCGAACTGCGCAGCTGCCAACGGGGCGAACTGGGCCAGATCGGCCTGCGCTTCGCACAGCGGGGCGATCAGCTGGTGGATCTCTGCTGTGGTGATGATCCACTGGTGAGTGTGCTGGCAGGCGAGCGCAGCCTGCGGCTGGATCCCAGCCAACTGGAGCTGGAGAACCCAAGCAGCGAGGGCAGATCGACCCCCCTGCCAAGCGGCGGTGCCATCACCGAGCTGCTGCCGCTTCTCACCCAGACCTGTAACGACTGATCCCGGCCCTGGGCTGACCCAGTCAGCGGGCGCCGGTGATCAGACGCGACTGATGATCAGACGCAGCCAGCGGCAAGTCCAGCCGGCTCCAGCATCAGCTTGCTGTTGCGCACTGCCTCATCCATCTCAATCGGATAGGCACCGTCAAAACAGGCCGTGCAGAAGTTCGCGGAATGGGCCTGGGCTGCCTCCACCATGCCCTCCTTGCTCAGATAGGCCAGCGAATCCACGCCCAGATGGGCAGCGATCTCCGCCAGTGTGAGGCGAGCTGCGATCAACTGGTCCTGGGTGTCAGTGTCGATGCCGTAGAAGCAAGGGTGCGTCACCGGCGGTGAACTGATGCGCATGTGCACCTCGGTGGCACCGGCATCGCGCAGGGCCTGCACCAGCTTGCGGCTGGTGGTGCCACGCACGATCGAGTCGTCGATCACCACCACCCGCTTGCCGGCCAACACATCCGGCAGGGGGTTGAGCTTCACGCGGATCCCTGCCTCGCGCATCGCCTGGGTGGGCTGGATGAACGTGCGGCCCACATAGCGGTTCTTGATCAGGCCATCGCCGAAGGGGATGCCGCTCAGCTGGGAGTAGCCGATCGCCGCCGGGATGCCGGAATCGGGCACACCGATCACGATGTCGGCTTCCACAGGTGTCTCGCGGGCCAAGGCCTCACCGATGCGCACCCGGTAGCTGTAGAGCGACTCGCCAAAAAAGCGACTGTCGGGCCGGGCGAAGTAGATCATCTCGAACACGCACAACTTGGCGGGCTCGCTGATCCACTGACTGCGATGCGGCTGGGCATCGCCCAGGCGGAAGTGGATGATCTCGCCGGGCTGCACGTCGCCGTCATAGGCGGCTCCGATGATGTCGAGCCCACAGGTCTCGCTGCTCACCACCCACTGGGCCTGCTCCGGCTCACCGAGGTGGCCGAACACCAGAGGGCGGATGCCGTGACCGTCGCGCAGAGCAAACAGCCCCTCCGGCGTGCCGATCACCAGGCTGAAGGCACCACGGCAGCGGCCGGCGGCCTGACGAATGGCGCCATCCCAGTCGAGACCATCGTTGACTGCGGCCTGCACGGCCAGGGCGATCAGCTCGGAATCGGTGGTAGAGGTGAGCTCCTGGGCCAGATGGTCCAAGGCTTCACGCAGCTCTGCCGCATTCACCAGGTTGCCGTTGTGAGCCAGGGCCATCGGGCCCAGCCGAGTGTTGAGCAGCACCGGCTGGGCGTTGCAAGCCTTGCTGCTCCCGGTGGTGGAGTAGCGGTTGTGGCCAATGGCCAGGTGGCCGGGCAGGCGCTCCAGCACCTCCTGGTCGAACACCTGGCTCACCAGGCCCATGTCCTTGTGCAGACGCACCCTGCCGTCGCCCCCGAAGGCGGCGATACCGGCCGACTCCTGGCCACGATGCTGGAGGGCGTAGAGGCCGAAATAGGTGAGGTTGGCAACCGGCTGTTCGGCGGCGAGCACAGCAAACACCCCACAGGCCTCTTCCGGCTTGTCGAGCCGCTGGCCGTCGGAGTGGAGATCCTCGATCCGTGCCTCAGGACCGTGCTCAGCAGACAGGCCGTGCTCAGCAGACAGATCGTCCTTCAGCACAGGCCCGGGGTGACGGCGGATACCTTCACATTGTGCATGAGCGGGCCGATCAGGCCGTGGGGGGAAGATCCACCCCCATGCGGCGGGGAATCGCCTGCTCGAAGCATTCGGCGAGCTGGGCGACAGGCAGCTGCAGCAGCGGCTGAGCCAGGCCGGCCTGGCGGATCACCAGCTCAGCGGCGCTGCCGCCAGCGGTGACCACACCGAGACGCTGCGCCACAACCGAACCGGGCGCACTGGCATGCGCCTGATCCAGGGCCTGCTGCCAGGAGGTGGCCTGGTCAGCCGGCACGCTCACCAGAATGCGTGCACCGCCTTCGGCGAACAGCAACCGATCGATACGGACGCTGCTGGCGGGCAGCTCCAGCTCAGCGCCTGGAGCTGCGCCGGCCGCCAGAGCAGACATGCAGCACTCAGCGGTGGCCACCGCGAGGCCGCCATCGCTGAGGTCGTGGGCGGAGGCCACCAGACCGCTGGCAATCGCCTGGCGCAGGAAGCCCTGCACCCCGCGCTCCAGCGCCAGGTCAATCTCGGGCGGGCGCCCCGTAACGGCTCCATGCAGCCGCTCCAGGTAGCTGCTGCCAGCCAGGCCCAGGCGCGGATCGGCGGGAGCCTCGCCCGTTTCCAGCGGCACTCCCAGCAGCCAGATGGAATCGCCGGCTGCACGCCAGGCCTGGCCGCGCACCTGCGCCAGGTTGTGCACCAGACCCACCATGCCCACAACCGGCGTGGGATGGATGGGCTGCATGCGGCCATCGGGCAGGCGGGTCTCGTTGTAGAGCGAGACGTTGCCACCGGTGACCGGCGTGTCGAGAGCAGTGCAGGCCGCCGAGAGGCCGCGGCAGGCCAAGGCCAGTTGCCAATAGCCGGTTGAGGTCTCCGGCGAAGGGAAGTTGAGGTTGTCGGTGATCGCCAGAGGCTCAGCGCCCACGCAGCTGAGGTTGCGGGCCGCCTCGGCCACCGCCGCCATGCCGCCGCGCTCGGGGTCGAGAGCCACCCAGCGGTTGGGGCAGTCGACCACCGCCGCCACGCCACGGCTGGCTGGGGCCATCGCGCCCTCCCCCTGCTGGGGCCGCAGCCTCACCACAGCGGCATCGGCGCCGCCAGGGGGCACCACCGTATTGGCCTGCACCTGGTGGTCGTACTGGCGATACACCCAGCGCTTGGAGGCGATGGTGGGGTCGTCTAGCAGGGCCAGCAGGGCCTCGTTCCAGCTGGTGGGACTGCCTACCACGGGGGTGATGCCGGCAACACTGGCAGCAGGCAACTCGGTCTCACTCCAGCGCCAGTGGGCCTGGATCTCGGCCGGCGGTTCGCTGATCAGTTCGTGGTGGTTGATCGGGGTGTCATCAGCCAGAGCACTGGCGGGCACTTCGGCAGCCACCTCGCCCTTCTGCAGCACGCGCACCACGTTCTCCTCCAGCACCCGGCCCACCACCGCCGCCTGCAGCCCCCAGCGGGTGAAGCGCTCCATCAAGGCCTGCTCGCGGCCGGGCTTCACCACAAACAGCATCCGCTCCTGGGATTCCGAAAGCAGGAACTCGTAGGGGGTCATGCCTGCCTCACGGGCGGGCACCTTGTCAAGATCGAGCTCGATGCCCAGGCCCCCCTTGGCGGCCATCTCCGAGCAGCTGCAGGTGAGGCCGGCGGCGCCCATGTCCTGGGCGGCCACCACGTCGCCGCTCTGGAAGGCCTCCAGGCAGGCCTCGATCAGCCCCTTCTCCAGGAAGGGGTCGCCCACCTGCACGGCGGGGCGATCATCCAGGGAGGCCTCGGTGAGCTCGGCCGAGGCGAAGCTGGCGCCACCCATGCCATCCCGGCCGGTGGTGCTGCCCACGTAAACAACGGGATAACCCACCCCCTCAGCACCGGAGCAGACAATCTGCTCGGTTTCCATCAGTCCCAGGGCCATGGCGTTCACCAGCGGATTGCCCGAGTAGCTGGGATCGAAGGCCACCTCGCCGCCCACGGTGGGCACCCCCACGCAGTTGCCGTAATGGGCGATGCCGGCCACCACCCCCTCCATCAGGCCCACGTTGCGCTCGTCGTCGAGCGGGCCGAAGCGGAGGGCATTGAGCAGGGCAATCGGCCGGGCCCCCATCGTGAAGATGTCGCGCAGGATCCCGCCCACGCCCGTGGCCGCGCCCTGGAACGGCTCCACCGCCGAGGGGTGGTTGTGGCTCTCGATCTTGAAGGCCAGGCGCTGGCCCTCACCCAGATCGACGACACCGGCGTTCTCACCGGGGCCCACCAGGATGCGCGGACCACTGGTAGGAAAACCCTGCAGGAGCAGCCGCGAGTTGCGGTAGCAGCAGTGCTCCGACCACATCACCCCGAACATGCCCAGCTCGGCTCGGTTGGGAGCGCGGCCCAGGCGACGGCAGATCTCGTCGTAATCGGCCTGGCTGAGATTCTCCTTCTTGAGGGCCTCGGCAACGGGGTAATCGGGAGCCGGGAACCCGGGAGTGGCGGTCTGGGGAGCTGCAACCACGGCCGGCTGTTCAGATCCATCCAGTGTGGCTGAAGGCCCTAAACCCAGGGATCGTCTCGATCTGCTCGGCCCGGGCGATTGCTTTCACGGCGAGGCTGCGGCCCGGTGGCGGCCCGGTCCTGTTCGCTCCAGCTCCCATCCCATGGCTCTGCCCCGGATTCATCAGGCGTACGCCAGGGCCGCTCAGGTTGCCGATCGGGCCAGGAGTGAAAGCGACGCTCTTGAGGCGGCGTGTCTTCGAAGGGTTCCGACGATGCCTGCCACGGCGCCTCCTCCAGCCATCCCTCCAGCCGCTGCTCGAAACGACCGCCAGCCTGCTGCATCTGATCGCGCCAGCGGCGTGAGCGACGCAACAGGTCCTGCCGGACACTGGCGCGGGCCAGGGGCAGGTCGTCGAGGACCTCCACAGCCGTGAACACCTGGCCGGGCTGCTGGTCTGTGATGCGATCGGGAGTGAGGCGCCAGCGGCTGCTGCCGGGCAGGCGCGGATCACTGCGGCTCACCAGGTAATGGCGGATGCGACCGGTGGTTGGCTCAAACGCCGCATCGGCCACCAGACCGATCGGATCACCCTGAGCGTTGATCAGGGAAGCCTCCATCAGGGTGGGTAAGCGCTCCACCGTGGCCTGCTCCGTCTCGGCAGGCTCGCCCTTCACGAGGGCTTCGAGCTCCACCAGGCCGCGGAGCTGGTTGAGGCGCCAAGCGAGTCGACGGGACCCGAAAGCCGAGGGCTTGCTGACCCACCCCAGCACCCGATGCACCGGTGGATGCATCCACACCACCAGGCCGGCCCCGTTGTCGAGGCCCTGGTCGCAGCGCACACGCCGGCGCAGCAGGTCGGACAGCAACAGCTGCTCCGGCAGAGCCACGCCGCTCAGCTGCGGATCTGCACGGGCATCACCAGGTAGGTGAAGGCCCCATCATCGGCTGCCCTCAGCACCGCAGGCGTGGTGGGGGCGTTGCAGTGGAGCACCACCTGATCAGCAGCCATCGCCTTGAGACCGTCCAGCAGATAGCGCACATTGAAGGCGATCTGGATCGGCTCCCCGTTGATCTCAGCGGCCAGGGCTTCCGAACCACTGCCCACGTCCTGTGCATCGGCCTGGATCAGGAGCTGACCGCTACCGGCCTCGGTGCTGAGCTTCACCACGTTGTTGTGCTGATCCGCCAGCACCGCCACCCGCTCCAGACCCGCGATCAGAGCACGGCGATCGACCTGGATGGTGCGGCTGAAGCTCTCAGGGATCAGCTGGCGGTAGTTGGGGTAGGTGCCATCAAGGCTGCGGCTGGTGAGCACCTGGTCAGCCCAGAGAAACACCACCTGTCCGCGGTCGCAGAACAGTGCCAGGGGTTCCTCTGACTGGCGACCGGAGAGCAGGCGCTCCAGCTCGCGCAGGGAGCGGGCTGGCACGGTGACGGCGAAGGGCTCACTTTCACCATCGGCCTCACTGGCCTGAGCGCCATGGGCCAGGCGCAGGACGGCGAGGCGATGACCATCGGTGGCGGCGCATTCCAGGCCCTCGGCATCGAGCCGCAGGTGCACGCCGGTGAGCAGCTGTTTGGCTTCATCCCCACTGCTGGCGAACAGGGTGGCGCGCAGGCCCTTCACCAGGGCTTCGGCCTCAAGGCGAATCGGCTGGCCGCTCTGCACCAGGGGAAGATCCGGGAAATCTTCCGCGGGCATGCCCCGCATCTGGTAGCTACCCGAAAGGCTGGTGAGCTCCACCTGCTCGGTCCCTTCGGGGGAAGCGAGCGTGATCGGGGAATCGGCGGAGAGACGGCTCACGATTTCGCCCAGCAGGCGGGCCGGCAGGGTGATGGCACCACTGGCCTCCACCGAAGCCGGCAGGCTGGTCTGGATACCGAGGTTGAGATCGAAGCCGGTGAGGCTGAGTCGGCCGGTGCCGGCATCGGCCGTGAGCAGCACGTTGGCCAACACCGGATGGGTGGGCCGACTGGCCACGGCACGACTCACCAGCTGGAGGCTGGAGCTGAGTTCCGACTGGGAGCAGACCAGCTTCATGGGCTGAACAGAACGCGAGCGGGAAGCTGGCCACAGAGCCCATCCACGCTTCCACAGACCCGGCCATTGCGCAACGGTCCCTGGGAGCGGGTTCCCCACCCCTCCCCAGCTCGATCACGAGTGATTGAAAGAAGTCAGAAACCAAGAAAACAAACAGTCGTAGAAGGGGCTGGGGAAACCGGGGAAAACTGCAGCTCCCCAGCCGGGGCTTGGATTGTCTGCGTGGCGACCGTGGGGAATGGGTCGTCAGGATTGCCAGTCAACCTGCTTTCTCCACTGTTTCCCGGCTCTGAGGAAAACGGCGTGGTTGGCGGGTTGGCGGGTTGGGGCGTGCCGTTCCCCGGCTGATGGGGGTTTTTCCCCAGACGCTGGATGGACACCTCGGTGAGTGGTTGACCTTTGGACGTCCCCCTGGCCACAAAAAAAGCCCCCGTTGTGGGGGCAGTGGAGGTTCAGCTCTGTTTCTCGGATGGCCGTCAGAAGCCCATCACCTTGGCCACGGTGGCTGTGTCGGCCTCCAGGCCAGTGTGGAAGCGCGCCTCGTTGTGCTCAATCGCCGTGGTGGGATCCTTCAGGCCATTGCCCGTGAGCACGCACACCACCGTGGCGCCGGCGGGCACCTCATCGCGTCGCTTGAGCAGTCCCGCCACTGAGGCGGCGCTGGCGGGTTCGCAGAACACACCCTCCTGGCTGCCCAGGAGCTTGTAGGCCTCGATGATTTCGGCATCCGTCACAGCCATGAAGTCGCCCCCGCTCTCGGTCCGCACGCGCAGGGCGTTGTCGCGGTTCACCGGGTTGCCGATGCGGATCGCCGTGGCGATGGTGTCGGGTTGCTCCACCGTGTGGCCCACCACCAGTGGCGCGGAGCCTGCGGCCTGGAACCCCATCATCCTGGGGAGCTTGCGGCTGTGCCCCGCTTCCCTGTACTCCTGGAAGCCCATCCAGTAGGCACTGATGTTGCCGGCATTGCCCACCGGGATGCAGAGCCAGTCGGGGGCCTCTCCCAGGGCATCCACCACCTCGAATGCTGCGGTTTTCTGGCCCTGCAGGCGGTAGGGATTCACTGAATTCACCAGGGTGATCGGGTACCGCTCGGCCACCTCGCGCACGATGGCCAGGGCCCGATCGAAGTTGCCCTGGATGGCGATCACTTCGGCGCCGTAGAGCAGGGCCTGGGCCAACTTGCCCTGGGCCACATAGCCATCGGGGATCAGCACGAAGGCGCGCATGCCACCGCGGCGCGCATAGGCGGCGGCGGCGGCAGAGGTGTTGCCTGTGCTGGCACAGATCACGGCCTCGGACCCTGCCTCCCTGGCCTTGGAGATGGCCATGGTCATCCCCCGGTCCTTGAAGGATCCCGTGGGGTTGAGGCCGTCGTATTTCAGATACACCTTCGCGCCGCGGCCGATGCGCTCAGCAATGGCCGGGGCAGGGATCAGCGGTGTGGCGCCTTCCCGCAACGTGATCACGGGCGTGGCATCGCTCACCGGCAGCCAGCGCCAGTAGGCCTCGATCAGGCCAGGCCAGTCGTGCATGGTGGGCCGGGCGCCGAAGGCACCCCTGCTCAGACGCCGCAGGGATCGGAGCAAGGGCACGGACCGATTGGGAGGCTGCAGGCGAATCTACGGCTCGGCTTTCTTGGGGCCCGCACCGGTCTCACCGTTGCCACGCAGCCCGTCGAGGGGAGATTCCGAGAAGAACCGCACCAGCTCGGAGATCGAGCTGGCCTTTTGCATCAGGCCCAGCAGGGCCGGGATGCTCACCTCGATGTCGCGGGTGGGATAGGCCTTGAGAAAGGACACGGCCGTGATCGAGCCACCGCCATTGGCAAGGCCCATCACCACGGCGGAGCGGAGCGCCGGCACACCCACTCCAGGGGCATTGAGGGGATACACGATCCGAGACAGTCGTTCGAGGATCGCCTCACCGATGCGGGTGTTGAGCAATCGGCTCACGAGCGTGATCGGCAGGCTGATCGATTGGTTCAGCAGTCCAGCCACGTCCTTGGGGTTCTGCTGGCTGAAGCGCAGCACATCACCCAGCAGCCCTGGTGCGGTGCCGGTGTTGGCCAGGGTGCTCAGATCCGCCACGGGGATCGAGCGTCGGAAGCCGCCGCTCACAAACACCAGATTGTCGGCGGCGTGGGCGGTTGGGCCGGCCAGGCTCAAGCCCAGACCCATGGCTGCACCAAGGAGCCTCTGGCGCCTGCTGATACGACGGGATGAGGAACGTTCCATCGCGGCAGCGTAAGTCGTTCAGGCGGTGGCCAAATCACCGCTGCGCTGTGCCGGCACGAGCACATCCCGCACCAGTCGCACCATGCTGCGCTCCGCCAGGCCCCGGGCAAGATTGATGCCCATGCGCCGCAGTTCCGGCTCACCCAGCAGCCTTGGCAGGCGCCTCACCAGCAGCTGGGGCTCGAAGCCCGGCAGAGCCTGCAGGATCGCCACCAGCTGGCGGATCGGTTCCAGGTCCAGCAGGGGTTCATTGGTTTCAAAGACCCGCCGCTGACGCAGACCGGGTGGTTGCAGCCGTTCCGGCAGGCGTTTGCCCAGTCGCAGGGTGGCCTGCCAGGCCAGAGCATCCATCCGTTCCACCAGAGCCTCCACCAGCTGCTGGCGCAGCAGGCCCCCGTTGGCAGAGAAGAGGAAATCGAGCACCTGATCCAGCAGCCCCTCCAGATCAAGCTGGCTGCCCTGGGCTGCACTGGCGATCAGGTTGTCGAGTCGCTGCCAGCGGAACACCTCGCCGTCGAACAGCATCTCCTTGAGGCTGTTGCGCAGACCGGGGTCGGGATCCTCCATCAGCCGCCGGGCGAAGTAGGGATAGGCGGCGCCGAGGATCTTGAACTCGGGATCCACGCTCAGGGCGATGCCCTCCAGTGTCACCAGGGAGCGAATGATCAGGGCGTAGTAAGGAGGTACCCGGAAGGGGAAGCGATACATCACGCCGCTCAGGTCGTCTGTGACGGCCTTGAAATCCATGCGGCTGACGCCCATCTCCAGCGCCTGGCCGAACACGCTCTCAAAAGCCGGCACGATCGGCTCCAGGTTCACGTCTTCCGCCAGGAAGCCGAGTGCCACAAAGTCTTTGGAGAGCTTGCCGAAGTTTCGGTTTACCAGGTGCACCACCGCCTGGATCAGGCCGGTGCGGCTCTCGCGGCTCACCTCGCTCATCATCCCGAAATCGAGGTAAGCGAGTCGTCCATCCGGCAGGGCCAGCAGGTTGCCCGGGTGGGGATCGGCGTGGAAGAAGCCGTGCTCCAGCAGCTGCTGAAGGGAGCAGTTCACGCCCACCTCCACCAGCTCGTCGGGATCGACCCCCAGGCCCCGCACCGCCTCCAGGTTGGTGAGCTTCACGCCATCGATCCACTCCATCGTGAGCACCCGGCGGCTGGTGGCTTCCCGGTAGATGCGGGGCACGGCGATCCGCGGGTTGTGGGCGTGTAGCCGGGCGAAGGCTTCGGCGTTGCTGGCCTCGTTGCAGTAGTCCATCTCCTCGAAGACCCGCTTGCCCAGCTCATCGATCAGGGCCACCAGGTCGGAGCGGATCAGACCCACGTTGCGGTTGAGCCAGGCGGCGATGTTGCGCACGATGTAGAGATCGAGCGTGATCTGCTCGCGCAGCCCGGGTCGCTGCACTTTCACGGCCACCTTGTCGCCGTTCCTGAGCACGCCCTTGTGGACCTGGCCCAGGGAGGCCGCGGAGATGGGCTCCCGGTCGAGCTGGGTGTAAATCGCTTCCACCGGCTGGCCCAGGTCGTCTTCGATGCAGGCCATCGCCAGGGCTGAATCGAAGCCCGGAAGCTGGTCCTGCAACTGGGCCAGCTCCTCCAGCAGCAGGGGCGGCACGATATCGGGCCGGGTGGAGAGGGCCTGGCCGGCCTTGATGAAGGCAGGGCCGAGCGAGGCCACCAGATCGGCCGCCTCCCGGGCCCTGGTTCGGGCGTGGTCGGGGTCCTTCAGGCGTTGGGTGAACCAGTCAAGTCCCACCGCCAGCAGGTAGAGGCCGATCGGCACGAGGGTCTGCCAAAGACGTCGCAGCAGCCGTTGGGGATGGCCGGCGTAGATGCGGGTGATGGCGGCCGGGTCGTACTCGAGCAGCCCGGCGGCTTCGATGAAGTCGCCCAGATCGGTGCTCCGGGTGGCGCCGGGTCTCTGGTTGATCGCCGCCGGCGCCGGGGCAGGGGGCTGAATTCGGGGTTCCGCCGGGGGGGGCGGTGCCATCGGGTCGGTGTCGAACACCGCCGCCCGCATGGCGGCCTTGGCCTGTTCCAGGGCAGTGGGCTGCTCAGACACCGGCGTTGATCAGCACGATTTCCCCCTTCTAAAGGAAAGGCGGGGCCGCTACGGTCGGCGCGAACACCTGTTCCCTGCCGTCAGCGGCCGTGCTTACCGGACTGCGCCTGGAGAACATCGCTCTGATCGAAGAGCTCCAGCTCGATTTCAGCGGCGGCTTCACGGTGCTCACCGGGGAGACCGGAGCCGGAAAGTCGATTCTCCTCGATGCCCTCGACGCCCTGCTCGGCGGATCCGGTCCCCGTCTGCTGCGCCAGGGGGCGGAGCGGGGGGTGATTGAAGCCAGCTTCAGCCTCTCGCCTCCCTTGCAGGCCTGGCTGGAGCAGCAGCAGCTGGAGCCTGAGGATGCCGAGGTGTGGCTCAGCCGCGAGTGGCGGCTGAGCCACGATCGGCTCAGCAGTCGCCACCGTCTCAATGGTGTGGCTGTGAACCGCGCCCAGATCCAGGAGCTGCGGCCCCTGTTGCTCGATCTCACGGTGCAGGGCCAGACCCAGCAACTGGCACGCCCGGGCCAGCAGCGGCGCTGGCTCGATCGCTTCGCCGGTGCGCCGATCCAGCAGCAGCTGCCCGCCGTGTCTGCAGCCCACCGCGCCTGGAGGCAGGCGGCTGCCGCACTCGAGGCGGCCCGGGCCAACTGGCAGCAGCTGCAGCAAGAGCGCGAGCGCCAGGAACAGCTGCTGGCCGATCTGGAGGCCGCCGGTCTGGAGGATCCCGCCGAGCGGGACCGGTTGCAGGGGGAGGAGAATCGCCTCGCCCATGGCGTGCGTCTTCAGGAGGGAGTGATGACCCTGCTGGGCCGCCTCGTGGAGGGTGTGGAAGAGGCGCCCTCGGTTCTGGATCACCTGGCGGCCTGTGAGGCGGAGCTGGCCCTCATGCAGCAGCTCGATCCCGGCGTGGTGGAGTTGGCCGGCCGCTGCAGCGATGCCCTCGCCCAGCTGCAGGATCTGAGCCGTGATCTCGACCGCTACGGCGCCGCCCTCGACAGCGATCCTGAGAACCTGGCCCAGTTGCAGGAGCGGATTGCCCAGCTCAAGGCCCTGGAGCGTCGCCATGGCAGGGATCTGGCCGAACTGATCGCCTGGCGTGATCAGTTGCGCGAGCAGCTGGCTCCTGGCGGGGCTGAGGCGTGCCTGGAGGTGCTCGAAGCGGCTGAGGGTGCTGCGCGGTGCCAGCGTGATCAGCTCAACGGGGTGTTGAGCGACGCGCGCCGGGAGGCGGCTGCCGAGCTCGAGCAGCAGCTGATGGCGGCGCTGCGGCCCATGGGGCTGGCCAACGTGCGCTTTGCCGTGGTGATCGAGTCGGCTATCCCCGGGGAGGAGGGGGCGGATGCGGTGCAGTTTCTGTTTTCGGCCAATCCCGGCCAGCCACTGGCGCCGCTGGCGGAGGTGGCCTCCGGCGGCGAGATGAGTCGCTTCCTCCTGGCCTTGAAAACCTGCCTGGCCGCGGCCGATGAGCACGTCACCCTGCTGTTCGACGAGATCGACACCGGGGTGAGCGGCCGGGTGAGTGGGGCCATGGCGGCCCTGCTGCGCCAGCTGGCCGTGCGCCGCCAGGTGTTCTGCGTGACCCATCAGCCCCTGGTGGCCGCCGCCGCCGACCATCACTACTTGGTGAGCAAGGAGGTGGTGGCGGGCATGACCCGCACGCGAGTGTCCCACCTGCGGGACACTCAGGCCCGCCAGGCCGAGCTCGCCGAGCTGGCCGGCGGTGATCACCGTGAGGCCCGCAGCTATGCAGCCAGCCTGCTGGAGCAGCACGACTGATCTGGCTCAGCTGCCCAGGGCGGCGCCCATAGAATCTGCTGTTCCCGAGCCGGCCGGATGCCCCGCGCCCAGAGCAGCAAGGTCAGCCAGGATTCCCCGGCGCTCACCCTGCATGAGAAGGCGGCCCAGCGGCAGGCCCTGCTCGACGGCAGTCGGGTGTTGAGCGGCGGCTCGCTGGAAGACGTGATCCGGGTGCGGGGCGCCCGCCAGCACAATCTCAAGAACATCGACGTCACCATCCCGCGCAACCGGATGGTGGTGTTCACCGGCGTGAGCGGCAGTGGCAAGAGCTCGCTCGCCTTCGACACGATCTTTGCCGAGGGTCAGCGCCGCTATGTCGAGAGTCTCTCGGCCTATGCGCGCCAGTTCCTGGGCCAGGTCGACAAGCCCGATGTCGACGCCATTGAGGGGCTGTCGCCGGCGATTTCGATCGACCAGAAATCCACTAGCCACAACCCCCGCTCCACGGTCGGAACGGTCACCGAGATTCAGGACTATCTGCGTCTGCTGTTCGGCCGCGCCGGTGAGCCCCATTGCCCGGAGTGCGATCGCTCGATCCGGCCCCAGTCGATCGACGAGATGGTGGACCAGATCCTCCAGCTACCCGAGGGCACCCGCTACCAGCTGCTGGCACCGGTGGTGCGCGGCAAGAAGGGCACCCACGTGAAGCTGCTCAGTGGCCTGGTGGCCGAGGGTTTCGCCCGGGTGCGCATCAACGGCGAGGTGCGCGAGCTGGCCGACAACATCGAGCTCGACAAGAACCACAGCCATCACATCGAGGTGGTGGTGGATCGTCTGGTGGCTCGTGAGGGCATCCAGGAGCGCCTCACCGATTCGCTGCGCACGGCGCTCAAGCGTGGCGATGGCCTGGCCCTGGTGGAGGTGGTGCCCAAGGCCGAGGAGGAACTGCCGGAGAGCCTGGAGCGCGAGCGGCTCTACTCCGAGAACTTCGCCTGTCCGGTGCACGGGGCGGTGATGGAGGAGCTTTCACCGCGGCTCTTTTCCTTCAACAGCCCCTACGGAGCCTGCGCCGACTGCCATGGCATCGGTCACCTGCGCAAGTTCACCCCGGAGCGGGTGATCCCCGATCCCGCCTTGCCGGTGTATGCCGCTGTGGCCCCCTGGGCCGAGAAGGACAACTCCTATTACTTCTCGTTGCTCTATTCGGTGGGCGAGGCTTTCGGCTTCGAGATCAAGACCCCCTGGAACCAGCTCACTCCCGAGCAGCAGGAGGTGCTGCTCCATGGTTCCCGCGAGCCGATCGCGATTCAGGCTGACAGCCGCTACCGCAAGGCGCAGACCTACGAGCGCCCGTTTGAGGGGATCCTGCCGATCCTGGAGCGCCAGCTGCGCGATGCCAGCGGTGAATCGGTGCGCCAGAAGCTGGAGAAGTTTTTGGAGCTTGTGCCCTGCGCCAGCTGCCAGGGGCTGCGGCTCAAGCCCGAGGCCCTGGCGGTGCGGGTGGGGCCTTACCGCATCCACGAACTCACCAGCACCAGCGTGGGCGAGAGCCTGCGCCGCATCGAGCAGCTGATGGGTGTGGGCGAGAGCGAAGGGGCCGAACCCCTGCTCAGTGCACGCCAGATCCAGATCGGCGAGCTGGTGCTGCGGGAGATCCGCATGCGCCTGCGCTTCCTGCTGGATGTGGGCCTCGACTACCTCAGCCTCGATCGTCCGGCGATGACACTCTCCGGGGGGGAGGCCCAGCGCATCCGCCTGGCCACCCAGATCGGCGCCGGCCTCACCGGGGTGCTCTACGTGCTGGATGAACCCAGCATCGGTCTGCACCAGCGCGACAACGACCGCCTGCTCAACACCCTGATCAAGCTGCGCGATCTGGGCAACACCCTGATCGTGGTGGAGCACGACGAGGACACGATCCGCGCCGCCGACCACATCGTGGACATCGGGCCCGGAGCTGGCGTGCACGGCGGCCACATCGTGGCTGAGGGAGATCTTGAGGCGTTGCTCTCCGCGGAAGACTCCCTCACCGGCGCCTATCTGAGCGGCCGCCGCACCATCCCCACCCCGGCTGAGCGGCGCACCAGCGGTTCGCGCAAGCTCACCCTGGTGAACTGCCAGCGCAACAATCTCTCCGGCTTCAACGTGGAGATCCCGCTGGGCCGGCTGGTGTGTGTGACCGGCGTGAGCGGCAGTGGCAAGAGCACGATGGTGAATGAGCTGCTGCACCCGGCCCTGGAGCACCAGCTGGGCCTGAAGGTGCCCTTCCCTGCGGGGTTGGGGGAGCTGCGCGGCATCAAGGCGATCGACAAGGTGATCGTGATCGACCAATCGCCGATCGGCCGCACGCCCCGCTCCAATCCCGCCACCTACACCGGCGCCTTCGATCCGATCCGCCAGGTGTTCGCCGCCACGGTGGAAGCCAAGGCCCGCGGCTACCAGGTGGGCCAGTTCAGCTTCAACGTGAAGGGGGGTCGCTGTGAGGCCTGCAGCGGCCAGGGCGTGAACGTGATCGAGATGAACTTCCTGCCTGATGTGTATGTGCAGTGCGACGTGTGTAAGGGCGCTCGCTACAACCGCGAGACCCTCCAGGTGAAATACAAGGGCTTCACCATCGCCGATGTGCTGGAGATGACGGTGGAGCAGGCCTGTGAGGTGTTCTCCGCTATACCCCAGGCGGCCGATCGCCTACGCACCCTGGTGGATGTGGGCCTGGGCTACGTCAAGCTGGGTCAGCCGGCGCCCACGCTCTCCGGCGGTGAGGCCCAGCGCGTGAAGCTGGCCACCGAGCTCTCTCGCCGCGCCACCGGCAAGACCCTCTATCTGATCGACGAGCCCACCACAGGCCTCAGTTTCTATGATGTGCACAAGCTGATGGATGTGATGCAGCGGCTGGTGGACAAGGGCAACTCGATCCTGGTGATTGAGCACAACCTCGATGTGATCCGCTGCTCCGACTGGATCATCGACCTGGGGCCCGAGGGTGGCGACAAGGGCGGTCAGATCGTGGTGGCGGGAACCCCTGAGGAGGTCGCGGATCACCCAACCAGCCACACGGCGCGCTATCTCCAGCAGGTGCTGGCACAGCACCCGCCCCAACAGGTTCAGGCCGCTTAGTTGCAGACCGTCGCCCGAGGCGGCGCAACCATCATCCGATCCTCACAAACTGTGTTCAGGTCGGGATCGCCGGCGAGCGGCCTGCACCCTTGCGGGAGCATGAGTCTCATCCTCTTGCCTGAGACCCTTGGTGCGGGGATCGCGACTTCTCCTGGCTGACAGCGCCGCTCACCGCGGCTATCGATAGAGGCAACAGCTGTTGTCGTTGCCCTTCTTCTCTCGCCAGGAACCCGCCATGGCTGGTCTCTACGTGCTGCACCTGCACCTGCATGGGCTATTTCGATCCCATGACCTGGAGCTGGGCCGTGATCCCGACACCGGCGGCCAGACCACCTACGTGCTGGAGTTAGCCAGGGCGCTGGCGAATCGACCCGAGGTGGAGCGGGTGGAGGTGGTGACCCGGCTGATCCAGGACCGACGCGTGTCGGCCGACTACGCCCAGCCCTGGGAGCCCCTGCTGCCCGGCGCCTCGATTCGCCGCATGGCCTGCGGGCCCAGGCGCTACCTGCGCAAGGAGCTGCTCTGGCCCTATCTCGATGAGTTGGCCGATGCCCTCGCCGAGGCCCTGCTGGCCCAGCCGCGGCTGCCCGACTGGATCCATGCCCACTACGCCGACGCCGGTTATGTGGGGGCGCTGCTGCGCCGGCGATTGGGAATACCGCTGGTGTTCACCGGCCATTCGCTGGGTCGGGAGAAGCGGCGGCGCCTGCTGGCTGCCGGCCTGGAGGCTGCCCAGATCGACAGCCAGTATTCGATGGCCCGGCGCATTGACGCCGAGGAGCTGGCCCTGGCCCACAGCGATCTGGTGGTGACCAGCACATCTCAGGAGTTGGAGGAGCAATACGCCCGCTATGGCCGCTTCCGCGCTGAGCAGGCCCGGGTGATTCCGCCCGGTGTCGACAGTCGCCAGTTCTATCCGCCCCAGGCCGGCGCCGATGAAGCGGAGATCGAGCAGTTGATGCTGCCTTTCCTGCGTGATCCGGCCAAGCCGCCCCTGCTGGCGATCTGTCGGGCAGATCCACGCAAGAACATCCCGGCCCTGGTGGAGGTGTTCGGTCGTTCCGAGCGCCTGCGCCAGCTTCACAACCTAGTGCTGGTGCTCGGTTGCCGCGACGACCCCCGCAATCTGGAGAAGGCCCAGCGGGAGGTGTTGCAGCAGGTGTTCGAGCTGGTGGATCGCTACGACCTCTATGGCCATGTGGCCTACCCGAAACAGCACCAGCGCAGCCAGATTCCGGAGATCTACCGCTGGGCTGCGCGTCTGGGGGGAGTGTTTGTGAACCCGGCCCTCACCGAACCCTTCGGACTCACCTTGTTGGAAGCTGCCTCCTGTGGCCTGCCGGTGGTGGCCACCGACGATGGCGGCCCCCGCGACATCCTCCAGCGCTGCCAGAACGGTCGGCTGGTGGATGTGTCGGACCTCGACGCCTTGCAGAGTGCTGTGGAGGAGAGCCTGGCTGACTCCACCCGCTGGCGTCGCTGGCGCGACAACGGCATCGAGGCGGTGAGCCGCCACTACAGCTGGGATGCCCACGTCACTCATTATCTGGGGGAGGCGCTGGCCAGTGCCCACCAGGCCGCCAGCTTGCGGCCCGCCCGCTGGTTTTCCCAGGGGGAGGTGTGCGGCACCCGGCCGCCCCAGCGCCTGCTGGTGCTTGATCTCGACGCCAGCCTGGCCTCTTCCGAACCGTCCAGCTTGGAGGAACTGCGACGTCGCCTCGGCCTTGAGCCGGGGTTGGCGCTGGCCGTGTGCACGGGCCGCGGCTACAAGGCTGCCCGCCAGCGCTACAGCGAGCTCCATCTGCCCGATCCCTGCCTCTGGATCACCCAGTCGGGCACCGAGATCCATACCGCCACTACGGCCGGCGACCTGCCGGATCACCACTGGCAGCGCCACATCGGACGTCGCTGGGATCGGGCCGCCGTGGAGCGGGCGATGGGGGAGCTGGGCACCCGGCTGCGGCGTCAGCCGGAGGCCGACCAGGGTCCCTTCAAGGTGAGCTACACCCTGGAGGAGCCTGATCAGGGCATCATTCCGCTGGTGCGCCAGACCCTGCGCAGCCATGGCTTGCAGGCCCGACCCCACCTGTTTCAGCACTGGTATCTCGATGTGCTGCCGCTCACGGCCTCCAAGACGGAGGCCCTGCGCTACGTGGCGCTGCGCTGGAAAATGCCGCTCACTTCAATCCTGGTGGAAGCCAGTCAGCAGGGCGACGGGGAGCTGCTGAGGGGTCTGCCGCTTGGGGTGGTGCCCGACGATCACGATCCGGCCCTCGATGTTCTGCGCAGCCACCGGCGTGTGTTTTTCTCCACTCGCCCCCAGGCCTGGGGCCTGCTGGAGGGCCTGGAGCACCACCGCTTCCTGCGTCGCTGAGGCTGCCGCCGCTAGGTGAGAGAGGGATCTAGAGCGCGGGCTCGGTGCTGTCCAGTCCGGCGTAGTGCTGGTTGCTTTCGGGCATCCAGTAGCTGAGGTCGTTATGCCAGAACAGCCGCCCCGGCAGCTGGTTGGTGCTCAGCTTCGTGTTGGCCATGGCCGTGATCAACTGGCCCAGTTCGATCGGGTTGAGATCGGTCTGGATGTCGCTGCCGGCGACCTTGAGCAGCTCCGGCAGTCGGGTGAGCGTGGTGGGATTGGCCAACTTGGTGAACACTGCCGACAGCACCTGTTTCTGGCGCTCCATCCGGCCCAGGTCACCCATTTCATCGTTGCGGTAGCGCAGGAAACCTTCCAGTTCCTCCCCCTTGAGCAGCTGCACACCCGGGTAGAGGTCGATGTAGAGCCCCTGGGCGTTGTCCACGTAATACATGCGCTTGGGCACATCCACTTCCACCCCGCCGATCGCCTCGGCCAGCCGTTCAACCGCCCGCAGATTCACGCGCAGATAGCGATCAACCTTCGCGTTGAGCAGGCTGCTGAGCTCCTGTTTCACGGCGTCCATGCCGCCGAAGGCGTAGAGGGCGTTTGCCTTCACCACCCCAAATTTCTGCGACTCCACGAAGGTGTCGCGCGGCACCTGAAGCACCTCGGTTTTGCCGTCGTGCAGCTGCACGCTCAGCATCACATCGGTGTTGTCGCCCACGTGGTCGACGCCCAGCACCACGATGCGGCGATCGCCCTGGGCCACCGGGTTCACAATGCTGGCCAGGCTCTGGGGTGAGGGCAGCAGCTTGGGCAGGGGCCCGGCCAGGCCATAGCCAAGGGCGATGCCCAGAGCAAAGGCCAGCAGGGGCGGTCGCCGTCGCGACTGGGGACGCGCACGCTGCTGGCGTCGTTCATGCAGATCCGCCACCGGAGCTGACTGACTGGTTGCTGTCTGGCGCTGTGGAGCCTCGAGCCGGGTCCGCTGCAGGCGTCGGCGCTCGGATGGGTTGCGAGCGGAGCGGCTGCGACGCGGCGGGTTGGGGAGGGCCTGACTCATGGCGCTGGGAGCTGGCCGCACCTTAAGTGCCCCAAACCCGGGGCACCAGCCCTGTTGTTGCGCTTTTGTCTGTGATTCAGCCGCCCACCTGCACCTGGATCCGGCTGGCGGCGGTATCGGCCCGCCGGCGGGCTTCGATCTCGCTGGTCCCTCGTGCCAGTGCCACTCCCATGCGCCGCTGGGGCCGGGCTTCCGGCTTGCCAAACAGCAGCACCTGGGTGTCGGGCCCGGTCAGCGCTTCGGCCACACCGCCGTATCTCACCGGCGCACCAGCTGACTCGGCCAGGATCACCCGGCTGGCAGCGGGTCCGAGGCTGCGGATCTCCGGGATTGGCAGACCCAGCACGGCGCGCAGATGCAGCTCAAACTCGCTCAGGTTCTGGCCCATCAGCGTGACCAGGCCCGTGTCATGGGGGCGGGGCGAGAGTTCGGAGAACACCACGTCCAGCTCACCCTGGGGGGTGCGGCAGAGGAAGAACTCCACGCCGAACAGGCCGGCTCCGCCCAGGTTGTCGGTGACGGTCTGGGCCATCGCCTCGGCGGTCGCCAGGGCTGCGGGGGGCATGGCGGCCGGCTGCCAGCTGCACTGGTAGTCGCCGCGCTCCTGGATGTGGCCGATCGGCGGGCAGAAGAGGGTGGGCCCCTGCCACTGCTTCACGGTGAGCAGGGTGATCTCCAGCTCGAACTGCAGGAATTCCTCCACGATCACGCGGGCGCCGGCACCGCGGGCGCCGGCCATGGCCGCCTCCCAGGCTGTGGCGATGCCCTCGGGCCCCTGCACCACACTCTGGCCCTTGCCTGAGGAGCTCATCACCGGCTTCACCACCACGGGCCAACCCAGCGGAGCGGCAGCAGCGGCCAGCTCCTCGGCACTCTCGGCGTAGGCGAAGCGGGCTGTGCGCAGGCCCAGGTCCCCGGCAGACAGATCGCGGATGCGATCGCGGTTCATCGTCACCGCCGTGGCCCGGGCGGTGGGAATCACCCGCACACCCTCGGCTTCCAGCTCGGCCAGGGCATCCACAGCCAGGGCCTCGATCTCCGGGATCACCAGATCGGGCTGGTGGCGGCGCACCACGGCCATGAGGGCCTCCGCCTCGGCCATGGCCACCACCTCGGCCGCATCGGCCACCTGCATGGCCGGGGCCCCGGCGTAGCGGTCAACGGCGATCACACGGCAGCCCAGTCGCTGGGCGGCGATCGCCACCTCTTTGCCGAGCTCGCCGCTGCCCAGCAGCATCAAGGTGCGGGGCAGGGTGGTGCTTGCGTTGGCGGGATTGGCCATCACGGGCGCCCGGTCGGTTCAGAATGCGCCGATCCTCCTGCAGCGGTGTGGTGCTGTCAGCGTTGACCCTGGGCTTCAGCACGGCTGGTGATGCCGCCAATGGCCTGCTGTTCGGCTGGGACATCGCTGACATGCAGCGCTGGGCCCTGATCTATCTGGGTGTCTCCTCGCTGGCTTTTGTCCTGGTGTGGGTGGTGGGTTATCTGCGTCGCAGCTGAGTCGGGAGGTTCCGCGGCTTGGGCGCGCTACGGCAGGAGCGTGAGCTGGCACACCGGCGATTCCTCGCTCACGAAGCCGTAGGCCTCAAACACCGCCGGATCTGGATGGGTGATGTGCTGGCCGTAACTGTGACGCTCCAGACGGAACCCTTCATTGGCCATGCGCCGCATCAGCGCTGCTGCTTCCTCGAATCGCGCCGCCATGGCTTCGAGGCTGGCGCAATCGGCCGTCAGGCCGGCCTCCTTCCAGATGAAATATGCCATCAGGGGAGTAGCACCAGTCCCAGCACCACCAGTATCAGGCTGATCAGCCAGAAGCGGATCACCACCTGCTGCTCTCCCAGGCCGCCCAGCTCGAAGTGGTGGTGCAGCGGTGCCATGCGAAACAGACGCCTGCCCTGGCCGGTGGCGGGGTTCTTGGTGGCTTTGAACACCCACACCTGCAGGATCACCGACAGCGATTCAGCCAGAAACACGCCGCCCATCAGCAGCAGTGGCCAGAGGCTGTTGGAGAGCAGGGCCACAGCCGCCAGCGATGCGCCCATGGCCAGAGAACCGGTGTCGCCCATGAACAGCCGAGCCGGGTTGCGGTTGAAGGCCAGAAAGCCCAGCCAGCAGCCCGCCATCGCCACGCAGAAGCCAGCCAGGGCCGGATCTCCCTCATGCCCCCGCAGCATCAGCTGCAGGCCCATGCCCGTGAACACCACGGCGCCGCAGCCCGCCGCCAGGCCATCGAGGCCATCGGTGAGGTTGGTGGCGTTGCTCTCGGCCAGGAACACAAACAGACCCAAGGGCCAGATCAGCCAGCCCAAGGGCAGCACCCAGCCCAGCGGCAGGGCCACGTCACCGGCTTGGGCACCGCCCAGCCACTGGCCTGCCGCTGCCCAGATCAGAAACAGCACGGCCGCAGCCGCCTGAAGCAGCAGCTTGCCCCTGGGGCTGAGGCCCGTGTTGTGGCGGCGGGTAAGGCTGCGCCAGTCGTCCACGGCTCCGATCGCCATGGTGGCCAGGGTGACGGCGGCCACCCCAACCAGCCGCGGGTCACCGGGGCTGATCAACCCCCCCACGATCACTCCCACCGGCACCACCAGCAGGCCGCCCATGGTGGGGGTGCCCGCCTTGCTCTGGTGGGCCTGGGGCCCCTCCTCGCGGATCACCTGTCCCAGCTTGAGAGTTCGCAGCCTGGGAAGTCCCCAGGCCGTTACAGCCACGCTGATGCCAGCCGCCAGCAGCAGGGGTGGCGTGAGCAGGGAATTCGCCACCTTCCAGTCGCTGAGCAGGCACGCCGCCAACAGCACAAAACCCAACAGGGTGGCTGCCGGGCCACCGCTGCTGGGTCTGGAGTGAACGCGAACTGGTGAGTTCAAGGGGATGGGGAAATGTTGGCCCAGTTTCCCCTGCTGGCCAGCGGTTGGCTTGACTCAGTCTTCCCAGTCTTCTTCGGTCTGTTCGTCGGCGGCGTTGTACTCCTCCTTCTCGCCCATCAGTGCGGAGAGCTCTTCCTCTTCCACCGTGCTCACATCGGCGCTGGCGGAGTCTTCGTCGGCCACCAGGCGGCCGCTGGTCTCAAGCCAGCTAAGCAGGTCGGGTTCATCCCGTAATGGCAGCACAGGCGCTGGCTCGTTGCGGCCGTAGCGGGTGAGGGAGGGGTTAATGGTGTCGAGGATGCCGGCGTTATCGGTCGTGAGCTTGCTCATACAGGCTTAAACCAGCCGCAAACCAATCACTGATCATAGACGCCGCCGATGACCCTCCCTAAAACCAGAGCTGTGCTGCGACTCTGGGCCCTGGCCCTGGCCATCAGTGCCGGCCTGGTGGCTGCCGGGTTGCGCTGGCCCCAGCCATTGCACCCGCGCGGCGACGTGGTTGCGTTGCTGCTGCTGGTGCCGCCCCTGTTGATGGCCCTGTGGTTGCTGAGTCGCTGGCGCCTGAACCCGCCAGGCACTTCCGGCGAGGGGGCTCACCCCGACAGAGGAGAATCGACCGATTGAGCGCATGGAGTCGTGTTGATGGGTCGGGCGAAGAAGGCGGTGCTGGCGTATTCCGGCGGTGTGGATACCAGCGTCTGCATCCCCTACCTGATGAATGAGTGGGGTGTGGAGGAGGTGATCACCTTCGCCGCCGACCTGGGCCAGGGCGATGAGCTCGAGCCGATCCGTCAGAAGGCGTTGGATTCCGGCGCCAGCCAGTCGATCGTGGGCGACCTGATCGAGCCCTTCATCACCGAATTCGCCTTCCCGGCGATCCGCGCCAATGCCCTCTACGAGGGTCGCTATCCCCTCTCCACCGCCCTGGCCCGGCCGCTGATTGCCCGCCGCTTGGTGGAGATCGCCCGCGAGGTGGGCGCCGATGCGGTGGCCCACGGTTGCACCGGCAAGGGCAACGACCAGGTGCGCTTCGATGTGGCCATCGGCGCCTTGGCCCCCGACCTCAAGGTGCTCACCCCGGCGCGGGAGTGGGGCATGAGCCGCGAGGAAACCATCGCCTACGGCGAGCGCTGCGGCATCCCCTCACCGGTGAGCAAGAAGTCGCCCTATTCCATCGACCTCAACCTGCTGGGCCGCTCGATCGAGGCCGGTCCGCTGGAGGATCCCAACGTGGAGCCTCCCGAGGAGATCTACGCCCTCACCGTGAGCGTGGAGGCTGCTCCTGATCAGGCCCAGGTGGTGGAGATCGGCTTCGAGCAGGGCAACCCTGTGAGCATCGACGGCGTGTGCCTCGATCCGGTGAGCCTGATCCGCAAGGCCAATGCCCTGGCCGGCAGCCACGGCTTTGGCCGGCTCGACATGATCGAAAACCGGGTGGTGGGCATCAAGAGCCGGGAGATCTATGAAACCCCAGGCCTGCTCCTGTTGATCAAGGCCCATCAGGAGCTGGAGAGCCTCACCCTGGCTGCCGACGTGCTGCGCAGCAAGCGCCAGCTGGAGCAGCAGTGGGCCGACCTGGTGTACCAGGGGCTCTGGTATGGCCCGCTGAAGGACGCGCTCGATGGTTTCATCGAGCGCACCCAGCGCACCGTGAACGGCACGGTGAAAGTGAAACTGCACAAGGGCAACGCCACCGTGGTGGGCCGCAGCAGCGCCAACAGCCTCTACGTGCCCGACATGGCCACCTACGACGCCGGTGATCAGTTTGATCACCGCGCCGCCGAGGGCTTCATCTATGTGTGGGGCCTGCCCACGCGCCTCTGGGCCGCCAGCCAGCGCTAGGCGGCCTGGCCCCCACGCCCAGACCAGGGCAACACCCGGCGCAGGGTGGAGCGCAGCCCTCTGGCCTCCGGAACGGGGGGTAGCACAGGCTGCTGGGCTCTGGTCTGGGGCTGCAGTTGCAGCAGTTGCTGGCGGAGGGTGCTGTTCTCCTGAATCAGGCGCTCCTGCTCTCCCAGAATGGGTTGCAGACGGCTCTGAAACTTGCGCTCAAAGATCTGGGGCAGCTCCTCCAGCAGCGCCTGTACAGCCGCGAGTTCCTCGCGGGCGGCACTCAGCTCCTGCTCGAGCTGTTCTTGCCGCCAGTTGCGCTGATTCCAATGAAAAACCGCCTCCGCTGCCGATCCCCACTCGGGAAGGGGCGGCGGTGGAGGCGGAACTGAAGACAGAGCTTCTGCTGAAGACAGACCCTCTGCTGGAGACAGGTCCTCCGCTGGCTGTGACTGTTGGTCCGAAAGCATGTTCGGACCTTACCGATCGCCTGCTGGGTCTTACAAGGGAGACCGCGCCGATCAGGCGTTGGCGGGCTCCATCGGTGCGGCTTCGCTCACCGCGCTGGGCATGGTGCGAGGGGCGGGCATCGGGCCGTCCTGCTTGACGGTGAGATAGCGGATCACGTCTTCTGACAGACGCATGGCCCGCTCCAGGGGTGCCACGTGCTGACCATCGCCATTGTGGTTGAGCTGCACGTAGATCCCTTCGCGGTGCTTGGCGATCGGGTAGGCCAGGCGGCGCTTGCCGCGCATCTGGCAATCCAGCACCTCACCGCCGGCTTCGGTCACCAGATCCCGGTATTTGGTGATATGGCCTTCCACCTCCTCTTCCGGAATGTCCGGACGGAGGATGTACATCGTTTCGTAATACGGCTGCGTCATGGTCGCCTGATGAAGTCGCCTGATGGGAAAGGAACCAGGGGCTGACGAGCCTGCAGACGCTGTGATGGGTCTGCAAGCTCGTCAGCGACGGATCAACCACCCTACAGCTGCATCCGCACCGCATCCGACAGGCTCGGGATGTTGGCTTCCTCGCCCCGCAGGCTCTGCACCACGCCGAACACCACCAGCACCAGCACGCCGAGGAAGACCGTGTTGCTGAGGGTGCGCAGGGCGAAGTCGATGCCCAGGGGCTCCAGCAGAACGTTGAAGGCCAGCGACACCAGCACCAGCAGGATGTCGATCAGGATGGCCTGGAGCACGTTGAAGCGGATCAGGTAGGGCACCCGCGGGTTGCGAACCACCGCCAGGAACAGCACCAGAAACAGCAGAAAACTGCCAAAGGGCACCGCCTGCTGCAACAGGGCCACCGGCAGTGCCGGCAGGCTCAGCCATTGCAGCACCGGAAACAGGCCAAACAGCGAGCTCCCGAAGTCCAGCCCGTCGCTCCAGGGCAGCAGGTAGGCGGCGGCGGCCAGCAGCCGTTGCCAGATCGGTGGACTCTGCACGGGTTTGGGGTCTCTGGCCCGCAGGCTAGTCAGGTGCTCTGAGCGGCCAGGGCCGCTTCTGCGGCGGCGCGCATGGCCGTCACCGGCACCTCAAGCACGCCGCTCCACAGCCGCAGGGCCGCCGCACCCTGCTGCACCAGCATCTCCAGCCCGTCGATGGTGCGGCAGCCGCGGGTGGCAGCGGCGGCCAGCAGGCTCGTGGGCCGGGGCACGTAGATGAGGTCGTACACGGTGGCGGTGGTGGGCAGCTGATCGAGCTGCCCGGGGCTCAGCGGGCTCTGCCTGGAGGCCATCGGATCGGTGCCGGAGGTCATGCCCACCGGTGTGCAGTTCACCACCAGCGCCGCCGCCGCCAGCTGGCTGTTCAATTCGCTCCAATCCACAGTTTTCAGCTGCGGGGCCCACAGCTGGCAGGGAGCCTCGAAGGCCCTGAGCGTTTCCGGTCGCCGCCCGGCCAGCAGGATCTCGCCGCAACCGAGCTCCACCAGGGCCGCCACCACGGCCCGGGCGCTGCCACCGCAGCCCAGCACAACAGCCCGCTTGCCTCGCCACTCGCCCCCGCGCAGCGGTGCCAGGAAACCTTCCACGTCTGTGTTGGTGCCCAGCCAGCCGCCTCCCTCCAGGGGCATCAGGGTGTTCACGGCACCCACCCGCTCGGCCAGCGGTGTGAGCTGGCGGCAGAGGCGCGCCACCGCCTGCTTGTGGGGGATGGTCACGTTGAGGCCGCGGCAGCCGATCGCCGCCAGCCCCTGGGTCACGGCCTCCAACTGGTAGCTCGGGGTGGGCAGGGCCAGATAGATCCAGTCCAGTCCCAGTTCGGTCAGGGCCGCGTTGTGCATCACCGGCGAGAGCGAGTGGCGCACCGGATCCCCCAGAACCCCCACCAGGGCTGTGTGGGCGGTGATCGGCAGAGCCAGGGTCGGGGCCATGGCGAGGCGGGGATGGCAGCGGAACCGTAGGCCGCAGTTCGGGTTCTGTTCGGGAACCACCCCTCGCCTGAGCCTGCTTCCGCTGATGAAGATGCAGAGACCAAATCATCACCACGTTGGAGGTGGGAATTCATGGGCAAGGTCGTTGGAATTGACCTCGGCACCACAAACAGCTGCGTGGCCGTGATGGAGGGTGGCAAGCCCACCGTGATCGCCAATGCCGAGGGTTTCCGCACCACCCCCTCCGTGGTCGCCTACACCAAGAATCAGGACCAGCTGGTGGGGCAGATCGCCAAGCGTCAGGCGGTGATGAACCCCGAGAACACCTTCTATTCGGTGAAGCGCTTCATCGGCCGCCGGGTGGATGAGGTTAATGAGGAATCGAAGGAAGTGAGCTATGGCGTGGAGAAGGCCGGCTCCAACGTCAAGGTGAAGTGCCCGGTGCTGAACAAGCAGTTCGCACCCGAGGAAGTAAGCGCCCAGGTGCTGCGCAAGCTGGCCGAAGACGCCGGCAAGTATCTCGGTGAAACGGTGACCCAGGCGGTGATCACCGTGCCCGCCTATTTCAACGATTCCCAGCGCCAGGCCACCAAGGACGCCGGCAAGATCGCCGGCCTCGAGGTGTTGCGCATCATCAACGAGCCCACCGCGGCGGCGCTGGCCTACGGCCTCGACAAGAAGAACAACGAGCGCATCCTGGTGTTTGACCTGGGTGGTGGCACTTTCGACGTGTCGGTGCTCGAGGTGGGTGATGGCGTGTTCGAGGTGCTCTCCACCTCTGGTGATACCCACCTGGGTGGCGACGACTTCGACAAGGTGATCGTGGATCACCTGGCCGACACCTTCAAGGCCAATGAGGGCATTGACCTGCGCCAGGACAAACAGGCCCTGCAGCGCCTGACCGAGGCCGCCGAGAAGGCCAAGATCGAGCTCTCCAGCGCCACCCAGAGCGAGATCAACCTGCCGTTCATCACGGCGACGCCTGAAGGTCCCAAGCATCTCGACCTCACCCTCACCCGGGCCAAGTTCGAGGAGCTGGCCTCCAAACTGATCGACCGCTGCCGCGTGCCGGTGGAGCAGGCGCTCAAGGACGCCAAGCTCTCCTCCGCCGAGCTCGACGAGATCGTGATGGTGGGCGGTTCCACCCGCATCCCGGCTGTGCTGGAGCTGGTGAAGCGCATCACCGGCAAGGATCCCAACCAGACCGTGAACCCCGATGAGGTGGTGGCCGTGGGTGCCGCCATTCAGGGCGGTGTGCTCGCCGGTGAGGTGAAGGACATCCTGCTGCTGGACGTGACCCCCCTCTCCCTCGGCGTGGAGACCCTTGGTGGCGTGATGACCAAGATGATCACCCGCAACACCACCATCCCCACCAAGAAGTCGGAGACCTACTCCACCGCGGTGGACGGCCAGACCAACGTGGAGATCCACGTGCTCCAGGGCGAGCGCGAGATGGCGAGCGACAACAAGTCGCTGGGCACCTTCCGCCTCGACGGCATCCCTCCGGCACCCCGTGGTGTGCCTCAGATCGAAGTGACCTTCGACATCGACGCCAACGGCATCCTCAGTGTGACTGCCAAGGACAAGGGCAGCGGCAAGGAGCAGAGCATCTCGATCACCGGTGCCTCCACCCTCAGTGAAAACGAGGTGGAGAAGATGGTGAAGGATGCCGAGGCCAACTCCGCTGCCGACAAGGAGAAGCGCGAGCGCATCGACACCAAGAACCAGGCCGAAACGCTGATCTATCAGGCCGAGAAGCAGCTCGGCGAACTGGGCGACAAGGTGGGCGCCGACGACAAGGCCAAGGTGGAGGCCTCTGCCGCCAAGCTCAAGGAGGCCGTTGAGAAGGAGGACTTCGACACCATGAAGTCGGAGCTCGAAACTCTGCAGCAGGCGCTCTATGCCGCCGGCGCCGCTGTCTATCAGCAGGCCGCCGGCGCGGATGCAGCTGCCGGCGCAGCACCCGGTGGCAATGGTGCCGGTGGTTCCAGCACCAGCAGTGACGACGTGATCGACGCCGAATTCACCGAATCGAAGTAGTCGCCCAGCCCAGCAGTCACCCAGGCGCTCCGTTCAAGTCAAAGCCCCCTCCAAGGGGGCTTTTTTGTTGGATGCTCGGTGGTTTGGGCTTCCGGTGTAGCTGGTATTGGTGGTCCGGGGGCTACTTGCCCACGGCGGCCAGGGCTGCCCTGGCCTTGATGAGCACCGGTGCCGGCAGGCTCACGTAGCCAAGGCCAGGGGCCTGCTTCTGGGCGGCTTCGCTCAGGGCATAGCCAAAGGCGGTCTGCAGCGGGGCTTGTTTGCCACCGTTGCCGTTCTTGTAGAGCAGCACCCAGGTGAAGGTCACGATCGGGTAGCCGGTGGCTGGGTTGGGATCGCTTCCCGTGAGGTCGTTGCCCAGGTCGATGGTGGCCAGTGCCGCGCTGGCGCTGGTGGCATCGGGTTTCAAAAACGCCCCTGCCCGATTTTGCAGTGCGGCTGCCTGGAGGGCACCGCGCACGTAGGCCGTCTCCACGTAGCCCAGGCTCCCCTTGGTCTGCAGCAGGCTGGCGGCCACGCCCTCGTTGCCCTTGGCACCCAGGCCCGTGGGCCAGTTCACCGATTTACCGATCCCAGGTCCGTCATTCCAGCTGGCGCTGAAGGCTGCCAGTGAATTGGTGAAGTTGTAAGTGGTTCCCGAGCCGTCGGAGCGGTACACAACCTGGATGGGTTGATCAGCGCAGCCAACGTCCTTGAAATTGGTGATCTTGCCTTCGAAGATCTGCACCAGCTGGCCCTGGGTGAGCTTGAGCTCGCAGCCGGGCAGGTTGTAGGCCACGGCAATGGCCCCGGCTGTGAGCGGCAGCTGCACCACGCCGCGCTGGATGGCTGCCGCTTCGTTGGCGTCGAGCGGCCGGTCGCTGGCCGCGAAATCCACTGTGCCCGCCTCGAACTGGCGCACTCCGGTGCCGGAGCCCACCGACTGGTAATTGACCCGGATGTTCTCCTTGCTGGCCAGGTCGGCGAACCAGCGCTGGTAGATGCTGGCCGGGAAGCTGGCGCCCGCCCCCTGCAGGGAGGCAGTCGGCGCACCGCAGGCCACCAGGGCAGCGGTGGCTGTCAGGCCAGCGGCGGCGAAGACGAGCCGCGCACAGCAGGTGGGAAGGGCGGCCATCACGTTGGCGGTGTTGGCCGCAGGTTAGGGGTTGGTTAACGGCCTGCCTGGATCTGTGCGCAGGCCCATTCCGCGCTGGCCGGGGCCAGGAGCACGCCGTTGCGGTAGTGACCGCTCACCGCGAGCAGCCCTGGCTCCAGTTGCTCCAGGATCGGCGCAGGCCGGCCCACGGGGCGGCAGCGCAGCCCTTGCCAGTGGCGCACCACCTGGGCGTTGGTCAGCCAATCCAGTTCTGGGGCCGCTGGAGCTTCGGCCGGTGACCCTCCCCAGCCGCGCAGCTCGGCCAGTGCGGTGGCGCAGGCCTGATCACCGGGCTCAAGCGTGGCGCCGAGCCAACAGCGCCGGCCGCCGGTCAGATCCGGCCTGGGCACCACGTTCACTCCCTTCCACACGGTCACCCCGGGCCAGGTCCAGGTCTGCGCTGCCGCCAGCTCCAGCTCCAGCGCCTGCCCCAGGACCGGTTCCATCGGCAGCTGATGGCCCAGGCTCTGCAGCAGCATGCCGCTGTGAACCCCGGCGCTGATCACCAGCCAGGCGGCGCGGTGGCACTGGCCGCTGCCGGTGTGCGCCAGCCAGGTGGAGCCACTGCGCTCCAGGCTGGTGGCCGTATCGCGGTGGGCCTCCAGACCCAGTTGCCGGCATTCATGCCAGAGGGCTTCCAGCACAGGGCCCGGATCCAGTTGGCCGTCCTCGGGGGAGAACAGACCACCAAGGGAGGCTGCGGGCACCGCCGGCCCCAGGGTGTCGAGGCGTGCCCGCTCCCAGAGTTCCAGGCGAAACCCCAGTGGCTGCCGCTGCTCCATCAGCCGTCGCTGCCGCTCCAGCTCCTCATCAGTGGCTGCCAGCAGCAGCAGGCCCCGGCGCCGCGGCAGCCGGTGTCCCAGGGCTTCCAGTTGCGCCAGCCACTGGGGCCAGAGGGCGTGACTGCGCTGGCGCAGCCGCCAGCCGCGGCCGCTGGAGCGATGAAACACCTGGGCCATCAACACCCCCAGGGCCGCCGCGCTCCCGCATTGGGCAGGATCGCTCTGCTCGAGCTGGGGGTCGACCAGTGCCACCGGGTGGCCGCGCTTGAGCAGCTGCCAGGCCAGCGAAAGCCCCACCAGTCCGCCGCCCACCACCAGCACCGATGGCTGGCTGGCTGCAGGGAGCTGGTGGGGCAACGAGGGATCCTTGAGGTTGGGCTGATGCCGGCTTGGCAGGTGCCGGATCAGGCCTGCTTGAGATCTTCCTGCACCTGGGCGGGAAGAATCTGGGCGTATTTGCCGAAGCCGCTGGCCACCTTGATGTAGGCCTTGCGCAGGCCCTCACCATCCTGCAGACGGGCGGCCTCGTCGAGTTGGGCCAGGGAGCTCTTGAGCTGGTTGGCCAGCTTGGTGGCCTCCGGGCGGTCGGCGGGCAGCAGTCGCTGGTTGATGTAGAGCATCTGGCGACCCACTTCCTGCATGGGGCCGTGGATCAGGTTGCGCGTGAAGGTCCAGTCCTTCTCGTTGACCAGGGTGGCGAGCTCGGGGAGACGATCGCGGGCGGCAAGGAAGCCCTCGGCCTGGCGCTCGATGTAGGCGATGTCGTCGGCGCTGAGGCTGGGGGCCTTGGCCTTGCCGTCACCGCAGGCGGTGAGACCGAAGCAGAGCATGCCCGCCAGCACCAGCAGGGCCACACGACGCAGGAGCTGCTGCAGGGCGGAGGGGAGGGCAGACATCGTCACCGTGGTGGGTCGTGGCGGCGACTTTATCGGTGTCCCAGGGGCCTGGGCGCTTCGGTACGCGCCTCTGTAGCTGGTTGCAATCCCGGGGCCGATCCGCCCCGGATTCACCTGCGCTAAAACGGAGTGACTATGAGTAAGCGCCATGCGAGAAGCCGTGCTTCCCCTCGCCTCAATCCGGCGCCCGCTGGAGCGGGCCCTCAATGAGACCAAGGTGGCTGTGTTGATGGAATCGATCGCCCTTGAGGGCCAGAAGGAGCCGATTGATGTGCTTGAGGTGGATGGTGTGCTCTGGGGCTTCAACGGCTGTCATCGCGTCGCCGCCCATGAGCGTCTCGGCAAGACCACGATCCGGGCTCGGGTGCGGCGGGCCAATCGCGAGGTGCTACGCATGCATCTGATGTGAGGCCACTGGCCACCTGGATTGATGTCGTCGTCTGCCACCGCCATCCTCCAGGTGATCTGCCCGGATCGCCCCGCTCTGGTGAGTGAGCTCTCCGGCTGGGTGGCGGCCAACGGCGGCAACATCCGCCATGCCGATCACCACACGGATCTGGGTGCTGGCCTGTTTCTCAGCCGCATCGAGTGGGCACTGGAGGGTTTCGGTCTGCCCCGCTCGGCCATTGAGCCGGCCGTGATGGCGCTGGCCGAGCGCCTGGGTGGTGAGGGTCAGGTGCATTTCTCCGATGCACCGCCGCGGGTGGCGATCTTCGTGAGCAAACAGGACCACTGCCTGGTGGACCTGCTCTGGCGCACCCGGGCCGGTGAGCTGCCGATGACCGTGCCGCTGGTGGTTTCGAACCACCCGGACCTGCGCGAGCTGGCTGAGGAGTTTGGGGCCACCTATGTGCACGTGCCGGTCAGTGCCGGCAGCAAGGACGAGGCGGAGCAGAAGCAGCTCGAGCTACTGGCGGAGCACAACATTGAGCTGGTGGTGCTCGCGAAATACATGCAGGTGCTCAGCCCCGGCTTTCTGTCCCGTTTCCGCGGAGCAGGAATGCAGGGTCATCAGGTGATCAACATTCACCACTCGTTTCTGCCGGCCTTCAAGGGTGCCCAGCCCTATCACCGCGCCTGGGAGCGAGGGGTGAAGCTGATCGGCGCCACCGCCCACTACGTGACCGAGGAACTCGACGGTGGCCCCATCATCGAGCAGGCCACGGTGCACGTGAGCCATCGCGACGAGGTTGAAGACCTCATCCGCAAAGGCCGCGACTGCGAGCGCTTGGCTCTGGCGCGGGCCCTGCGCCTGCACCTGAAGCGTCAGGTGATGGTGTATCGCGGTCGTACGGCGGTGTTTGAGTGAACTGGTGATGGGCCAGCCAGCCCAACTGCGGCGGTTCAGTTCGGGTGGGGCACAGCGCTGAGTGCTTCAGCTTGGTGTTTTGCCAGGGTGCCGAGCGGCAGTGGCCCCTCCAGGTGCTGCCACGGCAGTGCCCGCTCTGGGCTCCAGGGGGCGTGGATCACCTCGTCCCAGGGGGGTGGGGTTTCGGTCGATGGGCCGCTGGCTTCCACGGCGGCTCGGTAGGCCTGCTTCCATCCCCCCAGGCTCTCGTGCCTGCCGCGGGCGGCGGCGATCACCGGGGCCAGGCGGCGATCGCTGCGCGACAGCAGCGCCTGAATCACGCTCCAGCCGTAGCTCTCCGGTCGCAGTTCGATGCCCTTGGGCTTGAGCCGCTTGGCGAGCAGCTTCAGGCGCTTTTCGGCCTCGGGCCGTACCCCCTGCCATTGGAAGGGGGTGTGGGCCTTGGGTACGAAGGTGCTCACCCCCAGGGAGAGGCGCAGCCCTGGGGTGGCCTTTTTCAGGGCCAGCAGCAGCTCGGCGGTGGCTTCCACGTCGGCCTCCTCCTCGGTGGGAAGGCCCACCATCCCGTAGAGCTTCAGGCCGCTGAGACCCCCCTCCCTGGCGTAGCGGGCGGCGGCGAAGATCTCCTCGGTGGCGAGCTTCTTGTTCACCACCTGGCGCATGCGCTCGCTGCCGCTCTCGATGGCGATCGTGAGCGACTTGCTGCCCCGTTTGGCCAGGATCCGGCCCAGCTCCGGCGTCACGGTGGCGGCCCGCACGGAGCTCACGCTCACCCGGGTGCCCTCAAAGCGGTCCTGGTCGAGCCAGGCCAGCAGCTCACCGAACTGCGGGTGCTGGGTGACGGAGGCCCCCAGCAGGCCGAGACGTTGGGTGGCGGCCAGTCCCTTCTCCACCGCCGGGATCAGGCCGTCGTCGAGGCTGGGGGTGCGGAACGGCAGGGTGAGGTAGCTGGCCAGGCAGAAGCGGCACAACTCGGGGCAGCTGCGCACCACCTCCACCATGTGGATCGAGGGCCAGGCCGCCTCCGGCGTGATCACCGTGGAGTGGCTCAGTGTGTTGCCTCGCCAGGTCTGCTTGGCCACCGTGGTGGGGACGCCCGGTTCTGTTGGCTCCACGCCCAACAGCCGGCCATCTGAGCCGTAGCTGGGGGCGTAGAGGCTGGGCACATACACCCCCGGCACCATCGCCAGGTGCCTCAGTCGCTCCGCCCGTGGAGCCTGGCGGCACTCCTGCAGCGCATCGAGGAAGGCGTGCAGCAGCAGTTCGCCGTCGCCCAGCAACACCGCGTCGAAGAACGGGGCCAGGGGCTCGGGGTTGGCAGTGAGGACGGGTCCACCGCCGAACACGATCGGATCGGCGTCGCCGCGCTCGGCGGCCCAGATCGGGATGCGTTGTTGCTCCAGCAGGTCGAGCAGCACCGGCCCATCGAGCTCCCAGCTCAGCGACAGACCGAACAGGTCGCAGTGGCGGTGCGGTGGGTCACCCTGGTCGGTGAACAGGCGGCGCACGTCCACATCCGCTCTCCGGGCCAGGGTGGCCCACACCACCTGATATCCCAGGCTAGTGATCCCCACGGAATAGGCGCTGGGAAAGGCCAGCACGGCCCGCAGTGCCCCGGCCTCGGGCACTGCGGGTTCAAACAGCAGGGTTTCCTGGTTCAGGGAGACGCCGCAGGACAGGGTTCCTCCAGCGTCTCACCTGGCGATGGCTACCTGCCGACCAGGCTGCTGAGGGGGCCGATCAGGCCGGAGAGAGCCGAGTTGGCGGCGCCGGCCTCGGGGGTGGTGCCGTTGAAGGTGCTCAGCACGGTGTTGGCGGCCGATTCGATGGCCGGCCACTTGTCGCCGGCCAGGGGTTGGATCACCGGTCCGGCCTTCTCCCAGAGGGCCTTGAACCCGCCCATGGCGGTCGCGGCACCAGCGAGGTTGCCGCTGTTCACCTCGCTTTCACCCTTTTTCAGCAGGTCGAGCACGGGATTCACGGCTGGTGCCAGGGCGGTCTGGGCTGCGCCGCTGGCGGCGGTCTTGGCGGCCTCACCCATGCCTCCGGCTGCATCCTGCACCGATTGCTGAGCTTGCTGGCAGCCGGTGAGGGTCAGAGCACCGGCTGCTGCCAGAGCAAAAGCAGCTCCCACCAGGGAATCGAGGCGTTTCATCGTCTGAGCCAGACAGAACACATGTACCGTAGGCAGATCAGCCCATTTGGCCATAAGTGTTGCTTGTCTGTTAATTCAGGCGCCCGATCTTGCCACTTGACGTGAATAAAATGGCAGTATTTTGCTGAATGCGAAGAGGTTTCACACCTCCGCCAGCACCTTCGCCTCCTCGGCCGCGCTCACCACCCGGCCCTGGTCCTCGAAGCCCTTGATCTGGTCGAAGTTGAGGTAGCGGTAGAGCTCTGCGCCATAGGGATCGATCTTCTCAGCGGCAATGGCCAGATACTCCTCCTTGGAGGGAATGCGGCCCAGCTGGGCGCACACCGCCGCCAGCTCGGCGCTGCCCAGGTACACCTGGGCGCCGTTGCCGAGGCGGTTGTTGAAGTTGCGGGTGCTGGTGGAGAACACGGTGGTGTTGTCTTCCACCCGGGCCTGGTTGCCCATGCACAGTGAGCAACCGGGCATCTCCATCCGGGAGCCGGCCGCTTCAAAGATGGCGTAATAGCCCTCCTCCTTGAGCTTCTCCTCGTCCATGCGGGTGGGCGGGCACACCCACAGGCGCGCCGCGTTCTCGCCCTGGCCCTGGAGCACGTTGGCGGCGGCGCGGTAGTGGCCGATATTGGTCATGCAGGAGCCGATGAACACCTCATCGATCGGATTGCCGGCTTCCTCGCTCAGCAGCTTGACGTTGTCGGGATCGTTGGGGCAGGCCAGGATCGGCTCGGTGATCTGATCCAGGTCGATCTCGATCACGGCCGCGTACTCGGCATCGGCATCGGCCTCCAGCAGCACCGGGTTGGCCAGCCAGGCCTCCATCGCCTTGATGCGGCGGGCCAGGGTGCGGGCATCCCCGTACCCGCGCGCGATCATGTTCTTGAGCAGCGCCACGTTGCTGCGCAGGTATTCGCTCACCGTCTCCACCGAGAGCTTGATCGTGCTGCCGGCGCAGGAGCGTTCGGCCGTGGCGTCCGTGAGTTCAAACGCCTGCTCAAGCTTGAGATCGGGCAGCCCCTCGATCTCCATGATCCGGCCGTTGAAGACATTTTTCTTGCCCTCCTTGGCCACCGTGAGCAGTCCCTGCTGGATCGCCACATAGGGGATCGCATTCACCACATCCCGCAGGGTCACGCCCGGCTGCAGGGAGCCGGTGAACTTCACCAGCACCGATTCGGGCATGTCGAGTGGCATGGCGCCGATGGCGGCGGCGAAGGCCACCAGGCCCGAGCCGGCCGGGAAGGAGATGCCGAGCGGGAAGCGGGTGTGGCTGTCGCCGCCGGTGCCCACCGTGTCGGGCAGGAGCATGCGGTTGAGCCAGCTGTGGATGATGCCGTCGCCGGGGCGGAGGGCGACGCCGCCGCGCGACGCCATGAAATCGGGCAGCTCGGCGTGGGTCTTGAGGTCCACCGGCTTGGGATAGGCCGCGGTGTGGCAGAAGCTCTGCATCACCAGATCGGCGCTGAAGCCCAGGCAGGCCAGCTCCTTCATCTCGTCGCGGGTCATCGGCCCGGTGGTGTCCTGGGAGCCCACGGTGGTCATCAGCGGCTCGCAGCTGGTGCCCGGGCGCACGCCCGCCAGGCCGCAGGCCTTGCCTACCATCTTTTGGGCCAGGGTGTAGCCCTTGCTGGTGTCGGTCGGGGCCACTGGACGGATGAACAGCTCGGAGGGCGCCAGGCCCAGCTGGGCGCGCACCTTGTCGGTCAGGGAGCGGCCGATCAGCAGGGGGATGCGGCCGCCGGCGCGCACCTCATCGGTGATCGTGCTCGGCTTGAGCTCGAAGCGGGCCACGATTTCCCCGGCGTTCGGCTCGCCGGCAGCGCGCTCGATCGTGCCGTCGTAGGGGCGGATCGTGATCACATCGCCGCTTTGCAGCGCAGTCACGTCGCATTCGATCGGCAGGGCGCCGGAGTCTTCAGCGGTGTTGAAGAAGATCGGCGCGATCTTGCCCCCCAGGATCACGCCGCCACTGCGCTTGTTGGGCACGTGGGGGATGTCGGTGCCGGTGTGCCAGAGCACCGAGTTGATCGCTGATTTGCGCGAGCTGCCGGTGCCCACCACATCGCCCACATAGGCCACGGGGTGGCCCTTGGTTTTCAGTTCAGCGATCAGTGCCAGGCCGCCGGGCATGCGGGTCTCCAGCATCGCCTGGGCGTGCAGGGGGATGTCGGGCCGGGTGGTGGCGTGGGTGGCGGGGGAGAGGTCGTCGGTGTTGGTCTCGCCTTCCACCTTGAACACCGTGACCGTGATCTCTCCGGCCAGTTCCGGCTTGGCCGTGAACCACTCAGCGTTGGCCCAGCTGTCTGTCACCTGCTTGGCGTAGGCGTTGGTTTCCGCCAGCTCCAGCACGTCGTGGTAGGCGTCGTAGACGAGCAGGGTTTTGCTCAGACCCTCGGCAGCAGCCGCGGCGATGGCGGCATCGTGGCTGGAGAGCAGCTCGATCAGGCCGCCCACGTTGTAGCCGCCGATCATGGTGGCCAGCAGCTTTACCGCCTCCACGGGACTCACCAGCGGACTGGCTGCTTCCGCTTTGGCCACCGCCAGCAACCAGCTGGCTTTCACATAGGCGGCCTCATCCACACCGGGAGGGATGCGCTCGCTGAGCAGCTCCAGCAGGAAAGGCTCCTCGCCAGCCGGGGGGGCGCTCAGCAGCTCGGTGAGGGCGGCTGTCTGTTCGGCGCTGAGGGGCAGGGCCGGCACTCCCAGGGCCTGGCGCTCGGCGGCGGCGGCGCGGTAGTCGGCAAGGAAGGTGCTGGCGGACATGCGGCGTAGGCGGGGCCCGGGGCCCCTCACTCAGAACGATGCCTCCATTGTTCTTGGCCGCCGGGCCCGGTGATGGTGGCAATGGCTGCAGAAGCTGCTCGCCGGGATCGGCTGTCTAGGCTTGGATGTTCTCGACCGGCACCTCAGGCAGCCCGATCCCATGCACGCCACCACCTCAGATCTGCATGTGGTGGAGACACGGCCCCTGGTGCCGCCGGCCGTGTTGCACCGCGAGTTGTCGATCACCGAGCGCTCCGCCGCCACTGTGCAGCAGGCACGCGAGCGCATCCAGGCCATCGTGCATGGCCGCGACTCGCGCCTGCTGGTGATCGTGGGCCCCTGCTCGGTGCACGACGTGGGGGCTGCCAAGGAGTACGCCAGCGCCATCGCGGCGCTGCGGGACCGTCACCGCGATGCCCTGGAAGTGGTGATGCGGGTGTATTTCGAGAAGCCGCGCACCACGGTGGGTTGGAAGGGGCTGATCAATGACCCCCACCTCGATGGCAGCTACGACATCAACACGGGCCTGCGCCTGGCCCGTGGCCTGCTGCTGCACGTGGCCGAGATGGGCCTGCCCTCGGCCACCGAGCTGCTCGATCCGGTGGTGCCCCAGTACATCGCTGACCTGATCGGCTGGACGGCGATCGGCGCCCGCACCACGGAGAGCCAGACCCACCGGGAGATGGCTTCGGGCCTGTCGATGCCGATCGGGTTCAAGAACGGCACCGACGGCAGCATCGGCACGGCCATCAACGCCGTGGAGGCAGCCTCCCGTCCTCACCATTTCCTCGGCATCAACCAGGACGGCTACGCCTCGATCATCACCACCACCGGCAATCCCGATGGCCACGTGGTGCTGCGCGGTGGCAGCCGGGGCACCAACTACCACCCGGAGGCGATTGAGACCGCCGCCGCCGAACTGGAGAAGGCCGGCCTGCCCAGTCGGTTGATGGTGGACTGCAGCCACGGCAATTCCAACAAGGACTACCGGCGGCAGGCGGAGGTGGCCGAGCAGGTGGCTGAGCAGGTGCGCGGCGGCTCCCATCACGTAATGGGGGTGATGCTGGAAAGCCACCTGGTGGCCGGCAACCAGAAGCTCTGCGCTGACCGCTCCCAGCTCACCTACGGCCAGAGCATCACGGATGCCTGCATCGATCTCGACACCACGGCCGTCGTTCTTGACCAGCTCGCTGCTGCGGTGCGCCATGCGGGCGATCGCCAGCCGGTGGCGGCGGCCTGATTCCTGCTGATCGGTAGTCTCTGATCTGCATCATCTGGCACTCGCAAGATGGGAGTGCCGATGTATGACAGAGCTCAACACGTGTTCCCGTTGAACAGTTTCCTGGACGGGTCTGGATAGCGTGAGAATCAGTATTCCGGAGGTCGGTGATGACCTATTTGCTCCAGTTCTGTGGCCTTTCCGATCCCCTGCAGCTCTTTTATCTCGAGCAGGGGGGGCAACAGCCTGCTGCGGGGCCGGCCTTTGCTGGCTTTCGCCCCTTTCAGCTGGATGATCTGCTGGTCTGGGCCGGCGGGATCGCCGCCCAGCGCCAGTGGGACCTCGAGGCGATTCACCAGGCGGTGATGGGTGCCTGGCTGGAACGGGCCGATCTGATCCGCCAGTGGCAGTTGCGGCTGCGGGAGGAGCCGGTCGATCGACTGGTGGTGGCGGGTCTGGGCAGTCAGCGCGACTGGGAACGCCGCTGCGAGGCCATGCTCCTGGCTTAATGGCCGGATGAACTGAGGCTGTGCCACAGCCAGCCGCTGACCACGGGCACGCTGAAGTTGTCGAAACCGGCGATCGCCACCTGCTCCAGCAGGACGGCGATCGCCGTGATCGTGAGCAAACCCGCCAGAGATGGATGGGGATGGCCGCCGGCGCTGGCCAGCCGTTGCACCAGCAGCAGCATGGCCAGGCTGCCGCCCGCCATGGCACCGGTGCCCACCACTGACTTGCGCTGACCCCAAATGCTCCAGCTGGCGGAGGGCACCAGGGGACCCAGCAATCCGGCCAGACCATCACCCAGGGCCATCACCAGCACTCCCGCCGCAACGGCAGCCGGCTCCGCCGGCCAGTACAGCAGCAGCAGGCCGGTGATCGAGGCGCCATAGGCGATGGTGCCGTAACTGTGGCGGCCCACGTCTTCGATCGCCGGAATCACGCGCATCCGGTGGTTGAGGGCGGCCAGCAGGGTGATCAAGCCGGCGGCGGGAATCGCAATCCTGCGATCAATGCTGCACAACCAGGCCAGGGGCACCACGGCGCCGGTGCCGATGTGCACGAGTTTGCGACTCCATTCGCGTTGGCCATTCCAGTGGCGGCGTACTGCCGATGCGGCGATGGCGAGCAGCGCCAGCCAGAGCGCTACCGCCGCGATGCCGATCAGTTGGTGCTGCCAGAACGGCAGTTGCTGCCAGTACGGCATTCCCGCATCCTCGGGCGTCTACGGCCCGGTCTAGCCGTCAGGCAGCCTGCTGCAGGTTGCTCATCAGTCGCAGCTTCATGATGGCCTTGGCCTCGAGCTGCCGTACGCGTTCGCGCGACACGTTGATCAAGCGACCGATCTCGGCGAGGGTCAGCGGCTCACTGCCCTCAAGCCCAAAGCGCAGGCGCAGGATCTTCTGCTCGCGCTCGTTGAGCTGGGAGAGCCAGGTGCCGAGGTGCTCCTTCTGCAGGTGGCGATCCATGGAGTCGAAGTGCTCGCCGCTGGCGGGATCGGCGATCAACTCACCCAGGGTGCTGCGGTCCTCGTCGCCGCGGGCGTGGGCATCCAGTGAGGCGCAGGGGGCGGTCTGGGCCATCAACTCCTCCAGCTCCTCCGGCTTCATGTCCATGGCGTGGGAGAGCTCCAGCCGGTTGGGCTGGCGGCCAAGGCGATGGGAGAGCTCGCGGCTGATCCGCCGCATCTTCGAAAGCTTCTCGCTGATATGGATCGGCAGGCGGATGGTGCGGGCGCAATTGTCGATGGCCCGGGTCATTCCCTGGCGTATCCACCAATAGGCGTAAGTGGAGAACTTGTAGCCCATGGCCGGATCGAATTTGTCGACGGCTCGCTCCAGGCCGATCGCGCCCTCCTGCACCAGATCCAGGAGCTCCAGGCCCTGATTCTGATACTTCTTGGCAACGCTGACAACAAGACGCAGATTGGCTGCCATCATCCGATCGCGCGCCCGCTGCCCCATGCGGATCAGGCGCTTCTGTTTGGCGGTGAGCTCGGCTGGGGGGAGTTCTTGAAGTCGCTTGCCTGCCTGCACATGGTGAGCCAGTTCAATCTCTTCCGCTGGCGTGAGCAGAGGAACGCGACCGATGGTGCTCAGGTACCAACCAATGCTGTCGGCGCCGATGCGCCCTCCCTGGCGGGTTGCACCTGAGGCACGGGGTGCAGAGGCCTGGCGGTTGGCAGATGGCGCAGTTTTTGAAGTCCGCGATGCGGTGGATCCGGCTGGCTCGGTGATTCGACCAGGCGTTGCGTTTGCCGCATGAATTCGTATGGATGCCGCTCGCAAGGGAGTCTTTTCAGACTTGCCTGGAGCGGAATGCATAGGCGTCCCCACACCCAGGCCTCCGTATTGGATTTGGCGAGAATGTAGCACCGCATCAAGGGATGCACCCACTGGAAATGGAAAATTTCCTGTAGCGATGCTCACATCAACACCGATCAGGGTTGATGTCTTTTGCTGACGTGATTGCTAATACCGTTTTCTGCGGATTCTGTGAATTGCCGCCTCAGCCCGCCGGCCACGAGCTGGATCACGGCCCCCAGCAGCAGCATCCCCAGCCAGAACGGACTCTGGCGTCCCATAGTTTCGTAGGCCAGGCCGGCCAGCGGTGGGCCGATGAAGCTGCCGAGGCTCTGCAGGCCCTGCAGGCTGCCCAGGGCAGCTCCCTGACCTGAGTCGTCCAGCCGTCGCGACACCAGAGAGCGGAGGCAGGGTGTCACCAGTCCCGTGCCGAGGGCGAGCAGGGCGACGGCGGTGAACACCAGGGCCGAGGCGTTGCTGGGTCTGGCCAGGGCGATCAGCAGACAGCCGCCGATCACAAAACCGAGCCCCGACAGACTCAGGCGCCACTCGCCGAAGCGCTTCACGAGCGGTCCGATCAGGCCGCCCTGCACCACCGTGGCCACCACGCCCACCACCAGAAAGGCGGCGCCCGCCAGTCCAGGCCCCCAGTCGAAGGCTTGCTTGAAATACAGCACCAGCACGGCGGTGAAGCCGTTGAAGGCCAGGAAGAAAAGGAAGAAGGCGGCGCAGAGGCGACGGACCTGGGGGTTGCCGAACACGCGGGCCAGCTGGGTGAAGGGCTGCAGCTCCCGCTTGCGTGGCAGCGGGATGCGGGCCTCGCTCGGGTGGGTCTCCGGCAACACCGTGATCACCAGCACCAGGTTGAGAGCTGCCACCGCCACCGCCACCAGCAGTGGCAGGTTCACGTTGATGCGGCCGAGCAGGCCACCCAGCGCCGGCCCGAGGATGAAACCCAGGCCAAAGGCCACGCCGATCAGGCCGAAGGCTTTCGCCCGACGTTCGGGCGGGGAGATGTCCGCCAGCACAGCACCGGCGGTGGCGGCTGTGCCCCCGCTCACGCCATCAATCAGCCGTGCCACGAACAGCAGACCCAGCGGCAGGCTGGTGCCGGCCGCCCAGGGGATGGCCTGCCAGTCGGTGCTCACGGTGAAGGCAAACAGGGCCAGGCCCAGCACGGAGCCAGCGACGCACACGGCGATCACCGGTTTGCGGCCGAAGCGATCGCTGAGGGCGCCGATCAGTGGGGTGAAGGCGAACTGGGCAATGGCGTAGCTGCCTGTGAGCAGGCCGAGCACCCGGCCGTCGCTGGTGAAGCTGGCCAGTAGAAAGGGCAGCAGCGGAAAGATCAGTGTTTCGCCCAGCCGGTCGTTTAGCAGGGTGAGAAAGGCGCAGAAATACGTGGAGGGGCGCTGCAGCCGCACGGTGAACTCTCAGGATGGGGGCTCAGGCAGGAGCGGGGATCAGGGCTTGGCCGCGTCGGGGCAGGGGTTGGGCCCGAACCTGCCGATCAGCGATGCCAGGGCAGGGGTGAGCGGGCGAGGCATCGTTTGGAGCGCCGGAAGGCTCACACGTTATGGCCGCCGCGGGATCCGCACGGGCGGCAGCATGGGGTCAGTCGAACGCGCTTGCACCCCTGCCAGCTCCCCAGGCCACCGCTACCCCCCTGCTGCTGGTGGTGCACGGCCGCAGCGGCGGGATGTTGCCGCCGGAGCTGGAGGAGATGGTGGTTGACCTGGAGCAGCGGCGTGGGGCACCTGTGCGCCTGCAGGCGCTGACCGCCGTTGAGCCGCCGCCGCCGGCCGAGCTGCTGCGCTTGGGTCGGGGACTGATCCTGGTGCCGTTGCTGCTGCTGCCGGGTGGCCATGTGCGCCATGACCTGCCGGCGATCGTGCGCCACTGGCGGGGGCAGGTGCGGCTGCAGCACAGGCCGTTTCTGGGGGCCTGGCCCAGCTGGCAGCGGGGGTTGCGCCAGGAGCTGCAGCGCCTGGGGGCGGCTCCACTGCTGCTGCACCATCCGGTGGAGGGCCCGCTGGCGGCGCGCTATCTGGCCCATCTCGAGCGCAGCTGCGGTGCCCGTTGCCTGGCTACTCCATACAGTTCCGAGCATCTTGCGGATCTGCAGCTGCCCCCCGCTGTCCCGGCTCTGCCCCTGGCCCTGGCGGCCAACCGGCTCACCGATCAACTCGCTGATCGGGTTGGCCCCCCGCTGCTGCACCGACCGGCGTTGCGCCAGCTGCTGGTGACCGAACTGGAGGCCTTGCCGTGAGTGCTGGATCCGCTGCTGAGCGCCCGATCGGCACCGATCTGAGCGGCCCCAGCCTGAACGGCCCCGATCTGAATGGCCCCGATCTGAACGGCACCGTGTATCTGGTGGGGGCCGGGCCTGGTGATCCGGACCTGCTCACGGTGAAGGCGCAGCGGCTGCTGCAGCAGTGTGATGCGCTGGTGTACGACTCGCTGGTGCCGCGGGAGGTGCTGGCGCTGGTGCCTGCGACGGCCGAGCGGCATTTTGTGGGTAAGCGCCGTGGCCACCATTCGGTGCCCCAGCCCAGCACGAATGCTGTGCTGGTGGAGCTGGCGGGGCGCTGCCGGTGTGTGGTGCGGCTGAAGGGAGGAGATCCGTTTCTGTTTGGCCGGGGGGGAGAGGAGGCTGCGCACCTGGAGCGCCATGGCGTGGCGGTGGAGGTGGTTCCGGGTGTCACGGCAGGGATAGCTGCACCGGCCTATGTGGGGATTCCGGTGACCCATCGCCGGGCAGGGAGCTCGGTCACGTTCGTGACGGGCCATGAGGAGATCGACAAGCGGCGGCCGGGAGTGGATTGGCGTGGTCTGGCACGCAGCAGCGACGGCCTGGTGATCTACATGGGTCTGCACAACCTGCCGCACATCTGCGCGGAGCTGATGGCAGGGGGCCTGGATCCGGCAACGCCAGCGGCGGCGGTGCAGCAGGGCACGGTGCAGGGCCAGCGTTGGGTGATTGCAGAGCTGGGGGAGCTGGCGGCTGAGGTGGCTCTCGCGGGCCTGGCGTCTCCCTCGATCGTGGTGATCGGGGAGGTGGTGAACCAGCGGGTGGCCAGCTGCGCTCCGGCCCCTGCGGCGGTGGAGATGCCGATTCCCTTTTGACCCTGCTCTGGGCAGGCTCTGTCTAGGCTCTGGGCTGGAATGGGCTTGTGGCGGGCCTGGGGTGGGCTTTCGGCTGGCGATGCTCGATCGGCCTGAAAACTGTTCCGCCCTGGAAACTGTCTACCGTCAAGGCGATTTGTGTAGTCGTCGCGACGGTTAGGTGTCGATGCCGTTCGGTTCACTGCCCATGATTGAACTCCCCTTGGGCATTTCCTGCCATGTCCGCCGCATTGCCGAAGTCGGCGCCAATGTTTGAACTCATCCCCTACGAGAAGTTTCGAGACACTCCGGCGGTGCGGTTTTTTGATATCACCGTGCCCAGCTCGAATGCCCGCGATCTAGTGATTCACTCTGGTCCGGCCGTGAGTCCTCCGGATGAGGACAAAACAGGAGCCTGGCAGTTTTATCTCCACCCCCATCAGGAAGACAATCTGTTGGCGCTGCATGGTGGGCGCACCTTCTATCTTGTGAATTTTGGTTGGAATTATCCTTATCACATTGTGAGGCTGGAATCCGGAGGTGACATCCTGCGCATTCCTCCTGGCACATTCCATCGCTCTGTTTCTGATCCGGAGGGTTCAGTGGTGCTCAACCAGGCTGTGCGTGAGGAGGGGGCAAGCGTGGTGCGTGAGTTTCGTGTGTATAACAGTCGCCGGATTCCTCGCCTTTTTGCCACCACCTTTAAAACAGCACCATTGCCCAAGCTGCATGGGCTGAACTGGTAATGAGGAATGTTGGGGCTCAATTGCACATTAATACAGCGATGGCCCCAGCTGATCAGCCAAACAGCCACTGCAGGATTCCACGAATTGTTCCCAGCGATGAAATAGCCTGGGGTTGGTTTGCTGGAGCATATTGGCCGTTGAAGGCAAGTTCTATAATTGAACATTTGATCTCCAGGTCAGACTCATCAAACTGGGCAGCCATGTCCATTGATGTAGAGGCTTTATCAGTTGCAGTGTTGGGTGCAAAAAGCATGCTTGCCGGTAGGTAGGTATTGCCAACACGACGATTGGTATTGCAGCTCAAGCTTGAGAGATCACAGTCCCCAGATAGCTGAATGCGGGCTCCACTCATGGAGATGTTCAGCAGCGTTCCAGTGGCGATGGCTTGTTTGCCAACACAAATGTCAACGGGGAGGCCCAGCCCAATACGATGCTCGCGACGTGGGGCCTCCTGAGAAAGTGAGCCCCGGAGAAGAGGCAGCGAACCTGCATGGGCTGGTCAGCAGCTGAGTGATCCTCACGCTCCACTCAGTTGATAACTCAGGCTCCCGCTGTTGGAACTCTGAGCGCTGGCAGTGGAGGCCAAGAGCTGCCACCACAAAGCAAAAAAGACAAAAAGAAGCTCCAGCAGCTTCTGGAGGTTCATGACCAGGATATTCATCGCGATGGATGAAGCCTGTGCCGCAGAGAGCTTCTCACGGATCAAGCCCAATCCGTAGCGACGTTTGCCTTGGCCGATTTTGCCCTCAACAGCGTTGCGTTGCCTTTGGTCATTGATGAACTGCCGCCTCTCAGCCGCTACCAACTCTGGATCGTTCTTCGGGCGCCCAAGACGTGGGCCACTCAACCGAATGCCGTGACGCTGACAGAATGCACGATTTGATCTTGTGCGGTAGAGCTGATCAGCGCAAATCACCCCTGGATAGTAGCCGCATCGGCGTCGATAGGCTTGGGCCTGAGCTTTCAGATCTTCCCCTTCGTTATAGGGCTCAAAGCTCAGTCGATCAAGAAAGGTGAATCCGTCGCCGGTGACAGAGATTGAAATCTTGGCGCCAAACTCAACATTGCACCTCGCCTTGCCGCGACCAATTGGCCTGATGTGTGCTTGGCAGAGGCTGACGATGCGAGCAGGAATGCTTCTGCTTTCCGAGTGAAAAAGAATGTTCTGCTGGCGGACCAGCTCGCTGACAACCAACAGCTTCTGATAGACGTATCGCCCAGACGCCAGAAGGCTTGCCCCACAGGCAGACAGGGCATCGATGCTGGCCAGATTACGCTTGAGATGGCCAAGCTGTTGCTTGATCGCTTTGCGGATCTTGTTAATCCGGGGGCGCTTCTTCTTGGCCACGGCCAGAAACTGTTGCCTGGCTTGCTTGCGGTGCGTGCGTGGCTTGCTCGGCGACGATTAGATAGGCGGGACCGCGCAACTACATAGGCGGGTCTCAGGACGCGACAACAGGGCTCCCGATCCCGGTCTGGAGCCCCGCGATGCCCGCCCCTCTGTCGTTGCGGATCAAG